>NZ_BAAFSF010000002.1:0-121148 GCF_045865415.1 Porphyromonas miyakawae
GTTCTCACGCTACATATCGGTCTATCTGTGGTTACCCGTGAGCTCTGTCCTCTCGGCGCTCCTCACAAAGATACAGGTGTTGATGGTGCAGAAGGATATTGCAGCATTGAGTGACCCTAACTATCTGCCCGATTCGGGTAGCTGGTACTACATTGTCTTCTTTCTGATTGGTATCGTGGGGTACTTCTGTGTTCCTACGGTAGCGGGCTGGATTATAGAGGCTGGTGGTGGTATCGGGGCGTACGGACGCAATGTCAATCAGACGGCGCAACGAGGAGCTCAGGGTGCCTATACGGGAGGTAAGGCGGTAGCTGGTGCCACGGGGTCTATAGCTGGCAACGTAGGCGGACGTATCAAAGGGGCACTTATCAAGGGCAAATAGCGCCCCTTCAGCCGAAGGGTGGCTATGACACGCTTGATGAGGATGCGATGACCACGTGACGGTCGTATGACGGTCAGGTGGGTAGGATTAGCTCCTCCTATGTGCGTCAATATAGCAGCTGGGGGAGGTAAGCGTAGTGCCTGCCGTGTGGCACTACAGTTTCCTACCCATGGCACTGGAGTTTCCTGCCTATGAAACTAGAGTTTCTTACCTATGAAACTGCAGTTTCCTTCGTATGAAACGAAAGACTGAAAAATGAGACGTCATATTCCGACAAATGAGACGTCATATTCCGACAAATTGCAGTGCCAAGTGGGGTTGGCACTAGAGTTTCACCCGTATGGCACTGGAGTGCCAAGGCGCCTTGACACTAGACTACCCCTCAGAAGTTTTTAGATATAAGACAATTAGAATAATGGAATATGGAATTCAAATCACTCACAAACATAGAGACCTCTTTCAAGCAGATTAGGCTCTACGCCATCATCTTTGCGATAGTCTGCATAGCGGTCAGTAGCTATGCGGTCTATGCTTCGTACAGCTTTGCTAAGAAGCAGCGTGAAAAGGTGTACGTACTGGACCAAGGGAAGTCTCTGATGCTGGCTCTGAGCCAAGACGCTTCGATGAACCGCCCGGTGGAGGCTCGAGAGCATGTAAGACGCTTTCACGAGCTTTTCTTCACGATTGCGCCCGACAAGGATGCCATCGAGAAGAATATGGAGCGTGCTTTCCAACTGTGCGACAAGTCCGCTTTTAACTACTACAAGGATCTAGCGGAGAAGGGGTACTACAATCGAGCTATCTCGGGCAATGTCAACCAACGTATAGAGATTGACTCCATACGGTGTGACTTTGACTCATACCCCTATGAAGTAACCACCTTTGCTCGGCAGTTTATTATCCGACAGAGCAATGTCACGGAGCGAAGCTTGGTGACTAGTTGCTCGCTACAAAACTCGGTTCGCTCGGACAACAATCCGCAAGGTTTTTTTGATGGAGCACTTCCTCGTACGAGAGAATCGTGACATCCAAACTTACAAGCGATAAGACTATGAAGCGGAAAAGTAGACCTACCCTCAGAAGAAGCTATTTGAGGGGGCAGGTACGGCTAAGAGAGCGATGCAATATGCTAACGAACAGACAGCGACAGATTATTGTCTACGGACTGAGTCTCGTCTACCTAGTCTGCTCAATCTGGATGGTGGCACAGTTCTTCCTCCCGCACCGTGAGGAGATGCCACCTATCCCTATGGGGGAGCTGGTGGACAGCCCGATACAGAGGGATACAACCTACATCAAGAGAATGGAACATTTAGCGATTAGTAACTATGGAGCATAAACAGAAAGAACAATTGAAGAAGGTGTTAGTCTTCGCAGGGCTAGGGATTATCTTTGCCCTTGCTATGTGGTTTATATTTGCACCCGCCACTAAGGAGCAACCGGACGCTGGTGAGGGGTTGAATGACAACATACCACAAGCTACGACCGAAAAGCTAACGGAGAATAAACTCAAAGCCTACGAACTAGTTGACCATACAACTCAAGAGGAGCAAGCTCGTGAGGAGGTGGGGAGACTGGCGGAGTACTTTCAGCAGGAGGGAACCTCGTCTGAGAGCGACCCGCAGGAGGCGGTCGTTGGTAATAAGATTGAGTCTTCGATGCAACGATACGAGGAGAACAACCGTCTGCTAGCGGACTTCTACGGCTCTGACCCTTATGAGGAGGAGCGAGAAGCTATGCAACAGGAGATTGATGACCTCAGACGTGAACTGCACGAGCTTAGCCAACAAGCCGATGACGAGGAAGCTAAGCAACTAGCTCTTATGGAGAAGAGCTACCAAATGGCGGCTAAGTACTTGCCCGCAGCTGGAGCCTCTCCCGCCCATGGAGCTATGCCTATGAGTGAGCAGGCTCAGATGGTATCTCCGCCTAGCGGTGGAGCTGCCAAGGACGAGGCTCCAATGGAGATAATAGCTGACCGCAAGCCGTTGGTCTCAGCACTGGACCAGCCAATGAGCGACAAGGAGTTTATGGAGATGTACGGAGCCAAGGAGCGGAACATGAGCTTTCATTCGCTCTCTAATAGCTCCGCAATCTCTGGCGAGCGCAATACCCTTTGCGTAGTGGTGGACAAAACAACGACCCTCAAAGAGGGTGATTACGTTGCTCTTCGCCTGGTGGAGACCGCTCGTGTACAGCAAACTTCAATCCCAAAGCATAGTATCTTAATGGCTCAAGCTAAGATCGATGGCAACCGAATGCAGTTGCTGATTAAGAGCATAGAGGTGAATGGTCGCATTCTGCCGGTCAAACTATCTGCCTATGATACAGACGGACAGATGGGAGTCTATATCCCTGGCTCTGAAGAGGTGTCAGCACTCAAGGAGATGGGGGCAAATGTCGGGGGATCGATGGGTACCTCTTTCACCTTTTCCTCATCGGCTAAAGACCAAATCATCTCCGAGGTGACTAGAGGGGTGATGCAGGGAGCTGGACAACTACTACAGAAGAAGCTCCGCACGATTAAGGTGACGCTCAAAGGAGGATATAGACTATTCCTTGTACAGACGAAGTAAGCTTTTAGAACTCTAACAATAACAACTGATATACTTATGAAGAAATGGATTTTATCTATCGTAGTTTGTGCTACGATAACGCTCCCTGCTATGGCACAACAAGTGGAGGGAAACAATCAATTACTGAGTAGCGGAGACCTTTACCAAGGGATGAGCCGATCGATACCGAATGGACGGGTCGTATTGCCCTACGGGCTGGAGGTTACGTTTGAAAAGACGGTGCATCTCATCTTTCCTGCAGCTATACGCTATGTAGATCTCGGGTCGCAAAACATTATTGCTGGAAAAGCTGACGATGCGGAGAATGTGCTGCGTGTAAAGGCTGCCGTCCGTGAGTTTGAGACGGAGACCAATATGAGCGTCATCTGCGAGGATGGCTCATTCTACGCATACAGTGCGCCCATAATAGGGGCTTGATAATTATCACTTTGGCAAGTGATTAGGTTAGTATTCCAATTTATAAACCTATCCCATACCGACTTATCCGAATGGGAAACCAAACGGGGAGTGAAGCATGTCGGTAACGCGATAAGTCAGTTAATTGCTAAACTGCGACTGAATTGCTATGGGAAAAGACAGACACAAGGATGAAGCCTGATTGGTTGAACAATAGTCCTATGACTAATGTAGAGGTGGCAACGGAAAGCAGTTACATACGTTGCCTCGCAGTACCCACGCTTATTGAATGGAGTGATGGGCAAGGAATTTACTGCGACATATCCGTCAGAGAACGGAAAAGGATGTACGTTGCATCCGACAGTCTGTCAAGCCAAGTTATCAAGGCCACTAAATGGGGATTGCCTACACGGAGATGCCGAAAGGCTATGAGCATAGGCTCTGAAAACTCCGCATGGCAACGGAGTTCCCGTAGTAGTCTGAGCGTGGGAAAGCCACGTACATGGCAAAGGGGAACAGCTCGGTAATTTTAATATTGTCAAACGATAACGTGTGAGACGTATGAGAAATCCAGAGACCATATTAAACAGTTTATCTGCACATAGCAAAGATGTGCATTACAAGTACGAAAGGTTGTACCGCATCCTATTCAATGAACAGATGTTTTATGTAGCCTACCAGCGCATTTATGCGAAACCGGGCAACATGACACCTGGTTCAGACGGCAAAACCATTGACGGAATGAGTGTTGATAGAATAGGACATCTGATAGCTGCGCTAAAGGATGAAAGTTACATGCCAACGCCTGCCCGAAGAGTCTATATACCTAAAAAGAATGGGAAGAAAAGACCATTGGGCATCCCATCAATTGAAGACAAGATGGTGCAAGAGGTCGTTAGACTTATTCTTGAAGCTGTCTATGAGGGGCATTTTGAGAACACCTCGCATGGATTCAGACCAAGAAGAAGCTGTCATACGGCTTTGCGTTCCATCCAAACTCTTTTCACTGGTGCGAATTGGTTTATCGAAGGTGACATCAAAGGATTCTTCGACAATATTGACCACCATATCCTGATTGAAACTCTTCGTGAGCGCATATCAGATGAAAGATTTCTTCGACTGATATGGAAATTCCTAAAGGCAGGCTATATCGAAGATTTTACATTTCACAAGACGTATTCGGGAACTCCTCAAGGAGGGATAATAAGTCCTATCTTGGCTAATATATACCTTGATAAGTTCGACAAATACATGCGTGAATATGCGGAATCTTTTGACAAGGGTAAGAAAAGGCGGGAAAACCCACTCCACGCAAGTTATAGTCGAAAGGCTGTAAGATTACGCAAGGCTATCCGAAACGCCACTGATGAAGACACGAAACGTGAATTGCTGACACAACTGAAAGAGATGGAAGCAAAGACACGGAGAGTGCCGGCATCTATGGCAATGGATAGTAACTACAAGAGACTTAAATATATCAGATATGCCGATGACTTTCTAATCGGTGTAATTGGTAGTAAAGCAGATTGCGCAAGAATGAAAGAGGACTTTACAAACTTCATGAGAGACAAGCTAAAACTTGAATTATCCGAAGAAAAGACCTTAATCACTAATGCACAGGATTCTGCAAAGTTTCTTGGGTATGAAATCTCTATCAGAAAATCCGAGGCCATGAAGCGAAATAAGCTGGGATGGTTGAAGAGACCGTTCAGCGGACGCATAATGCTGACTCTGCCTATTGCCACAGTCCAAAAGAAATTATTGGAACTGAAAGCAATGGAACTTAGGGTAATCAATGGAAAGGAAATTTGGTATGCCATGCCACGCAATTACCTGACCAAAGAAGACCCTGCCACAATCTGCGCACGCTATACAACTGAAATCAGAGGTTTGTACCAATATTATAGGATTGCGGACAACATCTCTTATGCAGGAAGTAAATTCGGTTACATAATGCGATATAGTTTCTGCAAAACTTTGGCAAAGAAACTAAATTCATCAACTGCCAAGGTTATACGAAAGTACAGAAGAGACCATGACTTGGCGATACCCTATCAAGCAAAGAAAGGAGAAACCAAGTTCCGAATATTCTATAATGATGGCTTTGCGAGGCAAGAGCCGGACAAAGACGCAACCTGCGATAATCTACCTAACACATTTGTACTTCCTTTCCCTACTCTTGCGGAGAGACTTATGGAGCGCAAATGTGAATTGTGTGGAGCAACTAATGTCAAGACCATAATGTATCAAGTCCGTAAGCTCAGAGGTATAAATACCGATACTGAATGGCACCGACTGATGATTAAGAAGTGGCGTAAGACATTGGCTGTATGCAAACATTGTAATGCAAAAATTCATGCCCATGACAAATAAACTGATATTACCAGTGGAGAGCCGTATGCAGGGAGACTTGCACGTACGGTTCGGGGGCAGGCCATGGGAAACCTACCACCGAAAGGTGGCAAGGCGCCCATTGCCGAGCCTACATGTGAAGTATGCGGATGAACCAGAGAAGCTCAGCATCGAGATGAAGGACTTTCTATCTCCTACGGAGGGAAGACTGCCGAGCAATCGTGCGGACATCTACTTCAAAGAGCTGGGAAGTGAGTCGCCCATATTGGTTAAGCTGATTATGAAGAGCATCTACCAAAATGATAAGCGAACCATCAAGCATGTTGGAGCAAAGCAATTCGGGATGCGCTTCTTACTTCGTGGATTATATGCCCACAATGGGTTGCTTTACTTCCACGTCCGTATGGATAATGAGTCTAATATGCCGTATGCGGTGGACTTCATTACGTTCAAGGTGGTGGACAAGAAGGTGGCGAAGCATACAGCTATACAGGAGCGAATACTACAACCACTACGTGCCTTTCATCAGGTGATGTGGATTGGGGCGGGACGCTCTGAGAGAATAGTCTTTGCCTTGGAGCAGTTCACACTATCGGAGGATAAGCAACTTGAAGTGACGCTCTACGAGCGAAACGGCAGTCGCACGCTCACTTTCTATGTGGAGCCTGAAGACCTTTTGCTCACTAAGAAGATTGATAACCTTAAACTGAAGTGGTGATGAAGAGATGGTTATCCATGATGGTCTGCGTGATGGTGGCTATGGTTGCTGCTATGCCATCGTACGCACAGCGACTAATCCCTAGGCAAAATAGCGTTGAGCTGGTCGGCTCTATGCCGATTATCAAGGGGGAGAAACTATTCGCAAAGGAGAGCTTTGGGGTAGGTCTTGCATTCGCACACTACTTCAAGCGGGCAAACTACGCTTTTCTCTTGGCGGAGTATGAGCAGCAAGGGTTGACTTATCGCTCTTACAATGTTCCACTGCGTGATGTGCTACTGCATTTCGGCTATATGCACCCGATACTCTCGGATTGGGGGAAGAATGTCTTTGGCTATTTGGGACTATCCGCTCTCTGCGGTTATGAAGAGCTGAACGAGGATAAACGGTTGCTTCCCGATGGGGCTACACTCCTGGATCGGTCTCGCTTTATTTATGGTGGAGCGATACATAGCTTGGTGGAACTGTTCCTAACAGACAATCTGCTCTTCGTCCTCGAAGCTCAAGGGCGACTGCTCTTCGGCTCTGACCTGCATCGTTTTCGTCCTGCTATCTCAGCAGGACTCAAGTTCAATATCTAACTACCAACAACAATGAAAAAGTTCCTAGTGAATACGATATGGGCTGTGGGAGCGATTGCCCTCGCCCTCTTTTGTCTATCTGCTTGTACTCGTGAGCTGGATGTGCAGCAGGCTTATGACTTCTCGCTCGAAGTGATGCCTGTGCAGAACTCCATAGCTAAGGGGGAAACGGCTGAAATACGCTGTAGCCTCAAAAGAAGTGGTCGCTTTGCCAATACGCAATACACGATCCGTTACTTCCAGCCGGATGGCAAGGGCTGCTTGAAGATGGATGATGGCACTGTATTCAAACCGAATGACCGATATCCGCTCACGAGAGACGCCTTCCGGCTCTATTACACTTCACGCTCTACCGACCGCCAAACAATTGACATCTACGTGGAGGATAACTTCGGACAGCTTCAGCAACGGACTTTCAACTTCAACAATGAAAGGGAGGATAAACCAAAATCATCAATAGAAATACAGCCAACTTAGGAAGAAGTGTAATCTTCTTTGATTGCGACTTTCTTTTGCTTCTTTGCTTTGGTCGCCTGCTCGTACTCAAAGACAAAGAAAAGAAGCCCCCGAAAGTGTTGCCGTCTGTCGGCACCCTTTTGGGGGCTTTTGTTATTGAATCTACGAACAAGGTTCCGAATCTTCATCCTTTTACTTACCTTTGAGACAAACAGAGAATAAAGAGATATGGCAAGAGCTACAACAAAGGCGGATTTGATGACATCTGCTAATCAACAATTTGTGAAGATGTGGGAGCTCATCGACAGTATGAGTGAGGAGCAACAAGCGACACCTTTTGCTGTGGAAATGACTACAAGCGGTAAGGAAACACATTGGAGAAGAGACAAGAACTTGAGGGATGTACTTGTACATCTGTACGAGTGGCATAATCTGCTATTGAATTGGGTCCAAGCCAATAGCAATGGGGTGCCTAAGCCTTTTCTTCCCGAACCTTACAATTGGAGAACCTACCCTGCACTGAATGTTGAGTTTTGGAAGAAGCACCAAAGCACATCGTTGGAGGAAGCAAAGGAAAACTTGAAAGCGTCTCATAATGCTGTAATGGTTTTGATAGAAAATTATTCCAATGATGAACTTTTTGCCAACGGCTCATTGCCTTGGACTGGGACATCTATACTGGGAGCATATTGTGTCTCGGTAACGGCAAGTCACTACGATTGGGCGATGAAGAAAATAAAGAAGCATATCAAACTCTTGAAATAAACTTAGTGGAAAAGAGCCGACAGCTCCTTTACCGAACTTCATCGTACAACTTCCCGTATCAGTTGGCTATGGGCATTGACAAGGCTCACAATTTGGTCGTGGTATGGGGTGTTTTGGTTGCACACACCACGGCTCTGTGTCACTTGGAGTGTGTCCAGAGAGACCTCTATCGTCTCTATTCGTTTGCCCTCAATGGTAGCCGACAGAATGAGCGAGTTCTCTTTGAGATAGTACTCATTTGAAAATAGGCAGTGATGCAATTCAGCTCCTTCGTCTATATACTCCTGCACGCTCTCCAGGACGTGTACTTGGATTGTGCCGTCCGTGAAACGGATGCCGAAGAACTTTGACTTGAGTTCACGAAAACGCTCCTCGTCCGCCATTGCCTTTTCCCGCTTTCGCTCCATCGCCTCCCGCTCACGCTGTCTGCGGAGCTCCGCTTCTCGTTTGTCATGCTCCCCTCTGAGGTCGGAGGGGCAGATATATTTCGGACTGTGGATGTCCTTACCCAATCGTTTGAGCATATCTACATAGTCACACCATAAGACAATGTCGCTTATTATGTAGTGGTGACGCAGTGTCAACTTGTATGAGTTCCAATAGATGTCAAGCCCTTTGCCCCTTGATAGGAAGTGTCTTAAATCCTTGTATCGTCCTGCTTTCATCATTGTTTCTGCACGACTATCAGTAAGTAGAGCTGGGATGAGTTGAGTAGGTGCTATGCCGTGAAACTCTCCGTTGAAGCCATTCCTATAAAGCGTATTCGTGACCTTTAGCTTCGGATATATCTGCGAATAGGCTACATATCGGTAAGCTTCGCTATCGTTACGGATAGCCATCGGAGAGCAAAAAGAAAAGCTATCAATATAGTGTCCAAAAGTTCGCTGTATGGCTACTAATGCTTGTCTCCCTGCATCGTTCCACCAATAATGCCCAATCTCAATGACAGAGCTCTGTGCTCTGCAACCTTTCTCCATTTCAGCCACGAGGAGGAACATCCGCAACACTTGATACTCACCACAAGTGGTTAGTAGCGTGAAGTACTGCTTCTGTTGTAACTTACGCGCTCTTGTTGTCTTGACTTGCAACCTTGCCCTACATTGAGGGCAAGTGCAAGTATCTATAGGCTGCTCTAAAGTCCAACTATAACCACAATCCATACAAGTCGTACGACCTTTAGGTAAGCGGAAGGCAAAGTGGTCTATGCACTCTCGGAATGCCCACTGATGCTGTGCTTTTGTTATCGGGCATAGTCTCGTACTCCGTGCCAAGACGGCTTTCTCAAACTTGTTTCTAGGTTTCATAAGGCAAGGGTGTCAAATAGTGTGGGTTGCGGTTGTATAGAAGATGTTGTCTCTGTTCTTTCAGTTCTCTTGGGTCGCTCATTTCGCTTCTGCAATTTGACAAGTTCCTCTTGTTGGTATTGCTTGATAGCTTCCTGCCGTGCTTGCTTTTTCTCTTCTTCGGAGAGCTCTACAACGTGATTGACCACAACATTGCAACCAGAGACTTTATCCACCTCTATATCATCTTCATCATAGTAGTGAACTGCCATTGAGTATATCTCCTCATCGGCAAAGCCATTACAACCACTTCTTTGCACCTCACTCAAGATATAGAGAATGCACTCCTCTATGTTCTTATGGGGCTTCTGTAGATTGGGCGCAAACAAAGGGTCTGTCATCGCACGTTCATTAAGATACTCGGCTATCGTTCGGGTAAATTGTTCTGTTCCTTTCATTGTCTTATCGGTATTAGTGCTGTTACTGCTTGGGTATCTCTACGATTTGGTTGATAGGTCCATAGAGGTAGTTGCGTAGGCTGGTGCGGTCGGGAGCATAGTACTCTGCCCACTGTCCATATTGATTGACGAGGTACTTCTTCAATACATCAATGAAGTCAAATCGCCATCCTTGTAGCGGTACGGCAGAGCGGAAGTAGGTATTGTTATTCACCGCTTCACAGAGCCAATCCTTATCCTCACGGCTCATTCGCTCGCCACGATTAAGCTTTGCTCTCAGGAGATATACAGAGCTGTCACAAAGGCTTTTCAATGGGGGTACGTTCCAATGGACGAACTTGGTAGCCAACGCCTGCTCACTTTGTTCAAACTCAGAACTTATGCGGTAATGAGAGGAGGAGCTATATCCTTTTTCTTTCGTTGATGATGTCATATTTACTTTCTGCTTATTCATAAGAGACCTTTTTTTTATGCGTTCAAAGATCGGAGTATGCTGATTCCTTTTTTCAAGCAAAAACAAGGTAGCGGGGCAAGACTTACACAAGGTTTTGGCGGAAAATACTACCCGAAGCGAACAGCATAGGTGTGGAGATTTTCCAGACAAACCGAATGGCCTGACCTTGGGAAAGTCTTTAAGCCCCGTACTACCTTTGCGATGAAAAAGAATCAGCTTCCGATTTGACCACTGCATAACTGGGGAACTATGACTGAGAAGCAGAAGTGCAATGCCTAAACACAAGAAGCAAAAAGGGTGACTAGACTCGAAAGAGAGCCAGTCACCCAAAGAGTTGTTTCTCTGAAGAGAGAGAGGTGCTATATCATAGCACGCAAAGTAGTATTACGGCTAGTACAACAATCCAAAAGAGGTAGCGTAAAAGCGTAAATGTGATTTGCAGAACGGTACGAACGATGAATCGTAGTACCACAAAACCAATCAGTATCAATAGAGCTGTTACGATCTGTGCTGTGACTAACTTAGAGAGTAAGTACACTCCACCCGATAGGATACCTATAAGTAAGGTAAGTCGGATGATGCGAGACCATTTGATCTCGTTGCTTGGAGTTGTTTTGGACGCAACTTGTAATGGTTCCTCTTTATCTGCAGGAACACTTGCCCGTATGAAGGCTGGACTGTGCAGGTCTTTGTTCACGAGAGATCTATTCATATTCGGAGTCTTTTAGAGTTTTCAAGAGCAGAGCCAAGAGACTATGCGACATAAAGACAAGAGATAGAATATGCTCTTGACGTATGGCGCAGAGAGACTATCTTGGCTCTTGAAGCTCAAAAGGCGCACGAGATAGGGATAATCTACATTGTCGACTCTAATGCACTCACATTGCCTACCGCGGGAAGTTGATTAGCTTCGATAAGAAGTACAACTGTTCCTGTCAGTTCTGTGTAGAGCGTATCATACTCAGGTGTTGCAACAAATTCATCCGTAAGGTTATACTTGTCAAATAGGTTCTGTATCGCCTTGTTCCCGAGAAGTATCCGAGAGAGTCGTTCGGGGAGTGGGGAGGGGAGCTCCTTTTCAAACTCATTCTCCAAGACGGACACAAGCGTGTCGTATTTGGAGAAATGCAGGTCACGATATAGTACTTCACTCGCCATACTCTCTGCTTCGGGATACGAGAATCCTTCTTCCACAGCATCACAGTAGGTAGTAAGAGCTTCATCAGCTCGTGCCTTGATAAATGGCTTGTCTTCCACCTTTTCAGGGAAATGCTCACTAAGGTAGCTCTCTAGCTTTAAGCGGAAGTAGGATAGTTCTTTCTTATTCGTTGTCTTCATCTTCTTATTTGGTTTTAATGGTTGCACTTATTGCCAGCTATTCTCCCCGATACCCATTGCCGTATTGAACTTGCCTAGCTTGTCAGCAAACTGCTCCATGTCATGTTCAATCTTCTTATTGGTGATACGGGCATAGATTTGCGTTGTTCGGATATTGGTATGACCCAGCATTTTAGAGACACTCTCTATCGGAACTCCCTTGCTCAGTGACATTGTCGCAAAGGTATGTCGAGCTAGGTGGAAAGTCAAGTTCTTCTTGATACCACATATATCTGCAATCTCTTTGAGGTATGAATTGGTCTTCTGATTGCTGAGGATAGGGAAGAGCTTGCCATCACGATAAGTTTGGTGGCTATATTTACTGATGATGCGCTTAGGGATATCAAGGAGCAGCACATTGGTCTCCACGCTTGTCTTCTGTCGCTTAGTCATAATCCACTCTTTGCCACCAAGCATCACGATATTGTCGGGTGTAAGATTAGCCACATCAATGTAGGCTAAACCTGTAAAGCAGGAAAAGATGAAGATGTCTCGTACCAGCTCCAATCTCTGGATATTCAACTCCTTGTTGACAATCTGTAAGACCTCTTCATCAGTCAAGAACCCTCTATTCACTGGCTCTAAGTGAAATCGGAAGTTGACAAAAGGGTCGTGATGTAGTACGCCTAACTTTTGCCCCAAAATGACTACAGTCTTGAAGGTCTTCATCGTCTTAGTGGCTGTATTAGGATTTTGCCCCACCACTGTGCGTAGGTATAGGTCAAAATCATGTATAATCATATAGGTTAGCTCCGTGAGCTTGAGGTCTCTACGTCTGAGTTTATCTTTTAGGAACTCAGAAAAGCGTCTTTTGCAGACCTTATACTTTTGAAGAGTGGGCGCAGAGACTGAGATGCCAACTCGAGCTGCAACATCTTCATTGTGTTTGTCGAAGAGTTGCATGATGGTATCTATATCTTGTTTTTTGCCAAGATGTTCTGACTTGATACGCTCTAACGAGAGCTCATCAGTCATTTCTAACTTGCGAAAGATGGCTTGTAAACCACTTTGGATGTTATCCAATTGCAAGTTCGTATTCAGAGCTTCGGTGTGACGCCCTTTTACTCGCTCTTTTTCGCGATCCCATTGGGACTGCACGATGGTGATGCCAGTGGAGCCTAGTGACATCCGCTCATTGTTGAGATAGATGCGTAGCATGACTGGCGTTTTTCCTTCCTTGTTCACATAGTTGCTACGAAGGTAGAATGCTGTTCTGAAAATTGATTGCATACATTGTCTGTTTTTATTGTAGCCAAGCATAGAAAGTTTGCGACCAGAAAAGCTACACATTTATGGTGCTATAACTCTCTACAACTCGCCTACAAAGTTGCACATAATTGTTTGAACTACAGCAATGTACAAGTACTCTAAACAGACTCTCTACGTACTCTTGGCTACAATTATTTTTTGCGAGAAAAAAGTGTAGCCAGATTGTAGCCATTGGAGAGTATTTTGGGCGTTTCGGCTATCTCTGTAACTACTCTGAAGAGGTAGAGGTCTATAAAACAAAAGTATCGTAACTCGTTGGAATTACGATACTTATACTTTTTCAGTAATACTCTCTGGCGATGCCGCCAGAGTACTTAAAGCGGAGAGAGAGGGATTCGAACCCCCGGACCCGTGAAGGTCAACGGTTTTCAAGACCGCCGCGATCGACCACTCTGCCACCTCTCCTTGTTCTACGCAACGCAATATTACATTACACCGTTGCGGAAAACTTTTGCAAAGGTAGCAATTCTTACGAACTAAACAAGGGTTAATCCCTATTTAGTCATTCTTGTGACTATTTACTATGTCGGGGGAAAGAATTTGGGGTTAGCCGATCTCTACTTTGCTTAGCCATTAAAACACTTTTTACAAGGGGAATAGCTATATTTGCAGTCGGAAGAAAGTAACAGAATACAAGTAAATGTATGAAACCCGATGACGCTATACCTCCGAAAGAGGATCCTTTGAGTTGCTCTCTGCGACAAGCCAGTAAGAGAGAGGTTGGGAGTGTACTTACGTCGGCATTCTGTTACCCTGGTAGCTTTGCAGACATAAGTCAGTAGAAGCCGAGCTTAATCCAAAAGGCATACCTCTCCTTCCTCAATCACGTTGCATGAGATAAGCCGGGCCACTTTTCCTAATCGGAAAGAGAGAGCCCCACTAAAGGATCTTTCTTTGCGTGAGCTGCCTCACAGAGCAAGAAAGAAGGACGGACGAAAAAGAGTAACAAGGAGAAGAGATCATGCGCAGAATATTTTATCCGAAAGAGACCTTTGCCGAAGGAGATGAGCTAAAGGCAGACAGCTGGATCAAAGTAGTAAACCCCACTCGGGAAGATATCGAATATTTAACCGAGGATCTGCTGATCCCGGAAGAGTTCATAGCAGACATTGCAGATAGCGAAGAGCGCCCCCACAACGATGAAGAGGATGGCTGGGAGCTCACCGTAATACGCATACCCATTCACTCAGGGGAAAGCTCTGCGGGATCTTATACGACTGTACCCATCGGGATACTTTATTCTAAGGAGAGACATCTGATAGTCACGGTATCCTATCATCGTAGCGAACTAATGACAGACTTCATTCGTCACAATCGCCGCAAAGGAAATTGTGCCTATACGGATGTAGATTTTATTTTTAGGCTGATCTATAGTAGTTCGGTATGGTATCTAAAGTATCTGAAGCGTATTGCGACTCAACTGATGGAGCATGAGGAAGCTTTGGAAACCAGTATCCGAAATGAGGACTTACTGAACTTGATGAAAATACAGCGTAGTCTCGTTTACTTTAGTACTTCCATCAAAGGAAATGAAGCGGTGGTCGTTAAACTTAAAGCCATGCATCGTGCGAAGGACTACGATGAAGAACTTGCCGAGGATATGTCCATTGAGCTTACACAGGCCTATACAACTGTCAATATTTATACCGAGATCTTAACCGGAACCATGGATGCCTTTGCCAGTGTAATCTCAAATAACGTAAACACTATTATGAAGCGTATGACAGGGGTAACTATTTTACTTACCCTTCCTACGCTAATAGCAAGCATATTCGGCATGAATGTACCTTTGGGGTTGGAGGAAAAACCCTGGGCACTAGGATTCATTATTCTAATTTCATTACTCCTATCCATTGGGCTATTTTTCCTTCTCCGAAAGATTAAGTGGTTCTAACCAAAGTAGATAAGAAAAAGATTTAACGAAATATATGATAGCACTTAACGATATAAAGATTCAATTTGGAAAGCGGATCCTATTTCAGGACGTTAATCTGAAGTTTATACAAGGTAACTGTTACGGCATCATTGGTGCCAATGGAGCCGGTAAGAGTACCCTCCTACGCGCCATCAGCGGTGAGCTGGAGCCCAACCGAGGCACAGTTTCAATGGCACCCGGGGAAAGGCTTTCCGTTCTTAGTCAGGACCACTTTGCATTTGACGAATTCACTGTACTCGACACCGTATTAATGGGGCATAGCCACCTTTGGCAGGTAATGCAAGAGAAAGACGCACTATACGCAAAGGAGGACTTTACCGATGAGGATGGTAATCGCGCAGCTCTACTGGAAGAGCAGTTTGCTAATATGGATGGCTGGAATGCAGAAAGCGATGCGGCTATGCTGCTAAGTGGATTGGGCATTAAAGAGGATCTACACAACCGCTATATGCGTGATATTAGCGGTAAAGAAAAAGTGCGTGTGCTACTGGCCCGTGCTCTTTTCGGCAAGCCGGATAACCTCCTTTTGGACGAACCTACTAACGACCTTGACTTGGATACCGTTACTTGGCTGGAAGACTATCTTGCAGAAACAGAGAGCTGCGTTTTGGTAGTTAGTCACGACCGACACTTCTTGGACACCGTATCGACCCACACAGTTGATATCGACTTCGGGAAAATAAGAATGTTTGCCGGCAACTACTCTTTCTGGTATGAATCCAGTCAGTTGGCTCTACGCCAGCAGCAACAACAGAACAAAAAGAATGAAGAGAAGCGACGTGAACTTGAGGAGTTTATCAGACGCTTTAGTGCCAATGTAGCTAAGAGTAAGCAAACGACCAGTCGTAAGAAGATGCTTGAAAAACTCAATGTAGATGAAATAGAAGCCTCCTCACGTCGTTACCCGGGCATTCTCTTTCAACCCGATCGAGAACCGGGTAACCGCATTTTAGAACTCAAAGGGCTTACTGCATCTATAGAGGGAGAAATTCTCTTCAAGGACTTAAATCTCAATGTGGAGCAGGGAGATAAGATTGTATTTATCAGTCGAGACCCCCGAGCAATGACAGCGCTTTTTGAGATCATCAATGGCAATCGTAAAGCAGACGAAGGCACCTACGAGTGGGGACAGACTATTACAACTGCGTATCTACCACTCGACAATACTGGCTTCTTCAATAGCGATATGAATTTAGTGGATTGGCTCAGTCAATATGCAGACGACACCAACGACATATTCATTAAAGGGTATTTAGGGCGAATGCTCTTCAATGGGGAAGAATTAGATAAGAGTGTATCGGTGCTTAGTGGAGGAGAAAGGATGCGTTGCATGATTGCCAAAATGATGCTTCCTCCCGGTGCCAATGTACTTGTTTTGGATACTCCTACCAACCACCTTGACTTGGAGTCCATCCAAGCTTTCAACAATACGCTGATTTCATTCAAAGGGAATATTCTCTTTAGCAGCCATGACCACGAATTTATTCGTACAGTGGCAAATCGCGTAATTGAATTGGGACCTAAGGGCATTATTGACCGCATGATTCAATATGACGACTATATCAGCGATGAGGACATTGCAGCGCGCAGAGAAACAATCTATTAAACAATCAAGTATATAGAAATGAAACGATTAACTAAAGGTCTACCGCTCACACTGCTGATCGCCGTGACAGCTCTCATGTTCAGTTCTAAGATTATGGCACAAAGCAGTAATAATAGTACAGAAAGCTTGACTCCCGAGATGCTCCTTGAGATGGTTCGTATTGGAGGCTTTTCCTATACGACAGAAGGGGTTGTGTATGAAGCTACTTATCCCTCAATCAAGGATAATAGTTTCACAAAGAAATTCTACATCATAGATAGGAATGGGACTAAACGCACCTTTGCAGAAGGCATGAAGGGACTTTCTACTCCTAGGTGGATTAAAGGTACCAAACGCATTGCCTTTATGAAAGAGGATGAGAAGGGCGACGCACAACTTTATACCATGAATTCTGACGGAAGTAACCTAATACAGATTACAGATGTAGAGGGGGGTATAGAAGATTATCTCTTTTCTCCTGACAACCAAAGTCTGCTTTATATTCATTCTATCAAATACGGGAAAACAGCTCACGACTACTACCCTGATTTAGATAAAGCAACCGGACGAATCATTACTGATTTAATGTACAAGCACTGGGACGAATGGGTTACATCCATACCACATCCTTTTCTAGCCACCATAGGAAATGAACCCATTCAGCATGGGAAGGACCTTTTAGAGGGTGAACCCTATGAAGCGCCTATGAGACCATGGAATGGAATCTCTGATTTTGCCTTTTCTCCCGATAGTAAGTACATAGCCTATGCATCTCGCAAAAAAACAGGCTTGGAGTATAGTATATCCACCAACTCAGATATATACTTATATGATATAGCCTCCGGTATTACTCGTAATCTAACAGAGGGCATGATGGGATATGATACTAATCCCATTTTCTCTCCCGATGGGAAAAAGATCTATTGGCTTAGTATGGAGCGCGATGGATACGAATCCGACCTCATACGCCTCTTTGAACAAGATCTTAAGACCGGCAATAAGAGATGGCTCACCGAAGGCTTTGAATATAATGTAGAGAACCCCCATATCACTGCTGATGGGCAAACAATATACTTTACAGCTTGCATTAACGCAACTACAGGCTTACATTCAATTAATGTAAAGACCCGTCGTATCAGCGATCTCAGCACAGGAGTATTCGACATGGTAGGCTTTGAGTACAATGAGGCAGATAAAAGCTTTGTCTGCGCCGTACAATCTTTGCTCCACCCGACCGAATTATATACACTGAATCCTAAGAAAGGAGAATTAAAACAGCTCACCCATGACAATGATGCCACAATGAGTCGCCTCGGAGAGGTACGTTGCGAGAAAAGAATGATCCAAACGACCAATGGTGAGAAGATGCTTACTTGGGTACTCTACCCGACTAACTTTGATGCTAATAAAAAGTATCCTTCCATTCTCTATTGCCAAGGTGGTCCACAAGACCCTGTAAGTCAATTTTGGTCCTACCGCTGGTGTCCCCGTATTATGGCCGAGCAGGGATACATCGTTATACTCCCTAACCGACATGGTGTACCGAGTTTTGGTAAGGCATGGAATGAGCAGATTAGTGGAGATTACGGAGGTCAAAATATGCAAGACTACATGTCTGCAGCAGATGAACTAAAGAAAGAGCCTTATGTAGATAACGACCGCATGGGGTGTGTAGGAGCTAGCTACGGAGGGTTCTCTGTGTACTGGTTGGCAGGACATCACAACGGACGCTTCGCTTGCTTTATTGCCCATGCAGGTATCTTCAATCTTGAATCACAATACCTTGAAACAGAAGAAAAGTGGTTCGCCAACTGGGACATGGGTGGAGCACCCTGGGAAAAGGACAATGCAGTGGCACAGCGTACTTTTGCCACTTCTCCACACCATTTTGTAGATCAATGGACGGCGCCTATCCTTGTGATCCACGGAGAAAGGGACTACAGGATCCTTGCTTCACAGGGAATGATGGCTTTTGATGCAGCACGTATGAGAGGAATACCCTGCGAAATGCTTATCTATCCGGATGAGACCCATTGGGTTAGTCAGCCACAGAATGCTTTGTTATGGCAACGCACATTCTTCTCATGGCTTGATCGCTGGCTCAAAAAATAAAATATGATAAAGAACATATTGTTCGATTTAGGCGGTGTACTGATTGACCTTGATCGAGAGGAGGCAGTACACCGTTTTGAAGCCTTAGGTGTAACTGATGCCAACACGCTACTCGATGCGTATGTACAAAGAGGCATCTTTAAGGATCTGGAGAATGGTATGCTGACAGCTTCTCAATTTGAGGATGCTTTAGCGCAACGATATGAAGGAGACTTTTCACACGAGGCAGTATTCAACGCAGTGATGGGGTTTTTCCGATCTATACCCCTATACAAGTTCAATTTCCTAAATAGTATCAAGGATCAGTATAGACTCTTCATCTTAAGCAATACTAATCCTTACATAATGGAGTATATGGAGGGTAATCACTTCCTTCCCGGAGGGCTAAGTCTTTCAGACTGCGTAGAAAAAGTATTTGCCTCCTATCGCTACGGAGTGATGAAACCGGAGAAGAAGTTCTTTGAGGCCATTACTCGTGAAGTGGGAATACTACCGGAAGAGTCGCTCTTTATTGATGATGGGAAAGCCAATACAGATGCAGCTAAAACGATGGGATTCAATGTATTATGGGTAGAAAATGGCACAGATTGGCGTAGCCAAGTAAGCAAAGCACTCGCCCTTGATCAAATGAATACGCACAACAAATAAGGTAAAGAGTACCATGTTTGAAAAAAAGCATTACCTTTGCATCAGTTTTGGCAGTGAAAGCGTTCACTGCTCAAGATGGCATTATTAAAACGAAAGAGATTTATAGTAAGAATAAGTACAACTTAAAAGAATTAGAAATGAAAAATTTAAAGGTAGTATTTGCAGTTGTTGCCATGTCATTGGCATTGTTCTCTTGCAAGAAAACAGCACAGGAACAGACAAATGAAGCAGACGAAGCTGTAGCAGAAGCACAGCAGAACCTTGATGAAGCACAGCAGAACCAACAAGAAGCTCTCACCGTAGAAGCTCTTCTTGGAACTTGGACTGCTACAACTACTAACGCTGAAGGTGTAGCTTCTAACCTCAAGATCACCTTCAAGGAAAATGGTGTATATGATTGCACTACAGAAGTAGAAGGCGCTAAGCCTGAAGTTAAGACTGATCTTGCTTACACGGTTGAAAACAACATTGTAACGTTGGCTGAAGACGCTAAGCTTGAATTTGCTAATGGTGTACTCTATCGTCTTGACGCAAATGGCAACCGTCTCAATGTAGAAGGTCAGACAGCTGACATTTTCACAAAGGTTGTTGAGTAAGCATTGTTAAGTTAGGCACACGTTGCCTAATTAATAGGAAAGAGACAAGTACTTTATGGTACTTGTCTCTTTCTTTTTATCCTATACTAATGCTCATCTTTGGCTCTATCGAGAAAAGGAGCATTGGTGTATTTCTATCTCAGTAGGTCGTATTACCCAATCGCTGTTATGGGCGTGCTACTTGAGTATGCAAGCATTAGTTGAGACCTAGCTCTTTGTGGATATAGATTATTATGCTACGACTCGATATAGCACATTCAATACTCAGTGTGATCGTTAATTTTCAAGTCCGTTGAAAAACTATTTACGGCACAGTGAGGCTAGCGAGTTTCTTTCTTTAAGGCTTTTCTGACTGCTTCATCGTCATTTGCACCTTGGTAAAAGAGCTGTACTTCTGGGTTCGTAATAATATCAGAAATACTTAGCGGACGACTTAGAATCAGTCCCTCCATACTACGACAACGACTAAGCGCCACATAGGTTTGACCGGCAGCAAAGGCGCCTCCTTCTAAATCCACTATTACTTTGTCAAAGGTTAGTCCTTGGCTTTTATGAATGGTAATAGCCCAAGCTAAACGAAGAGGGATCTGAGTAAAACGTCCGGTAACGGTGGTCGTAATACGCTCCTCCTCCTCTTCATACTCATACTTACGATTTTCCCATGTATAAGGTCCTACGGAGTACTCTACCCCACTTTCGAGCTTTACTCTTACTGAAGTAACTTCACCGTTTTCACACTCTATTGCAGTACATTCCCCTAATGTACCATTGTACCAGCGACGTTCTATGTCGTTTGTAAGAAACATAACCTGCGCTCCCACCTTAAGAGAAAGTTTATCCTCTGCCGGAAAAGAACCGCTTGAAAAGTCTCCCGAGCTAGTAGAAGGGATATAATAGTCTTTAGCATTGATCTGCGCTAAGTGCTCCCTATTTATCCTTGATGCCGTATTACGCCTGGAAGTGACTGTGACTATCATGTTTTCCTTTCCTGGGGAGGGAACATCATTTTTCAACGTTTCTTCATTAAATGAGGCAATCATACCCTGAGTAATGTGTCCGGTACGGACGCTATCAAGGAAATCAATAAAATGCTTATCCTGCTGGCGGTATACCTTTTCCAATGAGATTATAATAGGTGCTGCAGCTTTGAAAGCTAATGCCCCAAAGAAAAAGCTAGTTCCGTAATAGCGCTGCAATACCTCACTTTCTCGCAAGGTTACGACCGGTTCAAGCTGAAACAGATCACCCACAAATAGCATCTGCACACCTCCAAAAGGAAGTACATCAGCCATTCGCACACGTCGCAAGATCATATCGATCATATCCACCACATCACTACGAAGCATAGAAACTTCATCAATGATGATTAGCTCAAGCGAACGAAGCAGATTCAAATGCCTCTTATTGTATCTGCTAATAATGGATTTTCTGGTTTTAGAATCGGGAGTCAGAGACCCCATGGGAAGACGGAAAAAAGAATGTATCGTCTGCCCTCCTGCATTTACTGCTGCTACACCTGTAGGAGCTAAAACCACATGTTTCTTCCAGGTTGTAGCGTCCACATAACGAAGCAGCGTACTTTTACCTGTTCCTGCCCTCCCGGTCAAGAAGATATTGGCACTGCTATTCTCAACCAGCCGAAGCAAACTCTGCATAGGGGCATTATCTTCTTCCGGAGTAAAGGCACTAAAGGCCATCTTGCTTATTTATGCGTCGTATTCAGTGGGATCCGTAATATTGAGAGCGCTGAAAGCCGCTTTACGCTCTCGACAAGTAGCACAAGTACCACAATGATGCTCTGTTCCTGTGTAGCAGCTATAGGTATGCGCATAGTCAACACCCAAACGCACCCCTCTTGACAAAATATCTGTCTTTGTTATTCCGGTATAGGGTGCAGAGAGCACAACCCGATTAGAGGTTCCTTCAAGGATGGCAGCAGCCATTGGCTCTATGAATGAGGCCCGACAATCCGGATAGATAGCATGATCTCCAAAGTGATTCGCTATGAAAAGGGTTTGCAATCCCCTACTCTCTGCCAATCCGGCTATGATACTCAGCATAATACCATTACGAAAAGGGACTACTGTAGAGGAGATATTATCCGCATTGTAATCCTCCCGAGGTATATCGTTTCCACTGAGCAAGAGGTCGCTTTTGAAGTACTTTCCCATAAAGTCCAGGGGTATAACAATATGTTCTACCCCTGCTTTCTCTGCTTGGAATCTTGCCATAGCTATCTCACGAGCATTGTGCTTGCTGCCATAGTCAAAACTAACAGCAAGCGCCATATCCTGCAAATGATCCCACAGCAGTGTTGTGCTATCTAATCCTCCTGAGAGTAATAGAATACCCTTTTTCTGTATCATTAATAGGCTCGAGCGAATAAGACTCTACATGGTGAGGGTTTACCCGTACGGATACACTTACCGGGTGTTTTATCCCCCTCGAACGGCACACAGCGAATAGTTGCTCGTGTTTCCTCCTTGATTAGGGCCTCCGTTTCTGCGGAGCCATCCCAGTGGGCAAGCACAAAGTTTCCACCATCCAAAGCAGCCTTGAACTCATCATAAGAGTCTGCCGTAACGGTATGTTCCTCTCTGTAACGCAGGGCCTTATTGTAAATATTCTTCTGTATATCATCCAGCAGTGCTTCAATATGTGCTCCAGCCGTGCTGAATGAGATAGTCTCCTTCGTGAGTGTATCACGACGGGCTACTTCAATTGTACCGGCCTCTAAGTCACGAGCTCCGATAGCTAACCGTACAGGAACACCTTTCACCTCATACTCAGCAAATTTCCAGCCCGGCTTTTTAGTATCATTGTCATCGAACTTAACGGTAAATCCACGCTTGCGAATTTCATCCATTAAAGGCTCAACATGCTTACGGATTTGTTCTAACTGCTCCCCTGTCTTATAAATAGGAACAATAGCCACATCAATCGGAGATACAGAAGGCGGTAGGATTAGTCCGTTATCGTCACTATGTGCCATGATCATTCCCCCGAGAAGGCGCGTGGAGGTACCCCATGAGGTAGCCCATACGTATTCGCGCTCTCCCTCTTTATTCAGGAATTGAACGTCAAAGGCTTTAGCGAAGTTTTGCCCTAAGAAGTGAGAAGTACCACTCTGAAGGGCTTTACCATCCTGCATCATGGCTTCAATTGTATAGGTATCTAATGCACCACCAAAGCGCTCTGTCTCCGATTTAACTCCCTGTATCACCGGCAAAGCAAGTACTTTTTCTGCGAAGTCTGCATAAACACCCAACATACGCTTTGCCTCTTCGATAGCTTCTTCCCGAGTAGCATGTGCTGTGTGACCTTCTTGCCAAAGGAACTCTGCCGTACGAAGGAACAGACGCGTACGCATCTCCCAGCGTACTACGTTCGCCCACTGATTGCAGAGAATGGGTAAGTCGCGCCAACTCTGAATCCAATTCTTATAGGTACTCCAAATAATAGTTTCGCTCGTTGGTCTTACGATTAACTCTTCCTCCAACTTAGCATCGGGATCCACTATTACCCCTTTTCCATCGGGGTCATTCTTCAAGCGATAGTGAGTTACAATAGCGCATTCTTTAGCAAATCCTGCTACATGCTCTGCTTCACGACTAAAATAGCTCTTGGGGATGAATAGAGGGAAATAGGCATTTACGTGACCGGTTTCCTTAAAGCGGCGATCCATCTCAGCCTGCATACGCTCCCAAATTGCGTATCCATAAGGCTTGATCACCATACAACCTCGTACGGCACTATTTTCTGCCAAATCGGCTTGTGCAACTACATCCAAATACCATTGCGAGTAATCTTTACTTCGCGGGGTTATCCCTTTAATTTCTTTTGCTGCCATCGCTTGTTATTCTGCTGTTTATACTGCAAAGTTAGCTATTTACATACTAATCGGTAAATATACCACATTTTATTCATGCAGGAAATATCCAACTGTAGGAAAAAGACCTTTCCAAAAGGCCAAAGCATGTTTGAGAGTTTTAGAAAGACAGCCATACAAAGAGCTACAATAGCTGCCCTATTAGCTAAAAAAAACATCTATAAGTTTCAAACAAAATATATAGATCTTTCGAATCATTTATCGGTATCTTTTATCTAAAAGATTTGTATCTTTTAAAGGTGAGAATTAGTGTACTACATTATCCCATCGCAAACTATAAGATGCGACTCTGTATCATGCAAATGAGCTTTAGGCGAATACACATGAAATAGGAAATGTATGAGCACAACAATAAGTTCCCCCTCCTTTACGTTTTTATTGCGTGCGACGAAGAGTATATAAAAAATCAGATATGTGGACAGTGCTATTCCTCTCATTGGGAATGCTCTGTTGCTGCTTTATGACGGCTAATGCCCAAAAACAAAGATCTCAAAATAGACCTTACGCGGACTATCGGCACTTTCATCTGGGGTTTCATGTAGGAATGCACACTCAGGACTTAGCCATCACCAATAGCGGTGCTCACGCAGAGGGAGAAGTCGTTCAATATGGCACTGTTGCCATGTATTCACCCGGATTTAGCGTGGGAATAATTGGCAATTGGGCGCCTATTATTGGATTGGATATTCGCTTTATACCGACCCTGCATCTTGGGGAAAGAGCGATCACGTTTACCGACCTAACAGAAGGCGAAGAGGGACTCCATAAAGAACGTTTTGGCTTGAGAAGTAATATGATTGAGTTCCCCTTGATGATAAAGTACAGCGCACGGCGGCTCAATAATGTACGCCCCTACGTTACCGGAGGTATATATGGATCTATTATGATTGGACAAAAACGTAATCCGGAGATCAAATTCAATCTTTTTGATTACGGACTAAAAATTGGATTTGGCTGCGATTTCTACCTTCCTTTCTTCAAGCTCTCCCCGGAGCTTTGCTTTAACTTTGGACTGTCAGACGTTATTACACACAAAAGGGAAGACATGATAGATGATAGCCGCATTCGTTATACAAATGCACTATCAAAAGCACTTGGGAGGATGATCATTCTAACCTTTAACTTTGAATAATTTCCTCTGTCTGCACAAAAACTAAAAACTCATTATAAAAGCAAAAAGCCCCTACGAATGTAGTGGAACTCAGTAGAGTAACACGTAGATAATACTTAGAGCGACAGACAGTAGTGCTCTATTTGCAAGCTATACAAATGTTTCAAGCTGTGGAACAAAGGCTTGCCACAGGGCATCTTTGGGGATAGGAGCAACTAAAGAGATCATTTGCTTACTGACAGGATGCTCAAAATCCATTCTATAGCTAATTAAAGAAATAGATGCATCTCGATTGGGACGGGGGGCACCATACTTCAAGTCCCCCTTTAGAGGACAACCCAAAGCAGAGAACTGACATCTAATTTGATGATGACGACCGGTGAGAAGCTCTACCTCAACCAATGTATAGCGCTCTGACCTTGCCACTGTACGATAAACAAGCTCGGCTCGCTTGCTGCCTTCACTCCCTTTATCAACGACAAAGCTCTTATTCAGCTTTTCATTCTTTTTAAGCCAATTTACTAATCTGCCTTGAGCCGGTTGTGGAGGATCCGCTACAATAGCCAAATATCTCTTACGCACCTTTCCCTCCCGGAAAAGGTTATTCATTCGTCCCAAAGCTTTACTGGTCTTTGCAAAAAGGACCAACCCACCTACGGGACGGTCAAGTCGATGCACCACCCCGACAAATACATTTCCCGGCTTATGATACTTCTCTTTTAAGTAAACAGCGACCAACTCACTAAGGGGTTGGTCGTTGGTTTTGTCACCTTGGACGATCTCACCGGGTGCCTTGTTAACTACTATGAGGTGATTATCTTCGTAAATAACCTCCATGAAGTACTAACAATTCATACCGCCACAGACATTGATTACCTGCCCTGTGACATAGCTTGAAAGATCTGACGCAAGGAAAGTAGCCACATTGGCAATATCTTCAGGTGTACCTCCCCGACGAAGCGGTATTTGCTTAGCCCACTCAGCTTTTACCTCTTCAGGAAGCTGATTGGTCATATCAGTAATAATAAAGCCTGGGGCAATCGCATTAGCACGGATATTACGAGAACCTAATTCCTTTGCAATACTCTTTGCAAGACCGATCATACCGGCTTTTGAAGCAGAATAATTGGCCTGTCCGGCATTTCCACTAACGCCAACCACTGAAGCCATATTAATAATCGAACCTGCACGCTGCTTAACCATAATGGGAGTTACGGCATGAACAAGATTAAAGGCACTCTTTAAATTCACATTGATTACAGCATCCCATTGATCCTCGGTCATACGTAAAATAAGCCCGTCACGAGTGATCCCTGCATTATTAACCAAAATATCTATTCGTCCAAAATCTGAAAAGATTTGCTTGACAACCTCATGAGCTGCATTAAAATCAGCTGCATTAGAAGCATAGGCCTTAGCCGTCACCCCCATAGCCGACAGTTCTTGGACAAAACTCTCTGTCTCTGGTGATATTTTCAAGTCTGTGATAGCCACATTAGCTCCTTCGGCTGCATATTTGCGTGCAATAGCACTTCCGATACCTCTTGCTGCACCCGTTATGAGTGCCACTTTTCCTTCTAAAAGTTTCATGTTATTATGGTTCGTTTGTTTTAATATTATGCGATACTTTTCCTTTATATCCAAGTCCACGAAATAAAAGTTGCTCGGTAGCCAAACGCATGCGATCAAACTCCTTACTCCTTACTTTTCGTGAATGCTTATTGATGTATGGAACTTCTAAACCCTTGATGGAGTGTTGCAGGATAGTTGAAGCCATTTCAGTATCCCGCACACAAAACACACCGCTTTCGTTTCCCTCATTCAATATCTGCTTGATAAACTCAGCCTCTTTACAATCAAATCGATAGCGGATACGCTCCAATTGGGCTATATCATTGAAGAAGTCAGCCCTCAATGTGCCATTTCGCATTACTATTTGCAGGATTGTCTCTAAATGCGTATAGATCAAGTTAATAAACCTATCATAGGGAGGCTCTTTACCACTTACAACGATATCAAGTCTCTCAGATAATAGATCTAACTCATGGCTTACGACTGCAGCAAATAGCTCCTTTTTGCTTTTAAAGTACATGTAAAGAGTACGACGGCCCTTATTGCTCTGCTGAGCTATGTCATTCATCGTAGTCTTCTCAACGCCAAAGCGAGCAAAAAGCTGCCTCGCCGCATCTATAATCGCACTTCTTGTGGTGCTATGATGGACACGAATATTGTGTAATAATTGCTTTTTGTGGGGACCCTGCTCCATACAATTAAGCAAATAAATCTGCTTAGAAACGCTCCAAGACGGTTTCGATTAGATGGTCTATACTGCCCTTATATTCTGTATTCATATTGAGGTTTTGACGCCCCGCTATGATACAGCACACTGTCAAAGCTCGGTGGCCAAGAAGGGCTGCGATACCTTGCAGCGCACTACTCTCCATCTCAAAATTAGTAATCTTAAAGCGATCATATCGGAAGGCTTCTATCTTATGATTTAGCTCTTCATCGGCAAGCGGCAAACGCAGCTTTCTTCCTTGGGGAGCATAAAATCCATTCGCTGCAATAGTGGAGCCCTTCACAATCAATCCATCAGTACCGACTATACGATCCAATAATTCATCATTAGCTCGTACTACATAGGGCTTCAGCCTCTCTATTTTCCAATCTAATCCTTTCAGTAAGGCATCTTCATAGTCCAGATCACGTACCCGCTCTGTCTCCCCATAAAAATAGAGCACTCCATCAAAGCCGATACTCCGCTCCGCTGCTACATATGTACCTATCGGGGTCTCGGGTTGTAAGCCTCCACTGGTTCCCACACGGACTAAGTTGAGACAGCGAAATGTATCCTTTACACAACGCCTCTCAAAGTCAAAATTGGCAAGCATATCAAGCTCGTTGACCACGATTTCTATATTATCTCCTCCTATACCATGGCTTATCGCCGTGATTCGCTTCCCCTTATAAGTACCCGTTATTGTGCGAAACTCTCTATTGGAGACATCACATTCCTTAGTATCAAAGTAATGGGCGATCATCTCTACTCTGGAAGGGTCGCCACACATGATAATATCATCAGCGATTTGCTCGGGTTTGAGATGGAGATGAAATATAGTACCATCACCATTGACAATCATTTCTGAAGAGGGAATTGTTCTTTTTTCCATAATTAATCAATAAAAACTTGTATAATTTGAGGAGTCTTTTTCAGGCTGTAAAAGCCTCCAAGGCATTAGTTTAGCTTGTATAAGCTTCTCGTTCACCGAATTTGCCGGCACAGGTGGGAAGAAGTCTTTGATTACAAAAGTATAAAGGTTGAACTCACCTTGAGGGGCAAATCTATTAGTACCCAAAATGCCCTTTCCGGTTACATCATCGTAAATGAGAATGCAATCGTCATAGGGGGAATTAAATGGGGTACCTAACATCGTGGGTTGCAAAAACTTTCGCGTATAAGGATCGCGTCGCGACACATATAGATCTAATTTACCCATGCCATCATCGGAATAAGCGGCAAAATAAAGAGTCTCTCCATCCTGACGTAGGATAGGATAAAAACTTCCTCGGTTAGAATTAAGTTCCTCTACTTCCCGCTCTTCAATAATCTCATTATTTCCTAAGCTTCGACGATAATAGATACGGCATACGCCATTTTCGTCAAGCTTTGTATAAAATGTTTCATACCCAAGAGCTGTTTGGTATATCCAATCTCCTGTCACATCGGAGAAAGAGATGCGTCCCCACTCACCGGATAAAAGCCTCTTTGATGCAAGAGACTCAAGGCGTTCGATGCGTAAACTATCAATTATCTCTAATGAGACACAATTATCTACGAAGCGCTTTATTCGAGAAATCTCTTTCTGCAGTGAATCCGCCGCATTACGGCTATTGCGTTTTTTTCTTAATTGCTCTACCAACTTTGTTGCTTCATCAAAGCGATATGCTTTAAGTAACGCATCCACTTCATCTAAAAGAATTGAAGTAGTCTTCTTTTTGGCATTTATTCTATTAAAGCAAGCAATAGCCATATCAGGCTGCCCGGCTGCCATCTCCAAAAGGGCGCATCGGTGCCATTCTTCCGCAGATAACGATACATCCACCTCTCCCCCAAGCACTGCGCGACAATCAGAAAGTGAAATAGAGGTATCTTCCTGCGCATACAATGCCCCGATCGGGACGAGAGCAAAGAGCACCATCCCGATCAAAAGGCTTATCCGATGCATCCTTACCATCAATGTACGGAGTAGCTACTCTTAACGGTTACGGAAATCGTCTTTTCGCGGCTTGACGTATTGAAAGAACCACCCCAGCTATAATCCTCATCGGAATAGAGCCCAACCACTTGGAAGACGCCCATCTGGGTACGTTGTAGTTTGCCCACTTTACGATTGCTACCTTCAGCAATAGCAGTAGCACGCTTAAGAGCATCTTCCGAAGCCGCTTTCAGCATTTCGTGTTTGGATTCGTTCAACTTGGTATAGTAATAGCTCGGTGGATAGGAGGTTATTTCCAACCCTTTATCTATCAGCTCGGTAATGTCGCGTGAAAGGGCTTCTACACGATCAATATCGTTAGAGGTTACCTGAACGGGTTGCGACAATTGATATCCTGAAAAGACACTTCGTCCACCTCCATTACCATTGGATTGATAATCGTACTGCTTATTAATATCAACGCTTTCAAACTGAATAGCATCTGAAGGAATATTCTTGCTTCGGAGATACTCTTCCACCTGCTTTTTGTACTCGGTAATTTGAATGTACGCCGTTTTTAAATCCATAGCTGTAGCCGAATAGGAAGCTTTCCAAACGATCAAATCCGAGGAGATCTGCATTTCCGCAGCTCCCGTTACGGTTATCTCGTTAGCAGGACGGCGCCCTTTCATCACTTTGGTGCCTGCCCAGGCAAGTCCGCATACAAAGGCAATGCCCAATACGACCGCCACAACAATTGAATTTCCTTTCATCATAACCTTTCTACTTATTGATAAACTATATTCCTTTTTTTGTAAGGCTCAAAAGTATCTATCGGAGTAGCATGCTTAAAGCTCATGCTCCATCAAATACTTTTCGGCATCCATAGCTGCCTTGCATCCGGAGCCTGCCGAGGTTACTGCCTGCCTATAGCGCGGATCTGCTACGTCACCGGCGGCAAATACGCCCTCTACATTGGTGAGAGAAGTATTTCCTTTCGTAACGATATATCCGGCTTTGTCCAACTCGATTTGTCCTTGGAACAAATCTGTGTTGGGTTTATGCCCAATTGCCAAGAAAAAGCCGTCAATAGCTATATCCTTTTTGGCTTCATCCCTTTCGCCCTTTCGGTACACAAGATGAGCCCCTTCTACGCCGTTCTCGCCGAAAAGTCCCAGCGTATTGTGTTCGAACAATACTTCAATCTTAGGATGCTTTTCGACGCGTTCCTGCATTACTTTTGAAGCACGAAGGAACGGCTTGCGCACAATAAGGTATACCTTTTCGGCAATGGAAGCGAGATAGAGTGCCTCTTCGCACGCTGTATCGCCTCCGCCTACCACGGCAACCTTTTTACCACGATAGAAAAAGCCATCGCACGTAGCACAAGCCGATACGCCTTGCCCGGCATACTTTTCCTCATCCGGAAGGCCTAAGTACTTGGCACTTGCTCCGGTAGCAATAATCAGTGCATTACAGGTAACCTCCTTTTCGCCATCTATTGTTACCGTGAAAGGACGTTTGGACAAATCGACCTTGGTAGCCGCTCCGAAACGAATATCCGTACCGAAGCGAGCTGCTTGCTGTTTGAGCTGCTCCATCATCTCCGTACCACCGATTCCCTCCGGATAACCCGGAAAGTTCTCTACTTCGGTAGTGGTGGTGAGCTGCCCTCCCGGTTGCAAACCTGAGTACAGCACCGGAGCCAAATTGGCTCTCGATGCATATATGGCTGCCGTATATCCTGCAGGGCCTGCGCCCAAAATAAGACAACGAATAGATTTATCCTCTGTTCCCATTTTACTTTTTCTTATGAAAGTCCGTCAATTTGTACGTCCGGACATATTTTCTTTATTAATCCTTGCAATACCTGACCCGGTCCTAATTCGGTAAAGTGTGTAGCTCCGTCTGCTACCATGGCACGAACACACTCAGTCCAACGTACCGGAGAGGTGAGCTGCTTCACTAAGTTTTGCTTTATTTCTTCCGGATCGGTCACTGCCCGAGCTACCACATTCTGATAAACAGGCGCAATCGGCTTCTCAAAGTGCGTTTGCTCTATAGCCACCCCTAGCTCTTCCTTTGCCGGCTGCATCAGTGGAGAGTGAAAGGCTCCGCCTACTTTCAACGGAATAGCTCTTTTGGCTCCGGCCTCTTTCAGACGTGTGCACGCTTCATCAATTGCTTCCTTAGTACCGCTGATGACAACTTGTCCGGGACAATTATAATTGGCGGGTACTACAACACCGCTTGTGATACTTTGGCACACTTCGGCAATTATTTTATCGTCCAACCCTAATATAGCTGCCATCGTGGAGGGTGTAGCTTCGCATGCCTTCTGCATCGCCATAGCGCGCTTGGATACAAGCGTTAAACCGTCTTCAAACGATAAGGCTCCTGCAGCAACCAAGGCAGAGAATTCTCCCAATGAGTGACCCGCTACCATATCCGGCTTAAACTCATTATGCAAACTCTTCGCCAAGAGAACAGAGTGGAGGAAAACGGCAGGTTGCGTTACTTTTGTCTGTTTTAGCTCATCTTCCGTTCCGTGAAACATCACTTCCGAGATCGCGAAGCCTAATATCTCGTTTGCTTTGTCAAACAGTTTCTTTGCTTCTGCGTTTTCGGTATAGAGCTGCTGCCCCATTCCTACAAATTGTGCTCCCTGACCGGGAAAAACATATGCTCTCATGTTTTTGATAGTATTTATTGTTCTTAAGATTAAATGTTAGCAAGAGCTTCTTCCACAACCTTGTAGGTGCGCTCTACCGAAGCAATATTGACGCGTTCATCCGGTGAATGCGGGTGCTCAATGGTCGGGCCGAACGAAATCATATCCATATCCGGCATAACCCCTTGTATAATACCGCACTCCAATCCTGCGTGCATCACTTTTACTTCAGGTTCCTTCCCATACACTTTGGTATATGCCTTCTTGAGCACCTCCAGTGCGTGTGACTTGGTATTGGGTTGCCATCCGGAATAATCAACATCAAATTCAACATCTGCTCCCATTAATAGGAAAGCGCTCTCTACCTGAGAAGCTACCTGCATCTTGCGGCTTTGGGATGAACTGCGTACGAGGAAGCGTACAATAATTTTGCCCTCTTTGGCCGTTACTATAGACATATTGGTAGAGGATTCTACCGTATTTTTGAAACTCTGAAGCATTGATACCGGGCCGTTTACGCACGCTTCCAATGCATTGATGAAATTATCTTGAATTTCTTCGGGAATCAACATTTTCGGTAGCGGACATTTTTCCACTTTCAGCGTGATTGCATCTTCAATTCCTTCATATTCTTTACGGAAGATCTGTTCCCATTCTGTAACCATTTTATTGAATCCTTCGGCATCTTCCGGAGCAAGCGTAACAACTGCTTCGGCATCGCGAGGAATGGCATTACGCATGGATCCGCCCTCAAAGGAAGCTAATCGAACCCCATATTCACATATTGCCTTTTTGAGGAATCGTGCCATCAGCTTATTTGAATTGGCACGTCCCAGATGTATTTCCACACCCGAGTGTCCGCCTTTGAGTCCGGCAAGCGTCACTTTTACCGCTATATCGTCGGTAGATTCGTTTTCCTGTTCTTTATACTCCAGTAGCACATTCACGTCAACACCACCGGCACAGCCAATGAAAAGGTTGCCTTCCTCTTCGGAATCCATATTCATAAGAATATCTCCGGTAGCAAACCCTGCCTTTAGCTCGTTGGCTCCGATCATACCTACTTCTTCGTCGACGGTGAACAGCGCTTCTATCGGTCCGTGCTTTAGCGTGTTATCGCTCAAAACTGCCAGTGCCATGGCACAACCCATACCATTATCTGCGCCCAAAGTGGTTCCGTTCGCTCTAACCCATTCGCCATCAATGCGCGCATCGATAGGATCTTTCGTAAAATCGTGGTTGACTTCCTTATTTTTCTGCGGAACCATATCCATATGCCCCTGCAAAGTCACCTTGGGACGATTCTCCATTCCGGGCGTTGCAGGCTTGATTATCAGCACATTACCCACCTCATCGCGTTTGGTTTCCAATCCAAGTTTTTTACCAACTGATGCGATATACTCGGCCACCTCCTTCGTTTGACCGGTAGGACGCGGGAACTGAGTGATTTCGTAAAAATAGTTCCAAATTGCCTGAGGTTGAAGTTGTTTGATTTCTTGTGCCATAGTTTTATATTCTAACTTATCATTTTTTCTTGTTTAGTAAAGGTACTAATAAAATCGCTATTAGCCCAACGAAAATAGTGCCTAATGTTTGCAGAGCGTGCACTACTAACGCAAAAAGCGCAGCATCAGACTGTGTCACGCCATATACTGTAAGCGTTGTAATAATCATATAGTGCCATGTACCTATTCCGGCTTGCACCGGCACGGCTACCCCCAAGGTCCCCATTATGAATGCCAAAAGCCCTATAGCTGACGACAACTCAGCGGTAAAGGGGAAGGCAAAAAAAGTCAACCGAAAGGCCCAATAATAGCAAAGCCATATAAGCAGAGAGTAGAGCAGAAAAAGCGTTTTCCGAGGCATAGTAAATACCGACTTCATAGCAGTGACGAAGTCATCTTTAAATGCCGCTATTCTTTTTGCAAAACGTTTGTTACGTAGTACTTTCCGCAATAAAATAAAGAGCAATACGCAGCTAACCAAGATAGCCCAAAAGCCCCATGATTGTATCATAGTCCACACTGAAGGGACTTTGAAAGGTATCATATTTACCAGCACGAGTAGATCACTATAGCAGAGGAGTAAGGAGAGTAAAGCTATCACTAATAGCATCACAAAGTCCATTACTCTATCCACTACAATTGTACCGGCCACTCGAGAGATAGGAATTCGGTCGTAGGAGTGTGCTACTCCACCCCGCCATATTTCCCCGGTTCGAGGCACAATCAAACTAACCGTATAAGAACCTAATGTGGCAAGAATAGACGTAGCATAACGGGCATGTGGAGGGGATGTTGCCTCCATTTGCAGTCTCCAGCGCAAGCCTCTAAATACATTCCCCAATGCTCCGATAAGGATCGTAAGTACAATATACTCATAGCGGATAGGAGTCGAGCGAAGCGCCTCTGCAAACTCTTCGTAGTCAAACTTGCGATACACAAGAAGAAACAATCCCAATCCAACAAACAGTGACAGCCCTATAGTTGCTAACTGTCTCCATCCACCCGTTAGCTTTCGTTTCTCTCCTATTTTTTCCCCGTCTTGTCTCTCTTTTGTGCCCAAATCCTTACCTTTGCTGCGTGAAACTATGCAAAAATAGCAGTTTCTATTGATAGAAATAGACGTACGCTCTTAGAACAATGCCCTTGCGAAACGTTAGACCGAAGAAAGCCTTGGGGCAACATTTCCTCACAGACCCTTTGATTGCGAGACGAATAGCAGAGACTATTCCCGAGTCTTTTCGCTCTCTACCTGTATTGGAAATAGGACCCGGCATGGGCATCCTCACACGGGAGCTCATGGATATTTGTCCCGATCTATATCTGTTAGAGATTGATGGGGAGTCAATAGACTACTTAAGCGCTGCTTTTCCTTCCCTTTTTGCTGAACAGAGAGTGGTAAAAGGCGATGTGCTACGCTGTACAGACGAAGCGTTTATTCCCGGAAAGCCGGATACCGCCTTCGTAATGACAGGCAATTACCCCTACAATATCTCAGGAAGACTTTTCTTCCGCATATTTGAACTCCACGACCGCATTCCCTGCTGCACCGGTATGCTACAAAAGGAGGTTGCCGAGCGACTTACTGCAGGGCCGGGAAGTCGCACTTACGGTATTCTGAGTGTACTCCTTCATACTTGGTATGATGCCGAATACCTTTTCACAGTGGATAAATCTGATTTCAACCCACCCCCTAAAGTACATGGAGGCGTTTTGCGACTCACCCGTAACAGTCGCACAGCTCTACCTTGTGACGAGAAGCTTTTTGTACTCACGGTAAAAACTGCCTTTAATCAACGCCGCAAAACACTTCGCAATGCCTTACGCCGGCTTTTCCCCGAAGATTTTGATTTTTCCCAGGTAGATCTTTTCACAAAGCGGGCTGAGCAATTGGATGTGCCGGACTTTATTCAACTCACGCGTCTGGTAGAAGAACATGGCTCCGAGAAGCCATTGATAAGTACATAGTACGCCCCCTCCGCACAACGCAGGAGATTTACTCATCGATAATTTGCTTCGGGTAAAGGGGGGCGCACGGATAGACCGCCTTACGCTGGAGCATCCGCTTGATGCGCCTGGATGCGTACTCGCAAGGGGTGAAGTAAACAGCTCGGGGTCAGTGATAAAAAGCTTTGGCAAATACAAAAAGAAAGTTGGCGATAGTGCACCAAGAACAACGTATTATATCCCCCCATATAACTTTCAATCAAAAGGTACTGGTCTTTCATTTGAAAAGTACAGATGTTTCAAGTGAAAGTTATTGATGTTTCATTTGAAAGATCCTGATGTTTTATTTAAAGGTTGTCCTACTCTATTTGAGAGGCACCAATACTCTATTGAATGTATCTATACTTTCATATTCAAAAATTTGTATTCCTTATAAGTACACCGGGAATAAATAGAGAATTCAAGTGAAGATGCTATCTTTGCTGATAGGAAACAAATTCGGTTCGTCCATTTATGGGTGACCGACTAAGAGAAAGTAAACTTAAGTTGAATTTATTTAGAAGTATAAAGAGATGAAGAAGTATCAATGCCAGCCCTGCGGCTGGATCTATGACCCTGCAGTAGGAGATCCTGATGGTGGTATAGCTCCGGGCACCCCGTTTGAAGAGATTCCCGATGATTGGTGCTGCCCCATGTGTGGAGCAGAAAAGAGCGACTTTGAACCTATCGAAGATTAGCCAAACTTGCACCGATAGATATACTCCGGGAACCTTTCCTCTCCTCCCAAGAGATATCCGGTGTACATACAAGAATTGCTTCGGCATGTGCACAGCTCCTGAGGGAGCTGTCACTTTTTACAGAAACAAAATTCAATGGAAGGCGCTTTAGCTTGGTCGGGTAATTCATGGTACGACACCTCGAGTGCCATAGTAATCCTTATTGCATTACTGTATGCATTATCCGTTACATTCCGCTCAAAGCAGAATAAGTCTGAGAAACCATGGGAAAAGCTTTTCTCAGATCAGCACAATGTAGCTACTCCTCCCTCCCTTAGTTCAGTTATAGGCGTACGACTGATTATATGTGTAGAGGTAGCGTTTATCGCTGTAGGTTATCTATATGGTACCATTCACATTAGTTTACCTGCGGGGGACTCCTTCACTACTACCCTGCTACTCATAGCAATACTCCTTGGAGCCTATTTAATACGAGTTCTCCTATACAAATTATTAGGTTACGTGTACTTATCCAATCGAAGGCGGATTACATGGGATGTAAACTATCAATTTATTGAACATGCTGCGGCCATTCTATTTTTCCCGGTGATGGTAGTGAGCTGTGTGCCCAGCCTTGTACACTCAATACCCTATCTATTCTTAATCGCACTAATTATATGGCGAATAGGGGTAATAGCCATCTCGCTGAAAGCTTTTAAAGAGGAAAGGCGAGGCAGCTATGCGCACTTTTTTTTGTACCTTTGCAGTCACGAATTGATGCCCTTCATACTCTGTGCCTTGGCATTTAATGAATTACTCATCAGCTGAGGGTTGCTCTTAGCACAAGCATTAAGAAAAGAGGACTGTGGCGCATTAGGATAGTGTAGCATAACCCAAATGGAAGAACCCAGAAAAAAGATGCTCATTTCACAGCCCGAACCCTCCTCGGGCAGGAGTCCCTACTTTAGTATCGCAAAAAAGTATGGTTACGACATTGATTTCAGACAATTGATCCAAACCGTACCCATTGATGCTGTTGCGTTCCGCAAACAGCGAATAGATCCGCTTTCTTATACAGCCGTTGTCTTTACCTCAAAAACAGCGATAGATTGCTTTTTCAACCTACTTAAGGCACTACGTTCTACGGCACCGGACACTATGAAGTATTTCTGTACCAGTGAGAAAATAGCTTTATATCTACAGAAATATATCGTATACCGCAAACGAAAAATCTTTTTTGGAGAAGCGGGGCATATCGATGAATTGGTTCAGATCATGTCTAAGCCCACGCATAAGAGTGAGCGCTACCTCATCCCGGTAGGCGAAGACGGTATCAGTCCAATCGTAGATAAACTAAAAGAAACGAACCTCAATTACACAAGTGCCGTTGCTTACCAGACCATCACAAGACCTTGGGATGACAAACCGGATTATTCATACGATCTGATTGTGTTCTTCAGTCCTTATGGGATCACAGCCATGGAGGAGCTTTTCCCTAACTTTGATCCGAAAAAATCATTTATTGGAGCGTTCGGACATCTAACTTCAGAAGCTGTAAAAAAAGCCGGCATGCAACTCGACTTTGTAGCGCCTACACCGGAATACCCCTCCATGACTGACGCCTTGGAGGCATTCCTTGCGTCACATGCTAAAAAATAACTTTAGTAAGGAAGAGAGGCTTCACAAGAAGCGTCACATAGACCAGTTATTTGCCTCTAAGCAGGCTTTTACAATCTATCCCTATAGGGTGATCTATCAGTTTGAACCGCCTACCGACAATAAACCTGCCGAGAGAGCTGCTTGTTTGATCAGCGTAGCAAAGAAACGCTTTAAGAGAGCCGTTGCACGCAACCGCTTGAAACGGCTCACCCGAGAAGCCTACCGCTTAAATAAATCGCCACTTTGTAAGGGATTGGAGGAAAGAGACCTTACGTTACATTTTGCTCTCATTGCAATATGTGATGATTTACCCTCATTTGCCCGCTGCCAAAAAGCGATGAAACAGGTGGTGAGCAAACTTAGTGAGCGTGCTATTTCGTATGGTAAATGATAGACTCTCAAAGAATACCTTTTCGCTCCGACAAAAAGTAAGCCGGGGATCTATTTGGCTTCTATCACTCCCCATACGCTTCTACCAGATATGTATTTCACCTCTTTTTCCGCCCACATGTCGCTTTACACCCACCTGCTCCACTTATGCACTTCAGGCCCTACGCAAGCATGGTCCACTAAAGGGGAGTTATTTGGCTATAAAGCGGATATTAAGATGTCATCCATGGGGAAAGTCGGGATACGACCCCGTTCCCTAACCCGATTCTATGCTTCTCTATTGCAATAGCCACTGCCACTTACACACCCCACAAGAAGCAAATGCGTGGCAGCTCATTTCGGTAGACGTAACGACTGAGGCTATTCCCGCCCCTTCTATAGGTACGACTCAGTTCTACTCAGTAGGATGGCATCCATGGTACCTTTCAGAGGAGAAACTGCATAAAGAGGACCTCATGTCATTAGCCTCTCGAGAAGATGTAAAAGCGTTGGGAGAGTGCGGATTGGATCGTCTCGCCTCTACTCCACTCCCTATTCAAGAGCAAGCTCTAATGCTTCAGTGGCACATTGCACATGAGCTGAACAAGCCCATGATACTGCACGTAGTAAGAGCTTGGAGCGAAGTATTAGCTTTCCGAAAGAGAGTTGGAGACGAAGTGCCGATGGTCATCCATGGATTTAGAGGAAATGCCCAATTAGCAGCACAATTACTTTCACACGGCTTTTTTCTCTCCTTTGGAGAGCACTTTAACCAAGACGCAGCAAAGTGGGTATATAGTGCCGGGAAAATGCTTTTGGAGAGTGACGACAGCGCACTATCCATTAGTCAAATATACGCTAATATGGCACAAGCGCTTTGCACGACTATAGCACCTCTTTGTAGTAGCTTGTACGAAACAAATGCGTCACTTTTTGACTTTTCCACAGCTAAAAGCAGGGAATAGGTACACTCCAGCTATTTGAATTATAGGACATTCCGCTTTGTTTACTTAGAAATTGTTACCTTTGTCAACTGAACGACGAACGAACAACAGAAGAAACAGATATATGACTAAAGCAAACTTAGTTGCTCGCGTAGCAAAGGAGACAGGACTTGATAGAGAGGAAGTATCCAAAGTGGTCGAGACCCTAATGGATTCCATCAAAGAAGCGCTACGCGAAGGTGATAGAATTGAATTGAGAGGGTTTGGTACCTTCTTGGTAAAAGAAAAAGCACCTAAACTAGCACGCAATATTTCCAAGCAAGAATCGATCCTTATCCCGGCTCGGCGTGTACCTGCTTTTAAGCCGTCTCGCAAGTTCATTGCCCTATTTGAAGAAAATTAAAAGTAAGTAGCACGAGAAGGCACATAGATCCACTTAATTACCACTCTGTACCTACTCTGCGAAAAGAAGTATAACAAATTTAAAACGAGGAATAATTATGCCAAGCGGAAAGAAAAAGAAGAGACATAAGATGTCTACACACAAGCGCAAAAAAAGACTGAGAAAGAATCGTCATAAGAAGCGCTAAACGACACATACCGAAAAATTATGGTAAAGAGGGTTTTTGCTGTGATATACTTTGCAGCGCTACCCTCTTCCATTGTTATTCGTAACATTAATAGCAGACGGACACTATCATCTATAATATAATGTAATGGAAAGCCATTTAGTAATTGATGTAAAGGATGATGAAACTGTCATTGCACTGCTCGAAGATAATAGATTAGTTGAATTACAGCGAGAAGAACGCAATCCTGAATGCGCTTTAGGAGATATATACCTAGGACGGATTCGGAAGGTTCGCGCGGAGATTAATGCAGCCCTAGTTAACATAGGTTTTAAGCAACCTGCTTTTTTATCGTATAATGCGTTAGGAGGTAGTAGTTTCGACGCTTCTCGTAAACTGCTCAAGAGCATTCGTTCAGAAAAAGGACGCAAAGAGGGACGACAGGCTGAGGCAACAAAAAAAGAGGAAAAAACAAAGTCCTCACCGGATAAGAACAAAATAGACTCCTTACTTGATAAGAATGATGAAGTTCTCGTTCAAGTTATCAAGGAACCGATTAATACAAAAGGAGCTACGATTACAACGGATATTTCCTTTACGGGACGATATATGGTACTCAAGCCCTTCGGGAGCGGTATCCATATCTCTCAAAAGATAAAGGACATCTGTCGCAAGGAAAAAGATAACTACGAGATCATTAAAATAGAGAATCTGATAGCTTCTATAAAGCCGGACGGATTTGAAGTGATCGTTCGTACAAGTGCCTTAGGACGCGACTCCCGCGAATTGGTAAGCGAATTAAAGAATCTACTGAACCGATGGGAAGAGGTAAAGCGTTCATTAAAAACGACAAAAGAGCCGGGCAGGATTCACAAAGAGGTTAGCAGAGCCATCAGTTTCATTCGCGACTCATTCAACGACACCTACTCTAAGATTACAGTAAATGACGAAGAACTATACCGTGAGATAAAAGAATACATCAGCTTCTTAGATATCGACAAGCCTAATATCGTTGAGTATTACGATAAACCAAAGCCAATATTCGACGCTTTTGGCATCACCAAGCAGATTAAGTCCTATATGGGACGAAATGTAACTTATAAAAGTGGGGCTTACTTGGTGATTGATACTACAGAAGCAATGCATGTAATTGATGTCAATAGCGGCACCGGATCAAGGAAATCGCCTGATCAGAAAGAGAACGCCTACAACGTAAATATGCTTGCTGCAGAAGAAATTGCAAGGCAGCTTAGACTACGTGATATGGGCGGAATAATCGCAATCGACTTTATTGACATGGAGCAGCCCGAATGCGATGAGCTCTATAAGTACATGGTTGAGCTTATGAAGAACGATCGCGCTTCGCACACCGTTCTACCGCTCAACAAGTTCTGTGTCATGCAGATCACACGCCAGCGTGTTAGACCTGCAACAAAGGTAAAGACAGAAGAAGCTTGCCCAACCTGTCATGGGACCGGCAAAGCCAAGCCTTCTATCCTACTTACCGATGAGATAGAAGAGTACCTGAAAAGGGTGGTAGAAAGCAATAGGTCACTCAAGAAAGTAACTTTAGTAGTACATCCCTTTGTTGCCTCATATATCAAGAGAGGAAGCTGGGGAAAGAGTCTATTGAATTCATGGAAACGCACCTACAAGGTTGCTATAAAGGTCATTGAAAACCAAAGCTACCCATTGCTAAGCTACGAAATTGAAGAAGCTGATGCTTTGAGTAATGAATAGCGAACAGTACCCTTCCAAATGGCTTGAAAAAGCTGTTGAAGAGCTTGCTCAACTTCCGGGGATAGGTCGTAAAACGGCGTTACGTCTTGCGTTACACCTATTACGACAACCCCGCGAGAGCGCTATTTCTCTGGGGAATGCGATTATCGACTTAAGAGAGAATAGTGGATACTGCCAACGCTGCCACAATATCAGCGATACCCCTCTCTGTCCCATTTGCTCCTCTCCGGATCGTGTGCAAGATGTGCTTTGTGTTGTAGAGAATATACGTGATGTACTCGCCATAGAGCGCACTTACCAGTATAAGGGACTTTACCATGTACTTGGTGGAGTTATTTCTGCCATTGATGGAGTTGGCCCCCAAAACTTAGAGATTGATTCGCTTATTGAGCGCATTCAAAAGGAGCAGATCAAGGAAGTAATCTTCGCTATCAGCTCAACGATTGATGGCGAAACTACTTGCTATTATATTTATCGGCGCCTAAAGGATTTTTCCATCCGTATAACCCAGCTATCTCGTGGCATTGCCATTGGGGATGAATTGGAGTACGTCGATGAGATTACTCTTGCTCAAGCTATGCATGACCGGCAGGACATGAGAAAGACCATGCTTTGACTCTTCGTATAAGGAATGGACTACTCTTTGTTAGAGGATAATACGATTAGGCTGAGACGCTGCGAACCCGGAGATGCTTTAGATTTCTATCGATGGGAAAGCACTCCCTCAATAGCAATGAGCAATACCCTTTGCGAACCAATTTCTCTGTTTCAAGCAGAGCAGTTAGTTTCCTTGGGAAGCAGCTCATTACAAGAAAATGGCTTTTTATACTTAGTAATTGAGCAAAAAGGTGACCATGCGATAAGAAATGCGATTGGGTATATCATGCTCTATAACTACGATTTTGTCAATGCCAGAAGCTACATAGGTATAGCTATTGACGAACGATATAGAAGAAAAGGATATGCCTTGCGAAGCATTAGTCTAATGTCTCGATATGCTAGCTCCGTCTTCCGAATAGAGCATCTCATTGCTGAGATAACCCCTACAAACCTTACAGCGCGCTCCCTATTTGAGAAAGCAAGCTTTCGCTTGATAGCCACTTTACCTGAGTGGATACGCCAAAATGATACGTTTACAGACCTTCTCCTTTATGCCCTATGTCCGACTCCCCAAAGCAACAAATAGAAAAGCTCCGCGAAGAGATTGAGCAGCACAATTACAACTATTATGTAGCAGCCCAACCACTTATCAGCGACATTGACTTTGATAAGTTGATGAAGCGGCTGGAGGCTCTGGAGAATGAGTTTCCTGAATTCAAGGATCCTCATAGCCCTACACAACGGGTGGGAAGTGATCTCACAGGTGGCTTTAAAAGCTATCCCCACCGGGTGCCAATGCTTTCCCTTGCCAATACCTATAATTTTGAAGAGGTGACAGGCTTCTGGCAGAGGGTTTTGGAGGTAGCAGGCAAAGAAGAGGTCGCTATTTCTGCTGAACTCAAGTTCGATGGGCTAAGTATAGCACTCCACTATCATAATGGATACCTTGAACAAGCTCTTACACGCGGTGATGGCTTAGTAGGCGATGATGTTACTGCCAATGTACGTACGATTCGCTCTATTCCTCTAAAGCTAAGGGGTACACACATCGCTGAAGATATCGAAGTGAGGGGAGAAGTACTTATGCCTTTCGCGGAGTTTGAGAGGATCAATAGAGAGCGACAAGATGAAGGCGAGGACCCCTTTGCCAACCCAAGGAATGCAGCCTCAGGAACTTTGAAAATGCTTAATCCGGAGGTTGTATCTCATAGGCACTTAGATGCCGTATTTTATTATCTATTTGAGGAAGAACACAATCTATCTACCCAAGAGTTAGCACTACAGCGCATCGCTGAATTAGGACTTAAATCTTCGCCTCACGCAATATGTTGCCACTCGCTGGAAGAGATATTAGACTTTATTAATTATTGGGCTGATAAGCGTCATTCTTTACCCTATCCCACAGATGGGGTTGTGCTTAAAGTAGAAGATAAAAGTTTATATGAAGCTTTGGGAACAACAGCCAAAAGCCCTCGTTGGGCCATCGCATACAAGTTTCCTGCCGAACAGGCAAAAACAAAACTGGAGAACGTCTCCTTCCAAGTGGGACGTACAGGAGTAATAACGCCTGTGGCGAACTTTGCTGCCATTCCACTATCTGGGACAATTGTCAAGCGCGCTACGCTTCATAATGCGGACTTCATGGCAGCTTTAGATCTCCACGAGGGGGACTGGATCACGGTAGAGAAAGGCGGAGAGATCATTCCAAAGGTTGTTTCTACAGACCCCACTCTCCGAGATCCTCAAGCTAAAAGGATTGCCTTTGTCTCCCTATGCCCCGAATGTGGAACACCATTAATACAGAACGAGGGAGAGGTTGCATGGTACTGCCCTAATAAAGAGGGTTGTGCACCTCAAACGAAAGCTCTATTGGAGCACTTTGCAGGTAGAAAGGCAGCTAATATCAATATTGGTAGCGAGACAATTAGTCAACTCTATGACCTTGGTTTCTTACGAAGAGTTGACCAATTCTACACGCTCACCCCACAACAGCTCGCTGAAATAACCCATTTTAAGGACAAAGCCATCAATAATCTTCTTCGATCCATTGAGGCATCTAAGGCACGCCCGTATGAATCTTTTCTATTTGGGTTAGGGATTCCATTCGTAGGAGAAAAGGTAGCCCAAATATTAGCGAAAGCCTTCCCCGACATTGAGCAATTAGCCCAAGCAAGTAGCGAGGAGTTGGAAGCCATTAATGATATAGGCAACAAGATTGCCGGCAGTATAAAAGAATGGTTTGCCATCGATCGGCATCGAACCATTATACACAACCTACAGCAAGCCGGTATTTCATTAAGCACAAATCTATCTGAGAAGAAGGAACAGGTTTCCACTACTCTACTTAATAAGAGCATTGTGATAAGTGGCACGTTTGAGCATCATTCTCGCGATGAGTATGAGGCTTTAATCGTTGCACATGGAGGTAAGCGCACAGGCTCTATTTCCGGCAAGACAAGCTTCATTCTTGCAGGTAAAGATATGGGACCTACTAAGTTGGAAAAAGCACACGCCTTAGGTATTCCAATAATAGGAGAAGAGGAGTTTCTCTCTCTCATAGGCGAAAAAGAAGAATAGAGGGTACTCTTTGCTCCCACATAACCTTCTTAGTTCCTTTCCGAGGCTTTTCGTTTAAGGTATTCCTCTTATATTTCTCCCTCTAAAGCCTTCATTGATACTAATGAGGCCGTAGTACAATAAGCAAAGCGGTCGGCAGGAATCACATCCCGTCGACCGCTCTTTATTTGATTAGAATAAATTCTTTTTTCTTAGATGCTTACAATACCACTGAAGCCCATGAAAGCCATAGCAAGAATGCTTGCGGAAATCATGGCTATAGGTACATTCTTCATAGCCTTGGGAAGGTTAGCTTTAGTCAATTGCTCGCGTATTCCTGCGAATACAACCAGTGCCAGCAAGAATCCAAGACCGATCGAAATTGCATAAACCAGGCTCTGTAAGAAGGTAAATTCCTTCTGGATAACCAATATGGCAACCCCAAGCACACAGCAGTTTGTGGTGATAAGCGGCAAGAATACACCTAATGCCTGATAGAGAGGTGGCGAAACTTTCTTCAGCACCATTTCAAGCATCTGCACTAATGCAGCGATCACCAGAATGAAAGCGATCGTTTGGAGGTACTCAAGTTCTAACGGATTCAGCACGTACATCTGAATCAGGTAGGTAACCATCGTAGAGATTGCTAAGACAAAAGTCACAGCGGCTCCCATTCCCCCTGCTGTATCAACCTTCTTCGATACACCAAAGAAGGGACAAATTCCAAGGAACTGAGACAGGACTACGTTATTAACGAAGACTGCTGAAATAAATAGAAATAAATAATACATAGTAAACTATTGGCGCTTAGTAATAATGTTGAACAAAGCAATCAGCATACCCAATACCAAGAATGCACCCGGTGCCAAAATAAACACCAAGGAACCATACTGATCGGGGTAGATAGGCGTACCAAATACCATTCCGCTTCCTAAAAACTCACGCACTGAAGCAAGAATCGTCAGTGCTAAGGTAAAGCCCAGCCCTATACCAATACCATCAAACATGGCCACTAAAGGATTAGACTTGGAAGCGACAGACTCTGCACGTCCTAAGACAATACAGTTAACTACAATCAAAGGGATAAAGATACCTAAGCTGCTATTAAGCGAAGGCAGATAGGCCTTAATAAGTAACTGAAGCACCGTCACAGCACCGGCAATTACTACAATAAAAGCAGGAATACGTACTGCATCCGGGATCAATTTCTTTAAGCAAGAAATCAGGGTATTGGATATAATCAGCACAAAGGTAGTAGCCAACCCCATGCTTAAACCATTGATTGCTGAGGTAGTTGTGGCCAAGGTAGGACACATTCCCAAAAGCAACACGAAGGTTGGATTCTCCTTAATGACACCATTTGAGAGTGCCGAGAGATATTTATTCATGGTTTTATCTATCTATTGTGTTATTTACTCTTGTACTAACTGCTCTTCTACTTCAGCAGGCTGTGGCTCTTGCGTTTGTGCTTCGCCAGCTTCCTCAGAGGTCTGAGGAGTTGCTTCAGAAGCTACATCTGTAGCTGTCCCTTGAACCACCTTAAGCGCACTATATGCACGCTCAAAAGCATCAATGAAAGCACGGCTGGTTATGGTAGAAGCTGTAATAGCATCAACCTTACCGCCATCTTTCGTCACCTTAAGAGGAGATTCTTCTTGCATTTTCACACCGTGCATATTACGGATCAAACCCGGTGCCCCATCGGAATGGAACCAATCGTCCATCTTTGCACCCAAACCCGGGGTCTCTGCATGCTTTAGTACAGCAAAGTTCTCCACTGTACCATCAGGCAGGAATCCTACCATTAAAGAAAATTCTCCACCAAATCCCTTCTTGGTATAAGTTTCTATTGCGTAACCAATTACTTCTCCACCTTTAGTTGCAGGATAGACTTTCAGTTTTCCTTCCTCTCCGGGGATCTCTACCTCTGTAGCTTCCTCAATAGGATTATTATCAAACTCAGGCAAAACTGCAGCTATGGCAGCTGTTTTATTTTTCAACTCGGTAGCAGCAATAGGCTTCTGAGTAATATGATTCATGGCTCCAAGAATGCCACCCATTACCAAGCAGATGAGCACCAAAGAAAGGAGCATATTAGGGAATGTAGATGCTAACTTTTTCATTTCTTCACCTCCTGCTTCTTAACCTTATCACCAAACAATTTTGGTTTTGTATATACATTGATCAATGGCGTAAATGCATTCATGATTAGAATAGCGAAGGACATTCCTTCCGGATAAGCTCCCCATGTACGGATAGCTACCGTAATAGCACCTATTAATACACCATAGAATATCTGTCCTCCCTTGGTCATTGGAGAGGTAACATAGTCAGTAGCCATAAATATAGCCCCCAGCATCACACCCCCTGAACACAGATGTACCAAAGGAGATGCATACATAGTAGGATTTACTAGCCAGAAGGCCCCACTCAGCACTGCAACCGCAGCAAGGATTGACACAGGAATATGCCAAGTAATAGTACGTGTGCAAAGCAAGTAGATAAGACCGATCAATAAGGCTAATGCGGAGATTTCTCCCATTGAACCGGGGTTAAGCCCCAAGAAGAGGCTAAATGCATCAGGCAACTGATCAAGCGAAGCATTGGGTGCTCCTTTAATCACGCTCTTCATTAGGGAGAGAGGCGTTGCCATCGTTGTGGCATCCATAGTAGCAACCGCATTCGTAAGGTGGTTCGCTACCGGCCAAGTAGTCATCTGGGCAGGAAAAGATATTAGAAGGAATACGCGTCCCACTAATGCAGGATTGAAGATATTGTTACCCAATCCTCCAAAAGCCATCTTTCCAATACCCATGGCAACAAAAGCCCCAATGAGAATAATCCACCACGACAAATTGCTGGGTAGGTTAAAAGCTAATAACACCCCTGTCAGAATAGCAGAACCATCCATCAGGTAACACTTACGGTGTAGCATTACAGTAGTGATAAACCACTCTGTAAGGCAACACATGCCCACACTAATCGCTGTTACCAGCAACGATTGCCATCCGAATTGATAAATGGAGAAAGCAAAGGCAGGGATTAGTGCTATCAACACATTATACATATTGCGACTAATCGAATCGCCGCTATGAATATGTGGAGAAGGAGATACAATTACTCTTGTCTGTTCCATAGTCGCAAATTATTGTTTTCTTGAACGCATTATTCCCATCACTGTTTGCTTGCCGATGCGAATATAATCAAGCAAAGGTCTATTGGCCGGACAGGTAAAGCTACAGCTTCCGCACTCGATACAATCGAATACGTGCATCTTTTCGCAGCTATCCCAGTCCTTCATCTTACTATCTCTCATCAAGAAAGCCGGGTTAAGTCCCATAGGGCAAGCCCCAACACACTTAGCACAGCGTATACAGTCTCGTAACTCTTTACGTCTACTTTCCTTTTGTGATAAGAGGAGGAGTCCACTTGACCCCTTAGTTACCGGTACAGAAGTATCCACGAGTGCACGTCCCATCATCGGACCGCCACCAATTATTTTGCCGGTATCTTCAGGTAATCCGCCTGCTGCATCAATTAATTGTTGCATGGGCATACCTATACGAGCCAAGAAATTACTCGGATTAGCGAGCTTATGCCCTGTAACCGTAATCACGCGCTCAATAAGAGGTTTATTCTTTTGAACAGCCTGATATATGGCGAAGGTTGTACCTACATTCTGCACAACAGCACCGGTAGAGATAGGCAGCGCACCGCTTGCCACCTGCTTACGGATCACAGCATCAATAAGTTGCTTTTCACCACCTTGTGGATAGCGCTTCTTCAGGGGAACAATCTCAATCCCATTATATGCTTTAGCCACTTCGCTCATTGTGCGAATTGCTTCGGGCTTATTGTTCTCTATACCAATAATGCATCGCTCTACACTAAGCGCTTTCATCAAAATGGTGCACCCAATGATGATTTCTTCCGGATGCTCGCGCATCAATGCATCGTCGCTGGTGAGATAAGGCTCACACTCAACGGCATTGATAATTAGGCATTCCGCTTTTTGTCCCGGTGGAACGGAGAGCTTCACATGGGTGGGGAAGGTAGCTCCGCCCATACCCACTATACCCATCTCGGCAACCTTATCAATGATTTCCTTTGGGCTTAGTGCACACTTTTTGACGATATCTCCCGACCGATCAATGCTCTCTTCCCATTCATCGCCTTCTACATTAATAAAGATGGCAGGTTTCTTGTACCCCGAAGCATCGAAAACAGAATCTATTTTGAGCACAGTTCCCGATACAGAGGAATGAATGTTGGCAGAAACGAAGCCGGAGGACTTAGCGATCAGGGTACCCACCTTAACAGGATCGCCCTTAGCCACACAAGCTGTGGCAGGTGCGCCAATATGCTGACCTATAGGAATCACCACTTGTTTAGGCAAGGGCATTTCTTGAATAGGTCTGCCGGCAGACAACTTGCTTTCAGGAGGATGAATACCTCCAATGCGGAACGTTTTCGGCATACTATTTATATAATTTCTTCTTTTTCTTCTATTCTTACTACTTCCATAAACTTACAGACCGGCATTGGCTGACGGAGCAGTAGCCGGTGCCTTAGCTTCTCCTGCAGCCTCTTCTACTTTCGGCTTGCGAGGAGGGAAGTTTACTTCGTGAATGGCCCCTGTAGGACAAACTACCACACACTTACGGCACATGCGACATTTATTGAAGTCTATATAAGCAAGATTATTTTCAACGGTAATAGCGTCAAAGGGACACTCCTTAGCACACTTCCCGCATCCAATACATGCATTCTTACAAGCTTTCATTGCCACACCGCCCTTGTCCTTATTCACACAAGAAACAAAGACGCGACGACCCTTGGGACCTTTCTTGCGAAGCTCTATAATCATCTTAGGACAAGCCTTCACACAAGCATTACATGCTGTACATTTTTCTTCATCTATTTCAGGAAGTCCCGTCTCATGATTTATATGGAGGGCGCCAAATTTACACGCAAGCTCACAATCGCCGAATCCCAAGCATCCAAAAGCGCAACCAGTTTGACCCGCATACAAAGTGTGAGCCACTTTACAGCTTTTGGCACCTACGTACTCGTTAACTTTAGGACGAACTGCACAATTTCCATTACAGCGTACAACTGCTATTTTCGGGTCTCCGGCTTCCACAGCCAAACCCACAATTGTAGCAACCTTATCCATCACAGGAGCTCCGCCCACGGGGCAGAAAAGTCCCTCTAATGAAGTTGCCGAAGCACATGCATTCGCAAATCCCGAGCAACCCGGATATCCACATCCGCCACAATTTGCTTGAGGAAGTACCTCTTCCACAGCAGTTACCTTGGGGTCTACAAACACTTCGAATTTCTTCGAAACCAAGTACAAGAGCACTGCACTTAGTAAGGCTATTCCCCCTAAAATCAATACGGTATTAAGTATCATACGTCCTCCAATATATAATTATATTTTTAAGAATACTCCCAAGTAATTATCTCTTTCCCTGTCCTAACTATCCGCTTCCACAGAGTTGTGAGGAGGGATTTTTTCAATTGTAAAACTGAGCTTCTTTTCAAAATATCCCCTAAATGGAATGAGAAGCAAGTAATACACTACAATCACTCCCAAAGAAAGAAAAATAGCATTAGGTTCACTCCACTCCAAAGCGCTTAAAGCGATAAATGCAGCTGCTAACAATAGGATGAGAGGCACTATAAAAACAGCAAATATTGCTCGGCGGCCAATTGAATAGGCCCCCTTGAGCATCACCTCTTCACCAAGTTGAAATTGCCCACCAGAGGGCATATTCACCTCCACGCTTCGAGGTTTCTTATCCAACACGGAGCACGAACCGGCGGCATGACACCCCATACAAGCACTTGCTTGCATCACGGTAACAACGATCTTTCCGCCCGAGATAGACTGCACCCGAGCCCGTTGCATCATACAATCCTTATCTGTGTGCTGCACGTATCAAATTTTCTTTAAGTTCCGAATGAACACAACACTCATTTCCTCGGCAAAAGTAGGTATTATTATTGAGTTGACAAAGCGTACAGTCACCATTTCAAGGTATTTCAGAAGAGCGTGATTAGAAGCGGATAGTTTCAGCTCAAAATTATATCTGTAACTTTCAATTGAAACATCTATATCTTTCAATTGAAACATATAGATATATCATCCAAAAGGTACAGATCAATTTAAAGACGCAAAGCAACGCCTTATTTAGGAGTATTGAGAAAGCATCACACTGAAACATGAATTAAGCGAAGCTATACAGATTTTTTGCCGAAAAGCGGTATTAAATGAGGTAAATAGGCTAACTTTGCGGAAAATATAGACAGAAAAGACTATTACAGGAATGGCAGCAAAAGAGCATTTATACGACCCGGGAGCAGTAGAAGAAAAGTGGTATAAGTACTGGATGGATGAACATCTTTTTTCATCCCATCCCGACGATCGTGAACCTTACACAATCGTAATACCACCTCCTAATGTAACCGGTGTGCTCCACATGGGGCACATGCTCAACAATACGCTTCAAGATATACTTATAAGGCACGCCAGACTACAAGGATATAACGCATGCTGGGTGCCCGGAACCGATCATGCCTCCATTGCAACTGAAGCTAAAGTAGTGGCTAAGTTAGCTGAAAAAGGCATTAATAAGCACGATCTCACAAGAGATCAATTCCTTGAACACGCTTGGGCATGGACGCATGAGCATGGGGGGATTATATTGGAACAGCTCAAGCGTTTGGGGGCTTCTTGCGACTGGGATCGTACTGCTTTCACTTTGGACGAAGCACGCAGCAAATCTGTAATAAAGGTCTTCTGTAAGCTTTTTGAGGAAGGACTTATCTATAGGGGCGTACGCATTGTACATTGGGATCCTAAGGCAGAAACGGCTCTGAGTGATGAGGAGGTGATATATCGCGATGTGGTGGGTAAACTATACTGGCTTCGTTATCGATTTGAAGATCCTGCTGATGGCGACTTCCTTGTTGTGGCTACTACGCGTCCGGAAACAATTCACGGGGACACAGCGCTTTGCGTAAATCCCGACGACGAACGCTATAAACAATATATCGGCAAAAAAGTGATCGTTCCCATTGTAGGTCGCGTTATACCTATTATCGCCGACAGCTATGTGGATAGGGAGTTTGGTAGCGGCTGTCTTAAAGTAACTCCCGCACACGACATAAACGACTACAACTTAGGGCAGAAGTATCACTTACCCTCCATTGATATATTCAACAACAATGGCACCCTAAATGAACATGGAGGCGCATACAAAGGCATGGATCGCTTCGAGGTTCGTGATAAAATTGCTAAAGACCTTGAGGCTGCCGGTTTAATGGAGCGCATTGAGACCTATACCAATCGTGTAGGGTGTAGTGAGCGAACCGGTGTGCCGATTGAGCCCAAATTATCTATGCAGTGGTTCCTCAAAATGGAAGATTTAGCAAAGCCGGCATTGGAAGCGGTTGAAAAGGATGACGTACAGCTTATTCCTGCTAAGTTTAAGAATGTCTATCGCCACTGGATGGAAAATATAAAGGACTGGTGCCTTAGCCGTCAGTTATGGTGGGGACATCGTATTCCTGCCTACTATTTGCCCAATGGTGACTTTGTGGTGGCCGAAAGCCCCGAACAAGCACTCGCAAAGGCACAACTTAAGGAGGGGGGAGAGAGTCTCTCTATAGAAGATCTAAGACCGGAGGAAGATTGCTTAGACACATGGTTTAGTTCTTGGTTGTGGCCTATGAGTGTCTTTGGGGACTTCTTCGACGAAAACAATAAAGAGCTTAACTATTACTACCCTACCACAACCCTTGTGACAGGACCCGATATACTATTCTTTTGGGTAGCTCGCATGATCATGGCGGGATACAAGTTCAAAGGGACTCGTCCATTCAAAGATGTATACCTAACCGGCATCGTGCGAGATGCACAAGGACGAAAGATGTCTAAGAGCTTAGGCAACTCGCCCGATCCCATAGCACTGATGAACCAATACGGAGCAGATGCCGTGCGTTGTGGTCTTATGATGGCAACATCAGCAGGTAATGACTTACTCTACGAAGAGTCTCTGATAGAGCAAGGACGTAATTTCTGCAACAAAATATGGAATGCGTTCCGGTTGGTTGAGCAACTTCCTGTAGACAATACATTAGCACAACCGGAAACAGCGCAACAAGCAGTAGCTTGGTTTGAAGGATTCCTCGGAAATGCGATAAAAGAGCTGGATGATCTAATGAGCAAATACCGCATTAGTGAGGCTATGACACTACTCTACAGACTATTCCGCGATGACTTCTCCTCTTTCTACCTAGAGGCAATAAAGCCTCCTTTCGGACATCCGTTAGATGCAGCTACACACAAAAGCACCATTGCCTTCTTCGAGATTCTTCTGCAACTATTGCACCCCTTTATGCCTTTCATTACGGAAGCACTGTGGCAAGAGATAGAACCGCGCCAAAAGGGAGAAAGCATTATGCTAACTCGTATAGCCAAACCCGCACAAGCAAACAACTCATTACTACATGCTGTGGAGGTAATACGCAATGTAATTACCGAAGTACGAAACGCACGCAACAAAAACAACATTGCCAAGAATGAGAAGTTAGTATTGGTTATTCCTCAAGATCATCCCGGTGAAGCAGATGCCCTCCTGATGAAATTGGCAAACGTAGACCTTAAGCAAAAAGATGACTCCGAGGGAATCAAAACAGGCTTTATCGTAGAGACTTATTCGTACTCTCTTCTAATAGATAACGCTGTAGACAAAGATGCCCTTAGACAGAAATTGATGGCCGACTTGCAACATCAAGAAGGCTTCCTAAAAGGAGTAGAAAAAAAGCTATCTAATGCCCGTTTCGTAGAGAATGCTCCTGAGAACGTAGTGGCTATTGAACGCAAGAAAGAGGCTGACGCCAAAAGCCGTATTGCTACACTACAAGCTCAGCTTGCGGAGTTAGACAAGTAACTGCTATACGCTCAAATATGCACGTTGACATCATCACCCTTTTCCCGGACGCTATGCGGGCGATGCTCTCTTACTCCATCTGCCAGAGAGCACAGGATAAGGGGTTACTCTCATTGGGATTCCATGACTTGCGCACTTGGAGTACTAACCGATGGAGACGAGTTGATGACTATCCCTATGGGGGAGAGGCCGGTATGGTGATGGCAGTAGAGCCTATCGCTCGAGCTATAGAGGAACTCAGCTCAACTCATGTCTACGATGAGGCAATATATACCTCCCCCGATGGCGAGCTATTTGATCAAAACATTGCTAACGAGCTTTCTCTAAAAAAGAATTTACTGATCCTCTGCGGTCACTATAAAGGGATTGACCAAAGAGTACGAGATCACTTGATCACAAGAGAGCTGTCCATTGGGAACTACGTACTAAGTGGAGGGGAGCCTGCTGCCGGGATTATTGTGGATGCTATCACAAGACTTATTCCCGGAGCTATTGGTGATGCTGAAAGTGCATTGAGCGACTCTTTTCAAGATGGACTACTCGCTCCTCCGGTCTATACTCGTCCCGCAGAATACAATGGGTGGAAAGTGCCTGACATACTCTTAAGCGGTCATGCCGCTAAGATAGCAGCTTGGCAAGAAGAGCAGGCTTTAGAGCGCACTAAGCGGCTTCGACCCGACCTTTTGGATAATAAATCACTTACTAAGGAACAATAATATGAACCCACACACAAGAGAAATTATAGCACGTCTTTTACTCTCCGTGGATGCTGTTACGCTAAGCCCACATAAGCCATTCACATGGGCTTCCGGAATTCTTTCACCAATCTACTGCGACAATCGTCGTACACTCTCTTATCCTGCTGCAAGAAGCTACGTAAAAATGGCTCTTGCACAGACTGCGTTGGAGCTATACCCCGATGCAGAAGTAATTGCAGGTGTTGCAACCGGGGCTATTAGTTGGGGAGTATTAGTGGCAGATGAACTGGGACTTCCGTTCGTTTATGTGCGTCCTAAGCCTAAAGATCACGGATTAGAGAACTTAATTGAAGGATACTTACCCGAAAACAGTAAAGTAGTTGTGATCGAAGATCTTATTTCTACAGGAGGCAGTAGCCTTAAAGCCGTTGATGCACTAAGAGATGCAGGAGCTAAAGTAGAAGGACTCATTGCTGTCTACACCCATGGATTTCAAGAAGCTGTCGATCGCTTCGCAGATGCCAATTGTGCTTTGGATACGCTTTCTGACTATGATGCAGTAATTGAGGCTGCTTCTAAGGATGGACTTATCAATCCAGAAACAAAAAGCATTCTGATTGACTGGCGTAAAGATCCTCATCACTGGTCTGCTCCAAAATGAAAATAAGTAACGACTAATCGCACAAACACAATATGATCATTCAAAGTAAGGAATATAACGTTGCAGCTTCCTCTACGGTAGTTTTCGAAAAGCTCTCTAATCTTGAGAACCTCAAGCCTCTTGCCGAGCATATTCAAGATGATAAAATTGCAATTGAGATAATTGATAGTACACATTGTCGTGTAACTGCTGATGGTGGACTTTCAGCCCTTTTTGAGATTACCGAGTCCATTCCTAACGAACGTATTACGCTCATTTCTTCCGGTCAAGGTCTTCCCATTTCCGGTAAGTTAACTATTTCTCTTAAGGGGCTTAATGAGGAGACCCAGCTAAGCACAACTTTAGATGCCGATGTACCTATTTTTCTTAGGGGAATGGCAAAACCTATGATGCAGCAGGCAGCAGAGAAACTCGGAGAGACTCTATCTAAAGTTCCCTATAATGCATAACAGATGGGCACAAAAGCACTATTATGGCAAGATACTTTTTACGAGTATCTTGCCGCTGTTTGCGCTTTGTTGTACTCCTGCGGTACGCTCCTCTATTCCATCTTACCCGGTTTATTGCGAGATAGACCTTAATAGTTCTGAGGCAAAAGATTTGCGTGCAGAGGGCGGCTGGATGGTGGTAACACATCCTTCTACAGCAGTGACTCAGCTCGGCTTTGGCGGATTACTCATTATCCACTCCCCCATTACCGATGGCAATGGCAATTCATTTTATGCTTATGATGCAGCTTGTCCAATAGAGCGTTCCGCAAAGGTGCGCTTAACGGTCAATGACAAGCTCAATGCGTATTGCCCCAAATGCCACAATGAATTCAGCATTCTATACGGAGGGGGTAATCCCCTGACCGAGGGCTGCAAAGAGCCTTTACTCCGCTATGCAGTCTATTCCAATGGTTCCATGCTTATTATTCGTAATTACTAATGCGCCCACTTCGTCTCCTTGCATATCTAAACTCGCTTTTACTCTTGATGCTCTTCGGCATTAAGCTTTCCCATGCACAAGAAGACAACGTTAATACGGCTATGCTTACGGGTATTTACCCGGATGATCCGGAGCTAATTCACCGCAAGGAATCATTAAAGGCGTTTACTATGCATCCGTATATTTTTCGCCTTTCTCAAGCAGCCCCCGACACTACTTTTCTCAACTACTACCGTCGCGCCTTTCCGGAAGGTTCCTCTCTTGCTCTTGCCTACAATGGTAATGCTGTAGGCCCCCGTTTGCTACAAACCTATTTTGATCGAGCAAAAGAGTGGAATCCGTTTGTCTTTGGCAATGCTTATAAAGGTCTGCTTTACGAAGCAGACAAAGTGCTCTTCTACGATACTCAATCTCCTTATTCGGATGTTTCTTATTCCAGACATGGTGCTGTGCCACAGAGAGAAGAGCTCTTCGATATGACCTTAGCTATCAACTTTGGCAAGCATCTCAACTTGGGAGGTGACTTTGCCTACTGGTTTTCTCGTGGCAAGTATATAGCACAGCGAAGCAAAGCAGTTAGTTATCGTCTGTTTGGCTCACTAAACCTGGACCACTACGAGCTATATACTTGGGTTGGTAATAATTACTTTCGAATGACTGAGAACGGAGGAATTGCTGATGATAGCTATATTACTCATCCGGAGCAATATGCATCTGCTCGCCGAAATATAGAAGCCATTGAAATACCGGTTCGTTTTCCTTCCGGTGTTGGGAATAGCCATTTTGTAGGGCAAGCCCATCTCAATCACCGCTACAATTTTGGGAAAAAGCACTACTTCTTGGTGGGTAACACACTCCCTAACGGACGACCTGCCGAGCAAGACACTAGTATTTTTGTCTCCTTCGCAAGCATAGAGCACCGATTTGAATACTACAAGGGAACACGCATTTTTGTGGGTAATAATGAAGAACTAAGCAAAGTCTATCCACAGCATAATGCCTATTGGTGGGAACGAACGCGTAAAGACAAAGAGAAGAGTGCCATCCAATTTGAGCCTTTCGATTCCACACGCTATACGAAAATAAATAACACCATCGCCCTTTCTTTGCGTGAAGGCTTCCGCCCATGGGTTAAATTCGGGTTAACCGCCTATGTACGTCTACAAAACCAATTTTATTTCATGCGTGATACCATTCCCGAAAATAATGGGCGAAGTCGGGATTTTTCCACCTATATTGGGGCGAATATTTCGCGCACCGGAGGAAATGGACTACTACAATTTGATGTAACAGGTGAAATGGCTCCTGTAGGACATGATGCGGGGAACATACGACTTGATGGGAATATTAGCACCCTCTTCAAGCTCTGGAAAGTGCCGGTCAATATAAAAGCCTTTGGCTACTTCCATAACCTTAAGCCGCCCGTTTTTATAGAACACCACAGAGGTAGTTATTTACGCTGGGATAAGGATTTTGGATTCATGCAGAAGCTTCTTCTCGGGGGTGTGCTATCAGCACCAAGTTGGGGAACTTCGATTTCTGTTTCTTCTGCTACACTGCGCAATACAATCTACTTTGATGAGGACTTTATGCCTTACCAACATGAGGGCATTGTACAAATACTTGAGGCTCGATTACGCCACAAACTGAACTGGAGAATCCTTAATTGGAATCTTGAGGCCTCCTATCAGATGACCTCTAATGCAAGCGTAATCCCCTTACCCATGCTCAGTGCCTATGCCTCTGTCTATCTTGACTTTTATGTTGCCAAGGTGATGCGGACCCAACTGGGAATTGACGGATACTTCCACACGCGCTACCATGCGCCATACTACGATCCCGCTACGCAACAGTTTATCAATCAAAAGAGCACCTCAGTCGGCAACTATCCGTTACTGAATATTTTTGCCAACTTCAAGCTCCGTCGCTGCCGCTTTTTCCTTGTTTATTACAATGCTGCAGAACTATTTCTCAATCCCAGTGAACGCTTCTCATTAGCTCACTACCCTGTGGATCCGGCCGGGCTTCGCATAGGCATCAGCTTCGATTTCAACAATTAATAGTAGTAAGGGGAAATAAAGTTTGCCCCTTTAAAAGAGTCCTAACAAAAAGCACTGATATTTCTTTTGAAATATCAGTACTTTTCAGTTAAAACATATATACTTCTCAGATGGAACATCAATACCTTTTTCAATAGAGACTCCGAATATCCGGATACAGTTATAGATGAGACAAAAGCATGAATAAATATTTTCATCCTTTCTGATTCGTTCCACGCAGACAAAACTCTATAAGCGTGTTGCTTATACCACAAATCATCATGCCGATCTAAACTATCGGACTGAAATGCAGAATAAAGTTCATTATCTAAAAACTCAAAAAAAAACGCTTCTTCGCACAACTGTGCAAAGAAGCGTTGATACCCGAAAAGGAGTTACTCTATTTACCTAAAGTGAAAGAGATCTGCCCAATTATAGCACCATCCGAGAAAAAGTCTGCCCTGTAACGTCCCTCCAAGAGGGTTTCATTCACATTCCAAAAAAGAGAGACCGGCAATGTTTCTCCGCCATACTCAATCTCTCGCGAAGCCGTAGCAGTAAGAGTCGTTCCTTCAAATTTAAACTGCTCTCCCTGAGGACCGGCGATAGGCTGATCATAGGGGTTAAGGATACGCATATAGATGCGCCTTGCACCTGGCTCTGCTGTAATATTCTTACCAATTATCAGATCAAATCGGAGCGTAGCAATCCGGTTGATTCGTCTTGTAGTCTTACCATGCCGGTCAAGTGTAGCACAGCTTAATTGAGTGGCCTCCAAACGGGCTGCACGGGTAACCTGCTCGCTAAGTTTTCCTTTTTCTGCTTTGAGTTGATTTGCCTTCTGCTCAGAAGCTACATACTGAGTTCTTATTTCTTCGTTTTCTCTTCTTAGGGAGGCGTTAAGTTGCTGCAAGGAGTCTACTTGTACTATATAGCTTCGTAGCACTTTGCGTAGCGATGTTATCTCACTGCTAAGCTCTTTTATTCTCTTGTTATCAGTTGCTTTGGTTTGACGAAGCTCATCAGCAAGTCGCTCTACACGAGCTCTTTCACGAGAGAGTTGCACCATGAGAGAGTCACTGGATAGATGCATAAACTGCTCTCCGTAGCTCATTTCATCTTGTATCTTATCCATCTGAGCTCCATAGTCAGCCTGTAGTTGCTCAAGCTCTTCCTCCATTCGCTCCTTCTCAAGGGCTGCAAAGTCTGCACGCTCTTTTGTAAAGCGGCTGCGCTCTAAATGAAGAAAAATACCGCCTGCCGCTAAAATGAGTAAAACAGCAGCACCTATAATTATCAATAGTTTGGTTTGCTTAGTCATAGTGCTTTTCTATTATTTTACCTGCTTAAATGCTCTTCTTTTCCATTTATATACCACCCTATCCCCTGAATTTACAAGTCCTTCATAACTATCCCGAAGTTGACTATTTGTGCACTCTTCCGGGTGGGCGGTGATAATCATTAATTTTTCTTTTTCATTCCACGAGAGAGCCAAGGGAAGACTGACTCGTAACGACTCTTCGGCATCAGGAAGAAATATACTACCATCCAATTCCGGCAATCCCAAACTTTCCTTGATAGGCGCTCCCTTTGCATCATAAAAACCCACCACTCCAATTCCTTGAGCAGTTGAAATAAGCATGAGTATGGGACGTCTTCTAAACTTCAATTTAGCAAACTGAATTTTCGTAGAAGAGCCTTTATATCGTACCGCAAGCTGGTTCTCTGTGCGTGCCTCTACTATCAATTCTCCGGTTCCCCTAGGAAAGTCGATAGAAGCACCTACAGGCTTCTCAAAAAGCTGTGCCAGTACCCCATCAGCAGAAATAAAAGGTATTTCTCCTTGAGGAAGCTGCGCCATCATCTCCCTAAGATTCTGCGCCTGAAGAAAAAGAGGGGAAAAGAGCATACAGCCTATCAGAATAGGTAAGTGTACCCAACGGAAATATGACTTGTTCATCACATTGCTAAAGCCTTATCACTCATACAAAGATAATGAAATCACCCCGAAAGGAAACGCTTACGGGGTGACACATTTATAAATGAAAGCAATAGGTCTATTTGGAGTATATACGGTGAAGATGAATAGTAGCTCCCTGTATGTGTGCCTTAAAAGGAGGAGTCACCTTCGTTACATCAATCTCTGCCTCTTTTACTTCAGGGGAAAACTCGGCTCCAATACGGGATAGTATCCGACCGGCTAAATGCTCCAAAAGCTTAGAGGGCTGCGCATTCTCTTCTACCACAATTCTGTATAAATCGGCATAGTTAACCGTTGTGGTTACATCGTCTGTAGCTGCGGCTAAAGAGAGATCCAGATAAACCTTAAGTGAGAAGGTAAACCAATTGCCCACCACGCTCTCTTGAGGGAGTACCCCATGATACCCCCTCAGCCGTATATGGTCCAAAGAAATAGAGTCCACTACTCTTCAGGCGCAAACATAGGATCCCAAGGCGGAAGCATAATGGGCTTACGCTTTGTCAGAGCTTTTGCCTTCTCCGTAAGGAAACGCTTCTCCACAACAATACGGAAGGTATATTCATCAAACCATTCGTCAGTCATTATGAGATGCCCCTTGTAACCGGATTCTGCGCCCCAACTATTTTCTACCATCCACTTCGTAGGCTTACCATTAGCATCCAGATCCACGGCGACTAAGGTCATCGCATGGGTGGAGCCGCTTGCCCCTGTGAGAATACGCTCTCTTTTGTCCATATTAAGCGGCATTCCTGCCATAGAGGAATAATCAAAGTTATCCATTGACAAAATACCCGTCTTACGATCCAACTGCTTACCCACATCACAAGAATAGTAGAGCATTCTATTCTCTTTCAGTGAGGCAATAGCCATTTCTTTAAGTTCTTCAATCGGGAGATTCAAATAAGTCCAATTCTCACCATCATAGACATGTCTATCATATTCGATTTCATAGCACTGATTGAATTCCTTAGAGGGATCGTTCATTATCATTACATACTCCTTGCATAAGTCACGCCCGATCAGATCATGATAAAACGACTGCGGAGTGTACTCCTTAGAGGCAATAACTTTCCCTGAGGCATCTTTGAGTGTGTAATTAAACTTAAGGGGAGGCTCACCCAAGTTAAGTACGAGAATACGGTAAACGGCTTTCAGAAGCTCTTTTTTGGTATCCATTAGCTGCTGCTGAGAAGCCCCCTTTGAAGCAGCATCGCGCATACGTATTCCGCCTTGACGCAGTATGGTTGCAATCAAAGAGGACATGCGAGATGTATTATTGCTGGCTGCTGTTTCAGGCATTACATCAGAAGGTACAACCCCATACTTCATAATATTGTCTGAAACACCGGTGAACTGTCCGCCATCTCCAATCGGATGATTAAACAGCCAAATAACTGTTTGGTCACTCATAGGCTTGCTCCTTGTATCAATAATAGCTTGCAAGAAAAGATTTGCTTTCTCAAGCTGATCATAGAAGAAGGAGTAACAATGCGAAAAATAAAAAGGAGTAGCTAAATCATGCTTAATCACCGCCTCACTACGAAGCACATTTAGACCGGTAAACAACCAACAACGTCCCGACTGCTTTTGATCAGTAATACCTACTTGCGGCACACGATAGGTAAAGACATCGTTGGGTTTAGCTCCTCGAACAGCATTGTCAAAGGTCATTCCATTGACTACCAGTATATTTTGTAAAGCTCGATCCGTAGAGCTTAAGGAAGCTGTTTGACGGAGTTCCTTGAGTAATGCGTCATCTATTCCCCCATGCTGGGCACTCAGACTACAAATCGAGAGTACTAAGCACAGAGCAAAAGATGAAATCAGGGTTATTCGTTTCATATTATTTCTATTAATTAATGATCGTCATTTTGATATAATGTGGCATCTTAGTTTCCGGGTCGTACAGTGCAATCAAATAGACTCCAGACGGCAGGCGCTCTCCATTATCTCCTCTCGCATTAAACTTGTAAGAAGCCCCATTGGATACCGCAGAGTGAAGAAGCCTACCTGACACATCTGTAACCTTTATCTCCATTCCTGCAGTAAGCCCCACTATGGTGATTAGATCAGGATCTTCAGGACGAAGAGGATTGGGATATACATGCATCTCACTACGCTTCTCTTTGTCAAAGCGACGACTCCCTGTTTGATACGTGACCAATCCCACATCAGTGCCAATGAAAAGCAGACCGGTCTCATTGTCTATATCAAGGGTATTGACCGCATTGGAGGGTAAGATACTATTCTCTGCCGTAAAGTGCTCTAATATCTCAGAAGCATCCTCATTGACCAAATAAATACCCTCTCCTTCAGTAGCGAACCACTTGTTATTATTTTTATCAATTGCGATATCTATAATGGGAACATTGTCGAGCATGTAATATAAGTTTGGCTCGACTCCGCCAATAGGACGAACTGCTACAGGTATAGTATTTCCCTTAACAGCTGCTTGATAGTTGTTGATAAGAAGTGGTCCCTTATTAGAACCGATCCACAGTCCTCCTGCGTTATCCAACTTCATGCAGTAGTAGCGCGTAGCCTCAATCAGCTTACCATTACGATCAGAAAACTGACTGATATAATTGGTAAAATCATCACTGAGATCATTGGGTGTTCCCTTGTCATCAAATATGAATATACCCTGCGAACCATCTATTCCACCACCTCGGCGATTGATACATGTCCACTTGCTGCCTCCGGGTAGAATTACTGTAGACAGGAAGCTATTAACTCCGGCAATGGGTTTACTGAAATAATTATGCCACTTCTTATCCTTATCGTAATAGTAAATATTATTTTGCACACCACCCTGCATCATCCACAGGCCACCCTTTTCATCAAAAACCAAGCTCCCTACACGAACGTATCGGTTCAAATGCTCGGTATCATCCGGCAAGGCAGATTGTAAGGGGCTATTTAACGTATTATAGAGGGCGACGAATTGATAAGAATTAAATTCATACAAGCCCTCTCCCCATGCTCCGGCGTATATATGCATCGGGTCGTTAGGGTCAGGAACTACCGAGACTAAGTCATAAAAAGAGTGGCGAAACTCTTCCGGCAATTCGCGATAGGTAATGGAGTGCCAAACCCCATTCGGTTCACGAACCTTTACGCTTCCGGGTGTCCAATAGCGATCAATTCCGCGGCCACCTCCAACAGCATAGTAATAGCCCTTATAGAGCATAGCATCAAAGAAGTGATTGTCTGCCGGTCCGTTCCAGGAGGGTACAGAAGTGCTAATAGAGCCATCCTCAGAATCAAGATGAAGCGTCAAGACAATAGAATCTCTCACTCCATAAAAGAGGTGTGATTCGTTATTCACCGAACCATCCAAGAGTGCATCGCCTTCAAAAGAGAAACGCTTGACACCCTCATTTGGACTATACCGAACTATTTCATTGTTTTTGAGTAGGACAAGACTCGTACCATTAGCAATGCCTCTTTCCACATACCACTCCCGTGGTTGCAGTGTATGTGTTTCGTACGCATATTCATGGAGCGTCTTCTCTTTATCTAAGAGCATCAACACGCCATCTGAGGAAAAAATATTGGTAAAGCTATTCGCTTCGATACTTGTCTTGAAGCTCACTGTCGTCCAAGCTTCAGGATCTTGCAAATTAGCATTCAGAGAAGCTACGATGAGCTCTCCCTTCTGCTTGAGTGCATAAATACGATCCCCACATATAGCAATGTCCATAATTGGGGTCATCATCATATAGGTAGCCACAATAGAGGCGTTGGCAACGTCTAACTCTAATATGCCAAAGTGCGTGGAAAGAAAAGTTCTCCCGTTGTCAAATACCATATGTGTAATGGCACGATCTTGAATAACAAGATTCTCATAGACTGCAGAGATGTTTCGCACCTTTCCATCTGCATTAATAATATCAATATTACCAGATTTGTAGTAGACGATAAGCGAAGAGGTAGCTCGATCGTAGCCTATTTGCAATATGTTGGTATCCGAGAGTCCTTTCTCCTTACCAATAGAGACTACTTGCTCCAAAGACTCTGGACTAAGGAGAAAAAGCCCACCCTCAGAGAGAATATACACACCACCCGGAGTATCCTCTACAGAGGTTATATCCCCTAAAGCAGGCATAGACTGCCACAAATCTTCCTGAGAGGAGACAAGAGATACAAAAGAAACCGATAGTAATAGTAAATAGAAGAGTTTCTTCATTGCAGAAGGAAAGACTTAAATTGAGCTAAAGCACGAGCACGATGACTAACAAAATTTTTTTCGATGTCGGTCATCTCCGCAAACGTTGTGCTATATCCGTCCGGTACAAATAAAGCATCATAACCAAACCCATTTGTTCCCCTCTCCTCGTTAATGATCCTTCCTTCCACTATTCCTTCGAAAAGATGCTCCTCACCCTTAGGGTCAATGTATGCGATGACTGTTCGGAATCGCGCAACATGTGGCTGATCAAAAGTACTGAGCTCAGCTAATAGCTTCTGCCGATTAGCTTTATCATCATGATCTAACCCTGCAAAACGAGCCGAATGAACGCCTGGTGCTCCATTCAACTGCATTACCTCTAAGGCTGTATCATCTGCAAAACAAGGCAGGCCGCACTGTTCATACCCATGACGTGCTTTTATAAGCGCATTTCCCTCTACCGTATCGGCATTTTCTTCGGGAGAATCTTTATAATTAACCTCCGAAGGCGAAATAAGGGTTATCACAGGCGCCAAAATAGCAGCTGCTTCCTCCTGCTTGTGACGATTGAATGTGGCGAACAAAAGTTTATGCATACAGTATCGATGGTGCTAATACTCTAAGTTGGTAATGGAGCCATATGGAGGCAAGTAAGCAAAGGCATCTTCCAGAGAAGCGCCTAATACAATACTACGTGCGCAATTAATCACTCCCCCATGACAAAAGACTAGAATTTGTCCATAACCTTTCCTCTTTTGGTCATCTAAAAAACTCTTAACCCTATTCTTCTGGTCGGTCAACGACTCTCCGTTCGGGGTAGGCTGATCAATATAGGATCTAAAAAAACAGGAAATGTCATTTGTAGTAAGTATTTCACTCCATGGTTTCATCTCCCAATCGCCAAAATCCATTTCTTTTAAACGGTTATCTTCTACAGCTGTAACATAACCGCAGTGATGTGCCAAACGCTTAGCACGAAGTAAAGGACTGGTAAAGATTACGTCCGAGTTCCTTGCTATCGGAGCTACCTCAAGAGATACAAGTGCTGCCTCTTCCTCAAAAGTATCGCGCAAGCCTACATCAGTCACCCCATAGCAAACAGTTACTACGTCCTTGACGACCGCTGTATGACGCACTAAACTAACCCTCATTGATTTCCCGAGCGTCTTCCACCGTCCTGCTTATTACCCCCTCTACGGTTGGCTCCATGATCATCATGATTGCGGTTTACAGTGCGATAGCCACTACGATGATCATCGTTAGAGCGTGCATTACGACTACGTCGCTCTTCACTTCCTCGATAGGGATTAGAAGATCGGCGACCGCCCTCTTCATCATGAGAATAACGGTTATTCCTATACTTATTGTTTTTACGAGCTATATCTGTTTTTCCTTCGTCTGAAAAGGACTCTTTATTTCGTCTACTATGATCGGTTGGTGCGTATCCGCTCTTTTCCTTGTAGCGATAGGAATCAGCTTGTCGTTCCCTCCTTTGGAAAGTGGTTTTTCTATCCCCACCAACGTTTTCCCTCCTATCAGAAGTATGATCGCTGTAGTCAGAGTCATATGTTTGAATCTCGCTATCAAACTGAGCTCTTCGAGGACGCTTGGAAGGTTTAGAGGGCGAGGAATCTCTGCGCCTCCTTCCTCCGTAGGAATTCATGGATTCCTCCTCATTGAGAAACTTCTTGAATTTAGCCGGTTCTGACGAGCGTCTTGCTTCTCCGCCTCGCTTAAAAGAAGAAGCACGGCCTCTCCTTGGGCTATCCTCATAATCTTCATCATCAAAGTAGTCTTCGCCTGCAATACGTAGCCCTACCGTTTGCTCATAGAGCAACTGCTTCTGCTCTGCATTGTACTGCGCAATCAGCTCGGCTACAGGGAGATCTCCACCATTGACGGTTACTTCATCGTCTGGCTCAACCAGATCGGAGAGCTCAGCTTGTATACCGTTTATTTTAACCTGCCCCGAGACAATCAACTCTTCTACCTCGCGTCGTGAACCAAGCCCGGCATTGGCCAAGAGCTTATTTATTCTCATATTCATCTATTTGTTTACTGAGGCTTCAAGGCCTCTGAAAGGAGTTAATATATAGCTTTCTATTTGTTCTTTTTCTTGTGGCATCTCATGCAAATAAACAACAGGGACACCTACTAACTGAGCCATTTGAAGGCGTGAACTATCTACTCCAACTACCATTCGCAAACGGCTTAGCATACTCAATTCTTCATAAAATGAGACATAAGGATACACGTCTTCACGCAGGGGATCCGTAGTTCTTATCTTTTCAGAAAGGGACTTATCTAACCCTATGACAACACTATTCAAAGAAAAAGATTCCTTTAGAATAGCCTTAGTACGCAAAGCGGCATCTAAATTAGCCACCGAGTGATCCGCTTTACTAAAAGGGACTAAACCTATTTCATAGTGAGCATCCTCTCTGCCCAAATAGATCGGTACTTGCATCACAGCCTCATGGTAAGAAAGGCTTTCTTGTAGCAATCCGGCTTTTTGGAAACAGGCTTCAAAAGCGTGTAAGTAACGCTCACTCTCTACAAAAGAAATATGGTCACCACTCTGCCTATGCAAAGCCTCCGGACGACTTATACGATAAGTCTTTACTCTCCCATAAGTACGCAATACATGTGTAATATAACGGCTCCGCTTACTCCGTTCCAAATCTATCACCCCGGAAAAGCGTTCATAGAGAAGTTTACGCGAGAAACGAAATAGCCCTACAATGCTCTTGTCCGTATTATCCAGATCTATCACCATAGCCTCCAAATTGGATGGAGCATTGACTAAGATGCCGGTTATAGAGGGTTTCATCAAGAAAGTGAATCGAACATGCGGATTCATACGCACCATAGGATATACCACCCGTAAAGAGAGTGCTACATCAGCTAAAGAAGATGTGCGTATAATTAAGAAATGAGGCCGTTTCTTCATTATCCCATGCGTATTAGTATGGTAGCCCTTATTCGTTACTTCTCTTTAGAATAACTCCATGTGTACGCTTTTATGGTATTCATCATGAGAGAAACAATGGTCATGGGACCTACCCCACCGGGTACAGGGGTTATATAAGAGCACTTAGGCGCAACTCTATCAAAGTCTACATCTCCGGTGAGCTTGTAGCCACTTTTCCTTGTTGAATCAGGTACGCGCGTAGTTCCCACATCAATTACCACAGCCCCTTCCTTAACCATATCTTCCTTCAGGAACTCCGGTTTACCCAAAGCTGCTACGATCAGATCTGCACTCTGACAAATCTCCTTCATATTCTTGGTAGCACTATGACATACCGTTACCGTACAGTTACCGGGCTGCGCCTTGCGCATCAAGAGCGTAGCTATAGGCTTTCCTACTATATTACTACGCCCGATTACGACCGCATGCATTCCATTCGTATCGATATGATAACGATTAAGTAACTCAAGGATTCCTTGAGGGGTAGCAGAAAGAAAAGAAGGTAACCCTATCGAGGTTCGACCTACATTAATGGGATGAAAGCCATCCACATCTTTTCTAAAATCAATTCTCTCCATCACCTTCTGCTCATCAATATGCTTAGGCAACGGAAGCTGTACTATATACCCGTCTATATCAGGATTATTGTTGAGGCGATCTACTTCTTGTAGTAATTGCTCTTCTGTGATATTCTCATCAAAGCTAATCAGTGAAGATGCAAAACCCACCTCTTCACATGCTTTTACTTTTGAAGCAACATAAGTCTCGCTGCCACCATCATGTCCTACTAAAACAGCAGCCAAATGAGGTCTGCGTCCTCCTTTAGCAACTATTTCTGCTACACGCTGGCGAATTTCTTCTTTTATTTCAGACGATACTTTTCGTCCATCCAATATCTGGTACATATGTATTGTTCGTATAGTTTATCTCCTCCTGGCTTGCTTACGCTTATTCTTTTTCTCCGCTTTGACACTCATAGTTTGAACCTGCTTCATCATCTTACGCATTTGATCAAATTGATGCATCAAGCGGTTCACCTCTTGCTGGGAAGTTCCACTTCCCTTGGCAATACGTTCTTTACGAGAACCATTAATGACTGAGGGTTTAGTACGCTCTTCAGGGGTCATTGAATATATAATGGCCTCAATTCCCTTAAAGGCATCATCGCTTATATCAATATCCTTTATAGCCTTACCAACGCCCGGGATCATAGATGCAAGTTCTTTCAGATTACCCATACGTTTAATCTGATGAATTTGTTTTAGGAAGTCGTTGAAATCAAACTGATTTTTTGCAATTCGTCTCTCCAGACGCCTTGCCTCATCCTCATCAATTTGCTGCTGGGCTCGCTCAACAAGAGAGACGATATCGCCCATGCCCAAGATTCGGTCAGCCATACGGGAAGGATGGAATTGATCCAACGCTTCCATTTTTTCTCCGGTACCGACAAACTTAATAGGTTTATCAACTACCGCTCTCACACTCAATGCTGCACCGCCTCGGGTATCCCCATCCAGCTTAGTGAGTACGACTCCACCAAAATTGAGCCTATCATTAAATGCTTTTGCAGTATTTACTGCATCCTGACCGGTCATTGAGTCTACCACAAAGAGTATTTCCCCAGGATTGACAGCTTCTTTTATTGCAGCTATTTCCTGCATCATTTCTTCGTCTACTGCAAGACGACCGGCGGTATCTATTATTACTGTATCGTACCCATGTTGGCGAGCGTAATCTACTGCATGCTGTGCTATTTCTACAGGCTGTTGGTTTCCCTCCTCTGTATAAACAGGCACAGAGAGCATTTCTCCAAGTACTTTCAACTGGTCAATAGCAGCAGGTCGATATACGTCGCAAGCCACTAACAAGGGTTTACGATTACGCTGAGTTTTGAGCCATTTGGCAAGTTTGCCGGAGAAGGTTGTCTTACCACTTCCCTGTAGACCGCTCATCAAAATGATGGCAGGCTCTCCTTCTAATGTAATATCTACGGCCTCACTACCCATGAGTTTTGTAAGCTCCTCATGGACTATTTTGACCATCATTTCGGAGGGCTTTACGGCAGTCAATACATTTCTACCCAAAGCCTCCTCTTTTACTTTTTCTGTAAACTGTTTCGCTACATTGTAATTAACGTCCGCATCAAGCAAAGCTCGACGCACATCTTTCATTGTCTCAGCAACGTTAATTTCAGTGATACGACCCTCCCCTTTTAGTGTCTTAAAGGATCGTTCAAGGCGTTCGCTTAGATTCTCAAACATTTAAACTTATACGGAGTCTATTCTATGAAATTAAATGATTGGTAGCTGTATCCGGGAATACGACCTTCGGTTTGAAGGTCATTGCCTCCTCGGGTGTCATTTGAGCATAGGTCATAACAATAATCACATCTCCTACTTGAGCAAGACGCGCCGCAGCTCCATTAAGGCATACCATACCGCTACCTGCAGGGCCCTCTATAACATAGGTATCAAGGCGTGCTCCATTATTGTTATTGACAATATATACGTGCTCTCCGGGTATGATACCCGCTGCCTCTAAAAGCAACTTGTCAATAGTTATACTACCAATATAATTAAGGTCTGCTTCAGTCACACTAAGGCGGTGTAGCTTTGACTTTAGTACTTCAACGAGCATAACAAATCAGTAAATTCTAACCAAGGCAGTGTAAAGTGCCTACATTTACATACATCTTTGTACAATTTGTATCGTGTTGTCAATATCTATCAACGTAGATCTATAACCTCTGCTGTAGGATAATCAACTGCTCGCTGAACAAAGTCTTTACGAGTAAGCTCGCGGGCAATTTGCTCCTTCGTAATGGACACAACTGTCGTGATCCCATCTTTAGAAACAGACTCAATTCGGGTAGGCAGTACTCTTCCTTGCTCAAAGGTAACAATAAAACGTCTTACCGAACTCTCTTTATCGAGTGTTGACAAAGCATAAACTTGCTTTCCTCCTTTAGAGGAGATCTTTTTTCGTGGATAAAGATTCCACGATGAGAGTATCAGGATAGGGTTCATATCTGATATGCGCTCCTTTTTACCATCAAAAAGCACATAACTATTATTCTTGCTATCGTAATAGGTGTAGCTCCTCTCTCCGTCAAAATTGACATCTAATGCATCAAAGCGGAGCCTAAAACTACGATCCAACAACTTCACACTTCCTGTAGTGTAATACAAAACCTCGCCTTTGTTATTTATAGTCTCGCTTTTAAAGTCAACGATTACACCGTTGCGTATACGCTGCAAAGCACCCTCAAAGAGAGCCTTTTCATCGGACTTATTCTGAGCGGATACAGGTAGCCCAAGCAGGACAAATAGGGTACCCAATAAGAACTGCCGTAGCGTCAACATAGTCTGATTCATCATTATCCAATCTCCAACAACTACTCCGAGAGCATCTTATTCAAAGCGTATAAATCCGGCACCAGCACATCTCTGGGGCGACTTCCCTTTTGCTCAGATACTATACCCGCCCGCTCTAACTGGTCCATAATACGACCGGCTCTATTAAAGCCAACCTCAAAATTACGCTGTACATCACTTGTAGAGGCCCGTTGCTTTTCTACTATCATCTCGGCAACTTGCCTAAAGAGAGGATCGAGAGGGCCGGAAGAAGCATCGGCACGAAGTGTGCCATCAGATGAAGTTTGCTCTGCATCCGGCAACTCATAAGGCGTAAAAGGAAATTGCTGAGCTCCCACAAAGTCTACTATTCGCTTCGTTTCCGGAGTATCAATAAAGGCACACTGCAAGCGCTGCATCTCTTTGCCTTGATAAAAGAGCATATCCCCACTACCCACTAATTGATTGGCACCGGTAGTATCCAATATGGTGCGGGAATCGATTTGAGAGAATACCCTAAAAGCGATTCGCGAAGGAAAATTAGCTTTAATCGTACCGGTAATCACATCTGTAGAAGGACGCTGCGTAGCTAATACCATGTGAATGCCGGCAGCTCGTGCCTTCTGCGCTATTCGGGTAATCGGCTTTTCTACCTCCTTACCAAGTTGCATGATAAGATCTGCGAACTCATCCACAATGAGCACGATATAAGGGAGTTGCCGGTTTTCTTCGCCCTTTTCGGTTAGACGCGGCAAACGCCCTGATTGATACATTTTATTGTATTCCTTTATATTACGCACTTTAGCCTCTGATAGAAGCTCGTAGCGTACATCCATTTCCTGACAAAGAGACAGAAGCACAGGGACTACCCTTTCCATCTCAACAATTATGGCACTACCTTTATCCGGCAATGACGCAAAGAAGAGACGCTCAATAGGCTTGTAGATAGAAAACTCGAGCATCTTCGGGTCTATCATGATAAACTTCAGCTGCGAGGGTTCCTTACAATAAAGCAGTGAAGTAATCAACACATTGAGCCCAACACTTTTCCCCTGTCCTGTAGCACCGGCTAACAAAAGATGAGGGGTTTTGGTGAGGTCAAACATAAATACATCGTTCGTAATGGTTCTACCCATTGCGACCGGAAGACTCATCGTGCTTTCATTATACTTACGCGATGCCAGCAGCGAGTGAATACGCACGATTTGTGACTTTTTGTTGGGCACTTCAATCCCGATAGTACCCTTACCGGGTATCGGGGCAATGATACGAATACCGCCTACTGACTTTAAGTTGAGGGCAATATCATCTTCCAAATTACGGATACGAGATATCTTAACTCCTGCATCGGGCTGTATTTCATAGAGGGTTACGGTAGGACCCACAGTAGCCTTAATAGGGACGGCTCTTATTTTGAAGCTCTCAAGTGTCTCTATAATCTTTTGTTCTTTAGCCTTAATATCCTCCATATCAGGCCCCTCTTCCACAGCATCAACTTGATCCAATAGGTCTAACGAAGGAAACTCATAGCCACTGCTCTCAGAGGCTTCTTTCGGCACCTGACTTTCCACGGCAGCAGAAAGGGCATCCCCTTTAGCTTGCTCCACTACTAAGCATGACTCGGTTGTATTGGGTGAGGGGGTTGTCGTAGCTACCTGAATAGGTTGATCCGACTGTGCGTTTTCTACTGTATCGGAGTTAGGTTGAGTATTCTCTTTAGTGGTCTCGTTCTTCTCAACGCTCTTAGCCTTACGTTTCCAGCGAAAAATACTCTTTACAGGCACCTCGTCACCGGGAGTAAAGCTTTCTTCTTCGGCCGCTTCTTCCTGCTTATCAGTTGTTAACTGTTCACGAATAGACTCTAATGCTCCTGTGGCTGAATTCTCCTGCTGTGGCTCCTCAGGAATAGATGGATCCTGCTTCTCCTTTCTGCGCCCCAGAGAGAAAACCTTACGAAACCAAACTACCGAACGAGGGTCATAAATAACCACTATCGAAACAGCTCCAAATAGGAGAAAAAACACAACACCCACTATACCAATATTAAGCATAAGTGCATCACGGAGCCAATCTCCATGTAAGCCTCCTATTCGAAAAGTCATTTGCGAGGGATCGAAAAGAAGCGATATAGAGGAAGCAAATAATGAGATCCAAATTGCTGACAAAGCCGCAACAATGAATAGGTGCCAGGCATTTCCTTTTTTTACCACCTTCATTAACTTGAGTGATAGGTAACCGGCATAAAAAAGCAAAACAAAGCTCCCCACTCCCAAAAAGCAGTCAATCAATCCGTCTGCTATAAAGGCCCCTCTTAAACCAAGTGGATTGAGCGCAGAAGTGCCATTTCCCATTACGGTACTAAAGGAGCTGCTTTTCACAATACTGTAGTCACTCCCGGCAGTAAACAAATAACCGGCAGAAGCGATTGTAATCACAATTACAATAACGAATAACAATAAGCTCAGTAAAAAACTGATCCAATCCTTACGCACTGCCGAAGTAAGCTGCCCTGCGACCTTAAAACTCTTATTGGTAGCGTTTTGGCTCTTACCTTTTGATGAGTGCTTATAATGCAGACGTTTCTTGTTTTCTGCCATTATAATACATTGATTAATTCAAAGTCCATTCCGTTGCAAAGGTAACCAATCTGCTTTATATCGGTAAAAAATATTCGCTTCTTTTATTGGTCAATTCATGAGATGCTAAAGGGGGATACATTTTATCCCTATCTTTTACTTGAAAGATCAGAACCTTTCAGCAGAAACATCTATACCTTTTAGATAAAACATCTGTACCTTTCTAAAACAGCTCATTCTACGACTCCCCCCCCTTTTTAGCGGAAAAGAGAGCTTTTGTACTTCAAATTCCGACTAGCTTATTTGGAAAGAATTGCCGACATTTTATTTGGATTATTCAGTAGCGCCACCGCTGCTTTTATCTGTGTATCCTGAGGCAACATATGAGCATAGAAGCCTTTTCGATAAGCTCTTCGCAATACAATCTGTGCCTCAATATACTCCTTGACATCTTTTTTATTACGCTCTAATTCCGTTTTAATGTCAGGGGTAATGCGCTTGCGGAAAGCGCTAAGCGCTTCCTTATTATACTCAATAGACCCCTCAGAGGTAAGCACTTTCTCTAACATATCGAGCACATACATGCTGTAGGGTTTATAGTTATAGGCCCTCTCTATAAGCATCTTTCCGAAGGAATTATACTCATCCTCAGTTAGGGAAAATGAACCGGGCACGATAGGTCGAGTAGCCTCTTTTTCGTATTGCACAATCCAATCAAAGACCAATGTATCGGCTGCCAAATAACCCACGAACGCCTTTAAGGAATCCGCCACAAGGGAAATATCCGGCGTAATACCTCCTGAAGAGTAAACCTTTCGTCCGGCTAAGGTGAGATAGGGAGCACCAAGCGAATCTGCCTGAGTCAAAATAGAATCACTCTTCCCCAAATGGTCGTATTGGACTTTCTGTATTGAGCGTCCACTGGGCGTATAGTAATGTGCTGTGGTAAGCTTGAGCATTGCATCATCGGGCATGCGAATCGTCGACTGCACTAAGCCCTTACCATAACTTCTTGTTCCCATGATCACAGCCCTGTCCAAATCCTGGAAGGCTCCGGCTACAATTTCAGAAGAGGAGGCTGTTTCCTCATCAATCAATACAACCATGGGTATGTCCGGAGCAACGGGATTAGAGGTAGTCTTATAGACGGCATCTGAAATATTTTCCGCACCTTTCCTCCCTTTTACGGAAACGACAGCGGTGCCACGAGGTACAAACATAGATACCAGTTCAACAGAGCTCTGCAATACTCCACCTCCATTGCCTCTCAAATCCAAAATAAAAGCTTTTGGATGCTCCTTATTGAGAAGGTCTGTAAAGGTTTTCCTAAACTCAGTCCCTGCATCCTGCATAAATGAAGAGAGCCTGATTAAGGCGATTCCATCGTCTATCATACCTGCATAGGCGACCGGCGAGATATAGACCTCCTTTCGCTTAAAGTTAAAGCTAAGAGGCTCTTTTACACCCTTACGCATTACCTCCACATGGATCATTGAGCCTTCCGGTCCACGAAGCGCCTTACTTACCTCGGGAGTAAAAGCATGCGTAAAATTCTTATTGTCAATAGATAGAATTCTATCTCCTGCCTTTATTCCCGCCAAAGCAGCAGGCTGCCCCTCAAAGGGTTCATTGAAGATCACAGTTGTATCGGGGCGTTGGCTGATAATAGCACCCACTCCCCCGTAATTACCCGTAGTACTCTCACTAAAACTCTGTACCTCACTCTTTGTCATGTACTGAGTATAAGGATCTAGTAGCTCCAACATTTTATTGAGAGCTATAGCATTAATCTTCTCTAAGTCAATCGTATCTACAAAGTAACGTTGTAAATTAGAGTAAACTGCACCCGTGGTGCGAATGGCCCGTACAAATTGCTCTTCAGGAGTAATCGGACTCTTTTGCTCCACTGTATCAGTTTGTGCCTGTAGCGTGCCACATAAGCAGGTTACAGACAGCATGATCCATAATGTCTTTTTTATCCACATAATAGCTTCTTTACTACGATGTACAAAAGTAACGATAAATAAAGTTTCTTTTTCCATTCATTCTCTTTCGCTATCTACAAATACAATATAGAAAGAGGTGAATTTAGAGCACCCTATTGAAAAGCATCTTAGTTAGTCTGCTGCTTTTGTAGAGGGACTTGCAGTTTCTTAGAAAGAGAAGAAAAATAGCGTCTACGCAACAGATAGTACTCCATAACCACCGAACCGCGACCCGGAATAAGTGGATTCATTTCATCCTTAGGGGGTTGATAGATTCGACGCATCTTTTTGTATTCACTTCTTGCTTCAAACACTGCTTTACAAGCTCTTTTTTCTCCCTTAAGGTAAAACATGAGTGCTGAGAGCACGTCTAAAAAAGAGCGCACCAATAGCACTTTTCTTGATCGATTACGGGAGAGGTTTTTGTATAGCATCAGCAGGTTGTTTCTGAAATTCAATTTAACCTTCAATGCATCTCCACTCTCCAAAGTGGCCCCCCCGACATGATATACTACGCTTGAAGGAACGCAAAAAAGAGTCTCTCCTCTTCTCTGTATTCTGAGCGCTAGATCAATCTCTTCCATATGCGCAAAGAAAGCTTCATCAAAGCCTCCCACTGCCCAAAAACTTTTGCTCCTGATGAACAAGGCTGCACCGGTAGCCCAGCCGACTGATACCGGTTGCTCGTACTGTCCGCTATCCACCTCCACTGAGTCAAAGAGTCGCCCCCTGCAATAGGGATATCCATAGCGATCGATATACCCTCCGGCAGCACCGGCATATTCAAATTGTTGTGTCTGTTTATAGCTCTTTATCTTTGGCTGAATAGCAGCCACCATAGGATGTGTAGCAAAGAAAGCAAGAGGAGCATCAATCCATCCTTGTGTAACTTCTACATCACTATTCAGTAAGCAGTAAATTTCCGCATTCACATCCCGTAAAGCTCGGTTGTAGCCTCCGGCAAAACCTTTGTTATCAGGATAGGCAAGCACTTGCACTTGAGGATAGTGAACTTTAATATAGTCTATAGAATCATCGGTGGACCCATTATCTGCCACTATAAGATCTACACCCTCATAGTCAGTATAACGACAAAGAGAAGGCAGGAATTGCTCTAATAGGGTCCTTCCATTCCAATTCAAGATTACAACAGCAAGCTTTTTCATAGAGAACGGATTAATCTTTCAGCAAGGTACCCATACATTGTTCCTCATTATGAGGCAGTTGCGTGCCAATATATGCAGGTACAACTTGTGCTATGGCGGTTGGGTCGAAAGGAGCGGCTAATTTGATATAGTTATCCGTAAATCCGTGCATATACCCCTCATGCTCTGTACTCTCCCAAAGAACGGGACGACTCTGTCCACAAAAGCGTTGATAAAAAGCACTGATATGCTGAGAACTAAGTTCTTGGAGAAGATTGGAGCGCATCCGCTTTTTCGCAGGCGTTACTATATGGGGAATAGAAAGTGCATCGGTATCCTTACGCTCACTATAGGTAAAAAGATGAAGTCTTGTGAATGGGGTATCTCGAAGAAAGGAGCGTGACTCCTCAAATAAATCGTCTGTTTCACCACGCATACCGACAATTACATCTAACCCTATAAATGCATCCGGCATCATACGTACAATACGCTCTATACGATCGGTAAAGAGAGCCCGGCGATATCTTCTACGCATCAAGCGCAGCACTTCGTCACTTCCGCTTTGTAAGGGGATATGCCAATGTGGCATAAAATGCTTTGAAGCTGCAACGAGGTCAATTAGTTCATCGCTGATAAGCTCCGGTTCCAACGAGCTTATTCTGTACCGCTCAATACCCTCTACAGCATCTAATGCCTTGACTAAGTCCTCAAGGCGTTCGCCTGTGGTGCGGCCATAGTCCCCTATATTAACTCCGGTAAGCACTATTTCACGCCCTCCGGCTTCCACTACTCTCTCGGCAGCTGCTACCATAGAGGCAATAGAGCCATTACGACTTCTTCCTCGAGCTTTGGGTATAGTACAATAGCTACAAGCGTAGTTACATCCGTCCTGCACTTTCAGGAAGTGACGCGTTCTATCATCTCGGGAGCATCCCTCTTCAAATCTGTGTTGAAGCTCCTGCTCGCCTCCCGTAAAGATCTCTTTTTTACGATAAATCTCTATGCCATTTTGCTCTGCAGTAAGCAGTTCGGTAATATGCTGGGCAATTTCGCCCTTTCTGCCCGACCCAACTACAATAGAGACGCCTTCAATAGCAAGGATCTCCTGTGCGGCAAGCTGCGCATAACAACCGGTAACTACCACTACAGCTCCGGGGTTGGCTCGTACTACTTGCCGTATCAGATTGCGCCCTTTCTTATCAGCCTGAGAGGTGACACTACAAGTATTGATCACGCAGATGTCAGCACACTCTCCCTCCTCGGCTCGCTCTACCCCATAGGCTTCCAAATCTCCCCCCACCGTAGAGGTTTCAGAAAAGTTCAATTTACATCCTAAAGTATAATAAGCTGCCCTCTTCCCTTTGAGCAACCCATAATTAAGTGGTGGCAAAGCCGTTTCATATTGCTGCCTCATACAGATAAGGATTTACATGGGTTGAAAAAATGCGTCGGGAGGCATTTCCGACTCATCACCTATATTCATTCCCATTGAACTTTCACGCTGGATAAATGACCCTGTATTTAGATCTACGAACTTAGTAAATTCACCTAAGAAAGAGAGACGTATATCTCCGGTTGGTCCATTACGGTGCTTAGCCACTATAAAGTCCGCTTTCCCTTGCGTTGAGCTATTGTCATCAGGGAATGTGCGAATTCCGTACTCTTCGGGTCTGTGAATGAAGCAGACTACATCGGCATCTTGCTCAATAGAACCGGATTCGCGCAAGTCAGAAAGCTGAGGACGTTTACTATCCGCATCACCTTGCATTCGCTTGTCCACCTCACGATTGAGCTGAGCAAGCACTATAATAGGCAAATTAAGCTCCTTGGCAAGGGACTTGAGCGAACGCGAAATAAGGGCAATTTCCTGCTCGCGGTTACCAAAATAGGTACCCTCAGCATTCATCAACTGCAAATAGTCAATGACAATAAGCTGTACATTCTTTTCCCTCACCGCTCTACGGGATTTACTTCTTAGCTCAAAGATGGAGAGGCCGGTTGATTCATCCAAGTAAAGTGGTTTATTCTCAAGAAGCAGCATACGCTCTTTAAGTGTTTCCCACTCGTAATTTTCCAATTTACCACTTCTAATATGACTAAGAGGGATCTCACAGAAGTTACTGACCAAACGCTCCATCAAAGACTCATTGGTCATCTCCATGGAAAAGAACAATGTAGGGATATTTTGATCTAAGGAAAGCGTCTTTATCATTGTCATGGCAAAAGCTGTCTTCCCCATACGAGGTCTTGCCCCCACTACAATTAGTTCCCCCCGCTGCCAGCCGTTAGTCATTTTATCTAATTCATACAAGCCGCTCGGCACTCCACTTATACCATCCGGCTTGTTGGCAGCCTCTTGCAAATGATGCTGAAAAGTCTCTATAAGTTCATCGGCACGAACAATATCTTTCCGCATCTTAAACTGTGCCAGCTCAAATAGTGTCGACTCTGCCGCCTGAACTTGCTGATCCACCTCTTCAGTGTCTTCATAGGCACGCGTCATCACGCCGGAAGCGAAGCTGATCAGCCCACGGCTCATTGCCTTATCTGCTACGATATGAGCATGATACTCCAAGTTAGCGGCTCCTGCCACATTGCGAGTCAGCTCGGCCACGGCTGCAGCTCCACCGGCTGTCTCTAATTCATCTCTACGCCGAAGCTCTTCTACCACGGAGAGCATATCGAGAGGTTTATGCTGGGAAGCTAAAGAAATTATTGCATCATAAATAACCTCATGTGCCTTTACATAAAAAGATTTAGCAGATAGCACCTGAGATACCTCGTAGTAGGCCTCGGGCTCCAGCATAATAGCACCCAGCACAGCTCGTTCCATCTCAATTGCCTGAGGTGGTAACATGCCCTCCAGAGAGCCGACAGCAGCTGCGGTCGATGAAGGGGAGCTCTTAGTCTTTCTACTTTTTTTAGGTTCTGCTCCGTCCATGGCTAATCAAGCTTTAATACCGCAAGGAATGCTTTCTGAGGCACTTCAACTGTACCAATCTTCTTCATACGCTTTTTACCCTCTTTCTGCTTTTCCAAGAGTTTACGCTTACGGCTTATATCCCCTCCGTAGCACTTTGCAGTCACATCCTTTCGTACTGCTTTAATTGTTTCGCGCGCAATAATCTTAGCACCGATTGCCGCCTGCACTGCTATATCAAACTGCTGACGTGGAATCAACTCCTTCAACTTTTCACACATTCTTCGCCCAAAGGGCACACTGTTGTCCACATGGGTTAAAGTAGATAGAGCATCCACAGGCTCTCCATTAAGCAGTATATCCAATTTGATCAATTTAGAAGGACGGAAGTCTGTGATGTGATAGTCAAATGAGGCATATCCACGGGACAAACTCTTCAATTTATCATAAAAGTCAATCACAATTTCGCCCAATGGCATATCGAAAAGCAGTTCTACTCGATTTCCCATAATAAAATTTTGAGAAATCAATTCGCCCCGCTTATCCAAGCACAGTGTCATAACGGGACCAATGTACTCGGCATGCGTAATAATAGTTGCACGTATATAAGGCTCTTCAATACGCTCAATATGGGTCACATCCGGTAATCCGGAAGGATTATGTACCTCCTTACAGCCACCTGTACGGTCATACACGAGATAGGAAACGTTGGGCACAGTAGTAATTACATCCATATTGAACTCACGCTCAAGCCGCTCCTGCACAATCTCCATATGTAGCAGTCCAAGGAAGCCACAGCGAAAACCAAATCCCAATGCAGCAGAGCTTTCGGGAGAGAAAGTAAGGGAAGCATCATTTAGTCTAAGCTTATCTAATGAGCTGCGCAAATTCTCAAAATCTTTGGTATCGATTGGATAAACTCCGGCGAAGACCATGGGCTTAACCTCTTCAAAACCATCAATAGCAGCTTCTGCTGGACGCTCAGACTGTGTGATAGTATCGCCCACTCGTACGTCCTTGCTCTCCTTAATGCCGGTAATAATATAGCCCACATCTCCGGCCTTCAGCTCATGACAAGGCTCATGAGTCATTCTTAGTACCCCTATTTCTTCCGCATCATACTCTAATCCGGTAGACATGAAGCGCACGTTATCCTTTTCTCGCAACGTGCCATTCACCACCTTTACATAAGCTATAACTCCTCGGTAAGCATTGTACATAGAGTCAAATACAAGGCACTGTAAGGGGGCTTCCGCATCCCCTACCGGAGCAGGAATTCGATTGATGATTGTCTCCAATATGGTATCTACACCTTCACCGGTTTTTCCACTTGCCCGAAGGATCTCGCTGCGCTCACAACCGAGCAGGTCCATTATCTCATCTTCTACTTCATCCGGTTTAGCACCGGCAAGGTCTATTTTATTAATTACCGGTATAATGACCAGATCATTCTCCAAAGCCAAGTAAAGATTGGAAATGGTTTGCGCCTGAATACCTTGTGTAGCATCAACTAACAGCAAGGCACCTTCACAAGAAGCTATAGAACGTGAAACTTCATAACTAAAATCCACATGCCCCGGTGTATCTACCAAGTTGAGAATATAATCCTTTCCCTTGTACGTGTACTCAAGACGCACCGCATGGCTTTTAATTGTAATACCACGTTCACGCTCTAGATCCATACTATCCAAGACCTGATCCTCTGCCGTTTTTCCTTCTACGGCATGAGTTGCCTCCAGTAAGCGATCCGCCAGCGTACTCTTACCATGGTCAATGTGTGCTATTATACAGAAGTTTCTAATTTCTTTCATCTTTTACGTCTATTTATAGGATAGGCCCCAAGCTCCTTTCTCCATACGCTTAATTGTACAAAGGTAACCAAAAAGCGCATCTATAAGACAAATTAAGGAGCCATAAAATCGATATATAAAGGGTCTATCGCATACTACCGGAAGAAAATAAGCTTTAGATACATAGATTAGCCTCCATACAGAAAAGTCCACATGCGGCTAATAATGATAATTGTAAAAGAAATATAGTATCTTTGTATCTCAGTGATAGTATTACAGCCATACAGAATGATCGAATTGTTTGGTTGGCGCAATAAAGAATTGACTAATAGAAAATAGATAAACAAAATGACTCACATGAAAAGCATTCAACGCATGCTATTGGCGAGTGCTAGCGTACTTCTACTCACATGCAGTAGCCTTTGTGCACAAGAGGTATTTCCGACCACTCTCGTAGTGGTTACTCCGGAAAAGGGTACAGAAACAGCTATTGAGCTAGGTGCAATACAAAAGATTGTATTCACTGAAGGGAAAGTAAAGGTTAGTACAACAGATACAAAGCACCCTGAGTTTCTGTTTCCGCTTGAAAATAAGCTCAAAATGTACTTTTCCAAGCAGCACAAGCCTAACATGGCCGAGTTGGTAATGGACAATGACAGTTTATTGCAGTTAGCACAAGGGCCTGATTGGATTGCACTACACGGCAATGCAAACGACAGCTCATTTGCTCTACGCATCTACAACATGGCGGGCAGGCTTGTCCTCACTAATGGAAACTACCACATTGATGAAAAAGTATCCATCTCAACCTTACCGATGGGAATTTACTTTATTCAAACAGAAAAAGGAACGTACAAATTTATAAAGCAATGAAAAGGATAACTACACTTGCACTATTTACACTCTCCCTATTGTTGTTGGGTGGGGGCTTTTCACTCTCCGCTCAAAACAAAGAGTTGATCATTATCCATCGTAGTGCACAAGCAGGCGGAGATGCCACTTATGATATTAGTACTATTGATAGTATTACTGTAAAAATAATTGAGCCTGAAGATGGAAATTTAAGCTATATGTTTCCCTCATACGAATTTGGAAAACCCTTCAACGAAGGAGGTCCTATTTGGCTGTGGGAAAAAGCAAGAGGATACGATACGGAATACCTAGAGGATATTGAGTGGGGAAATTCTATGAAAGCCACTCCCAACAAGGAAACTCCCGTTGGTCCACTTAAAGTGAATAATATCTTTTACTATGATATTGAGTATGGTGCTGCCAACAACTATATTTACAAGATTAGCATTGTATCATATAGCGAAGCATTTCCCTCTGATCCCGGTGAAGGCAAGATGGCAGAGCTCATGTCGAAGATAGGATTCAAACGTGCGCCTGAAAAAGACTATGTAAGTGGAGTGTCAGGCAAAAAGATCTCTGCCTATATCAATGCAGAAAAGCTGCTGCTTGCAGAGCTTTCGTTGGATAAGGTGGGCAAAGGCGAGCTTGCACTTACTCAGATGAAAGAAGACGAAACACCCTCAACGCCCACAAGTCAGCGCAAACTAATAGAAAGCCTCCGCGCTGCTATAAAGGGTAGCAAATAAGTGCCTCTTTTCCATACTGCTACCTACAAAGCAGTAAGAAAAGATACTATTACAAAGAGGGACCTTTACTTTATGCGAGGGTTCCTCTTTCTTTTTTATAGCGTTACTATTTGCATAAACTGCAATAGAAAAGAGACTTCTACCCATTCTTTTAACAAAGGCGGTGGCTACCCTCTAGAAGTATAACCTCCATGTAATAGGAAAATGCTTACTTTACAACCACAAGGAAAACAGAATAACAAAACTACTAGCATGAATCGAACTTTTTATTATCTCACAAGTCTTGTTGTAGCTTCACTCTTCATGGTGTCATGCAACGACTCCAAAGCTCCTATCCGTAGGGGTATTAGTTTTAAAAGCAATATTCAAAGCGAAATCAACTCCTCTCCACTTCGTGCTTACGACAACCAGTGGGAGGCTAATGATGGCATAGGCGTTTTCATGCTCCGCTCCGGTGAGTCGTTGAGTAATGCCGGTGCTCGTCTCTATAGCAACCGGCAATATACCACTACGACTGGAGGAACTAACGGAATATTTACAGCTGCAAACGGACAAACTATGTTCTTTCCAGAAGATAATTCACAAGCAGTTGACTTCATTGCCTACTACCCCTACAATGCAACATTAAATAATGCACAGAACATAGCAATAAATGTAGCGACTCAACCTGCTATTGACCTCCTTTGGAGCAATAACCTTACAGGAATGAAAGCAGGAGCCACTCAGAGTGAGCTTACACTTCAATTTGCACACATGCTTTCTACAGTACGAATCAATATAAAAGATGCTGCAGGAGTGCCTATTACAAATGCGTCTATAAAGATAGAAGGCCTTTCCACCACAGCCTCATTCGATTTAAGCGATGCCTCTATCTCAAACATAGCAGATATGAATGCCATTACACTTCCTACCGGAAAGAGCGATGCCATTATCATCCCGGAAACACCGACTCAAGCTGTTATTTCGGCTGTTATTTCCGGCAAAACCTATAAATACGAGATTCCCAATAATACAACCTTCCAACGAGGCAAACGCACTACTTTTAATCTAAAGATAGCCCAAGAGGACACACTTGAGATAGAGGGTATTGGAGCTGTTATCACCGATTGGGATGAGGCAGCGCCTATCGATGGCACTCTTGTTCCCGAAGAGCAGCACACAGCTGAGTACGAGGGCGGTGTCGAATGGCTTTTTGAGCAACTTGAAGAAGCCGGCTATGGGGCTCAAGCAACTATCACTGAAGAGAAGAGCATCAGTGTAGTGGTAACCTCTAATCGCAACAATATCAATAGCCTGCGTAATCTATTTGTTTCAAATGACAAACAAGGAATGACTATTCGTTTAGCTGAAAACAATCCGGGATATGACCAAGGAGATGAACTTGTGCTAAACCTCAAAGACAGCAAAATAAGTAGATACATGGACGGTGGAATGACCCTTGAAATAGATAATGCACAAGTGAAAAAGCTTGACACTCCAGCTCATGCCATTACACCGGAAGTAATTGCTTTCAATGAGCTATTCGCAATGGACCCGAATACTTATCAAGTAATGGATTACGATAAATGGCATGGCAGGCTTGTAACGATAACGGGTGTTCAGTTCGTGAATGGTGCGAAGGGCTATGCGCTTTATGACAGCTCTAATGAAAGCGTTACCTTTAATGACCTACAAGATACCAATGCTACCATTGAACCTCCCGTCATGGGGTACAAACTTCCATCTGTAGCTATTAGCAAATATTGCCCCTTTGGGAAAACAAAGATGCCAAGTGGAAATGGAAGTGTAACAGGAGTGCTCTCTTATAACCGTATTGGAGCCATGCAGTTCACCACTGCTGCTATATGGATTCGTAGCGTTGACGACCTTAACATGGAAGCTCCGCGCAAGTAAAGATTTGCTTTGACCGCAAATATAGATACAGTTAGGGGCAGTGCAAAAGCTTTTGCACTGCCCCTTGTTTTTGATCTTACCGTTAATCCTTTTAGCGTTTGATAAAGCCGGCTGAGAGAGACCCGGAGACAACTATATACATACCTTGCGGCAGCTCTGACACATCCACCGAAGCGACCTCTCCATCCTTCAATCTTAGTATCTCTCTTCCTTCCATACTATAAATTACCGTAGGGAATCCACTTTTACTGAAAGCCTGTGAAAGATACAGACGATCCGTGACCTCTGTAGGATATACAAGAGGCTTTTCATTATTATCCGGCACCTCCAAAGAAGCACTTCCACTACCCTCGTATGGGATATATTTTCGCCCATTGAAAGCCAGCACGCTCCAATGCTTCTTAGTAGCTATGCCCACTGCCTCTTTGTTACATACGTTTTTTTCTTTAGAGTAAGTTAAGTCCAGCACCCCTATCTTAGCACCCTTTTTTGCATTCTCCTCTGCTATGGGAAGTGAGCGCATCAAGTCTGTCATATCACGCTCTTTGATGGAATTGCACTCCAAATAGATTGTCTTTACCAAAGGCGACTCTGCAAAAGAAAGTCGCTCAATAGCATTTTCATAACACCTAAGATCTTTTAGCTTAGACAGGCCGGACAAATCCAATTGAGTAAGCTTATTTGCGGAAGCTACAATAGTCTCTAAACGCTCACATCCGGTTAGACGCAGATCAGTTAGGAGGTTATTTTGGCAAGCTAAACCTCGTAAAGAGTGATTCGCTGTGAGATCAAGAGTATTAAGCATATTTCTCGCACAATCAAGCGTTTGAAGAGAGGTTAACTGCTTAATATCCAATACATTCAACTTATTATCTGCACAAACCAATATATTCAGTGACGCATTGTTACTCACATTCAAGCTTTTCAACCTATTCTCTGAACAATTAAACCACTGTAGCTGCTTACATGCCTCTACATTAATGCGCTCTAATTTGTTCTTATGGCAAAACAGCTGTCTCAAGTTCGGTGCCTCAGTAAAATCAAGTTCTGCAAGTTCATTTTGCTCACAATCGATTCGATCTAATACACTCGCATTCTTAAAGACGATCTGAGTAATTCCATTGCTGAATGTCGCTAAAAAGAGGACAGGCCCCCGCACAACGATGGTCTGACTCTTTATCTGATACTTTTTATAATCCTGAGCCAATGTGCTCTCTGAGAGTCCCTCTACACTAACAGGAGCTGCATTTTGCGACACAACTTTAATACGAACTGAATCGCCAATGGCTCGCGAAGTAGTAAGGGTAATCACTTGTTCAGCAGCCCTTTGTGCGGATGCAGGTAGGTACTGGAAGAAAGAGAATAAAGAGAGAAAGGCTATTAGGCAATAGTAATGTCTTTTCATATACCTCAAATTGTACTATTTATACAAACTGTTTTATTGATCTGTACACCAGATGAGTATATCCTGTTTATTCGCTCCCTCTTTGGAGTGGGTAGAGACTACCCTCTTACTTGAGGTTACCTAACATCTTACCGGGCACACAGATTAGTTTACTTTTATGATGATATTCACTTCATTTGGTATGGCTTACCAAATTAGGAAATAAACCCCTATAGGGTATTCTTAAACGGTCTCACACCAAACTTGAATTTATCTGAGTTATAACTGATATAGGCCATTTTAGAAATATACGCGATAGTCCAAACGAAGGTAGATTGAGTCTCATGAGGCGTAGTGGTCCAATAGTAGGCTCCGGCTCCAACAACCTCTTTATTAAACTGAGGGTGATAATAGATAGCACTTGGCAAAATACGAACCACATCAGCTTCGTTATTTGCAGTCCAGAACTCCTCTTTAGCTACATCGTCCATAGAGCCACTAAAATCATCTCCTAAGTGTCTGGCTGTGATCTTCATATGTGCATCCAGATTTCCTTCTGTCATTTGTCCCACGATCTCGTATCTATAGGCTGTGCGAAGTGAATTATCTGTTGCAGCCGGGTAGCCGGCTTCTGCTTCCTTTTCAGCTTTTTGGAAACGAATAGCATAACATACTTTACCACCCGGTGATTTATAATCGTTCAAATACGAAGCCTTCACATCCCCGACTTGAACAGCTTCCAAAGCTCCTAGGGTCTCCTTTTTCGTATCAAACCAGATATAAATCTCATATTTAGGACCAAAGAGAGGGAACAAAACTGCAGCTTCCTGCCGTGTAGGCGTGTGGTAGCCTTTAGGACAAATAGAATTCACCTCTTCAAAGGGAAAATATCCGGAAGCATCATTTTGCTGTGACTCAGCGAAAGTACCCGGAGTCTTTCCTACATTGTATTCTGCCACATACTCAAGCGGTACCATCGGGCTATTCTTTAGAGATTCAAACCGAATACTATCTATTTCACTTAAAGGTACTTGTGTGACCGTTGTCCCCCTATAAATGATTAAATGGGTAGGCTCGTGAGGAGTCTGCGCAAGAAGCAAGCCTGCAAACGCATTGAGCAGGAAGCTGATAAGCATGATACGGTTTAGCTTTAACATAATCTATTGATATTTAGTTTTTACTTTCTGTTATATATGAACCGGGAGTGAGAGTTTTATATATGCATTCTACCATTCACTTAGCTAAGCCTATCTAGAGCTTTCTCGCTTCTGAAATAGGAGTGCCCACTGGAAAGACTCACTTTTCATAATCAAGACACATTCAAGAGAAACATATTGGCACCAAATCTAAGGCATATAAAATAACCCTTTGGTCTTATTTTCCTCACTTCACCGGCATTAAGTAGTATTCTTATTACTTTTTCCTTTCATAAAACTAAGTTAAGCATTTCATTCAAAACACAAAAGAGATTGCTTAACTATAGGCTTTGATATTAACATCAAACCTTTTCTTTACTACAAAATCACTTTTGGTAAAGTAAAAGGGCTGATCTCCAAATTCAGAAATCAGCCCTACCGGCACCTTTTAGCCTACCCTTAATAACATAATCTCACAAGTAGACACATACTAAACTATAATCAGTAAAAACACTGTTATCTACTGTCTTTCCGGCATATAGAATCCTTCTAAAGTTTTATTGGTAGAGGCCGCTTGCTTGATCCATTGGTCAAGAACAAAAGTTTTACTAGGATTCAAATACCCCTTTTTACGAACCAACACCTTACTGAAAAGATTCTTCGAGTTTATTTCCGTGCTGCTGGGCCTAGACACACCTAACATATCAATATCCCCATCACCACTATAGGCGAGAGACACTGCACCAAGACCATCGAATTGGAAGTCCTGCGGCATAAACTTTTTGCCCGGGTATTTTGCTGCGAGATCTCCACCTGAATGGAGGAGTACATATTCTTGTGGTGCCAAGGAAAGACCACAACCCGACAAACTTATTGTCTTTTTGCTAGTACCTGTTTTAGTGTAGACAAAAATTCTGTATTCCTCAAGTGCAATTGTATGATCTGTGGGGTTATATAACTCAATATATCGCTCACTTTTAGTAGTTCCGCAGCAATAGCCCGTGATAATAATATTTGTTCCATAAGTAGTTATTTTTTTTGCAGCTGCTTGGCTCAGCGAAATAGTTTTAGAGGCTGAACCGGCTGTTACTATCAATGAACCCTCCTTAGCTGCATTAGTTGTATTGGCCGAAGCCTCTACTTGAAGTTGTGCAGGGTCAGTACCTTTCTTTGCGGCAAAGCCTTCTCCCTCAACTGTATAGGTCCACTCCGTTCCCAGCGGGGTAACGTTGATAGTTACCTGTTGTATTCCGCCATTTGCAGGGAAAGCGTCTAAAGCAGTGGGCGTTATCTTCAGCTCAATAGGCTGTGCTGCCTTTCCTTCTTGCACTATGCGAAGCACTAAAGAGGCATCTGCTCGCATTGACGTGGTTGCGTTAAGCTTGATCGTAAGTTGCGCTGTACGAGATGTTGTTTGGTCGTTGGCATCGGCTTTTAACTGAAGCGTAGAAGCAGTTGTTGTAAGATGAAGCCAACTGGCTGCTTCTGCATTGACCGAAGCACTCCAAGGTACTCCTCCATTGGTAGTAATATTAAAACTCTTGCTACTTGCTGCTCCTGCAGGAAGTGTTACTTCAGCCCCATTCTTCAAAGGGGTACCTCCACCCTCTTCAGTAATCGATATGGCTTGCTGTTGGGTATTCGTACCGTCAAGTGGCTCGAGTGGGTCGCCGGTTATATGATCCCCTACTCCACGATCCTCGATAGTTGCATTCACCGATTCAGAATAGACAATTTTATCTTTCAGTACCATCACAGAGAAAGTATATTTCTTTCCTTTCTCAAAAGTTTTTCCTTCTTGGCTAATCTCCCACCGGTACTGCTTGCCTTTATATTCAAATATAGCGACTAAAGGCTTCACAAGACCGGGCAGCATCAGGAAAGTCAGATCACTTGCATTTGCCTTTAAATCCGACGGAGTACCGGTTGGCGTTAGGGTGGCATTCATCAAATCAAACGTCGCCTTCTGTGCTACATCGAGAAGCGTCAGATCACTAATGGAAGATGAAGGGATTGGTTGCTCATTTTCATCTTTGAATTGAAATACCAGCTGAGGAAGTATATGACGAAAAGTCAGTGCCACGGCATTACTCTTCTCTACATTGGCAGCTGTCGCATAAAGCAAATCAATATCCTTTGGCTGAGACTGATTACTTACATCCAAAGATAGTGAAGTATTGCCCTCTGAAAGAGACATATAGGGGTAGTATGCCACAAAATCCACATTGCCCGTGTAGGGGAAACGAAGTGCATCAGCCTCAGTAGCCGGAGTGAAGGAAGCCTCTGAGGCATCCCTATCTTTTGTAGTATAGCGGGCATTTGCTTTTCCTAAGGGAGCTGTTTTGCCTGTCTGCATCATATAGACCCCTATAGCATCCTCAGCCTGCCATAGGTTGCCCTGTACACGGCTTTCCGGAGCCGACATATAACTACCGGGAATATTACTATAAAAGGTGATGGGATTTTCCCCTCCACATCTCGGGGTTTCTTCCTTATGACATCCCACAAAGGACATCGCTGCTAAAAGCGTTAGCAGCAAAAAGCTCTTCTTTCTTAACATTTTAAGTCAATAACCATCGGGTTTCTTTTCAACAGCTAAGTTAACAAACTTATTTGTTTTACAAAATCTTTTAAGACAAATTTCCTCCTATAGGTAGTGAGTGATGTTTATTCAGCCTTTCAGGAAAGCAAAAAGAAGAGCGTTTTCCCCTTTGAATATTTTATCAGAAGTGCCTATGAGGCATGACACTGGGGTTTGAAGGCGTCTTACCTCCAAAGCTATTAAATCGGTATATAAAATGTAGCATCACATAGCGACCTAATACATTGGTGTACGTGTCCGTAATTTCGTAGGCTGTGGCATTGCGACTTATACCGGTCGCATTAGCAAGCAAGTCATACGCTTTGAGCCGTATAGTTGCTTTCTTTCCTTTGAGGAAGGAATAAGAGAGAGCTGCGTTCCATATCCACTCTTGCTTTCCCATCTCCCCACTATATAGTTTATTGGTTGACCAACGGAGATCTGTTTCTATTTTTAAGCCCTCTAAGAAATCATAGCTTGCTTCAAAGCCCGAAGAGTAGTTCCATATCGAACGATTACTTATCTTATTTATGCTGTTGCGAACAAAATTTCCTTCTACTCCACCCCTTAACTTCATATAGATGGGTCCCTTTAAAAATCCAAAAGCTAAATTGGGTGTAGCTGTGACCGCATTAGAGACATTACGCATATCGTCGGTAAATCCGATGTTGTGGTTATAGTTCGTATATAAGCCACCGGAGAGCGTAAAAAAGTTGTTGATCACAGGCAGAGAGAAGGATGAGTGTACCCCGAAAGATGCGTTACCATTAACGTTTTGGTAGTAAATCATTCGTTGTCCTGTAGTGCGATCAAATATAACATTTGAAGCCACCCCATTTAGCTCGTATCTACCTCTAATAAATAGATTGAATGCGAAGCGACTCTTCGGTTCATAAAGGCGTACCACTCCCCACATCATATGGGTGAATGAGGGCTTAAGATCAATATTACCCTTAGTAATACGAAGGAGATCTGTAGGGTCAGCTGTGGGATACATTTGTGCCGCATTAGGCATAGATGCCCGACCATAATAGTTGAGGCGAATGGAGGTTTGCTTCGTAGGATTAAAATTAAAGCGCAGAGAAGGCGCTACATTAAAGTAGGAGGCTCTATGATTTTCATTAGAGCCACTTGCATATACGATGTTCATTGTATGCGGTACGAAGCTAACCCCTACAGTAAGATTGTATTTGTCACCCTTTTTCTGAAGGTTTAGATCGCCTTGATAAGTATTAAGGTAGCTATCAAGCAAACTGCTGTATGCCTCTTCTTTTATCGTAAAGTCTCCATTGGCATCAGGCGAAAATAGGTTACGCCTGCTATTACGACCGGTGTAGCGCCATTGAGCTCTTGCTTGCAAGAAAAAGTTTCTACCCAAAGGCTCTACCCAAGAGAGCGCCAAGGAGGAATTGAATTGCTTTACCGCATCTTCTTGATGATAGTTATTCAATGCTTTTTGAGAGGCTGTTACCCCGGAGAGTAAACTCTCTGTTTCACTTTCTTCATCACTACCATCATAGTAAGCACGCATCTGTAAGGTAATATTTCGTCCCTTTGAGCCAAAGCGATGCGTAAGATCTATTTTCCCTCCACCACGAAGATTAGTGTAGTCATTCGTATAGTTAGTAGAAGCAGAGCTTAGGAGGTCCTTATTCATCGAAGAAAGCGTACTTGAGAATCCTGTATTCTTGCCTTGACTCCACATAATCTGCGGACGTGCTACCATCTCCGTTTGTTCAGAAAACTTGTAGGTAATTCGTCCTTCAAAACCTGCGGTATGCTCATTGGAAGTCACATTTTCCTCCGAGGTAGTGAAAAAGGATTCTTTTTCACCGCCAATAACTTCGCTATTAGACCGGCTTCGCACTTGACTATGGTTAAATCCATATCTACCATTACTCTCTAATAGGAATAGGGGACGATCTATAGCTACGTCACCGGCAAGCATGAAAGAGGTTGTAATGCCTCTACTTCCAAATTGATTTCTTCGTCTTCGCCCCATTACTTCCGGAGTGAACTCGCTCATTCCTCTATTATTGGTATTATTGGAGCCAATGATTAAAGTTTGGCGATCTTTACCTGAGAGGCGACTCAAATTAGCTCCCACCTCATAGCGATGTCCCGTCTCACCCTTTGATTCTGTAGGAGCATCCAGTCCATAGCCCCCAAAAGAGGAGCCAAATACACCCTGTTGGTGTGTGTGGCGTAACGACAGATTAAGCACCGTTTCCTCTTCTCCATCACTAAATCCTGTCATGCGCGACTGGTCGCTTTCTTTGTCAAGTAACTCAAGGCGATCAATTGCTTCAGCCGGCAAATTACGGGTCGCTATCTGCGGGTCTCCGGCAAAGAACTCCTTACCATCCACAGTAATCTTCTCTACTTGCTTTCCATTGATGGTAATTTTCCCGTTTGCATCCACTTCTGCACCGGGTAGCCTTTTTATCAAATCTTCCAATGTACTCCCTGCACCCGTCCGGAAAGCCGAAGCATTATAGACCAACGTATCTCCCTTTACAATCATATCAGTGGCTTTACCCTGAACAACTACAGAACCTATTACAGCGGCATCTTCCTGCAATGTGATAGTAGCTAAAGGACTCTTGAGGGGCAGCGTGATATCCATTTCGTAATTCTTGTACCCTACATAAGTAATGAGCAACTTATGTTTCCCGTGCGTATTAGCTTGAAGATGAAAGACTCCTTCCGCGTTCGTCGTCCCCCCTGTAACAATACTACCTTTACTATTAAGGATACGCACATTAGCACCTATTAAGGGCTCTCCATCCTGGTCCGTAACGGTTGTACTAATTTGTGCAGAGTTTTGTGCGAATAGCGTAGTTGTATTTATGAAAAAGAGAAGAAGTAGGCTGCTAAAGATCGTATAGAGCGTAAAAGACTTTCCGGCCATCATATGCTAAGGGACTAGTCAAGGGTTAGTTATGTGGTTATCGTACATTTCCTTATTGTATTCCGTCATAGTTAGAGAAAACAACATGGGAATGGTTTAATTGAGGAAGTATGGGAGTTGAAAGCCAGGAAAGGTCGTATCAAAGAGGTGGCAAATATCTATCTGCAAAAGAACTCAAATTAAGGGAAGGAAACTGTGTCTCAAAAGCAGCATCTGCGTCAAACGAAGCCTATACCAACGCATATAGCACTTTATCCATCCCTATGTGAAAGCAAAGAGGAATTAGGGGGCTTGGTCGTAGGTTACCTTTTCCTTATCAGGATAGACCAACATGAGCAAACGATATATGCGTTCTATACTTTCTTTATCGAATTGAGGCCAACATCATTTACTGAGACTTTTCAAATAGCTTATCATCAAACATCCATAATGAAAAAATAGCATTCCCGCTTATCGGATATTTGACTTTTATGTTTGATCCTATGTAAAGAAAAGGCATTCCCCAGTGACCTAATAGCTCACCATGCAGGTAATAAGCAATGTACAGATAAGATATGTATTCGTGTTTAGAATATTCTTCTCCAAAAAAGCTTGAAGCATTGAGTCTTCTTATCTCGTTAAATATGTTGTATCCTTTATCAGGGCAAGGTGAATACATAGAGGTTACATTGGAAACAAAAAAATCCTCCTCGTTTTTTTCTAAACCTATTAATACGTATTGACCATTTTGAAACAATACTATACCGAAATGATCTTTAGGCTTTTTCATCTTCATAGAGCTGAAAATTATAATCTCTTCCTTTTGAAACAGCTCCTTAAGCCATGGAAGTTCAGATATAGCTTGGATGCTAGAATGGAGATTCTTATCCAAAGAATTCATATAAGAGCCAGCTTGTTGTCCAAAGCAGGTTGAATAAAATATGAATTGTAGGAGACATACAAGTAGTAGGGCGATAAAATTCTTGCTTACTTGAACTTTTGACAAATATGTTTGCATAGTGGTAATCTCATGATTTTAGTATTATTTGCTGATCCAGTTGTTTTTGAAATGGTCTGTCTGGAGCCATAGATACTCCCATCCAGGATGGTAGATATGCCCTTTACTGGAAATGCCGCCTTGCTGACAACAGAAAGTCCGTTGCTCACGGCATCATAGCTGTAGGCATTGTCCATAATGCCACAAAACCTCAGAACGTTAGAGTGTGTGATTGAGTTCATAGTGCTTTTCTACTTAAGGACCAGGAGCTCTGAAATGGTCGTTTTTCTTGATTCTGTATACGTACACTTTGTCTGTTCCTCTTTTGTTCCAAGTTGGGATTAAAGGAGTTCGCTTATCAAAGTATATGTCGTCTTTTTCTTTTGTTAGATATGGGGAGTATTGCAGCTTATTAAGTGTCTTCTGATATGTTATCAGGTAGTCGTATTTCTCAAAGTCAAAACCTTCGGAAAGCTGCCGGACAAAGTCCCGGTCATAGCCCTTTAGCTTTGGATCATCATTCGGAATTCTTTCGTAGAACTCAACCAAATAGAAGTATAACCGATCCACACTTTCCACATAGTCAAATCCAATATACTCCCTTCTATCGAAAGCATCAGTTGGGAGCGGTATTTCTTCAACAAATTCAAAAGAAACTGTTCTAGGATAGAAGTAATAAGCGAATGCTACTATACAAGAAAGCACTATCAAAAATATCTTCTTCATTTTCGCACTTACATAGGAGGCTATCCAACTCCAGGATGTCTCTGAGGCAAAGATTTTGGGTGTATTATGTAATCACAAGAGCTGCACTCCCCGCAGATTTGCTTCAATTCCCACGTGGAAAATCTCAATTCTCTACGTAAAAACAAAAAAAACATCCACGTGGCCATCGAATTAGAGCTTAGAGATGGGTAACGAAGTGTCGGGGCGAACTGTCAGCTCTACTATTTTTTCTCTGATGTCGTATTAATGACATACTCCCACAGCGGATCCGCCTCAAGCTGGGCCGTATCCTTAGTGTAAGGAATAGATTTGTCGGGAACAAGTCTCTTCTCTCCACATCTTGTCTGATCTGGAGGCACAAAAGACTTACTGCTAGTATAACCCTTAAAGCCGCTATTGGGTAGCGTGAATCCGATCACATCTCCATAATGGCAAGGGGCGAAGGCACAAGGTGAGCTAGCATCTTCAAGGACAAGGGCTGCCCCTGCATCCTGTGCTATAGTTGCAAGCATCCCAGCGCTACTGAAGGTCTTCTCTCCAACGAATATGTAGACGTCTCCCTTAAAAGTTCGTCGAGGTGTGTGGCTCTGATCGCGTGATATTTGACTTTGACCATCTGTAAGGATCAAGTCACTAAAAGTCTTTCCATCGATCATCTTCCCAGAGTACGCTTTCGGAATCCTCTCGGACACGGAGGGGTAGTTCCTCCTCCACAACTCAGACACTCGTAGCTGATATGTATAGTGTGATTCGTCCTCTCTTTGCGAAGGTAAATACTGAAGTAGCATATCGCCAAGCATGCTATTTCCTCCTGAATTGTAGCGGAGATCTATGATCAGTGTGTGCGTATGAAGCGAGTCCATCTTTTGAAACATCTGATCAATAAAGTCCGAAAAACGAGGTAGAGAGGATAGGTATGCTTCCTCTTGAGGGGTTAGTGTATATCCACTTGGCTTGGACGTAGTAATGCGACTATACTCGGTCTGATAGTCTTTCATAGCGTTCATCTGGAGGTAAGCAACTCCTGGAGCTGCCATCACGTCATACCAGTACAGAGCTTTGCGTGGAGCAGTAAGTGTGTTGTAATGCATCGCTTTCGGACTGCTATACAATTCCACTCTATCACTCACAGATATGGGCGAGATAAAGATGGAGTCCATATCAGCAAATGTTACTTTCAAAGTATCCAAGCCTAGAGATCTCCAATAGATACAGAATGAGCCCAAAGCACTTACTTGAGAGAGCGAGTACTGCATATTGTCCGCACTCATATAGTGTCTGAGCGTATCGACAACATCTAGAATGGGAATGTCACAGATAGACTTAATCTCCTTTCCTACATAGCTCTGAAGGGTCTTAGGTGCTGCCATGAGACGCACGGTAGGGTACTCTTTGATCCCTAGCCTAATTGGGTAGTAAGTCTTAAACAGAGCGGTGTCAAGAGTCAGCGTAGTGTGACCGTCACCCATCAAACTCGTAAATTGCTGAAGAAGGAGGTACGAATCGGAAGGAGTATCGACGTGCTTGGCTAGCTGATAAAACTTAGCTAGTTCACTATCTAGACTAATCGCAAAGCCCTCCTCAAGCATTTTAGGGTGACTCTCCTTTAGAAGTTTGCCAAGCACTTGTAGATCCCTTTGTGTGGCATTCTCCTCTTGGGTTAGAGTAGCTGGGCTGGGGCTGTTTGCAAATGTGATAACGTCTTGCGCGTAAGTATTGAACGCTAACAGACATAGGCATAACGATGTCAGAAAGCAAAGAAAAAATCTATTCGTCATAAGGGAAGGGCTTTGTGTGATTGATGAATGAATGTACTTGATAGAGTGAATACTAGTGCAAAGGTACGATAATTTTCCTTGTTAGCCTGTAATTACAATGAAAGCAAGCTTACTACCAATGCTTCTATGAGTACAACTATAACCTTGGTTACAGCACCAAGAGCTCCGAAATTTCTAAACCCACAAAAGGATAATAAACGCAATATCATAAACTCCAATAAAAAGCACACAATCAACCCGAGTAAAAATGTCGTTACAATTCTCTTAATTACAAAGGATGGCTCTCTTATCGCAATCAACCAATCTTCTTTTGTGCCAATCCAAAAGTTAAACAACAGGAGCATGAAGAGGAAAGCCACTACAAAAGAGAGGATTGAAGGAAACCTATTTGAAACTTTATTTTGCGCTGCCATTCTCATTACGAATTACAAATCCATTTACCTCTATAGTTTCATCTTACCCCACCATATGTATGATATAAGCAGAGAGAGGATCACTAATTCTCTATTTTGAGTACACTTCCTCGAAGTTATACCCATTGGGAGCTCGACCCAGTTTAAAAAGGTCATATTGAAGCTGATAGGGAAAGCTCCCCCTTATAAACTTTTTATTGAATAAGCATTGTGTATCAACACTGCTATGCAATATTACTCCGTCTTTGAGGTATAATTCTATACTTTCCCCATCAAGCATATGCCTAAAACAGGCAACATCTTTATCAAGAGATCTATCGAAATAATCTACACTATCAGCGTAGAGAATAACATTTTCAGCCGGTATTGATTTATATTTTTGCGTATGATAGGGCTTAATCCGATAGGCTTGTATTGAATTCCCGTTATGGAACCAGATCAAGTTGTAATTATGAAATGCAATCGAATAGACATAGATTGAATCGTTTTCCATAAGAAGTTTATCGACCAATCTATTAGTCCTCTTTTGTAAATATAATTGAGGACTGCAACTAAAGCACAACAATGGCATCAATAAGACAACCACCATGCCTATATAACGACTTTTCATTTTATTTCCTCCTGATTACCCATTCCTACATTGTCATGTATCGACTTTTGTGTGTCACATATTACCGTTCTTTTTATTTTATCCCCTCCGATTTGGAGCATTACCAAAACTTATTACTTTCTTCATTAACAGTGATCTTTGAATTTGACCAAAATAGAAAAGACGCAACAAACAGTAAGATAGCTATATATAACCCTCTTTCAATACCTGAATTACGACAAAACACTCTGTCAAGCAACTCGTCATAATAGAAGGTAGTAGTATTATATCCAATTTGCAATCTTTTTCCGTTGGCTATATTAGTAGTATACTTCTTATTTCGATAAATAACCTCCACTGTAGAGTGTTGCCTTGAGCTATGTCTCATATCTATATTAACTATATTACAAGCTATATTGTATTCATTAGCAGTGATATTTCTTTCTCTTATATAAAGTAGAAACATATACGCCACAAAGAGACCTAAGCCGATATTTATCAAACAAACGATGCTTCTTCTTTTCATTATTGGCTGTTATTTAGGATTACTTTTTGAGTCTTACTACCAGCTGTTTTTGAAATGGTCTGTCTGATGCCATCTATAACGGTAGATATGTCCTTTACTGGAAATGCCGCCTTGCTGATAACAGAAAGAACGTTACACACGGCATCATAGCTGTAGGCATTGTCCATAATGGTGCCTACCTTAGCATTGACCACGAGGTTCTGTAGTCGGCGACGCTGTGGGTCATAGCTGTAGGTGATTGACTTACCTTCTGTCTTCAGATTTTCCGTCTGCTTACTTGTCATATTGCCAAAGGTATCACAAATCTAATAATCACGTTACGGAGAAATAATATCGTAGATTCAAGTAAGAAATGATTGCGCTCTTCATACGAACGTCTCTCCTCCGTTAGGTGATTCGTCAAAGGGCTTGTATACTCTTTCCCGTACAAGAAAGAGAATTATTTGTCGTTCTAAGGAGACGTAATACACCCTAGAGAGATTACTTATATCAAGTCTTAAATCGATAAAACAAGATTTCAATCAAGTAGTCGAGAATGCCCTTCTGTAACGGATATTCAGGACCTTTGAATCCTGGAGTGACAGTTATAGGCAAATTGAACTCGCAGACTTTCTCTCCCTCTTTACAGAGGACAAAATACATATAACTAATTCTCAAGTCGTGTTTATATACTAACGAATCAGTGTTGGAGTATGTAAACCTTCGGGTACATGGATTCTCAGAGAATACCCTTTTCAAAATATCGTCATCTTCCAACCGCTGACTGCTTACTATATTAAAAGTTGCTTTTTTATCCACTTTATCAAACGATTGAGAAAGTCTGTATCTACGATAGTCGCTATCTTTTTTGTGTACAAGCAACAATTCATGGTTCATTATAAAAACAAAATATGTTGCATGTCGAACACTATCACCCAAGACTAATTGAGCTATGGCTTCAGCCCGCTGTATGTTATGAAGATCAACTAACTCAAGTGAGTTTATCAAGCTTGACTGAGCAAAAGCAATGCCGATAGGAAGCAGCATTATTAAAAAAGAGCACAACAGTTTGTTCATTGTTTATAATGAGGTGAGGATTTTTTGCTGTAATAAATATAGATGACTGCCGGAAGGATATTCTTTGTCGTTTAAGATGTCGTATACTGTCTTTCCACCACCATATGTTCCTGACGGGATATGTAATGATACATTTGACGATGATATTAAATAGTCAACTGTCTCTAACTTATTTTGAATTACTGCCTGTTCAATAGGTGATGTATGGTTCACAGTCATAAATGGGTCTGCATTACCTTTTTCAATTAGATATTTTACATATTCAATTGATGTTACCACTGCTGCATTTAGAGCATTTCTTTCCAATCCCATAACAGAATCCGTAGTTATTTTATTGGGATCTGCTCCAAATTGTAGAAGTGCAGTAATATATCTTATATCAGTTTTATAATTTGAGGTTAGATACTTGGAGGCATAAATTAGAGGGCTTGTCCCATCAAAAGCAGTAAAATTAGGATTCGCACCTAAGCGTAACAAAGCTTCAGCGGATTTATAATGCCCATTAAAGATGGACCAAATAAGTAAATTTTTATGATACTTAGCATCCACTTCATCTATATCAACCGTCGGATTTGAATTTACAAACTCCCTCATTTTCACAGTATCTTCGGATTGAACAAGTTTTGCAAGTGTCCAAACGCGAGAGTCTTGGAATGAATCAATACTGTGAAATGTCTTATTCTGACGGCATGATGCCGTCAGAATAAGACAAATAAAGAATATAGCCGGAACTAATTTCATTTAAATAGATGGTTGATTGTCAAAGAACACATCACTTTCTCTTTCTCTTTCATTTGCCTTTATTCCTTTTTATTTCAGCTACCCTATATAAGCGCACACTCTCTACCCATAAGTTCCGCACAGTTCCCCGAGTTTCACAGTTTGGAAATCGTATTGTGCCTTTAAGTGATTAGACTTACGGGCAAAATTATCCTACTAAACGATTTTCGCTACTAACCGTCAAATTTTTTCAGCACACGTCAGCCTGTCATCCCTATCAATTCTGCCCATCCTTTTGCTTATAATTCAAAAGGAACTACTCGTTGAAATTCTCGAAAAATGTCAATATGCTCCGGCGCCTCTGCTCCTACAACTTTCCCATCATAATCAATGAAGTAACTTATTCTGTAATCCAACGACATGTCATTATCCGACTCCACATCCTCAATCATACGTTTATAAGAGTATTTAGTCTCCAGCACCTTTATCTTTTGAGCTTCATACTCATATATTATTGTTGCCTGTGCTGTCTCTCCATAAACAGTAGTAATGCTTTTTGATATTTTCCCATTTACATAATTGACTTTAGCTTCTGCACCCTCACTGCTTAAGCCTTCGATTTTATATATGATTGACTTTTCATTTGTCGCTCTACTCAATTGAAAGTCAGGTATTATATCTTCGGTCAGAATCGGAATAAAGTCATCTTCCGGAAAATTACTTGAGATCAAGCTCAGAGAACGATCCAATCTATAAATTTCTTGTATAGTATCTTGTCCCGGGTAATCTTCTATCTTAGGGATCTTACGAAAGATTTCAATTCTATCATCTCTTAGCTTGTAAAAGATTGTAGGCAAGTCACACCCAACTGAACTGTATACATGGAGCCTGTAGGCTATTTTATCCTCGGATTCGATGTAAGAAGCTATATAGCGATCTATTGAGTAACCATCTGTTATTTCATACATTAATAGCCAATAGTTTCTCGCTTCGACTTTGCAAACAGGATAATAATGTAACCTATATCTACTGTTCGGATTAATAAAGCAATCATTTCTAGTATTGCATAAGTAATCCAAAACAACATTTTCAGGAATTGGCGATACCGGAGGAGCAGGACAAATTACAGAATCAGGAAATACTTCTTTCTTATCCCAATAGTCAAGTATACTATCTTGACCAAACATTAGTGTTGAGCTCGAAACAAGCGCAAGCACTAAAAAACAGATCACTTTCTCTTTCATTTGCCTTTATTCCTTTTTATTTCAGCTACCCTATATAAGCGCACATTTCCTCACCCTACACTTGTTTTCTACACGCCCTTTATAAAACCGACTATCTTGAATGTTAATGCCCATGCGGCAATCTGCATTATCATAATACGAGAAGTAATTTGCCTTCCCATCAAATCCTATTCCTACAATATTAACAAAAAGCCCCGACAAACTGATTATGTGCTATCTTGTCAATTCCATTAGAAAGATAGTCTTTAAAACAAAAATTCTTTCAATCCGAAGGATCAAAAGAATTTATTCAACCGGTCACTCTCTTTTAGTAGTCGGGATGAGAAGACTCGAACTTCCGACCTCCACGTCCCGAACGTGGCGCGCTACCAACTGTGCTACATCCCGTCGCTAAGTGAAGCCGTCTGCCACTTCCTTGTGTGTACAAACGCTGCCTATCACCTAACGCAGGTGCAAAGGTAATCAATTATTCTTATATGCAAAAGCCCTCTTTACTACATCTATCTTTGCCCATCCACTCGTCTTCTTTTAGCGCGTTTCATTATGTTAGGAAGAAAATCTCACCATAATTAATTCCCTTACTCCTCCAAAAAAATATCTAATACCTTTGATTAGAGATAATGATCTTTTTTTGATCTGTAGGGACTCTATTGCTTGGGCATCTCTTTTTGGTGCTTTCAGCTTCCTGCACCAACTGAGCTATTAGTTCGGCTAAATCGGTCGAATCGTTTAACGATTCAGCCAAGGAGCAGCACTCTCCCCCTACCTCTATGAACTGCTTTTGGAGCACTACACCAATATCATATACATTTTCCAAACAGTCCATGAGAAAGCCCGGGCAAGCCACCAGCACCCTTTTGTAATTCAATCTTAGCCATTCCGGCAAAGCTTGCTCTAAATTGGGTTTGAGCCACTTTTTGCCTATAGCGGATTGAAAGTAGAGTCCAGTGGAGGGATGGCCGTCCGGCAAAGCTTGGGCGATGAGTTGCGCTGTTTTTTTACATTGTTGAAAGTAATTGAAGCCGTACCAGCATCCACACCACTGATGTACTAACGGAATACTGTGGAAACTTATGGCAATATGGTCGTATTGCGCTTCTGCTAATCTCTCTTGAATGCGCTTTACAATGGCACTAATGTATCGCTTGTCGCTCCAGTAGGAATGTACGATATGAAGAGTGGTTTCCGGGAAAAAGAATTTAAGCGAGGCTTTAAGAGGCTCTATCGTTGAAATAGAGCTGCTGAACGTATGGTGTGGGTATAGTGAAAAGATGGTTATTTCACTGAAAGGGCCATCTGCTTGAATTTTCTGTATAAAGGGGGTAAGTGTGTCCTTTCCTTCATGTAAAGAGAAGTTGTAGATGCTGTGGGTGTCACCTACTAATTGCTGTAAGCGTAGGCGCAACCGCTCTCCATAGATGCGTAAGGGTAATTCCCCTCCATACAAATCTGATAATGCGGTATAGCGAGCTACTGAATGAGGAAGGTGACCGGGTAAAATACGCTTCTCTATGATACGTCGTCTAATTGGTTGTGGAGCAGAGATTACATGTTTATCCCCAAGGTAGTTACGTATGTAGTCAGCTACTGCCTCGGAAGAGGTATTGCGCGGTGTACCAATGGACGAGAGTATGATCGCTTTCAAGACTATTTCTTAGTTAAAAGCCCACTAAATAGAAAAAACCTGTTCCTCTATGATGAAGGAACAGGCCGAAATGAATTATACCGCACAGACATATCCTACTGACTATACGCACTAGTCACAGTACATGGTGCGATAGATAGGAAATCAATATTCGTCGGATACAGAGAGCTTAGCTCTTCCTTTAGCACGACGTGATGCGAGAACGCGACGTCCGTTGGCTGTGGCCATACGAGTGCGGAATCCGTGTTTGTTTTTCCTTTTCCTATTGTGAGGTTGGAATGTTCTTTTCATGACTATATTATTTCTGGGTCTACTATTACTTACAGGCTACAAAGGTACTAATTATTTTTGACCTGCCAATTCCATAAGTGCTCTGTAGAGGGGATGGACCGGTAATCCCATTACATTATAGAAAGAACCTTCAATACGTTTGATGGCTATATAGCCTATCCACTCCTGTATTCCATAGGATCCGGCTTTGTCGTAGGGAGCATAATGATCTAAATAATAAGCGATCTCTTCACTACTTATATCTGCAAAAGTTACTTTGCTTTCAGCAGAAAAACACTTTGTTTCCTGATGGTAAAGGGTAAGTGCTACTCCGGTAACTACGGTGTGCGTACGGGCGGAAAGTTTACGAAGCATCTCCTCTGCGTTAGTCCGACTATGAGGTTTGCCAAGTACTTCACCTCCAACGATAACGGTTGTATCAGCAGTAATGAGTAAGTCGCTCTCTATTAGTGAAGCTCGGTAAGCATCGGCCTTCTTTTTAGCTATATAAAGAGAAACTTCTTGAGGAGAAAGGATAGTAGGGTAGCTTTCGTCAATGTCGGGTAAGGGACGCACTTCAAAGGGAAAGTTAAGTCCGCTCAGTAGCTCGCGACGTCGGGGAGACTGAGAGCCTAAGATAATATGATATGGGTAAGTAAGCATACTACCAATTTAAATTAATTCCATCCAGATGCCATTTTCCTTGAGCGCGCATTACTTGCTCGATCACATCACGTGCTACACCTTCGCCTCCATTATAGGGGGAAATGTAGTCGGATACTTCCAGGGCTTCATAAGCAGCGTCCCGAGGAGCTACGGCAATACCTGCAAGCTGCATTACACCTACATCCGGCAAGTCATCTCCGATATAGACAACCTCTTCGTAAGAAAGGTGGTATTTGTCGACAAAATGCTTCAGATCGGCAACTTTATTGCGAGACTCTCCATAGTAGTCGGTGATACCAAGATGCCGAGTACGAAGCAAAGTTTGCGGAGAGTAGCCGCCTGTAATGATCGCTACATGGTATCCGTGGGAAATAGCCATACGTAGCGCAAACCCATCCTTAACATTACCAGTGCGAATAGGAACCCCTTCGATATCCAACATCGTAACAGAGCGGCTTAGTACACCGTCTACATCGAAAACAAAGGCTTTAATATGGTCGAGATTAAGAGGAATACTACTCATATTAGATGGGATAATGGTCTTTAATAGAATGGGTCAGTAGATCATAAATAGCGGTTAGGATCTCCGGGTATTCTTTTAGAATTAAATGATGCTTACGTATGGTTTCATCATCATGCCGGCGTGCGGGACCACTTTGAGCCTCTAATGGGGATAGGAAGTCCACTTTGCGAAACGTCTCTCGAAGGAGGGGACGCAGCTCATCGAAAGAGAGCCCCTCCGTATCGCTCAATATTTCATCGGCTATGGTGAGTAGGTGGTTCGTGAAGTTGCATGCAAATACGGCAGCCAAGTGAAGCTTAGTGCGACTTGTAACATCACTTTCTTTGGCTTTCATTCCTAATAGTGCAGCTAAACTCAGTATAGTCTGTTGCGTCTCAAAATTATTGTATTCAATAAAAAGAGGCGTACCTTGTAACTCAATAGGAAATGACCGCGTAAACGTATTAAAAGGATAGAAGAGCCCATAGTCGTTATGGTAGGGTGCGAATAGGTCACTTGAGCGTGCTGCTGCTGTATGAAGCCAGACTCCTTTGGTGGAAGGCATGGCAGAAGCAACTAACGCAATAGCATCATCTTTTAGAGAAAAAAGATAGCAATCGGCATCTGTAGGCAGTTCATTTAATTGGTTAGTGATCAATAGGTCCGATGCGTACTTTTCTTTAAGTTCTTGAGCGCGAGAAATGCTTCTATTGTACAGAGCAATAGGCGTGTTCCCTACTTTTACAAGGGCTGCAAGGATACTCTCAGCTACAGCTCCGGCACCGATTTGTACGATCTTCATCACGTCTATAACTATAATTCTATGCTACAAAGGTAGTGAATAGTAGCCACAGACTCCATTTTGGGGGAGATACTATTTAAGTCACAGATTTGCTTTCTACTTGATTGAACAGTCAAAACAAAAAATTAGACTATAGTAGAGCTTAGGCGAGAGTCTCTTACTCTTACGCATATCCAAGGAACATGAACCGGCACTTCGCCTGAGTAGCACCTTTGTGGTATTAGATGATTTCCACTGTCTGAGATGGCTTTATACTTACTTAGAATACCTCTTGTAAGTCTTCCTCCTTTAGACGTTCAGAACAAGTATATATAAGAGAAGGGGCCGCCTCAAAGAGACAGCCCCTCCATATTAGCATTAACGTTTATCTAATCAATAAAATCACTTATCCAGCGATTCTCTTGCTGAGTAGCTTATATTAAGCGCATCAGCACGCCGCAACTGATATTTAATATCAGAGATAATCTTCATCTTAGTAGTAGCATCACCCTTTATGGAGATGGTCATAAGCTTCTTACGTTCGTCCTGTATCTTGGCTTGCTCTTGCTTTGCATAGTCGTAGACAAGGTCGGCATTCTGCACAATTTTGTCATTGATCTGCACACATGAGTTGTTACCAAATTTAGGGCGCAAAGAGGCTATTGGCTTGCCTACATAGATGTAAGACACAAGTGATTTTTCTTCCAGCTTTGTCAGCTCGGTTGCCCTCGGGAGGTTTTGGTACTCTACTTTAGCTGTTACTTCGCGTATGCTGGTAACCATCATGATAAAGAAGAGGAAGGCAAATATAAGGTCAGGCAACGAAGCCGTATTTAGCTCCGGCATTTCTCGTTTGCCATCTTGTGTGAATCTTCCCATGGTACTTTATCCTCCTTATTAGTGTTTTAAGTCTGACAATGGCATCTCAGAGATGTGCATGGGATATATATCCACTACCATCTTCTGCTGTGCTGCCGGTAAATCATCATAACGACGTGAAAAATGCTTCAGCGCTGTTTCGTTCCATACTTCATTGTATGCCTTGAGCAACTCATTCTGTACATTGATGTACATCTGATAGCTCGTTTCTACCTCACTCTTCAGTGATATAGCATAGCTTGAAGTGGTAGTCTCAACGTTTCCTAACCCCGGAATTTCGCGAACCTCCTTTTCCGGTAGATTCTCACTATTGGCCGGGTTAACGATAAACTCTTTCACGTGATCCTTCAGCTCTTGTAAAGGTATCATACTGATACTTTCACCGGCTGAGGATGTACGCAGTACGGCAATTTGGTCGTTACGATTGACGAGCAACTGTAGTACGTTGCGGTTATTAATCTCTATATCGTTTTGTTGTTCTTCCTTAGGGCTTAATGGCGGTAAACGTCTCTTTAAGCCCTTATCCGTGTCCATTGAAGTAGTAATCAAGAAGAAGATCAGAAGAATAAAAGCGATATCGGCCGTGGATGACCCGTTTATTGCGGGTACTTTACGTTTACTTCTTGCCATATCTTTTACTTGATTTCTTTATTTGGTTATTACTTCGACTTCTTGTTGGATCCAATCTTGGAGAAAGCTCCCCAAACGATAGCAACTATATTGAGTAAGAGCAATACATAGGAGGTGAAAATAACCATGTCGGTGGTTTTAAGCCAGCCGGCTGTGGTGTACTTCTGAAAGTCTTCATTTACCTTTCCCCCTATGGACTCTATATTGGCACTACCTACAGCATAGGTAATCACTAAGATAAGGATAAGTGCGATTAAAGCACCTAAGCCTACCCATGCTTTACGTGGATTGTGCTTGAACCCTTTCAAAAACCCTACAATAGAAAAGACTATTGTAGCAACAAGTGTTATACAGATTAGGAAGTAAGCCCAGTATAGGAACAGATCAGTCAAGTTGTAAGCTTTATTACCGGCTGCGTCTACTGTAGATCCTCCTAAAAAGAGGGCTAAGCAGATCACAATAGAAATAACAAGCAACGTGATGAGCGTCCAACCGGCTATCCTTCTACTTTTTGTTACTGACATAGTAGTAGGCAAGCGTTTTACTTGTTGTTCTTAAGGTTGTATTTAATAACGAGGTCCATCAACGTAATAGAAGCATCTTCCATCTTATTGAGAACGGCTTCCACCTTACTGAGGATGTAGTTGTAGAAAAGCTGAAGAATAAGGGCAACGATCAAACCACCGATAGTGGTAATAAGAGCTACCTTCATACCTCCTGCTACAATCGTCGGGCTGATATCACCAACCTTTTCAATCTTATCGAATGCCATTACCATACCCACAACGGTACCCAAGAACCCGAAGGAGGGAGCCATTGCGATAAATAGGGTAATCCAAGACAAGTTCTTTTCGAGAAGTCCTGCCTGTACACCTCCGTAAGAAGTGATGGAGCGTTCTACGATTTCATCACCCTGCTCGATACGCATAAGGCCTTGGTAAGCAATGGATGCAATAGGACCACGTGTGTTACGGGCTACGCTCTTAGCTCCTTCTACATCACCGCGATTGAGGTGGTCTTCAATATCCCGAAGAAGACGATCGCTGTCGGTATCGGAAAGGTTAAGGTAGATAATTCTTTCTAAGCAAATTGCCAAGCCAATGACAAGGAGGAGTGCAATGATGGACATAAAGTCAGCACCCCCTTCGATGAATTTACGCTTAAGTGCTTGGTGGAAAGAAGTACTTTCTTCAGCAACAGCATTAATTTCTTCATCCGTAGCCTGTTCTTCTTCTGCCACTTCGGTTGTAGTCTCTTGAGGAGCTGCTGCGGGCTGTTCTTCAGCCTCTTGAGCCCAAGAGCGATTCGCAAAGCCTCCTAAGACGAGAGCCATGCATGCGATAGTTGCAATTAGTCTTTTCATTGTACAATCTTTTAGTTGTTCTTCTATGTTTGTTTTTATTCTTTTCAGTCTAACTAACTATTGCGGAGAGGGAGGGTTGTAAACCAAGCCTTCTAACTCCTTATATCGTAGTTGTTTATATTCCTCTAAGATTTAATTGTAGCCAAATTGTAGCCATAGGAGAGTATTTTGAGAATACTCATAGCTATTGCTGTGAGATTTGCTCGCTTGCATTTCTCGGGTTCAAAGGTACGAATAAGTAGAACAACCTCCAAATATCTGAGAATAAAATTACTCTAATTTTCTTGGCTACAATTCCAGTGCACGGTGCAAGCCCTTATATATAGATAAGGCTTGCACCGTGCACTGGCGGTCATTATATGAGATGCTACTCACTTCAGCTTATCTCATTATGACGTTCCCTAAAACAATGAGGGTTATAACCAAAAGATCTATGAAGTGCTATCGCTATGCAGAGAAGTGTGTTGATGCACACACTGGTAGAATATTACCAATGAATGGTGTTTAGATATTCGTCTATAAAGGGCTTTGAATAGGATCTTTGCAGGTGATAATTCAACAGTAGAAGAAACATGAACAAAAATCGACCCGTTAAGCCCGCAAGAGATAGACGATTGTATGTCATTTGCCCAACACTAGATATGATGTTGGCTTCGTGTGACAATGTCAAGCAAATAGCATATGATAGCGGATTAGACTACTCGAACTTTGTAAAGACTTGCAAGTTCCAAAGAGACATTCGCCTCAGTACTTATCAAAGATGTGCTGAAGCTTTTGGTATGGATACGCTCATTCTGCATTTGCCGTTAGGCGCGGTTGAATCTTTCGCCTCTGTGCAAACTCATCATGGTAATCAATGTCTTATAGTGCAGAAAGAGGACCTACTACGTATTCTTCGCCATTTTCACCCGCTTGAAATAGATGACACATTATCCAATATTGAACGTCTCATTGAGATCTTCCTGAAAGAAACCGAACATGAGCTACTGAAGAAGCTACTTCCACTTCTAGCTGAAACCTTTCAAACATTGGCAGAATCCTATGGAAACGTACAACCCTAGCACACTTCTTGATGAAATTCAAGGACTTCGAGAGGAAGTACGCCAAGTTGCAGACTTCATCAAAGAACTCAAAAGAGAGTATAGCGTCCTTGAGGAAAAGATCGAGCTAAATTCATCAGACGTTATGCGTCTATTAGGAATATCAAAAGCTTCTCTTGCTCGATGGCGAGATGCCAATGCTGTCCCATACCGCTATGTATCCTGCAATCACGTCCTTTATCCTTTTAAGGGTCTATATATAGCTGTAAAATCAGGCCGTGCGACGTTCAAAGGGTTTAGACGCATAGAAGCATTGCAACGGTTGAATGCTTACAAGGATGGTATACTGAAAGGCTATTTGGGGGAAGATGCACAAAATCTTTTTGAAGAGCTATGACACTAAAAGAAGAGGTCTTGCAGTTGACCAATCGAGGATTAGAGGTTTTCTACTTCTATATGCCAATTGACTTTGTTCCCAAGCGGAACTTTCGCAATCCTCTCTATGATGACAAACGAGCATCTTGTAATATCTATTTTGATCCTAAGTCAGACTCATATCGAATGAAAGACTTTGGAAATGAAGCATACTCAGGTGATTGCTTCTGGTTTGCTGCAACAATTTTGGGGCTTGACGTCCGATCTGAATTCAAGAAGGTTCTAGTGACTATTATCCAGGATCTAAATCTAAAGATTTCTATTGAATACAGAGGAGACACAAACATGAAAGCAGCCCGTTCCACCTATCCTAGGCAAGCCGTTGAACAGAGTCAAAAGAGGTGTACAGGGTCGATGGATAAAGTAGAATACATAGCAAACAAAAAATCGTTCCGAGTTTATGAGCGCCCCTTTACGCAAAAGGAACTTGCTTTTTGGGAGCAATATGGGATCTCCTTGGAAACATTGGAGCAATACCACGTCAAATCGTTGTCTTGCTACGAATCGGTGAGTAGAGAGGGAAAACCTTTTAAGCTCACCTCATCTTCCGAAGAACCCATTTTCTGTTACGCTCACAACGATTTCGTCAAAATATATCGCCCGAATAGTAAACTGAGGTTTCTATATGGTGGAGAAAAATCGGAAGAGTATGTATTTGGGCTAGCACGACTGCCTAATAAAGGAGATATCCTATTTATTACGGGAGGAGAAAAAGATGTCCTCTCCCTTTCTGCACACCATTTCAATGCTATTTGCTTCAATAGCGAGACTGCACAAATACCAAGAGGTATTATCGAAAGTCTTTCACTTCGCTTCTTACACCTCATCATTTTATACGACTCTGATGAAACAGGGGTCAGAGAGGCACAGAAACAGGTGGAAGCGCTTTCTGAATTTGGAGTACTTAGACTACAACTACCTTTGAGCGGTATCAAAACGGAGAAAGACATCTCTGACTACTTTGCCCTAGGCCATAGTCAGCAGGATTTAAGAGATCTTCTCGCTCGAATGTTTTCCAGCCTATACAGCGAAACAATGATGATATTGCAATCTTGTGAGATTGATTACGACAATCCTCCAGATGTTTCTAAGTCGGTTGTCTCAGTCAATGGAGTCCCTCTTGGCTCTCAGGACAATCTTTTCTGCATTACAGGTGGAGAGGGTACGGGCAAGAGTAATTACATTGGTTCTATCCTTGCAGGCACATTATGTGCTGAAAGGTTAGATTCAGAGCGAACACTAGGATTAGAAATAACTCCCAATCCAAAAGCCTTGGCTGTTTTGCACTATGACACAGAGCAGTCTGAGGCTCAACTATACAAGAATTTGGGAAAGACATTACGGAGAGCCGATGTAGAGACTGTTCCTGACTTTTACCATTCTCTATATCTAGCCTCACTTTCTCGTAAGGATCGTTTGAAACTCATTCGTGAAAGCATGGACTTGTTTCGTCATAAACATGGAGGGATACACTTAGTAGTTATTGATGGGATTGCAGACTTAGTGCGCTCTGCAAATGATGAGACCGAGAGTATCGCTGTCGTAGATGAGCTTTACAGGCTAGCGGGGATTTATAACACCTGCATCATTTGTGTATTACACTTTGTGCCAAACGGGATCAAGCTTCGTGGGCACATAGGCTCAGAATTACAACGTAAGTCAGCAGGAATTCTTTCGATTGAAAAGGATGACAATCCTGAATACTCTGTAGTCAAGGCTTTGAAAGTGAGAGATGGGAGCCCTTTAGATGTTCCTATGATGCTCTTTGGATGGGATAAAGAGCTGGGGATGCATGTCTATCGTGGTGAAAAGTCTAAGGAGGATAAGGAGAAGCGAAAAACAGACGAATTGATCTCAATTGTTACGGAGATCTTTCAAAGCAACCGCCGTCTCTCTTACCAAGAGTTGTGCGATGTTTTAATGCGAGAGCTGGGAGTCAAAGAGCGCACAGCAAAGAAGTATATATCCTATATGAGAGAGCAACGTATCTTGTCTCAAGATACTGCAGGGAATTATCAAAAAGGGGAACTATGTCATACTTAGACTATCTTACAGAAGATCCTTGGCAAAAACGACTGTTTGATAAGCTAGCGAATGTGGAAGAAAAACTAGACCAGTTGCTGGTATTACGAGAGCAAGCCATAGACGCTGCTGTACAGCCACCGCTCAAGCCTGAGTATCTTGACATCATTGATGTGTCTAGATTGCTAAAGGTTGAGCAAAAGACCATCTACAATTGGGTATGGGCGGGTAAGATTCCCTACCTCAAAGCTAATGGTCGCCTATTGTTCCTTCGTGAGGAAATTGATGAGATGCTAAAAAGAAGAGAGGAGTGGTAGATGTTAGGTTTACGCATTAACAGAAATCAGGGCGAAAGAATGAGTCAGTGAATCGTCAAGCTGACTTGAAGGAGGAATTGATAAAGTTGTTTGACAAGAGCAAGAAATACAATGAGGTACACAGCATCATTCTTGAGAAATTGCATTAGTGGGTGGAATGTACGTTCTCTTCCTCCGAGATGAAATAGTTGAAATGCTTCGCAGAAAAGAAGAAGAGTGATCAGCTTTCAGAATGAACGGCATCGTTTTCTTCGGAAAATCTGCACGTGAGTTTGAATTAAAACCAAAATGTCTACTATCGGTTTACATTTCTAAGTGATAATTCAACTACTCCTTTGAGATAACAAGAACTTACTCTATCTTTGCAGTTGGATATTTACTCTAAATGTAAACTGATAGTAGACTTATGGAGAATAAAATAAACTTGCTTCTACAAGGAGCTACTAAAAACGGGCTATTCTTTTCTAGGTGGTTATCTGAGCAAGGATATTCTAGGCAATTACTAAATAAATATCGTTCTTCAGGATGGCTAACATCGCTTTGCAATGGAGTAATGTATCGAACTGGAGAAGAATTATCCGCTTTTGGTGCATTACAGTCCTATAATGAACAACTGCATAAGGAAATGCGAATAGCAGCTCACTCTGCGCTAGAAATATATGGGTTTAATCATTACGTTCCTATGGGGAAACCTCGTTTGATGGTGACCGATAAAGAGAAGTTACCTCAATGGCTCAAGTTTGATCTGTTTGACAAAGAGTTTGAGACTTTCTCAACAACAGCATTTAGCTCACCCGAGGTTGCCACTATAAAGCATTTAGATTGGGAGCTACTCATTTCTGCCCCTGAACAAGCTTTTATGGAATGTCTTTTACTTGCTCCAAAACGATATGATTATATGGACCTATTTTATATCATGGAACAATTGACCACCCTGCGCCCCAAAGTTGTGCAAAATCTTATTGAAACGACTCAGAATTACAGAGTAAAAAGAGTATTCCTATATATGGCAGAAAAGGCAGGACACTATTGGTTTGAAGACTTAGATCTTTCTAAAGTCGACATAGGGACACATAAGTTGCAGTTAGTAAAATCGGGAGTTTACATCAGTAAATATTTAATTACTGTGCCAAAAGAATTGAATTCGTATGAATAATGAAACCTATAAGAGTCAAGTAGCACTACTTGTCCGAATAATGCCGTTGGTTTATCGCATTGAACAATTTGCGGTACATGGCGGCACGGCAATCAATCTCTTTCACAAGAATATGCCACGCTATTCTGTGGATATTGACTTGACCTATATCCCGATTGAGTCTCGAGAAGAGAGTCTCAAACACATCAATGAGCACTTGAAAACGCTAAAAGTCAATATAGAGCGAGCAATACCAGGCATTAGGGTAACACACAAACCTGATGTATGGAAACTACAATGTAGCCTCAATGGTGCTATGGTAAAGATTGAGGTTAACGGCACTAAGCGAGGAGTATTGGGAGAGGTGGAAATCGTCGAGCTTTGCACCAAAGCACAAGAAGAATTTCAAGCTTATTGTAAAGCACGCATAGTACCTTATTCTCAGCTATATGGAGGTAAGATAACGGCAGCATTGAGTAGACAGCATCCAAGAGATCTATTCGATTGTAAATACATGGAGATGCAAAGCATCGAACAAATAAAGGATGGATTCTTCTTGTGTTTATTGGGAAGTGATAAGCCTTTTGTAGAGTCCCTTGCTCCTAATCCTATTGATCAAGAAGATGCATTAGATAATCAGTTCAATGGGATGACCGATATAGAATTTACCTATACAGATTACCAAAAAGCTCGTACAGAGATAATTGGTAAGGTCAATAACTGTTTGACTGAAATAGACAAGGAGTTTCTGCTGTCATTTGAGCAAGGATCACCCAATTGGTCTCTTTGCTGTGCAGGTAATCTAAGCACTTATCCATCGGTTCAGTGGAAACTATTAAACATTAGAAAACTCAAACAACTAAACCCCAAGAAGTTTCAAGCGGGCATTGATAAACTTAGAAATCACTTTGAACCATCCAGGAAACACCTATCTAAGTGAGTAGAGCGAATAAGAACTGAGCATCCTCAAAAAATCTTAATGATCAAGACAGGTATATCAATAATGTCAAGTATAGACCAGATCTTACTTGACATTATTAATATGAACATCACAAAAATGCAGAAATCGCCTTGATGCGACCTTGGAAATATTTGCAAAATGTCCAAGGTGAAGTAGTGATAGCCAATTCATTTTATCTCCACTTAGGGCGATAGCCGTTCTTGGGAGAGTCGTTGTCGGGATTTTGAGATTGACTCTCTTGTGGCTTTATGGTTGCTTGCTCAGAAACTCGGAGCGACTGCGAAGGTTCTTCACTGGCTTGGTTAGACTGTCGCTGTTCATATGCTTCTTCGGACTCAGAAGGTGGAGCAATAGTAAGGGCAATCTTTCTATCCAGCTCGGCAGCTTGGGCTTTGAGAGAACGCAAATCCTCCTCCTTCTTCCACGAGTTATTGGCAATGGCGGTGTAGACCTCCTTATTTGCTGAAACCTTTGCTATCTCCTTCTCGTGAGATTCAATCACCTTGGGAATGCGCTCTAAAGCATTGAAGAAGTTCAGACAAGCCAACTTAGGATCATTTGCCAATTTGCCGTTATTGTAGGTGTAGTAAATACTCCCCTCGCCCTTTACGAAGAAGCGGTTCACCGATAGGTCAAATAAGTTCTGAGAGGAACTTTCCGTCTTGACCATAACAGAGAAGCCATAAAGCTCTCCAATCTTGTTGTACTCACCATTGGTACGAGCCTTTTCTTCTATCTCTTGAAGACGATGAGCAATCTCTTTGATGTCAGAACAATCCTCTACGCCTTTAATTGAAAGTCGATTGAGTGGGTTGCCTTCAGCATCTCGTTCCACTCGTTGCTCAAAGCAAGCTAAGTCTTTCTTCGCCTCTTGTATCTTGCCTGTGTGATAAGAGAGCGAATGATCAATCTCAGCCAACTTACCTACAGCTCCATTTCGCTCACGAAGAAAGTTCTTACGTTCTGATTCTAATGCGGTAATCTTCTTGTCTAGCTTTGCCTTTTCCAAAAGGTCTGTATTGCCCGACAGCACAGCCACATACTCTGAGAAGTTCATACCACTATCTTCATCCATTGAACCTTCATCGATGGTACGCATACCGAGTTGATTGCTCTTCAACTGATTGATGAAAAGCTGCTTGTTGTGTAGCAGGTTGAACTTATAGCTGTCCAACGAACGCTCCACTGCATATATAATCACATCGACCTTGTTGTCGGCAAACTCCTTGGCAACCAAATTGCCCTTTCGGATAGCTCGTCCGTTGCGTTGCTCTAAGTCTGACGGTCTCCAAGGGGTGTCAAGATGATGTATAGCCACAGCTCGTTGCTGGGCATTGACACCCGTGCCCAACATAGATGTAGAGCCGAAGATGATACGTATATCGCCCCTATTCATCGCTTCCACCATCGCTTTCTTCGCTTTCTCATTCTTGCACTCTTGAATGAAGCGAATCTCGTGAGATGGGATGTGATACTCCTCTACCAACTTACGCTTAATCTCCGAGTAAACATTCCACTCGCCTAGCTTGTAAGTACCCAAGTCACTGAAGACAAACTGTGTTCCTTTCTGCTCGTTATACTTCTGATAGTAGTTATTGAGGAGCTTGGCACAGTGGCTGGCTTTGTTGTCTATATGGTCCGAATACTTTTCTAGGTCTATCATTCGCATATCCAAGCTCATCTTCCGGGCATAGTCCGTTGCGATTAGCATCTTGGCTTTCTCTTCCTTTTCCGATAGCTCATCTCGTCCTAAAAGGGTTGCATCCCCTGTCTTGGCGAACTCCATCAACTTGCCGATAAACTCTTCCTGCTCGGGCGTGGGCGGTATGTTATGCAATATCTCGTTCTTCTCTGGACGGTCGATGCCGATATCCTTAGCGGTACGATAGTCACAAATCTCCGCATAGAAGGCTGCCAGCTCTGGAACCTTGATGAAGGTTCTGAAGCGTTCCTTCTGTATGATGTCATTGGTGATGGAGAACTCGTAATCGGTAGACTTCTTCGCAAAGACAGCAGCCCAAGCATCAAAGCTATTGATGCCTTGCTTTTCGAGTGCTTGAGGACGTAGGTACTTGAAGAGCAGATAGAGCTCTGTGAGTGAGTTGCTGATGGTCGTGCCACTGAGAAAAGTAGCTCCTAAGTCTTTACCCGACCGCTCCTGAATGGTACGTATGGCAAAAAGCATATTGAGTGCACGCTGTGACCCTTCTGGATTACCTAAGCCAGAGACTCGGTCGTGACGGGTGTTGAACATCAAGTTCTTAAACTGATGACTCTCGTCCACAAAGAGGTGATCGATACCCATCATTTTGAAGTCCACTGCATCATCCTTACGCTCAGCAATGCTATCTTGAATGCCTTGTAGTTTGGCTTCGAGGGTCTGCTTTCGCTTCTCCAATCCCTTGAGCATCGCTCGGGAAATGTCTGCCCCTTGCTGACGAAGGACTTCTAGGTTTTCCTCTATAGAGTCTTTCTCCTTTTGCAAGATTACCTCTTGTATCTCTAGAGCTTGAGGTATCATCCCAAACTGCTCATGGGTCAATATGATGCAATCCCAATCGTTGTTCTTGATGTCGTTAAAGATGCGTTGGCGGTTTTGCTTATTGAAGTCGTTCTTGCCTGGATAAAGAACTCTAGCATTGGGATAAGCCTTTCTAAAAGTGTCGGCAATATCAAAGACATTTGCTTTTAGTCCGATAATCATCGGCTTGTTTGCTAAGCCCAAGCGCTTCATCTCATAGGCTGCTGCACACATGATGAGGGTCTTACCAGCCCCTACTTCATGGTCACAAATACCCCCGCCATTGGTTTTGAGCATCCATACGGCATCCTTCTGACTCTTATAGAGGTCAGAGATACCTAGTCCTTTCAGATTTAGGTCGGGAAAGGATTGATGCGCACCGTCAAAGTTGGGGCGCACGAAGCAGTTAAATAGCTTATTATATCTGTCGGATAGTTGTTGCTTAAAGCTCTCTGGCGTTCTGCCTAGCCAATCCACAAAGCCCTGACGTATCTCCTCTATCTTAGCATTAGCCATCTGTATCGCATGTCCATCACGTACTTTGATAGTTTTCGTTTCGCCTGTCTCTAGATCTCGTACCTCTTTGTTTTTATTGATATCGGGGATGGTATTGTGTAGCGCATGCTTTAAGAGATTAAGTCCATCATAGCGTCTGAACTCTCCCTGCACAGCATACTTATGCCAAATGTTGCCATTGCGTCTATCACATTGCAAAACATATTCATCCATCGTACTCTGATAGGAGACGGTGATCTCTGTCTCAAAGAACTCTGAGGCAAAGGCGCTATAGACTTTAGCCGGTATCCACCGCTCCCCAAGATTGAAGTCAAGATCAGCAAAGGGTATCGGTGTAGGTGTGGCAGCCCGTAGGGCAGCTAAGCTTTGCTGTGCTTCTTCATGATCGGGATGTTCTAGTAGCCACGACTCAATCTGCTCGCTCTTCTCTATTACATTGCCTGAGATAAACTTGTCTGCCACTTCGTAGCCATCTACTTCTGGATTGTAGTAGATACGTCCCTCTAGAGCTGAGATAATGTCACTCTCCTCCATCTCAGGGAGGAGCGAACTCATATAGTCTAGCTCCACAGAGCCATACTTATTCAGAGAAGAGACGAGAGCTTCCGTGGGGTCGGCAGCTACTGTCACCTCTGTAGTGGCAAAGACGGTAGGATGGTCAAATATGTCTGCCTTGATGTATTCCCCCTTATCGGATCGCTCTAAGAAGAGTATCTCGACCCCAGTTGCGTCCATCTTGATGAGGTCTGTATTGCTCTTCTGATTGAGATACCCCCAGCGACTGACGAAGTCGTCATAGAGCCGATTGAGTTTTATACGCTCCTCGCTATCCTCACATCTATTGTTCGCTTCGTAGTCGTATAGCCGATGGTAACTTTCTCGTATCTCGATGTACGCTTTGAGCTTGGTTAGGCGCTCATAGGGCAAGTCCATCGGATGAAAGGTAGGCTGTCGCTTCAGATTCGAGAGATACCCCACTTGTCCATTTTGCAGCACGATCGACCCATCTCGTAGATGCGAGTCGGGCAAAGAGAGGAATGGACGAGGTGAAGCATCAAACGACTTCTTAACCTCTGTAACTGGCTGTACTTCTCTCTCCACTTCTGCAAAGTCAAATAGAGATGGCTGCTCGATTGAGGAGAGCTTAGTACTTATTCTTGCTCTTGGACGCTTTACTGAGCTTTGCTTGGGCTTAGAAACTGTCTGTTGCTTATTGACCTCTTTGATCTCCTTGTTAACACGAGCGACCTCCTGCGTCCAAAGTTCGTACTCTTCGGGAGCAAATAAATAACCCGCTTGTTCCAGACCGACATCTGTAGTATCCATCACGGGATGATGGTCGTCATCAAAGTAGACCATCTGTCCGCCCATCTCTCGTGGGGCTTCTAGGTCTGTACGTATATCCGCTTCGTATTGATGCTGTAGCGTTAGAGCTGGCACACCTTTGGGTGCTGGTTCTAACATTGAAGAGACTTGCTCCTGCTGGGTGGGTTCTACCAATTCACTCTTTTCGATGGAGTTGACGGAAGTTCCCTCTGAAGGGGACTTATCCACGACCTCTTCCGTTTGGGTTTCTGTTTGTACCACCTCTTTGCTATACCGTCCTTGGACAAGCTCCTCTAGCTCGGCTATCTTATGCAATGCTGTAGGTGAAAAGTGAAGGTCACGCTCAATCCCCAAGCCATGTATCTTAACCTCTTTCATTTCGTCCAAGGAGATATAACCGAGCTCCCAACCGTAACCCATTGTAACTGCTCCGAACCCAAGACGTTCTTCTGGATTGTACTCTAAGAGGTAGGCTGTATAGGCACCCAGCGGGAAGAAGTATCGGACATAAGCTATACGATCGCCAATAAGTTGCTTCTCGGTGTCATATAGTTTGGGGAGTTGTCCCTTGATGCTATCAGGCATTAGAGCATAAGCGTTGTCTGTTTCTTGCTCCTCGTCTACTTTAGGCTCCACCCCAGGCAATCCGACCGTTACGCCCAGCTTACGCAATTGCTTCTCGGCTTCATTCTGTCGCTCCTCCTCGCTCATCGCTATTCCCGTCTCATAGAGCTTGCGGTCAAAACGTGCTGTCACATCTTGTGTGAGCTGTATTCGGAGACTCTCAGCCATATCCTCCATAGTTCCCTCAAAGCGATATTTCCAAGCTGGCTTGCCGTAAGGGTCTCTACCCAGCTCACGACTGGTAGCTATGGTGCGAGGTGCCACATCATCCCACGAGCCTTCGAAAAGTGAGTTGTGGTTGAATGCCATAGTAAAACCATCCCCCTTGGGTACGGCGACTGTCTGAATAAACTGCTTCTCCAGGCCCTCGCCAATCTCTTTGCCTGACTGCTTTTGCAAGACAATCAAGTCGCTTCCGACTTCAGTTCCTGCTTGCTCGTTAAACATACCTGATGGCAGACGGATAGCAGAGATGAGTCGGCTGTTTTGCATCAGATAGCGTCTGATTGGCTCATTTAGAGCTGCATCGAGTACGCCTTGTGAAGTGATAAATGCAATGAGACCACCCTCTCTAGTACAGTCCAAGCCCTTTACGAAGAAGTAATTATGAATGGCTCGTGTTGACTCCTTTTTGAAAAGATCATTCCCCCTACTATACTCACGGTCATAGACCATAAAGTCTCCAAAGGGGATGTTGCTGGTTACAAGGTCATACTTCTCCGTCTCTTCTAGGGGTGCTATCGCTTCAAAGGGTTCATTTCGCACGAAGATGTTGCCCTCGCCATAAGGGTGCAACGCTTGACTGATGCGAGCCGTGAGCAGATCTTTCTCCAAGGCATCAACAATGCCCGTCTGCTTGGCAAATGTTTCGGCAAAAGCCCCCATCCCCGAGGAGGGGTCAAGGCACCGTTTGAGCGTTGCACCACTTGTTGCGAGAGCATCTGAAATAGCAGAGACGATACGTCTATCTGTATAAAATGAGGTGAGCACACTCGCCTTGATGCTCTCCCAATACCGCTTAGCGGTGTGAGCATCGACCGCTTCCCGATAGATCATCTGCTTGAGCTGCTGTGTCGGAGCAAAGAGTTCTTGCTCCGACTTACTCCAATAGCGGATGTCCGCTGGTGTGTCTGTGCGGTTCAACACGCACTTCAGACCTCCGAAACCTTGGTAGCCACGCAAGATGCGTTTCTCTGCTTCGGTAGCCAGACGATGCTCTTTTTCTAGTCGTAGCACCACACGGATTGCTTCTGCATTCGCTGCCAAAACTGCTTTCTTGTTGTATGCCATAGAGGTACTCTGTTTGTTGATAATAAGTTGTCAGCCATGCTGGGAGGAAATCAATCCCACGAAATGGATTGAGATACCTTCCACAAGAATGGAAATACGATTACTTGATGTCTTTGTTCTTCACGTGAATTGGTGGAGTCTCGTCTGAGTGGAAATGTTGCCCCCCGTCACTCCACAGTTTCATCCGTATGGGAAAAGTTTCCCATAGGCTTGGCACGGGAGTTTCTTCCCCATGAAACTGCAGTTTCTCCTAGATGAAACTAGAGTTTCCTACGTATGAAACTGTAGTGCCAAAGCGTATTGGCACTGCCTCTATCCGCTAAGAAACTACAAAGGCTATCCAAATGGCTTCCTATTAACTACGATAGAACATGTGGGGAGTGTCGTGAGAGATAGTTGTGGCCCTGAGCTAGGTCGCTTGTGCGGACTATCACTTCTTTCTCTTTTGCTCGAATTCAAATTTGGTAGAACTATCCTCTTGTAGAACCAATCGGGCATTGAACTTCTTACCAGCCTTGCTCGTCAAACCTTTCAAGATGGGGGTACGTCCCTTGGTTATGAGGTCTAGGATATTCTCTTCGGAGAGATACGTACCGCATACTTCACGGAATATGTGGAAATCACAATCATCATTCTTGCATCTCGCCACCTTGGCATAGATCCCCACACTCTCACGACCACACTTAGGGCAGTGATATGTGGGGTAGCTTTGCTGTCTAGATGCAGGGGCGAGGGAGAGCAACTCCTCGCAAATGGTGGAGACGTAGGAGTTGATGCCTTGTGCAAACTTACCAGCATCCATACTTCCTGCCTCGATTGCTGCTAACGCCACCTCCCATGCTCCTGTCATCTCAGCATTGGCAATGCGTTTGTCTTTAACGATTTCATAGACGGCTAATCCTTTCTCCGTTGGGACTATGCTCTTCTTCTCCCTACGGATATAGTCACGCAGGATGAGTGTCTCAATGATGTTGGCTCGTGTGGCAGGTGTGCCTATGCCACACTCTGCCAAAGCCTTTTTACTTGCAACATCCTCTACCTCCTTGCCTGCATGCTCCATAGCAGAGAGCAGAGTTGCTTCTGTATAGAGTGGCTTAGGTTTGCTCTTTTGCTCGATTATGTCTGCTTGTTGCAGGGGTAAAGTTCGCCCCTCGGTCAAGTTGGGCAAAGAGGACACAAGTGGCTCGTCCTCCTCGCTCTCTTTATGCTCTTGAGGAGTGGCACTCTGTACAGATTTCCAACCCAAAGAGACTTGACGGCACGCTTTCCAAACATAGCTGTTGGTCTCGTCCTTGAGTACTACCTGCATACGCTCCTCTTCTGAGTTTGCCGAGAAGGCTTCTGCGAAGCGGGTAACGACCATTTGATAAAGCGTGGTCTCATCTACCGACAATACCGATGCGGTTTCTCCTGTGGGGATAATGGCATGGTGGTCGGTAACTTTGCTGTCATCTACGGAGTGGCGATTCAGCTCTTGGGGTAATGGTGTGCCAATCTTGCGAAGGAGGTCGGGAACTTCCTCAAAAACATCTTCACTGATATATCGGCTACCCGTACGGGGATAGGTGGTGAACTTCTTCTCATAAAGCGACTGTGCGAGGGTGAGGGTCTTATCTGCTGAGAAGCCGTAACGTACATTAGCCTCCTTTTGCAGAGCGGTCAGGTCATACAAGAGGGGTGGAGCTGTATGCGTTACCTTTCTTGTGACCTCTGTGACCGTAAGCGAGCCGATACTGCGTAATGAAGTGAGAGCAGTTTGGGCAGCAGCTTCATTATCAAAGTTCTGTAGGCTCACGGCTTTGATGGATAAGCCCTCGTCCTCTATCGTCGCAGTGAGTTTCCAATAAGGAACAGAGGTAACGTCTCTATGCTCCATATAGCGATGACACACCATTGCCAAAGTTGGAGTCTGCACTCGTCCTAGTGAGTAGCCTCCACGGTAAGCAATGGAGAGAGCTCGGCTGGCATTGATTCCCATCAACCAGTCAGCTTCTGCTCGTGCTTGGGCTGCGTAATAGAGATGGTCATAATGACTCCCGGGCTTGATATTCGCTAGACCCTCTCGGATAGCTTTGTCAGTGAGAGAGGAGATCCATAGGCG
>NZ_BAAFSF010000003.1:0-48922 GCF_045865415.1 Porphyromonas miyakawae
AGAGGGAGGGTTGTAAACCAAGCCTTCTAACTCCTTATATCGTAGTTGTTTATATTCCTCTAAGATTTAATTGTAGCCAAATTGTAGCCATAGGAGAGTATTTTGAGAATACTCATAGCTATTGCTGTGAGATTTGCTCGCTTGCATTTCTCGGGTTCAAAGGTACGAATAAGTAGAACAACCTCCAAATATCTGAGAATAAAATTACTCTAATTTTCTTGGCTACAATTCCAGTGCACGGTGCAAGCCCTTATATATAGATAAGGCTTGCACCGTGCACTGGCGGTCATTATATGAGATGCTACTCACTTCAGCTTATCTCATTATGACGTTCCCTAAAACAATGAGGGTTATAACCAAAAGATCTATGAAGTGCTATCGCTATGCAGAGAAGTGTGTTGATGCACACACTGGTAGAATATTACCAATGAATGGTGTTTAGATATTCGTCTATAAAGGGCTTTGAATAGGATCTTTGCAGGTGATAATTCAACAGTAGAAGAAACATGAACAAAAATCGACCCGTTAAGCCCGCAAGAGATAGACGATTGTATGTCATTTGCCCAACACTAGATATGATGTTGGCTTCGTGTGACAATGTCAAGCAAATAGCATATGATAGCGGATTAGACTACTCGAACTTTGTAAAGACTTGCAAGTTCCAAAGAGACATTCGCCTCAGTACTTATCAAAGATGTGCTGAAGCTTTTGGTATGGATACGCTCATTCTGCATTTGCCGTTAGGCGCGGTTGAATCTTTCGCCTCTGTGCAAACTCATCATGGTAATCAATGTCTTATAGTGCAGAAAGAGGACCTACTACGTATTCTTCGCCATTTTCACCCGCTTGAAATAGATGACACATTATCCAATATTGAACGTCTCATTGAGATCTTCCTGAAAGAAACCGAACATGAGCTACTGAAGAAGCTACTTCCACTTCTAGCTGAAACCTTTCAAACATTGGCAGAATCCTATGGAAACGTACAACCCTAGCACACTTCTTGATGAAATTCAAGGACTTCGAGAGGAAGTACGCCAAGTTGCAGACTTCATCAAAGAACTCAAAAGAGAGTATAGCGTCCTTGAGGAAAAGATCGAGCTAAATTCATCAGACGTTATGCGTCTATTAGGAATATCAAAAGCTTCTCTTGCTCGATGGCGAGATGCCAATGCTGTCCCATACCGCTATGTATCCTGCAATCACGTCCTTTATCCTTTTAAGGGTCTATATATAGCTGTAAAATCAGGCCGTGCGACGTTCAAAGGGTTTAGACGCATAGAAGCATTGCAACGGTTGAATGCTTACAAGGATGGTATACTGAAAGGCTATTTGGGGGAAGATGCACAAAATCTTTTTGAAGAGCTATGACACTAAAAGAAGAGGTCTTGCAGTTGACCAATCGAGGATTAGAGGTTTTCTACTTCTATATGCCAATTGACTTTGTTCCCAAGCGGAACTTTCGCAATCCTCTCTATGATGACAAACGAGCATCTTGTAATATCTATTTTGATCCTAAGTCAGACTCATATCGAATGAAAGACTTTGGAAATGAAGCATACTCAGGTGATTGCTTCTGGTTTGCTGCAACAATTTTGGGGCTTGACGTCCGATCTGAATTCAAGAAGGTTCTAGTGACTATTATCCAGGATCTAAATCTAAAGATTTCTATTGAATACAGAGGAGACACAAACATGAAAGCAGCCCGTTCCACCTATCCTAGGCAAGCCGTTGAACAGAGTCAAAAGAGGTGTACAGGGTCGATGGATAAAGTAGAATACATAGCAAACAAAAAATCGTTCCGAGTTTATGAGCGCCCCTTTACGCAAAAGGAACTTGCTTTTTGGGAGCAATATGGGATCTCCTTGGAAACATTGGAGCAATACCACGTCAAATCGTTGTCTTGCTACGAATCGGTGAGTAGAGAGGGAAAACCTTTTAAGCTCACCTCATCTTCCGAAGAACCCATTTTCTGTTACGCTCACAACGATTTCGTCAAAATATATCGCCCGAATAGTAAACTGAGGTTTCTATATGGTGGAGAAAAATCGGAAGAGTATGTATTTGGGCTAGCACGACTGCCTAATAAAGGAGATATCCTATTTATTACGGGAGGAGAAAAAGATGTCCTCTCCCTTTCTGCACACCATTTCAATGCTATTTGCTTCAATAGCGAGACTGCACAAATACCAAGAGGTATTATCGAAAGTCTTTCACTTCGCTTCTTACACCTCATCATTTTATACGACTCTGATGAAACAGGGGTCAGAGAGGCACAGAAACAGGTGGAAGCGCTTTCTGAATTTGGAGTACTTAGACTACAACTACCTTTGAGCGGTATCAAAACGGAGAAAGACATCTCTGACTACTTTGCCCTAGGCCATAGTCAGCAGGATTTAAGAGATCTTCTCGCTCGAATGTTTTCCAGCCTATACAGCGAAACAATGATGATATTGCAATCTTGTGAGATTGATTACGACAATCCTCCAGATGTTTCTAAGTCGGTTGTCTCAGTCAATGGAGTCCCTCTTGGCTCTCAGGACAATCTTTTCTGCATTACAGGTGGAGAGGGTACGGGCAAGAGTAATTACATTGGTTCTATCCTTGCAGGCACATTATGTGCTGAAAGGTTAGATTCAGAGCGAACACTAGGATTAGAAATAACTCCCAATCCAAAAGCCTTGGCTGTTTTGCACTATGACACAGAGCAGTCTGAGGCTCAACTATACAAGAATTTGGGAAAGACATTACGGAGAGCCGATGTAGAGACTGTTCCTGACTTTTACCATTCTCTATATCTAGCCTCACTTTCTCGTAAGGATCGTTTGAAACTCATTCGTGAAAGCATGGACTTGTTTCGTCATAAACATGGAGGGATACACTTAGTAGTTATTGATGGGATTGCAGACTTAGTGCGCTCTGCAAATGATGAGACCGAGAGTATCGCTGTCGTAGATGAGCTTTACAGGCTAGCGGGGATTTATAACACCTGCATCATTTGTGTATTACACTTTGTGCCAAACGGGATCAAGCTTCGTGGGCACATAGGCTCAGAATTACAACGTAAGTCAGCAGGAATTCTTTCGATTGAAAAGGATGACAATCCTGAATACTCTGTAGTCAAGGCTTTGAAAGTGAGAGATGGGAGCCCTTTAGATGTTCCTATGATGCTCTTTGGATGGGATAAAGAGCTGGGGATGCATGTCTATCGTGGTGAAAAGTCTAAGGAGGATAAGGAGAAGCGAAAAACAGACGAATTGATCTCAATTGTTACGGAGATCTTTCAAAGCAACCGCCGTCTCTCTTACCAAGAGTTGTGCGATGTTTTAATGCGAGAGCTGGGAGTCAAAGAGCGCACAGCAAAGAAGTATATATCCTATATGAGAGAGCAACGTATCTTGTCTCAAGATACTGCAGGGAATTATCAAAAAGGGGAACTATGTCATACTTAGACTATCTTACAGAAGATCCTTGGCAAAAACGACTGTTTGATAAGCTAGCGAATGTGGAAGAAAAACTAGACCAGTTGCTGGTATTACGAGAGCAAGCCATAGACGCTGCTGTACAGCCACCGCTCAAGCCTGAGTATCTTGACATCATTGATGTGTCTAGATTGCTAAAGGTTGAGCAAAAGACCATCTACAATTGGGTATGGGCGGGTAAGATTCCCTACCTCAAAGCTAATGGTCGCCTATTGTTCCTTCGTGAGGAAATTGATGAGATGCTAAAAAGAAGAGAGGAGTGGTAGATGTTAGGTTTACGCATTAACAGAAATCAGGGCGAAAGAATGAGTCAGTGAATCGTCAAGCTGACTTGAAGGAGGAATTGATAAAGTTGTTTGACAAGAGCAAGAAATACAATGAGGTACACAGCATCATTCTTGAGAAATTGCATTAGTGGGTGGAATGTACGTTCTCTTCCTCCGAGATGAAATAGTTGAAATGCTTCGCAGAAAAGAAGAAGAGTGATCAGCTTTCAGAATGAACGGCATCGTTTTCTTCGGAAAATCTGCACGTGAGTTTGAATTAAAACCAAAATGTCTACTATCGGTTTACATTTCTAAGTGATAATTCAACTACTCCTTTGAGATAACAAGAACTTACTCTATCTTTGCAGTTGGATATTTACTCTAAATGTAAACTGATAGTAGACTTATGGAGAATAAAATAAACTTGCTTCTACAAGGAGCTACTAAAAACGGGCTATTCTTTTCTAGGTGGTTATCTGAGCAAGGATATTCTAGGCAATTACTAAATAAATATCGTTCTTCAGGATGGCTAACATCGCTTTGCAATGGAGTAATGTATCGAACTGGAGAAGAATTATCCGCTTTTGGTGCATTACAGTCCTATAATGAACAACTGCATAAGGAAATGCGAATAGCAGCTCACTCTGCGCTAGAAATATATGGGTTTAATCATTACGTTCCTATGGGGAAACCTCGTTTGATGGTGACCGATAAAGAGAAGTTACCTCAATGGCTCAAGTTTGATCTGTTTGACAAAGAGTTTGAGACTTTCTCAACAACAGCATTTAGCTCACCCGAGGTTGCCACTATAAAGCATTTAGATTGGGAGCTACTCATTTCTGCCCCTGAACAAGCTTTTATGGAATGTCTTTTACTTGCTCCAAAACGATATGATTATATGGACCTATTTTATATCATGGAACAATTGACCACCCTGCGCCCCAAAGTTGTGCAAAATCTTATTGAAACGACTCAGAATTACAGAGTAAAAAGAGTATTCCTATATATGGCAGAAAAGGCAGGACACTATTGGTTTGAAGACTTAGATCTTTCTAAAGTCGACATAGGGACACATAAGTTGCAGTTAGTAAAATCGGGAGTTTACATCAGTAAATATTTAATTACTGTGCCAAAAGAATTGAATTCGTATGAATAATGAAACCTATAAGAGTCAAGTAGCACTACTTGTCCGAATAATGCCGTTGGTTTATCGCATTGAACAATTTGCGGTACATGGCGGCACGGCAATCAATCTCTTTCACAAGAATATGCCACGCTATTCTGTGGATATTGACTTGACCTATATCCCGATTGAGTCTCGAGAAGAGAGTCTCAAACACATCAATGAGCACTTGAAAACGCTAAAAGTCAATATAGAGCGAGCAATACCAGGCATTAGGGTAACACACAAACCTGATGTATGGAAACTACAATGTAGCCTCAATGGTGCTATGGTAAAGATTGAGGTTAACGGCACTAAGCGAGGAGTATTGGGAGAGGTGGAAATCGTCGAGCTTTGCACCAAAGCACAAGAAGAATTTCAAGCTTATTGTAAAGCACGCATAGTACCTTATTCTCAGCTATATGGAGGTAAGATAACGGCAGCATTGAGTAGACAGCATCCAAGAGATCTATTCGATTGTAAATACATGGAGATGCAAAGCATCGAACAAATAAAGGATGGATTCTTCTTGTGTTTATTGGGAAGTGATAAGCCTTTTGTAGAGTCCCTTGCTCCTAATCCTATTGATCAAGAAGATGCATTAGATAATCAGTTCAATGGGATGACCGATATAGAATTTACCTATACAGATTACCAAAAAGCTCGTACAGAGATAATTGGTAAGGTCAATAACTGTTTGACTGAAATAGACAAGGAGTTTCTGCTGTCATTTGAGCAAGGATCACCCAATTGGTCTCTTTGCTGTGCAGGTAATCTAAGCACTTATCCATCGGTTCAGTGGAAACTATTAAACATTAGAAAACTCAAACAACTAAACCCCAAGAAGTTTCAAGCGGGCATTGATAAACTTAGAAATCACTTTGAACCATCCAGGAAACACCTATCTAAGTGAGTAGAGCGAATAAGAACTGAGCATCCTCAAAAAATCTTAATGATCAAGACAGGTATATCAATAATGTCAAGTATAGACCAGATCTTACTTGACATTATTAATATGAACATCACAAAAATGCAGAAATCGCCTTGATGCGACCTTGGAAATATTTGCAAAATGTCCAAGGTGAAGTAGTGATAGCCAATTCATTTTATCTCCACTTAGGGCGATAGCCGTTCTTGGGAGAGTCGTTGTCGGGATTTTGAGATTGACTCTCTTGTGGCTTTATGGTTGCTTGCTCAGAAACTCGGAGCGACTGCGAAGGTTCTTCACTGGCTTGGTTAGACTGTCGCTGTTCATATGCTTCTTCGGACTCAGAAGGTGGAGCAATAGTAAGGGCAATCTTTCTATCCAGCTCGGCAGCTTGGGCTTTGAGAGAACGCAAATCCTCCTCCTTCTTCCACGAGTTATTGGCAATGGCGGTGTAGACCTCCTTATTTGCTGAAACCTTTGCTATCTCCTTCTCGTGAGATTCAATCACCTTGGGAATGCGCTCTAAAGCATTGAAGAAGTTCAGACAAGCCAACTTAGGATCATTTGCCAATTTGCCGTTATTGTAGGTGTAGTAAATACTCCCCTCGCCCTTTACGAAGAAGCGGTTCACCGATAGGTCAAATAAGTTCTGAGAGGAACTTTCCGTCTTGACCATAACAGAGAAGCCATAAAGCTCTCCAATCTTGTTGTACTCACCATTGGTACGAGCCTTTTCTTCTATCTCTTGAAGACGATGAGCAATCTCTTTGATGTCAGAACAATCCTCTACGCCTTTAATTGAAAGTCGATTGAGTGGGTTGCCTTCAGCATCTCGTTCCACTCGTTGCTCAAAGCAAGCTAAGTCTTTCTTCGCCTCTTGTATCTTGCCTGTGTGATAAGAGAGCGAATGATCAATCTCAGCCAACTTACCTACAGCTCCATTTCGCTCACGAAGAAAGTTCTTACGTTCTGATTCTAATGCGGTAATCTTCTTGTCTAGCTTTGCCTTTTCCAAAAGGTCTGTATTGCCCGACAGCACAGCCACATACTCTGAGAAGTTCATACCACTATCTTCATCCATTGAACCTTCATCGATGGTACGCATACCGAGTTGATTGCTCTTCAACTGATTGATGAAAAGCTGCTTGTTGTGTAGCAGGTTGAACTTATAGCTGTCCAACGAACGCTCCACTGCATATATAATCACATCGACCTTGTTGTCGGCAAACTCCTTGGCAACCAAATTGCCCTTTCGGATAGCTCGTCCGTTGCGTTGCTCTAAGTCTGACGGTCTCCAAGGGGTGTCAAGATGATGTATAGCCACAGCTCGTTGCTGGGCATTGACACCCGTGCCCAACATAGATGTAGAGCCGAAGATGATACGTATATCGCCCCTATTCATCGCTTCCACCATCGCTTTCTTCGCTTTCTCATTCTTGCACTCTTGAATGAAGCGAATCTCGTGAGATGGGATGTGATACTCCTCTACCAACTTACGCTTAATCTCCGAGTAAACATTCCACTCGCCTAGCTTGTAAGTACCCAAGTCACTGAAGACAAACTGTGTTCCTTTCTGCTCGTTATACTTCTGATAGTAGTTATTGAGGAGCTTGGCACAGTGGCTGGCTTTGTTGTCTATATGGTCCGAATACTTTTCTAGGTCTATCATTCGCATATCCAAGCTCATCTTCCGGGCATAGTCCGTTGCGATTAGCATCTTGGCTTTCTCTTCCTTTTCCGATAGCTCATCTCGTCCTAAAAGGGTTGCATCCCCTGTCTTGGCGAACTCCATCAACTTGCCGATAAACTCTTCCTGCTCGGGCGTGGGCGGTATGTTATGCAATATCTCGTTCTTCTCTGGACGGTCGATGCCGATATCCTTAGCGGTACGATAGTCACAAATCTCCGCATAGAAGGCTGCCAGCTCTGGAACCTTGATGAAGGTTCTGAAGCGTTCCTTCTGTATGATGTCATTGGTGATGGAGAACTCGTAATCGGTAGACTTCTTCGCAAAGACAGCAGCCCAAGCATCAAAGCTATTGATGCCTTGCTTTTCGAGTGCTTGAGGACGTAGGTACTTGAAGAGCAGATAGAGCTCTGTGAGTGAGTTGCTGATGGTCGTGCCACTGAGAAAAGTAGCTCCTAAGTCTTTACCCGACCGCTCCTGAATGGTACGTATGGCAAAAAGCATATTGAGTGCACGCTGTGACCCTTCTGGATTACCTAAGCCAGAGACTCGGTCGTGACGGGTGTTGAACATCAAGTTCTTAAACTGATGACTCTCGTCCACAAAGAGGTGATCGATACCCATCATTTTGAAGTCCACTGCATCATCCTTACGCTCAGCAATGCTATCTTGAATGCCTTGTAGTTTGGCTTCGAGGGTCTGCTTTCGCTTCTCCAATCCCTTGAGCATCGCTCGGGAAATGTCTGCCCCTTGCTGACGAAGGACTTCTAGGTTTTCCTCTATAGAGTCTTTCTCCTTTTGCAAGATTACCTCTTGTATCTCTAGAGCTTGAGGTATCATCCCAAACTGCTCATGGGTCAATATGATGCAATCCCAATCGTTGTTCTTGATGTCGTTAAAGATGCGTTGGCGGTTTTGCTTATTGAAGTCGTTCTTGCCTGGATAAAGAACTCTAGCATTGGGATAAGCCTTTCTAAAAGTGTCGGCAATATCAAAGACATTTGCTTTTAGTCCGATAATCATCGGCTTGTTTGCTAAGCCCAAGCGCTTCATCTCATAGGCTGCTGCACACATGATGAGGGTCTTACCAGCCCCTACTTCATGGTCACAAATACCCCCGCCATTGGTTTTGAGCATCCATACGGCATCCTTCTGACTCTTATAGAGGTCAGAGATACCTAGTCCTTTCAGATTTAGGTCGGGAAAGGATTGATGCGCACCGTCAAAGTTGGGGCGCACGAAGCAGTTAAATAGCTTATTATATCTGTCGGATAGTTGTTGCTTAAAGCTCTCTGGCGTTCTGCCTAGCCAATCCACAAAGCCCTGACGTATCTCCTCTATCTTAGCATTAGCCATCTGTATCGCATGTCCATCACGTACTTTGATAGTTTTCGTTTCGCCTGTCTCTAGATCTCGTACCTCTTTGTTTTTATTGATATCGGGGATGGTATTGTGTAGCGCATGCTTTAAGAGATTAAGTCCATCATAGCGTCTGAACTCTCCCTGCACAGCATACTTATGCCAAATGTTGCCATTGCGTCTATCACATTGCAAAACATATTCATCCATCGTACTCTGATAGGAGACGGTGATCTCTGTCTCAAAGAACTCTGAGGCAAAGGCGCTATAGACTTTAGCCGGTATCCACCGCTCCCCAAGATTGAAGTCAAGATCAGCAAAGGGTATCGGTGTAGGTGTGGCAGCCCGTAGGGCAGCTAAGCTTTGCTGTGCTTCTTCATGATCGGGATGTTCTAGTAGCCACGACTCAATCTGCTCGCTCTTCTCTATTACATTGCCTGAGATAAACTTGTCTGCCACTTCGTAGCCATCTACTTCTGGATTGTAGTAGATACGTCCCTCTAGAGCTGAGATAATGTCACTCTCCTCCATCTCAGGGAGGAGCGAACTCATATAGTCTAGCTCCACAGAGCCATACTTATTCAGAGAAGAGACGAGAGCTTCCGTGGGGTCGGCAGCTACTGTCACCTCTGTAGTGGCAAAGACGGTAGGATGGTCAAATATGTCTGCCTTGATGTATTCCCCCTTATCGGATCGCTCTAAGAAGAGTATCTCGACCCCAGTTGCGTCCATCTTGATGAGGTCTGTATTGCTCTTCTGATTGAGATACCCCCAGCGACTGACGAAGTCGTCATAGAGCCGATTGAGTTTTATACGCTCCTCGCTATCCTCACATCTATTGTTCGCTTCGTAGTCGTATAGCCGATGGTAACTTTCTCGTATCTCGATGTACGCTTTGAGCTTGGTTAGGCGCTCATAGGGCAAGTCCATCGGATGAAAGGTAGGCTGTCGCTTCAGATTCGAGAGATACCCCACTTGTCCATTTTGCAGCACGATCGACCCATCTCGTAGATGCGAGTCGGGCAAAGAGAGGAATGGACGAGGTGAAGCATCAAACGACTTCTTAACCTCTGTAACTGGCTGTACTTCTCTCTCCACTTCTGCAAAGTCAAATAGAGATGGCTGCTCGATTGAGGAGAGCTTAGTACTTATTCTTGCTCTTGGACGCTTTACTGAGCTTTGCTTGGGCTTAGAAACTGTCTGTTGCTTATTGACCTCTTTGATCTCCTTGTTAACACGAGCGACCTCCTGCGTCCAAAGTTCGTACTCTTCGGGAGCAAATAAATAACCCGCTTGTTCCAGACCGACATCTGTAGTATCCATCACGGGATGATGGTCGTCATCAAAGTAGACCATCTGTCCGCCCATCTCTCGTGGGGCTTCTAGGTCTGTACGTATATCCGCTTCGTATTGATGCTGTAGCGTTAGAGCTGGCACACCTTTGGGTGCTGGTTCTAACATTGAAGAGACTTGCTCCTGCTGGGTGGGTTCTACCAATTCACTCTTTTCGATGGAGTTGACGGAAGTTCCCTCTGAAGGGGACTTATCCACGACCTCTTCCGTTTGGGTTTCTGTTTGTACCACCTCTTTGCTATACCGTCCTTGGACAAGCTCCTCTAGCTCGGCTATCTTATGCAATGCTGTAGGTGAAAAGTGAAGGTCACGCTCAATCCCCAAGCCATGTATCTTAACCTCTTTCATTTCGTCCAAGGAGATATAACCGAGCTCCCAACCGTAACCCATTGTAACTGCTCCGAACCCAAGACGTTCTTCTGGATTGTACTCTAAGAGGTAGGCTGTATAGGCACCCAGCGGGAAGAAGTATCGGACATAAGCTATACGATCGCCAATAAGTTGCTTCTCGGTGTCATATAGTTTGGGGAGTTGTCCCTTGATGCTATCAGGCATTAGAGCATAAGCGTTGTCTGTTTCTTGCTCCTCGTCTACTTTAGGCTCCACCCCAGGCAATCCGACCGTTACGCCCAGCTTACGCAATTGCTTCTCGGCTTCATTCTGTCGCTCCTCCTCGCTCATCGCTATTCCCGTCTCATAGAGCTTGCGGTCAAAACGTGCTGTCACATCTTGTGTGAGCTGTATTCGGAGACTCTCAGCCATATCCTCCATAGTTCCCTCAAAGCGATATTTCCAAGCTGGCTTGCCGTAAGGGTCTCTACCCAGCTCACGACTGGTAGCTATGGTGCGAGGTGCCACATCATCCCACGAGCCTTCGAAAAGTGAGTTGTGGTTGAATGCCATAGTAAAACCATCCCCCTTGGGTACGGCGACTGTCTGAATAAACTGCTTCTCCAGGCCCTCGCCAATCTCTTTGCCTGACTGCTTTTGCAAGACAATCAAGTCGCTTCCGACTTCAGTTCCTGCTTGCTCGTTAAACATACCTGATGGCAGACGGATAGCAGAGATGAGTCGGCTGTTTTGCATCAGATAGCGTCTGATTGGCTCATTTAGAGCTGCATCGAGTACGCCTTGTGAAGTGATAAATGCAATGAGACCACCCTCTCTAGTACAGTCCAAGCCCTTTACGAAGAAGTAATTATGAATGGCTCGTGTTGACTCCTTTTTGAAAAGATCATTCCCCCTACTATACTCACGGTCATAGACCATAAAGTCTCCAAAGGGGATGTTGCTGGTTACAAGGTCATACTTCTCCGTCTCTTCTAGGGGTGCTATCGCTTCAAAGGGTTCATTTCGCACGAAGATGTTGCCCTCGCCATAAGGGTGCAACGCTTGACTGATGCGAGCCGTGAGCAGATCTTTCTCCAAGGCATCAACAATGCCCGTCTGCTTGGCAAATGTTTCGGCAAAAGCCCCCATCCCCGAGGAGGGGTCAAGGCACCGTTTGAGCGTTGCACCACTTGTTGCGAGAGCATCTGAAATAGCAGAGACGATACGTCTATCTGTATAAAATGAGGTGAGCACACTCGCCTTGATGCTCTCCCAATACCGCTTAGCGGTGTGAGCATCGACCGCTTCCCGATAGATCATCTGCTTGAGCTGCTGTGTCGGAGCAAAGAGTTCTTGCTCCGACTTACTCCAATAGCGGATGTCCGCTGGTGTGTCTGTGCGGTTCAACACGCACTTCAGACCTCCGAAACCTTGGTAGCCACGCAAGATGCGTTTCTCTGCTTCGGTAGCCAGACGATGCTCTTTTTCTAGTCGTAGCACCACACGGATTGCTTCTGCATTCGCTGCCAAAACTGCTTTCTTGTTGTATGCCATAGAGGTACTCTGTTTGTTGATAATAAGTTGTCAGCCATGCTGGGAGGAAATCAATCCCACGAAATGGATTGAGATACCTTCCACAAGAATGGAAATACGATTACTTGATGTCTTTGTTCTTCACGTGAATTGGTGGAGTCTCGTCTGAGTGGAAATGTTGCCCCCCGTCACTCCACAGTTTCATCCGTATGGGAAAAGTTTCCCATAGGCTTGGCACGGGAGTTTCTTCCCCATGAAACTGCAGTTTCTCCTAGATGAAACTAGAGTTTCCTACGTATGAAACTGTAGTGCCAAAGCGTATTGGCACTGCCTCTATCCGCTAAGAAACTACAAAGGCTATCCAAATGGCTTCCTATTAACTACGATAGAACATGTGGGGAGTGTCGTGAGAGATAGTTGTGGCCCTGAGCTAGGTCGCTTGTGCGGACTATCACTTCTTTCTCTTTTGCTCGAATTCAAATTTGGTAGAACTATCCTCTTGTAGAACCAATCGGGCATTGAACTTCTTACCAGCCTTGCTCGTCAAACCTTTCAAGATGGGGGTACGTCCCTTGGTTATGAGGTCTAGGATATTCTCTTCGGAGAGATACGTACCGCATACTTCACGGAATATGTGGAAATCACAATCATCATTCTTGCATCTCGCCACCTTGGCATAGATCCCCACACTCTCACGACCACACTTAGGGCAGTGATATGTGGGGTAGCTTTGCTGTCTAGATGCAGGGGCGAGGGAGAGCAACTCCTCGCAAATGGTGGAGACGTAGGAGTTGATGCCTTGTGCAAACTTACCAGCATCCATACTTCCTGCCTCGATTGCTGCTAACGCCACCTCCCATGCTCCTGTCATCTCAGCATTGGCAATGCGTTTGTCTTTAACGATTTCATAGACGGCTAATCCTTTCTCCGTTGGGACTATGCTCTTCTTCTCCCTACGGATATAGTCACGCAGGATGAGTGTCTCAATGATGTTGGCTCGTGTGGCAGGTGTGCCTATGCCACACTCTGCCAAAGCCTTTTTACTTGCAACATCCTCTACCTCCTTGCCTGCATGCTCCATAGCAGAGAGCAGAGTTGCTTCTGTATAGAGTGGCTTAGGTTTGCTCTTTTGCTCGATTATGTCTGCTTGTTGCAGGGGTAAAGTTCGCCCCTCGGTCAAGTTGGGCAAAGAGGACACAAGTGGCTCGTCCTCCTCGCTCTCTTTATGCTCTTGAGGAGTGGCACTCTGTACAGATTTCCAACCCAAAGAGACTTGACGGCACGCTTTCCAAACATAGCTGTTGGTCTCGTCCTTGAGTACTACCTGCATACGCTCCTCTTCTGAGTTTGCCGAGAAGGCTTCTGCGAAGCGGGTAACGACCATTTGATAAAGCGTGGTCTCATCTACCGACAATACCGATGCGGTTTCTCCTGTGGGGATAATGGCATGGTGGTCGGTAACTTTGCTGTCATCTACGGAGTGGCGATTCAGCTCTTGGGGTAATGGTGTGCCAATCTTGCGAAGGAGGTCGGGAACTTCCTCAAAAACATCTTCACTGATATATCGGCTACCCGTACGGGGATAGGTGGTGAACTTCTTCTCATAAAGCGACTGTGCGAGGGTGAGGGTCTTATCTGCTGAGAAGCCGTAACGTACATTAGCCTCCTTTTGCAGAGCGGTCAGGTCATACAAGAGGGGTGGAGCTGTATGCGTTACCTTTCTTGTGACCTCTGTGACCGTAAGCGAGCCGATACTGCGTAATGAAGTGAGAGCAGTTTGGGCAGCAGCTTCATTATCAAAGTTCTGTAGGCTCACGGCTTTGATGGATAAGCCCTCGTCCTCTATCGTCGCAGTGAGTTTCCAATAAGGAACAGAGGTAACGTCTCTATGCTCCATATAGCGATGACACACCATTGCCAAAGTTGGAGTCTGCACTCGTCCTAGTGAGTAGCCTCCACGGTAAGCAATGGAGAGAGCTCGGCTGGCATTGATTCCCATCAACCAGTCAGCTTCTGCTCGTGCTTGGGCTGCGTAATAGAGATGGTCATAATGACTCCCGGGCTTGATATTCGCTAGACCCTCTCGGATAGCTTTGTCAGTGAGAGAGGAGATCCATAGGCGATCAAAGGGCTTGTGACTGTTTAAGTGTCGGTAAATCCAGCGAAAGATGAGCTCGCCCTCTCTTCCGGCATCTGTTGCCACAATAATACGATCTGCCTGATTAAAGCAGGAGCTTATTGCCTTGAGCTGCTTGAGTGCTGCAGGGTCTTCGTGGTACTCTTTGTCCTTACGCACTTGTCGGACAATGAGCTGGAAGGGATTGGGGCAAATGGGCAACTCTTCTGCTTTGTAGTTAGAATAGCCGTAAGCTTCTGGCATGGCAAGTGTAATGAGGTGTCCCATAGCCCACGTGACGAGGTAACCGTTTCCTGCTAAATAACCGTCTTGCTTTGTTGTCGCTCCAACGATTCGGGCTATATCTCGTGCTACCGAGGGCTTCTCAGCAATAATACATGTTGTCATAGTCTTTGAAAGGATTATGGGTTACATCTTACGTCCTCGGGACTTCTTCTGCTTGTTCTCGTCCTGCTTCTGCTTTTGTTCAGCAGTGGGCTCTGTTTGCCCCTTTTTCAGTGGCTCTTTCACCTGTTTGGTAGCTTCGTTGGTTTTGCCGTGATTATTTACGGCTACTTGCGTCTTGTGCTCTTCCGCCACGGCTTCGACCTTTCCCATCCCTTGCTTCTTGTCAGGGTTCCACTTGTAGAAGCGTGGGCGGTTTTGCTCTTTGTCCATACGGACATAGGCATTGAAGGGTTGCCCCTCTTTATCGATCATGTTTTTGAGATAAAGTGTGCGACCGTTGTCTAATGCTTCTCGTTGCTTCTCTGACAGCTCTAGACCACAAAGCTTGCGAGGTGCTTTGCTTTGTTGACGATCTTGTCGCTGTTCCTGACGCTCTTTAAGGCTCTTGTTCTCTCCGAAGATGAACTCAATACCTTTCTTCTCTGCATTGACCTGAAGCATAGCATCAAAGGATTTGCCACTCTTAGCGGTCATACCTTCTACTTTCACCGCTTTGCCTTCCACAAGGTCTTTGTATTGTTGGTCAGAGAGCGTGACGCCTTTGATCTCTTGAGGAATGCTTACACGGTCGGCACGCAAGGCGATAATCTCATTGGTCTGAGGGTCGATGGAGACATAGGCTGCAAAAGGTTCTCCGCTCTTGGGTGTTACTTCGATAGTTTTACCGAGATTGCCTGTCGTGAGCAGTTGCTCTTTCTCTTCGGGGGAGAACTTGTAGCCCATATAGGGATAGTCGAGCTGTGGCTCTTTACGCATAGCGTGTATGGCTAACCCGATATTGCCTTCATTATCTGTGCGGAAGGCAAGGCGAGCCTCTGTGTAGATAGTCGTATCTCCTATGGGGATAGCTATGGTCACGAGGTTACTCTTCTGCCAGTTGAGCATCTTCTCTAGCTCACCACTCTGCTCTAACCGCTCACGGGAGAGTCCGAGACTGTCGAGCATCTTCCAGTCTACCTTGTCTGCATCAATGGCTGTGCTCTTCTTCTGCTGTGGCAGATAGTCTTCAAAGGGTACACCGACCTTTGCCAACTGCTGTCTGCTTTCAGGAGTCTCTCGGTTTTGGAGCAGAGTACGCAGGTTATCTACACCTTGCTCCACATTGTTCGCCACCACCTTGTATAGCCCAAAGTGGGAGGGGTTGTTGAACTGCTTGAGAAAGTTGGTCATGAAGTTCTTCAGCAGTCCATCTTTGCTATTGAACTTTAGAAATGCCGCCTGATTAGCTTCAAGTGGCTCAGTCGTTTTGAGCTTGCCCTTATCATCAATGCCCGAAACGATGGTGAGTTTTCCCGCTTCTTGCTGGTTCTTTACCTCGGTGCGATCCTCTAAGACCAGCACATAGTTGTCATTGCTATTTGCTTCCATATATCACTCTGTTTGATTTGAATAATACCTTTCAGACAGCAAATATATAAGCTAAAATGACCTCTCCTAAGTCTCAGGGAATTATAAGGAAAGGAAGTGATGAAAAAGAAAATCGTATTTTCCGCTCCAAATTGCAATTTGGAGTGGAGCTCGCCCGACAAACTACCTCACATTGCCAGAGTCAACTAAAATCAGTATCTTTGAAAAGTCAAGACAACTCATTCTAGTATGACGACGAAAACGATGTCAACCGAAATCAGTTTCAGCAAAAAAAATAAGTCAACCATTTTCAGGGAACGACAATGTACCAGCAACAAATGAAAACCCCTCCACAAATCCCGTCAGATTATGGAACAATTGAATGATTTTTTCGGCAAGTTGTTTGCCTACCTCCGGGAACATCCGCAATACGGGCTTCTCGTGGCAATCCTTCTTGTAATCCTGTATCTCATAGGGTTGATTTTTGACTGGAAATGGACGCTGCTGCCGAGCGGGAACAGCGACTTTACGCAAATGTGGATTGACCTGTTTGGCAGGAATGCCGTCCGGTTCGTGAAGGGTGTCCTCGCCGTCCTCCTGCTTCTTACCTTAGTTTACCTGTACTACCATTATAAATAATCCGCCTATGTCTTCGCCTTCCACCTCCCACGGTTACTTTGAAAGCGTCAGCACCCAGTTGTCCCTGAGTGTGGGCTCCTCGTTTGAGGGTGTTGCCGGCAATTTCTCCGCCAACGCCTCACAGGGCATCTCTGCGGGCGTGAGCGCCGTGGATACGGGCATGAAGGCGGGCATGGCACTGGCGGAAGCCAGGAATGAACACGCTATAGTCAGTTTCCGCTACGACAACATGGGGTTGCCCGTGGAGGAGCGGAGCAATGAACATGTTATCAGGCGCACCTATGACAAGGCAGGACATATACTGAGGAACTATAATATACCTTCATCTTCACGAAATATTGATAACTTACATCAAAAACATGTAGTTGGATATAAAAATAATAAATAAAAGTTATGGCAAAGATGATGTGTTGGGTGGGCTGGTTTCCCACAAAAAAAGATTTTAATGATTTTGCAGAACAAGGCACATACCTACAAGATGAGTATGATACGCCAACTTCTGCTCCCTCCTTTTACAATGAACTGAATGGAGGTGATTTTGACTTGGATTTCAGTATTCTAAAGTACCTTGATAAATCAGACGATTTGGAGGAGTTTGCAAAATTCGTCCCTATCAAGACGGACCTGTTTCTGTCTGAATGTCAGGAAAAGGGGCTGACTAAAGCAAACAGCCTTATATGCTATAAGCGAAGAGCGGGCATCACAGAGGAGCAGGCTTCAAGTGTGTCCAGTGTTGCCTACATAGGTATCCACGAGTATTCTACCAGAGAGATAGAAAGCAGATTCTCTACTGCGGGAATGGAGTTCTCCACTTTTGTGGGAACTACGGACAAGAGTAAGGAGGAGTTCATGAAATACTTCGACCAGTCGGAATACATGCAGGAACTGCAAGATTATCAGGCTGGCAGATCAAAGAAGAAGCCTAATCCGGAACTAAGATGCCAATTCTGTAAGGATGTAGGTCTTGATTTCTATTACCCTGAACTTTTAAGAGTTGCGTTTTCAGACAACCTTATTCCTATTGATGCAGAGGTGCTTTTACAAGAGGTGTTGAAAGAACCCATATTTTACGATGGACTATATCTTGACTTAGAAAGCGTAAATATCTATAAAGCTAATTGTGCATTTTGTTATGTAGCCAATGGCTTTAGGGATAAGAAAAAAGATAAACACATCAATATCTACAAAACTGAGCACCCAGACATCTTCAAAAGAAAAAAATATCAGATTGATGAATTAGATAATTATAATGGGTTGCATTTTTTATGGAATAAAAGATGGGAGTAAAATTATTCTTAGTATCTTATAACGAGCAAATAGTTTGATTTTGGAACAAATGGGTAAGCATCTAGAAATACTAACTGCCAAGTTTTATCATATTGATAAAACAGTTACCAGCAGTTCTGAGATCAGGCTTATGGATGACTTTGATACCGAAAGTATGTCACTTTGGATAGAAACTACAGTGGAAGGGGGCAGTATAAGACTTCAAGAGGGAGATCTGATTTTAAAGGTAAAATGAATATTCTTTATAAATAATCCGCCTATGTCTTCGTCTTCCACCTCCCACGGTTACTTTGAAAGCGTCAGCACCCAGTTGTCCCTGAGTGTGGGCTCCTCGTTTGAGGGTGTTGCTGGCAATTCCTCCGCCAACGCCTCACAGGACATCTCTGCGGACGTGAGCGCCGTGGATACGGGCATGAAGGCGGGCATGGCACTGGCGGAAGCCAGGAATGAACACGCTATAGTCAGTTTCCGCTACGACAACATGGGGTTGCCCGTGGAGGAGCGGAGCAATGAACACGTTATCAAACGTACCTATGACAAGTCTGGACAGATAGCCACGCTTACGAGCTCCCTTGGCGCCAACCTTACCTACGAGCGCAATGAGCAGGGGGAGATAGAAGAAAACCAAAAAGACCTCAGGACATGGCTCTTTGAGGAGGAGAGTTTCGTGCCCTGGGCTCTGTTCCAGGACGGCAAGGCATACTCCATCGTGACCGACCACCTTGGCACGCCCGTGGAGGCGTACAACGAGCAGGGCGAAGAAGAGTGGTACCGCAGGCTTGACATGAACGGGAAGGTCATCGAGGAGCGGTCCATGCTCTATACTTCCTACAAGGAATACATCAAGATACCGTTCCTTTTCCAAGGACAGTACTATGACGGGGAAGTCAAACTGGCGTACAACAGGTTCAGATACTATGACCCTGAACTTGGAAGGTATATCTCGGAAGATCCTATACGCTTCGCCAGCGGAGCAACGGCTCTACATAGCTATGTTGAGGATTCTAATACTTGGACTGATACATTTGGCTTACGAGCTGGAAATACTTCTTTCTTACCGTCGGAACTTCATCCAGGAACAATCTCTGCAAAAAATCCAGGAGGAATATATAGAATTCCTGCAAGTGGAAATTATCATGATGATAAAGTTGCGTTGTACGCAAAAGCAGGGTTATCAGAACCTTTTAGTCCAGATTACATTGCACATCATATTAGTTACGATCCTGACACAAATTCAATGGAAATGCAACTTGTTCGAAGCGAAAGCCATCAGAAATTATCACATAGAGGATGTGTTAAAGATTATAAAGAGTAAACTGAAAAAATACAAACAAAATAGTTATGCTAAATAATTCATTTATAGATAAAATTACCAATAAGAAGGTGATCGGGGAAAAAATATCGCATGAGAACATTGTTCTGTTTTTTTGCGAATGGGAATTCCCGGGAAAAGATGAATACATGGAGTTTTTATTACAATTTAATGGATTATTTTTCCCAGATGGGTTAATCCTTAAAAGTGATTTAGATGTCGAGTTGGAAGTTGAAACCTTATACGACGTCAATGGTAGGCTTGAACGTTATTGGGATATTGCAAAGAAAAACCCTGACCTACCAGATGACTTTACAACAAGACATATACCGATAGGAAATGATGCGGCAGGAAATCAATATTGGGTTGATTTATTTTCGGGCAAAATTTTATTCTTTGAAACAGAGTATGATTTTCCAGAAGGTTTACATGTTGTCTCTGACTGCTTTTGCACATTTTACTCGAATTTACGTCCTATGTAATGAAGGTTGTGTTTTTGGGGGAATCGTTTTGATCAAAGAGGCCATTGATTCCTACTATGTAAGGATGGTACTGCCCTACGACGGCATCGACAATCTCCTCACCTACAAGGACGACCATCAGGAGGTGGAATACGGCTATGAGGGGATGTGGAAGCTCACGCGCCGGAAGGATGCCCGTGGCGTCATCTGTTTCCTGCATGACCGTGAGGAGAGGCTGCTCGAAATTATCAACGAGAAGGGCGAGCACTATGCCTTTGCCATGGACGCCGCGGGAAACGTACTGCAGGAGGAGGGGTTCGACGGTGGCGTGAGGAAATATGTCCGTGACCGTGCGGGTCGTGTCATCAAGGAAACGCTTCCCAGCGGCAAGTTCAAGGAGTACGAGTACGACAGGTGCGGACGGGTTACGCGCGTTACCCACGATTACGACAAGGCGGAAGAGCAGACTTACGACTACTATGCCTCCGGACGGCTGGCGGAAGCCAGGAATGAACACGCTATAGTCAGTTTCCGCTACGACAACATGGGGTTGCCCGTGGAGGAGCGGAGCAATGAACACGTTATCAAACGTACCTATGACAAGTCTGGACAGATAGCCACGCTTACGAGCTCTCTTGGCGCCGACCTTGCCTACGAACGCAATGAGTTCGGGGAACTGACCTGCTTTTCTGCAGGACAGGCGGAAGCCCCTAGTCGCTTTGAGAGCAGGCACGAGTATGACAGCCTTGGCTTTGAGCTGGAGCGCATACTCCCCGGTGGCGTAACGCAGAGCTTTGCCTATGACGACATCGGCAGGCTCATCGACAGTAAGACCCGCCAGTCATCCAAGGTGTGCAGAGAACGCAAATACCATTGGGGTAAAGCCGACAGGCTGCTCAAGACGGAGGACAACCGCTTTGGCACCACCTATGAGTACAGCCCCTCCGGGCATCTGCAAAAGGCGGTCTATGCCGATGGCAGGGAGGAGTACCGTCTTTCGGACAAGGCGGGCAACCTCTTTGACGACCCTAACAGAAAGCTGCGCAAGTACCTCCGAGGAGGAAAGCTGGAGCAGTCGGGGGAATGGCGCTTTGTCTATGACAGGGACGGACAGCTCGTAGAGAAATACAAGGGTTCCGGCAAATCAACTCACCTAGGTGGTGGAACAATCCAAATATCAAAAGGAAGAACAGGGACATTTACTATTGATACAAATGGAGCTCCTGGCAGAGAATTAGGAGGAAAAGGAAGTATATACGATACTACTTTTTATGTTCTAAAATATAATTAAATTGAAATGGGCAGTTTAAAAAAACAGATTCAAGCGGCATTAAAATTGCATAGTATGAAAATGCATTTTTATGACATAGAAACAAGATATAAAAACGATTCTATATTCTTCATATCGCAAAAAAGTGAAATTGGATATTTAGGATATACGTTTGTTTCTAGTAAATTTGCAGAGTTTGGGTCTCAATTGGGAATGTATATTTCTTGCCGTTTCGGACAAGAAATGAAGAATTCGTTAGCAATAACAAGACTTGTAGATAATCTTAATTTATCGTATAAAGCAGGGGCAAAATTGCCTAATTGTTACTTTGGTTTTACCTCACTATATTATCAATCTCATAAATTTTATTTACAAGGGACTGCAAGTTTTAAAGAAAAAGATAATATTGAAGGCAAGTGCATGGAAATTGCTGAAAAGGTAAATGCATTATATTCATCTAAAGTTCAAAATTTCATATCACATTCCATTGATTTAATTGATGATATCATCGAGTATCCTGATAATTATGGCTATCCAATGGCTTATATTTTAGCAGTTTGTTATTTGAATAATAAACCAGAATTGATTGAATACACTATAAAGAAAGCTAAACAAAAAAGAATGTATGACAATTCCTCAAGTAGAATAGAAGAAATAAAACATAAATTAGAAAGTTATTTTGGATAATGAGACTTGTATCTCAGAATCTTCTTCTCTTTTCCTTACTCCTTATAAAAGGACTAATTATTTGCTCTGCAAGCTTGCCCGTGGAGGAGCGGAGTAATGAACACGTTATCAGGCGCACCTATGACAAGGCAGGACAGATAGCCACGCTTACGAGTTCCCTTGGCGCCGACCTTGCCTACGAACACAATGAGTTCGGGGAACTGACCTGCTTCTCGGCAGGACAGGCGGAAGCCCTCGGTCGCTTTGAGAGCAGGCACGAGTATGACAGCCTTAGCTTTGAGCTGGAGCGCATGCTCCCCGGTGGCAAGAAATTTGAAAAGCAGTTTGGTTATAAACCAGCTGGAAATAAATGCTATCATTAAACATGGAAAGAATAAGTATTCAAATTGATTCACCCGGCTATGTAAAGTGTTCCGAGATTAGCGAAGAACTTTTGAAATTTTCTTCAATAATAGAAACTAAATATAATCAAATAGATTTTGATTTTGGTTTCTGCTTTAGGGCATTGTACACTACACGGGGGATTAGGTCAAAAGTCAGATTCTATAAAGAAGATCGATGGCTAGGCATGGATCTCATAATAGCATTGAATGAGTTCAATTCATATAAGACCAATGTATCTATGCAACGTCTAATTATGGGCAAGCATTTTTTTCCGTTCTTTGTAGAGAATATCAAAAAGTATAAGAGTAAACTACCTACGTTAAAGCCTGTCGCAGAAGATTTAATCGAGGATATGCGTTTATTCCTAATTGAAAATCTTTGGTTACCTGCTGAAGATGGCAAATTAAAACTATCAATTATAGAAACCGTATCTTATGAGCGGGCAATGGAGTTGTTTGGAAATCCTAAACAAAAACTATTCTCTGAAAATGAGGAAGGGCAAAAAGTTCAAGATTTAGTATGGACGGTAGAAGAAGGTACTAAACTTTCAGCAAAATATATTCTCACAGATAAAAAATGGAATCTTCAAAATTATGAGATATCATATTGAGGTATGTCAAAGCAGATATGCAATGAGCAGGGAGAAAAGGCAAAGGAGTTGGTGGAGGAGAGCTTCGCCTAGATTTTAATAGTTGGAGAAAAGAATATTGGAAGCATCGAGCCTCAGTAGAGCTTGAAGCAAGAAAAAAGAAAGGAACATACACGTAATTATGGATAAGGATATAATTAAAAGGCTCGAGGAGTTCTTTTTAGAGGAGCCTATTGCCCGTGGTATCGAAACACCCACCTCAAAATTGTACGAAGTGGCTCAAACACTGGGTGTAGAACTAGATGAACAGTACAAGTTATTTCAAACTTTGTTTGGAGGCTCAGTAATAGGCACAATAGAAGTCGTTGGGATTTCAGGTTACAATAGTACTATGCTTGATGACTATGATGTAGTTGAGCTAACTCAAGAATTCCGAGAAACGTTTAATACTCAAGGAATCGTGATTGGAGTGGATTACGATGGAAGCTATTTCGTCTTATCTCCATCTGGAGAGATTCTCTTATTCTCAGATGAAGGTAATTGCCCGATTGTATATGCACCCAATCTTGAGAGTTATATCCAAAAGGCTCTTGCTGAGATAGACATAGTTGAATAGTTCCTCTTTCATAAGTAGGACTTGAGCTATTCCAAGGAGCAATAATTTAAGGATTTAGGTCTAAGTGCGGATAGAAAACACCTAAATGCATCTCTCCAAGTCCGTATCACACACAGCAAGTCCGAACGCTGGCGGTATATCTGGAATCAGAACGAAACGCTGAAGGAGGTCAGACCTCCCGGAGGGGGAGATTTTGCCTTTGATGCCCTGTTCACCTATGACGCACTCGGAAGAAGACTGAGCAAGGATGCCATTGGCATCACCTGCTGGCTGTGGAACGGCAACGTGCCCCTGCACGAGTGGACACCAAGTCAGAGGCACAATGAGCAGGGAGAGATAGAAGAAATCTATAAATCTTATCAAGAAAACAAACCTGTAAATATCAAGAAATGCCTAAATCCTTAATATTCTTTTTAGTTACATTCATTTTTTTGCTTTTTGGGTGTACAAGAAATAATGTGTCGTCAGATCATCAAATGTTAGAGCATTTCAATCTCTACGAGTCTGAATTCGAGAGATTGAGAAAAATTTCTGTTAAGTACGATGGATTTCATTATCCCCCTTATGACGAAACAGATAGTACAGCCTATGTTATTTCATCTAAAGATAAAAAGGAATTGGACTCTTTAATCAAGAGCCTGGATATTATTAGTATACAGTATGATGGGATATCAGAAGTATGCTTGCTCTTTCATACATGGGGTGTTTCTATCAGCGGAGGGTACAAGGAGTATGTCTATACTCCAAATCTTGAGGATCATATAAAGAACTACGATAAAGAGGTTGCCTTAGATCCCAGCACTGAAATGTATATCGTAGAAAGAATTACGGAAGAAGATTTGGATCAAGTTGCCCAAAGATATTCTGCAAATATAGAGTTATATCGTCCTATAAAAAATGGTTGGTATATACATCTCAGTCGAGAGAATTGATTCTTGAGATGTATGCTATTCTTTTATGAGGTAACGTAAAGATGGATTTGTTTTGATGCGCTCTATTTCTAATTCTATCAATGACATAACCTCCCGTTTTACGCGCTTGTAGTTGGCTTCGATAGTCTCTTTGAGACTATCGGAGCCATTTTCGTTTGTGAAGTCCGCTATGATGGGGATAGGCTGGTAAGCTTTCGTTTCAGCAGAGACCTTGGCAACATCCACAACGATCTCAGCGTGGAAGATTTTCTGATCGATGCGCTCATCGAAATTGTCTGAGACAGCTCCAACAAACATACCTTGTGTAAGGTTACTAATCTTACTTGCAGGAATCAAGCTATCCATCTGCGTAGATATAGATGTGGACTTGTCGTTACGGTTGATGGTCATGGACTGCCGTTGCTGAAGCACTTTGCCGAAACGCTCGGAAAGCGTCTTAGCTGTTTCACCAACGACCTGTCCGCTAAAAACATTACCCACGGTGTTCTGTATCACCTTACTCTCCTTATCCCCATAATCTCGGGTCAGCTGCGAGAAGTCCTGAAAGCCTAGACACACAGCGACCTTGTTACTACGAGCTGTGGCGATCAGGTTATCCAGACCACGAAAGTAGATGGTCGGTAGCTCATCTATAATCACCGAGCTTTTAAGTTGATGTTTCTTATTGATGAGCTTCACAATGCGACTATTGTAGAGTCCGAGCGCAGCCGAATAGATGTTCTGTCGATCGGGGTTGTTCCCTACCACAAGCACTTTCGGCTCATTAGGATTGTTGATGTCTAGAGAGAAGTCATCGCCCGTCATCACCCAGTATAATGCTGGTGAAATCATTCGTGAAAGCGGGATCTTCGCTGATGCTATCTGTCCCTGCAACTGATCCTGCGCTCCTCCCTCCCAAGCGTCCATAAAAGGAGAAAGGTAGTTCGCCAGCTCATCGTAAGAAGTGAGTATCGGGAATATCTGTGCATAGGGACGATTCAGAAACTCGATCGCATGTGGAAAGGTGCAATACTTCCCCTCCTCGTATATCTTCAAAAACCAAATGATAGCTGCAAGCAGAATGATTGGCGACTCCACAAAGAAGTCCCCCTGCTTCTGAATCCACGAGCGGTTCAGGTTGAGCATGATGGTGTAGGCACTCTCGTAAGCATCTGATATATCCGTCATAAAGGCTGGGTTGATGGGATTACAGCGGTGCGACTTACGAGGGTCATCAAAGTTTATCACAAAGAACTGTGGTTGTTCCTTATAAGCATCCAAATGGGTACGTAAATGGTTATAGGCAATCTCCGATAGGTCTGGGAACTTGTAGTCATAGATGTACATTGCAAAGCCTTTCTCAATCTGTTGTTTGATGTAGTTGTTCACAATGGCGTAGGACTTTCCCGAACCCGGCGTACCGAGTACCATTGAGGCTCGAAACGGATTGACCACATTGATCCAGCCATTGTTCCATTTCTTCTTGTAGTAAAAGCGTGTCGGCAGATTGACCGAGTACTCGTTCTCCATCAGTCTCGTCTCCTGCATGAAACTCTCATTCTCCGTATTGAACACATCGTCCATAAGGTTGTTTTTCAGCAGGCGACTCATCCATACGCCAGCCATCAGCAGGCAGATATACCCCACAGAGACTGTGAAGATGTAGAGCGAAGCTGCACCAACGACTCCAATCGGAAGTGCCAGCAGCCACCAATTGAGAAAGAAAAGCACAAAGCCGATAGTCAGAACCGTCCAAATCTTAGCCCAAGTAATCTTCTCTTCCTTTACACCACGAGTTCCTAAGCAAGAAAGGGCAAGGAACAGCACACAAAAGAGCTTCGTCCAGAGAATCGAGGAGAAGAGCCCTGCTGTACGTTGAAAGTTCATCAGAATTTTATCTAGTACCGAGAGCGTCAAGCCCCAAGTGTGGAATGCTTCATAGCAAAACCAGTAGCAGTTAATGAGGAGGAATAGTACAGAGATCCCTCTCATAAAGTCCATAATCTTGCCCAATGCTCTCAAATCATCTTCTTGTGCCATAGTTATCTGTTGTTTAATCGTTGTCTAATCACTATTTCGTCAAAGTCAAATGCGTAGGCTTCGCTGCTTTCTCTTTTCACTGAACTGTATCTTCAACAGAGAAAACAGTAGATACTTACGTGACCATTTTCTATTTTCCACGGAGGGGCGATCTATTTCCTCGGAAGTTTCATTCCATTCTTCCGAAGTTTGATTTCATTCTTCCGAACTATTACTCTGTCCTTCCGTGGAGATTTCTTCTTTTCTCCGTCTCTATTTCCGATTTTCTCCGTGAAGAGTGCGATGCCGTCTTATTTATCATACCCTGCCTTGACTTACCTCTTCCTTTGTCTGAGATGAACCTTGCTCTGCCTGCGAAGTTTCCGTTGCCAAGCCGCCTCTTTCCAATCATCATTGCTACTACCGAGTGGAAGGTCACCGACAATATCATCTACCAGCTCATCGACAAGGTTGTCTCCCTCGTCCGCATCTGACTGTAACGGTTGAATAGTTGGGACTTCTTCTTTCAATTGAGAGGAAGAAATGCCATACAATGTTTCATCCATAAATGGATTGTAGGTCGGATTGGAGAGGTAGGCATTAAATGTATTGGCCGAGTACCCCTTGCCTAGTCGGGAGCCATTGAGTGCAATGCCATTCGCATCGTCTATGAACGTAATACCATAGATACGCCCGCTCTCATTCTTTCGGATAACCGTTCGCAAGCCTTGTTCTTCCAATCGATGTCGCAGTGCTTCCTCCGTCTGGGGAGAAGTACGCATTACTTGTAAGACTTTCTCCCTTACGGCTGGTATCAGTGGCTTGATAGCTTGCTTAGATTGTTGCATCCTATTCTGCACGGCTGTATAGCCCACACCACGACCGATCTCCGAGGCATGGATGGGTGTACTTACCTTATCGCCTTTATCATCAGTCGGTACATAGACCACTCCATCGTACTTCTTCCCTCGAAACTCTGTCTTGACTTCTTTCACGGCAAGATTGTAGTGGGAAAGAATGGCATTGAGTTCTCCCAGCGAACAGAAGCGGTAATGCTTCAGGACAGAACGAGCTATAGATGCTACCTGCTCTTTGATATTTCCTTTTGCCATATCCACCTTTGAGAGCTCTTGTAGCGATTTATCTGTAATCTCTGTGCTGGGAATTAGATGGTACTTCTTCTCCAGCGCATCCGTAATTTTCTTGCTTCTTCTGCCTTCAAACTTGTCATTGATCTTTCGACCGTCACCATCTACCCTTAGCGATACGATGTGTATATGCTCACGGGCAATATCATTGTGCTTGAACACAATGTAGGGTTGCTTGCCATAGCCCAAAGCCTCCATATACTCCTTAGCTATCTGCGAGAGCGTTTCATCGGACAGCTTCTCGTCTGGATGGGGATTGAGCGAGCAATGGAAGACAGTTTTCTTTGTTCTACACTTTTCAGGTATCAATGCCTGCATATCTGCAAGTACCTCCGACATCGTATATTCGCCCGCTCTGTTTTGGTACAAGCCATGTGCCAGCAGAAGTGTCGCTTCCTTCTTATTCACCTTCTTGAAGTTGTAGCCGAGTGCACCCCCGAGGTTCTCCGTTGCTGAAATCTTGGCAATCATTACTTACGGTAATCAATGGTCAGAGAGATAGCCTGCTCCTGCAAAGCAATGATCTGAGCTGATAGTTGCTCCAGCTTCTCAAGCAGTATCTGAGCAGTCTTCACGCTATGATAGCTGTTGATGGCTCGTACAGCTTGGTTATACAGCACGCCTATCTTATGTATCTGGGCAGTCAACTCGGAGAGCTTACGATAGTACTCCACGGCAGACTTATCTACCGTTATCACCTTGAAATGCTCCCCCAATATCCTTGCTCGCACGAAGTCGGACTTCGTTTCCGCCCCTGATTTATAGAACAAGTCAATCGCCCGTTGCTGGTCTTTCGGGTTGGGCAAGCGTACGTGCCAGTTGTCCCAACGAGGTTTATTCAGCTCTTTTCGCTTACGATCTCTTTCTGTCTGCTCATTCATCTGTTGTTTCTTCTGTTAATTACGACTTTGGAGTAATTCATCTCCCCTTCGGGGCAAGGGTCTTTGTGGTACAAACTGCGGTTTGTGTTACAAAGACACACCTTGCCAATATCAAGAAGTGATACGATGAAGTATCCACCCCACGGGGGTGTCTACTTCGGGGAGAAAAGCTCCACGACTTCTATCTGCCTGCAAAGTTACAGCGACCTTGTAACTAATTCACTATAAACGATATTCCTGTGATTTCACTCCTTTTCCTCATACTTCACTAGAGGTTGAGACTTAGGTTAAGAGCTAGTTATTTTGCAACCAAACTCAGTCTTGAGTTAAGTCAAGACCTAACTCTTGAGCTGAGTCAATTTTGAGTTGAGTCAAAACCTAGCTCTTGAGCTGAGTCAATTTTGAGCTGAGTCAAGACCTAACTCTTGAGCTAAGTCAATTTTGAGCTGAGTCAAGACCTAACTCTTGAGTTGAGTCAATTTTGAGCTAAGTCAAAACCTAACTCTTGAACTAAGTCAATTTTGAGTTGAGTCAAAACCGAGCTCTTGAGTTAAGTCAAAAGTAAAGTTGAGACCTAACTCTTGAGTCAGATTTAGAGAGAAATAATCGCCCCATAGGCTTATAACACAAGTAGTAACCAAAGAACGATATGGACAGATCAAACAGCCGCCCGCTTTACTTAGGCTTCGCTTCACAAAAGGGAGGAGTCGGTAAGAGTACGCTAGCCGAAGTGCTAGCATCTATTTTATACTACGAGAAGGACATTCCTCTTGTCGTAGTGGACTGCGATGGCACGCAGGAGTCATTTTTCAAGCTCAGAGAGCGTGACAGAGATCTTATTGGAACCTCTCCAGATATAGGCAAGGCACTCCACGAGCGACTTGCCCAATATGGGAAGAAGTCTTACCAGATTATCCGAAGTAATCTAGAGCAGGCGATAAGCAATACAGAGCAATACTTGAGTAAAGCACCGACAGCTCCCCAACTCGTCATATTCGACTTCCCTGGTCATGTAGCTACCAGTGCTATGATGGAGCTATCCATTATGATGGACTATATCATCTCCCCCATAGAGGCTGACCCGCAATCGTTGGCATCAAGCTTTGCTTATGCCAAGACAATCCAAGAGCTAGGTGTAGGCTTTGCAGAGTCTCAAATCCAAGATCTCTTTTTGCTTTGGAACAAAGTAAATCGCAGTGCCAGCACTATGGTCATCGACCTGTTCAGTCAGCATGCCCAAGAGCAGGGCTTGAAGATCCTAGATGCTCGTATCTACCATTCCGTTCGCTTCAGTCGTGAGCTAGCTCAAGGGGGTGTCAAGGGAGTCTTTCGTTGCTCTTACCTACCTCCAGCTACCACGCTACGCCCTCAGACAGGTGTGGATGAATGGGTAGAAGAGGTGATGCAGAAACTAGGTCTACAAAAAGGTACAAGCGTATGAGCTCACTTAAAGAACAGCGAGAGCGACTGCTCCAAGCAAAGATGAGAGAGATGGCAAATATAGGGGTCACCAAGCGTACCGCAGATAATATCCCAGACTTTGATGAGCCGATAGATTTGGATGAAGAACCAACGCTTGAAGAGAATCCAACGCTTGAAGAAGAGTGTAATGCCGTCTCAGAGACCGAGGAGACAACATCCTCTACTCCGACCACCTCTTCTCAAGCATCTCAGCGTCACAGCTCTAAAAGAAAGCTTTCGGACAAGGGGGAGAAGAAGTCTACTCCTAGGAGTTGCTCATCGACACTAGAGTTTGCAGCGTACGAAGAGCGTTTCCTGACATCTGTACGAGACGGACGCAACAAGTCTGGCTTCAGCATTCATACCGAAGTGCTACAGCTACTTCGAAATGTGGTGAGTGATCTCCGTGTAGAGACCTCCATCACAAGCTATATTGAGAACATCATACTGGATCACTTAAAAACGCACCAGGAGCTATTGAACCAAATCGCCTCTCAGCGGAGACGAGATAAGACTATTGACCTATGATTGAAGAGACATTGAGATGCTTACTGCTCTTATTAGGAATTGTGTGGGTGATCTTTGGCATCACCTATTGGCGGAGACTCTTGAACAGCTCTAAGCAAGACCCTACAAGAAAGGCTACAGCCAAGAAAGAGAAGACGGAACGGGCAGACTCCAATCAAGAGCGTAAGGAGCTAGTGAGAGACGAATTAGTCGGCAAGAGCAAGCCTTTTATTTCCTCTTCTTTCCCTAAGGTTCCTAAGAGTTCCTCGTCTGAAAAAGCGGACGATAATCCCGCTACATTTGCAGAGTTAGATCGTGATAAGTCAACGCAAAGAGATGACGCTACAGATCCTTTAGAAGAGGAAAGCGAAACTATCCCTGAGGCAGAAAACGAGATTCAAGTCGCCTACACGATGGAGGATCTAGATGAGGAGAGTATCCTGCGGGAGGAGTTACAGATTGCCAGCGAGGCGATGCCCGAACTCTCCCCGACCGCCATCCTAGCAAGAGATTTATCTCGGATTAGCCAATGGAGTAAGCAAGAGGATTCACTGACTAATGAAAATGAAGAGGAGGTGTGCCAGACGCTCCGCACCTTACGAGGAACGGAGCTTATGGATCGGCTCAAAGAGTATACGCTACAAGTGGAGGAAGCTCACCGCAATCTCTTTGCAGTCTTGCGGAAAGCTGAAGAGCTAGAAGAGGAACCCGCACCTTCCCAAGTAGAGGCAGAAGCGGGAGAAGAAGAAAAACCGCTCTCTTACTACTTGTAACCCAATAATAGAGCAGCAAGATTATTCTTTAACAACTTGATATAACGACAGACAATGAACAGACGAATGATTAGCAAGGAACGCCTAGCGATGCTTGCCCTGACCCTGATGATGACAGGTGCGACAGCTTTTGCCCAAGGCAATGGTATGGCGGGCATCAACGAAGCGACCAAGATGGTCACTTCCTATTTTGACCCAGCCACCAAGCTCATCTATGCCATTGGGGCAGTGGTGGGCTTGATAGGCGGTGTCAAGGTGTACAATAAGTTTAGCTCAGGAGACCCCGATACGAGCAAGACAGCTGCAAGCTGGTTCGGAGCTTGTATCTTCCTCATCGTAGCTGCTACCATCCTGCGTAGCTTCTTCCTCTAATGGCTAGTTGGGAAGTAAATAAAGGAGTCGGTCGGACGGTCGAGTTCAAGGGATTGAAGGCTCACTACCTCTTCTTATTTGCAGGAGGGTTACTGGGCATCTTCATCCTTGTAGTGGTTCTCTATCTCTGTGGCATCAGTCAGATCATCTGCTTGGGCATAGGCGTAGTGGGTGCCACCGTTGTGGTGTGGCAAACGTTCGCCATGAATCGCAATTATGGTCAATATGGATTGATGAAGCGAGGAGCTATAAGAAGACACCCCAGGTATCTCTTGAACCGCCGTTCGGTCTATCAGCTTTTTCACCAACTCAATAGCTCTAGATGATGAGAAACAGAAGCAAGATAACCACCTTGGAGTCAAAGTTCCCCTTGCTGAGCGTAGAGCATGGGTGCATTGTCAGTAAGGATGCTGATGTGACGGTTGCTTTTCGAGTGGAGCTACCCGAGCTTTTTACAGTCACATCCGCAGAGTATGAGACGATGCACTCTACTTGGCATAAAGCCATCAAGGTACTACCCAACTTCACGATCGTTCACAAGCAAGATTGGTTCATCAAGGAGTGCTACCATACGACTTGCAAGTGTGGTCAAGAAAAGCCTTTGAGCTTTCTCGCTCGTGCCTCTGAGAGACACTTCAATGAGCGACCCTATCTAAACCATACCGTCTACCTCTTTATCACGAAAAGCAATCGACAGCGTATGGCACAGCAGAGTAGCTTCTCAACGCTTTGTAGAGGTCATCTACTCCCTAAAGAGATTACCAACGAAGAGGAGATGGTGAAGTTTATGGAGTCGGTGGATCAGTTCGAACGCATTATCAATGACTCCGAATTGATAAAGCTGGCTCGAATGAGCGAGGCTGAGCTGGTCGGCTCTAGGGAGCAAGCTGCTCTATTAGATCGCTACTTCTCTCTATCAGATAGCAGACACGGCACATTGGAGGATATACGTCTAGGGGCAGACCTCGTACGTGTGGGAGACAATATGCTTTGCCTGCATACGCTCTCTGATACGGATGATCTACCCGCTACTGTCAGTACCGATGGTCGCTATGAGCGATTATCAACAGACCGCTCGGACTGCCGCCTCTCCTTTGCCTCTCCAGTGGGGCTGATGCTCCCCTGCAACCATATCTACAATCAATACCTCTTCATAGAAGATAGCGAGGCTAACTTGCAGCGTTTTGAGAAGCAGGCTAGGAATATGCACTCTCTAGCGCGCTACAGCCGTAGTAATCAAATCAACGAAGAGTGGATACAGGAGTATCTCAACACAGCACACTCTCAGGGACTCACCTCCATCAGAGCTCACTTTAATGTTTTGGCATGGAGTGACGACGAAGAGGAACTTCGACAAGTCAAGAATGATGTGGGCTCTGCCCTTGCCTTGATGGAGTGCCGTCCTAGACATAACACCATCGATACAGCGACCCTCTATTGGGCGGCTATCCCGGGTAATGCAGGTGACTTTCCCGCAGAAGAGTCTTTCTACACCTTCATTGAGCCAGCTCTCTGTTTCTTCACGGCAGAGACCAACTACAAGGACTCACTCTCACCCTTTGGGATTAAGATGGCAGACAGATTATCAGGTAAGCCGATACATCTCGACATATCTGATCTGCCGATGAAGCAAGGAATCATTACCAACCGCAACAAGTTTATCTTGGGACCTTCCGGCAGTGGTAAGAGTTTCTTTACGAACCATATGGTACGACAATATTACGAGCAGGGGGCGCATGTCCTCTTGGTCGATACGGGTAACTCGTATCAAGGGTTGTGCGAACTAATCCATCGTAAGACAAAGGGGGAGGATGGAGTCTACTTCACCTACACCCATGACCATCCTATCTCCTTCAACCCTTTTTATACGGATGACAAGTTCTTTGATGTTGAGAAGCGAGAGAGTATCTGCACCCTACTGATGACGCTTTGGAAGAGTGCCGATGAGCGGGTCACCAAGACTGAGGCTGGAGAGCTGGGCTCTGCTGTCAATACCTATATCGAACTCATCTGCTCAGATGCTAGTATTGTCCCGAACTTCAATAGCTTCTACGAATACCTTAGAGATGTCTATCGTAAGGATATGGAGCAGCGAGATATCAAGGTGACGCTCTCAGACTTCAATATCAATAACCTTCTGACTACGCTCAAGCAGTACTACAAAGGTGGGCGTTACGACTTCCTACTGAACTCGGATAAGAACATAGACCTGCTCTCAAAGCGGTTTATCGTCTTCGAGATTGACCAAGTGAAGGACAATAAAGACCTCTTCCCCGTGGTGACCATTATCATCATGGAAGCCTTTATCAATAAGATGCGCCGACTGAAGGGTATCCGCAAGATGATCCTCATCGAGGAGGCCTGGAAGGCGATTGCTTCGGAGAATATGGCGGACTACATTAAGTATCTCTACAAGACGGTCAGAAAGTATTTCGGAGAGGCTATTGTGGTGACGCAGGAGGTAGACGACATCATCTCTTCACCCGTAGTGAAGGAGAGTATCATCAACAACTCTGACTGCAAGATCCTATTAGACCAGCGTAAGTACATGACCAAGTTTGATGGTATCCAGTCGATGCTGGGTCTCTCCGAAAAGGAGAAGAGCCAAATCCTCTCAATCAATCAGAACAACGATCCTCACCGACTCTACAAAGAGGTGTGGGTCGGGCTGGGAGGTATGCAGAGTGCCGTCTATGCTACAGAGGTGAGTATGGAGGAGTATCTCACCTATACGACAGAGGAGCGAGAGAAGCTGGAGGTCATGCAACGTGCGGAGCAGCTGGGAGGAGACATTGAGTCGGCCATCCGACAACTCGCCATAGAGAAAAGAGATAAGCAATAATAGTAACAATCAAATACCTAGTGACAATGAAAAAGTATCTGCTGATGGCTCTCTTTGCAATGAGCCTATTTATCCCTCAAGCTCACGCTCAGTGGGTGGTTACCGATCCTGGGAACTTTGCGGGCAACATAGCTAACTCCATTAAGGAGATTGCTACCGCCTCGAAGACGGTCAAAAACACGCTAAGTGGTTTTAAGGAGGTGGAGAAACTGTACAACGACACCAAGAAGTACTACGATGCACTCAAGCAGGTGAACAACCTTATAGGCGATGCCTACAAGGTGAAGGAGTGCATCCTAATGGTGGGAGACATATCAGAGATCTATGTGACCTCCTACAAGAAGATGCTAGCGGACCCAAACTTCCGCCCCACAGAGCTAGCCGCTATGGCTGCTGGCTATGCCAAACTCTTGGAACTGAGTGGCGAGAGTCTCAAGGAGCTGAAGTCTGTAGCTAAGAGCAAGGTGTTCTCAATGAATGATAGCGAGCGTATGCAGATGATAGACCGCATCTATACGACACTACGTGAGTATCGATCGATTGTTTCTTACTACACCCGAAAGAATATCTCCGTGAGTTATGTACGTGCTCACGAGAAGAATGATCTAGCATCGGTCAAAGCGCTTTATGGAAATCCAGAGAGCCGATATTGGTAAGACTGACTACGTAAAGATAGCCGTTAGGATCTATGGACTTTGCATCACTACATGAATTACTCCGCTCCACCTATCAGGAGATGATGCCTCTCTGTGGAGAGATGACGGGCATTGCCAAGGGGATTGCGGGTTTAGGAGCGCTCTTCTATGTAGCCGTAAGGGTGTGGTCTTCGTTGTCTCGTGCCGAGCCGATTGACCTTTTCCCCTTACTGCGACCTTTTGTGCTGGGCTTCTGTATTATGTTCTTCCCAACGATTGTACTGGGTACGATGAATACGATTCTCTCTCCTGTGGTACAAGGTACAGAGCGAATGGTCAATAAGCAGACGGTACAACTAGACAAGTTGGTTGCTAAACGAGACAAACTACAAGAGGCTGCCTATCTCCGTAACCCCGAGACGGCTTACTTGGTTTCCAATGAAGCTTTTGACCAAAAGATAGAGGAGATGGGGATCATCGGGCCGAGCGATGCGGTGACCATCGCTGGGATGTATGCCGAGCGTGCTGCTTACCAAACAAAGCAGTGGCTTATGAAGCAACTCCATGACCTCATAGAGTTGCTATACCATGCGGCTGCTCTGATTATTGATACGCTCCGCACCTTCTTTCTTATCGTGCTGAGCATACTGGGACCAATCGTCTTTGGTATTGCCGTTTGGGATGGCTTGTCGGGGTCGCTTACGGCTTGGTTCTCACGCTACATATCGGTCTATCTGTGGTTACCCGTGAGCTCTGTCCTCTCGGCGCTCCTCACAAAGATACAGGTGTTGATGGTGCAGAAGGATATTGCAGCATTGAGTGACCCTAACTATCTGCCCGATTCGGGTAGCTGGTACTACATTGTCTTCTTTCTGATTGGTATCGTGGGGTACTTCTGTGTTCCTACGGTAGCGGGCTGGATTATAGAGGCTGGTGGTGGTATCGGGGCGTACGGACGCAATGTCAATCAGACGGCGCAACGAGGAGCTCAGGGTGCCTATACGGGAGGTAAGGCGGTAGCTGGTGCCACGGGGTCTATAGCTGGCAACGTAGGCGGACGTATCAAAGGGGCACTTATCAAGGGCAAATAGCGCCCCTTCAGCCGAAGGGTGGCTATGACACGCTTGATGAGGATGCGATGACCACGTGACGGTCGTATGACGGTCAGGTGGGTAGGATTAGCTCCTCCTATGTGCGTCAATATAGCAGCTGGGGGAGGTAAGCGTAGTGCCTGCCGTGTGGCACTACAGTTTCCTACCCATGGCACTGGAGTTTCCTGCCTATGAAACTAGAGTTTCTTACCTATGAAACTGCAGTTTCCTTCGTATGAAACGAAAGACTGAAAAATGAGACGTCATATTCCGACAAATGAGACGTCATATTCCGACAAATTGCAGTGCCAAGTGGGGTTGGCACTAGAGTTTCACCCGTATGGCACTGGAGTGCCAAGGCGCCTTGACACTAGACTACCCCTCAGAAGTTTTTAGATATAAGACAATTAGAATAATGGAATATGGAATTCAAATCACTCACAAACATAGAGACCTCTTTCAAGCAGATTAGGCTCTACGCCATCATCTTTGCGATAGTCTGCATAGCGGTCAGTAGCTATGCGGTCTATGCTTCGTACAGCTTTGCTAAGAAGCAGCGTGAAAAGGTGTACGTACTGGACCAAGGGAAGTCTCTGATGCTGGCTCTGAGCCAAGACGCTTCGATGAACCGCCCGGTGGAGGCTCGAGAGCATGTAAGACGCTTTCACGAGCTTTTCTTCACGATTGCGCCCGACAAGGATGCCATCGAGAAGAATATGGAGCGTGCTTTCCAACTGTGCGACAAGTCCGCTTTTAACTACTACAAGGATCTAGCGGAGAAGGGGTACTACAATCGAGCTATCTCGGGCAATGTCAACCAACGTATAGAGATTGACTCCATACGGTGTGACTTTGACTCATACCCCTATGAAGTAACCACCTTTGCTCGGCAGTTTATTATCCGACAGAGCAATGTCACGGAGCGAAGCTTGGTGACTAGTTGCTCGCTACAAAACTCGGTTCGCTCGGACAACAATCCGCAAGGTTTTTTGATGGAGCACTTCCTCGTACGAGAGAATCGTGACATCCAAACTTACAAGCGATAAGACTATGAAGCGGAAAAGTAGACCTACCCTCAGAAGAAGCTATTTGAGGGGGCAGGTACGGCTAAGAGAGCGATGCAATATGCTAACGAACAGACAGCGACAGATTATTGTCTACGGACTGAGTCTCGTCTACCTAGTCTGCTCAATCTGGATGGTGGCACAGTTCTTCCTCCCGCACCGTGAGGAGATGCCACCTATCCCTATGGGGGAGCTGGTGGACAGCCCGATACAGAGGGATACAACCTACATCAAGAGAATGGAACATTTAGCGATTAGTAACTATGGAGCATAAACAGAAAGAACAATTGAAGAAGGTGTTAGTCTTCGCAGGGCTAGGGATTATCTTTGCCCTTGCTATGTGGTTTATATTTGCACCCGCCACTAAGGAGCAACCGGACGCTGGTGAGGGGTTGAATGACAACATACCACAAGCTACGACCGAAAAGCTAACGGAGAATAAACTCAAAGCCTACGAACTAGTTGACCATACAACTCAAGAGGAGCAAGCTCGTGAGGAGGTGGGGAGACTGGCGGAGTACTTTCAGCAGGAGGGAACCTCGTCTGAGAGCGACCCGCAGGAGGCGGTCGTTGGTAATAAGATTGAGTCTTCGATGCAACGATACGAGGAGAACAACCGTCTGCTAGCGGACTTCTACGGCTCTGACCCTTATGAGGAGGAGCGAGAAGCTATGCAACAGGAGATTGATGACCTCAGACGTGAACTGCACGAGCTTAGCCAACAAGCCGATGACGAGGAAGCTAAGCAACTAGCTCTTATGGAGAAGAGCTACCAAATGGCGGCTAAGTACTTGCCCGCAGCTGGAGCCTCTCCCGCCCATGGAGCTATGCCTATGAGTGAGCAGGCTCAGATGGTATCTCCGCCTAGCGGTGGAGCTGCCAAGGACGAGGCTCCAATGGAGATAATAGCTGACCGCAAGCCGTTGGTCTCAGCACTGGACCAGCCAATGAGCGACAAGGAGTTTATGGAGATGTACGGAGCCAAGGAGCGGAACATGAGCTTTCATTCGCTCTCTAATAGCTCCGCAATCTCTGGCGAGCGCAATACCCTTTGCGTAGTGGTGGACAAAACAACGACCCTCAAAGAGGGTGATTACGTTGCTCTTCGCCTGGTGGAGACCGCTCGTGTACAGCAAACTTCAATCCCAAAGCATAGTATCTTAATGGCTCAAGCTAAGATCGATGGCAACCGAATGCAGTTGCTGATTAAGAGCATAGAGGTGAATGGTCGCATTCTGCCGGTCAAACTATCTGCCTATGATACAGACGGACAGATGGGAGTCTATATCCCTGGCTCTGAAGAGGTGTCAGCACTCAAGGAGATGGGGGCAAATGTCGGGGGATCGATGGGTACCTCTTTCACCTTTTCCTCATCGGCTAAAGACCAAATCATCTCCGAGGTGACTAGAGGGGTGATGCAGGGAGCTGGACAACTACTACAGAAGAAGCTCCGCACGATTAAGGTGACGCTCAAAGGAGGATATAGACTATTCCTTGTACAGACGAAGTAAGCTTTTAGAACTCTAACAATAACAACTGATATACTTATGAAGAAATGGATTTTATCTATCGTAGTTTGTGCTACGATAACGCTCCCTGCTATGGCACAACAAGTGGAGGGAAACAATCAATTACTGAGTAGCGGAGACCTTTACCAAGGGATGAGCCGATCGATACCGAATGGACGGGTCGTATTGCCCTACGGGCTGGAGGTTACGTTTGAAAAGACGGTGCATCTCATCTTTCCTGCAGCTATACGCTATGTAGATCTCGGGTCGCAAAACATTATTGCTGGAAAAGCTGACGATGCGGAGAATGTGCTGCGTGTAAAGGCTGCCGTCCGTGAGTTTGAGACGGAGACCAATATGAGCGTCATCTGCGAGGATGGCTCATTCTACGCATACAGTGCGCCCATAATAGGGGCTTGATAATTATCACTTTGGCAAGTGATTAGGTTAGTATTCCAATTTATAAACCTATCCCATACCGACTTATCCGAATGGGAAACCAAACGGGGAGTGAAGCATGTCGGTAACGCGATAAGTCAGTTAATTGCTAAACTGCGACTGAATTGCTATGGGAAAAGACAGACACAAGGATGAAGCCTGATTGGTTGAACAATAGTCCTATGACTAATGTAGAGGTGGCAACGGAAAGCAGTTACATACGTTGCCTCGCAGTACCCACGCTTATTGAATGGAGTGATGGGCAAGGAATTTACTGCGACATATCCGTCAGAGAACGGAAAAGGATGTACGTTGCATCCGACAGTCTGTCAAGCCAAGTTATCAAGGCCACTAAATGGGGATTGCCTACACGGAGATGCCGAAAGGCTATGAGCATAGGCTCTGAAAACTCCGCATGGCAACGGAGTTCCCGTAGTAGTCTGAGCGTGGGAAAGCCACGTACATGGCAAAGGGGAACAGCTCGGTAATTTTAATATTGTCAAACGATAACGTGTGAGACGTATGAGAAATCCAGAGACCATATTAAACAGTTTATCTGCACATAGCAAAGATGTGCATTACAAGTACGAAAGGTTGTACCGCATCCTATTCAATGAACAGATGTTTTATGTAGCCTACCAGCGCATTTATGCGAAACCGGGCAACATGACACCTGGTTCAGACGGCAAAACCATTGACGGAATGAGTGTTGATAGAATAGGACATCTGATAGCTGCGCTAAAGGATGAAAGTTACATGCCAACGCCTGCCCGAAGAGTCTATATACCTAAAAAGAATGGGAAGAAAAGACCATTGGGCATCCCATCAATTGAAGACAAGATGGTGCAAGAGGTCGTTAGACTTATTCTTGAAGCTGTCTATGAGGGGCATTTTGAGAACACCTCGCATGGATTCAGACCAAGAAGAAGCTGTCATACGGCTTTGCGTTCCATCCAAACTCTTTTCACTGGTGCGAATTGGTTTATCGAAGGTGACATCAAAGGATTCTTCGACAATATTGACCACCATATCCTGATTGAAACTCTTCGTGAGCGCATATCAGATGAAAGATTTCTTCGACTGATATGGAAATTCCTAAAGGCAGGCTATATCGAAGATTTTACATTTCACAAGACGTATTCGGGAACTCCTCAAGGAGGGATAATAAGTCCTATCTTGGCTAATATATACCTTGATAAGTTCGACAAATACATGCGTGAATATGCGGAATCTTTTGACAAGGGTAAGAAAAGGCGGGAAAACCCACTCCACGCAAGTTATAGTCGAAAGGCTGTAAGATTACGCAAGGCTATCCGAAACGCCACTGATGAAGACACGAAACGTGAATTGCTGACACAACTGAAAGAGATGGAAGCAAAGACACGGAGAGTGCCGGCATCTATGGCAATGGATAGTAACTACAAGAGACTTAAATATATCAGATATGCCGATGACTTTCTAATCGGTGTAATTGGTAGTAAAGCAGATTGCGCAAGAATGAAAGAGGACTTTACAAACTTCATGAGAGACAAGCTAAAACTTGAATTATCCGAAGAAAAGACCTTAATCACTAATGCACAGGATTCTGCAAAGTTTCTTGGGTATGAAATCTCTATCAGAAAATCCGAGGCCATGAAGCGAAATAAGCTGGGATGGTTGAAGAGACCGTTCAGCGGACGCATAATGCTGACTCTGCCTATTGCCACAGTCCAAAAGAAATTATTGGAACTGAAAGCAATGGAACTTAGGGTAATCAATGGAAAGGAAATTTGGTATGCCATGCCACGCAATTACCTGACCAAAGAAGACCCTGCCACAATCTGCGCACGCTATACAACTGAAATCAGAGGTTTGTACCAATATTATAGGATTGCGGACAACATCTCTTATGCAGGAAGTAAATTCGGTTACATAATGCGATATAGTTTCTGCAAAACTTTGGCAAAGAAACTAAATTCATCAACTGCCAAGGTTATACGAAAGTACAGAAGAGACCATGACTTGGCGATACCCTATCAAGCAAAGAAAGGAGAAACCAAGTTCCGAATATTCTATAATGATGGCTTTGCGAGGCAAGAGCCGGACAAAGACGCAACCTGCGATAATCTACCTAACACATTTGTACTTCCTTTCCCTACTCTTGCGGAGAGACTTATGGAGCGCAAATGTGAATTGTGTGGAGCAACTAATGTCAAGACCATAATGTATCAAGTCCGTAAGCTCAGAGGTATAAATACCGATACTGAATGGCACCGACTGATGATTAAGAAGTGGCGTAAGACATTGGCTGTATGCAAACATTGTAATGCAAAAATTCATGCCCATGACAAATAAACTGATATTACCAGTGGAGAGCCGTATGCAGGGAGACTTGCACGTACGGTTCGGGGGCAGGCCATGGGAAACCTACCACCGAAAGGTGGCAAGGCGCCCATTGCCGAGCCTACATGTGAAGTATGCGGATGAACCAGAGAAGCTCAGCATCGAGATGAAGGACTTTCTATCTCCTACGGAGGGAAGACTGCCGAGCAATCGTGCGGACATCTACTTCAAAGAGCTGGGAAGTGAGTCGCCCATATTGGTTAAGCTGATTATGAAGAGCATCTACCAAAATGATAAGCGAACCATCAAGCATGTTGGAGCAAAGCAATTCGGGATGCGCTTCTTACTTCGTGGATTATATGCCCACAATGGGTTGCTTTACTTCCACGTCCGTATGGATAATGAGTCTAATATGCCGTATGCGGTGGACTTCATTACGTTCAAGGTGGTGGACAAGAAGGTGGCGAAGCATACAGCTATACAGGAGCGAATACTACAACCACTACGTGCCTTTCATCAGGTGATGTGGATTGGGGCGGGACGCTCTGAGAGAATAGTCTTTGCCTTGGAGCAGTTCACACTATCGGAGGATAAGCAACTTGAAGTGACGCTCTACGAGCGAAACGGCAGTCGCACGCTCACTTTCTATGTGGAGCCTGAAGACCTTTTGCTCACTAAGAAGATTGATAACCTTAAACTGAAGTGGTGATGAAGAGATGGTTATCCATGATGGTCTGCGTGATGGTGGCTATGGTTGCTGCTATGCCATCGTACGCACAGCGACTAATCCCTAGGCAAAATAGCGTTGAGCTGGTCGGCTCTATGCCGATTATCAAGGGGGAGAAACTATTCGCAAAGGAGAGCTTTGGGGTAGGTCTTGCATTCGCACACTACTTCAAGCGGGCAAACTACGCTTTTCTCTTGGCGGAGTATGAGCAGCAAGGGTTGACTTATCGCTCTTACAATGTTCCACTGCGTGATGTGCTACTGCATTTCGGCTATATGCACCCGATACTCTCGGATTGGGGGAAGAATGTCTTTGGCTATTTGGGACTATCCGCTCTCTGCGGTTATGAAGAGCTGAACGAGGATAAACGGTTGCTTCCCGATGGGGCTACACTCCTGGATCGGTCTCGCTTTATTTATGGTGGAGCGATACATAGCTTGGTGGAACTGTTCCTAACAGACAATCTGCTCTTCGTCCTCGAAGCTCAAGGGCGACTGCTCTTCGGCTCTGACCTGCATCGTTTTCGTCCTGCTATCTCAGCAGGACTCAAGTTCAATATCTAACTACCAACAACAATGAAAAAGTTCCTAGTGAATACGATATGGGCTGTGGGAGCGATTGCCCTCGCCCTCTTTTGTCTATCTGCTTGTACTCGTGAGCTGGATGTGCAGCAGGCTTATGACTTCTCGCTCGAAGTGATGCCTGTGCAGAACTCCATAGCTAAGGGGGAAACGGCTGAAATACGCTGTAGCCTCAAAAGAAGTGGTCGCTTTGCCAATACGCAATACACGATCCGTTACTTCCAGCCGGATGGCAAGGGCTGCTTGAAGATGGATGATGGCACTGTATTCAAACCGAATGACCGATATCCGCTCACGAGAGACGCCTTCCGGCTCTATTACACTTCACGCTCTACCGACCGCCAAACAATTGACATCTACGTGGAGGATAACTTCGGACAGCTTCAGCAACGGACTTTCAACTTCAACAATGAAAGGGAGGATAAACCAAAATCATCAATAGAAATACAGCCAACTTAGGAAGAAGTGTAATCTTCTTTGATTGCGACTTTCTTTTGCTTCTTTGCTTTGGTCGCCTGCTCGTACTCAAAGACAAAGAAAAGAAGCCCCCGAAAGTGTTGCCGTCTGTCGGCACCCTTTTGGGGGCTTTTGTTATTGAATCTACGAACAAGGTTCCGAATCTTCATCCTTTTACTTACCTTTGAGACAAACAGAGAATAAAGAGATATGGCAAGAGCTACAACAAAGGCGGATTTGATGACATCTGCTAATCAACAATTTGTGAAGATGTGGGAGCTCATCGACAGTATGAGTGAGGAGCAACAAGCGACACCTTTTGCTGTGGAAATGACTACAAGCGGTAAGGAAACACATTGGAGAAGAGACAAGAACTTGAGGGATGTACTTGTACATCTGTACGAGTGGCATAATCTGCTATTGAATTGGGTCCAAGCCAATAGCAATGGGGTGCCTAAGCCTTTTCTTCCCGAACCTTACAATTGGAGAACCTACCCTGCACTGAATGTTGAGTTTTGGAAGAAGCACCAAAGCACATCGTTGGAGGAAGCAAAGGAAAACTTGAAAGCGTCTCATAATGCTGTAATGGTTTTGATAGAAAATTATTCCAATGATGAACTTTTTGCCAACGGCTCATTGCCTTGGACTGGGACATCTATACTGGGAGCATATTGTGTCTCGGTAACGGCAAGTCACTACGATTGGGCGATGAAGAAAATAAAGAAGCATATCAAACTCTTGAAATAAACTTAGTGGAAAAGAGCCGACAGCTCCTTTACCGAACTTCATCGTACAACTTCCCGTATCAGTTGGCTATGGGCATTGACAAGGCTCACAATTTGGTCGTGGTATGGGGTGTTTTGGTTGCACACACCACGGCTCTGTGTCACTTGGAGTGTGTCCAGAGAGACCTCTATCGTCTCTATTCGTTTGCCCTCAATGGTAGCCGACAGAATGAGCGAGTTCTCTTTGAGATAGTACTCATTTGAAAATAGGCAGTGATGCAATTCAGCTCCTTCGTCTATATACTCCTGCACGCTCTCCAGGACGTGTACTTGGATTGTGCCGTCCGTGAAACGGATGCCGAAGAACTTTGACTTGAGTTCACGAAAACGCTCCTCGTCCGCCATTGCCTTTTCCCGCTTTCGCTCCATCGCCTCCCGCTCACGCTGTCTGCGGAGCTCCGCTTCTCGTTTGTCATGCTCCCCTCTGAGGTCGGAGGGGCAGATATATTTCGGACTGTGGATGTCCTTACCCAATCGTTTGAGCATATCTACATAGTCACACCATAAGACAATGTCGCTTATTATGTAGTGGTGACGCAGTGTCAACTTGTATGAGTTCCAATAGATGTCAAGCCCTTTGCCCCTTGATAGGAAGTGTCTTAAATCCTTGTATCGTCCTGCTTTCATCATTGTTTCTGCACGACTATCAGTAAGTAGAGCTGGGATGAGTTGAGTAGGTGCTATGCCGTGAAACTCTCCGTTGAAGCCATTCCTATAAAGCGTATTCGTGACCTTTAGCTTCGGATATATCTGCGAATAGGCTACATATCGGTAAGCTTCGCTATCGTTACGGATAGCCATCGGAGAGCAAAAAGAAAAGCTATCAATATAGTGTCCAAAAGTTCGCTGTATGGCTACTAATGCTTGTCTCCCTGCATCGTTCCACCAATAATGCCCAATCTCAATGACAGAGCTCTGTGCTCTGCAACCTTTCTCCATTTCAGCCACGAGGAGGAACATCCGCAACACTTGATACTCACCACAAGTGGTTAGTAGCGTGAAGTACTGCTTCTGTTGTAACTTACGCGCTCTTGTTGTCTTGACTTGCAACCTTGCCCTACATTGAGGGCAAGTGCAAGTATCTATAGGCTGCTCTAAAGTCCAACTATAACCACAATCCATACAAGTCGTACGACCTTTAGGTAAGCGGAAGGCAAAGTGGTCTATGCACTCTCGGAATGCCCACTGATGCTGTGCTTTTGTTATCGGGCATAGTCTCGTACTCCGTGCCAAGACGGCTTTCTCAAACTTGTTTCTAGGTTTCATAAGGCAAGGGTGTCAAATAGTGTGGGTTGCGGTTGTATAGAAGATGTTGTCTCTGTTCTTTCAGTTCTCTTGGGTCGCTCATTTCGCTTCTGCAATTTGACAAGTTCCTCTTGTTGGTATTGCTTGATAGCTTCCTGCCGTGCTTGCTTTTTCTCTTCTTCGGAGAGCTCTACAACGTGATTGACCACAACATTGCAACCAGAGACTTTATCCACCTCTATATCATCTTCATCATAGTAGTGAACTGCCATTGAGTATATCTCCTCATCGGCAAAGCCATTACAACCACTTCTTTGCACCTCACTCAAGATATAGAGAATGCACTCCTCTATGTTCTTATGGGGCTTCTGTAGATTGGGCGCAAACAAAGGGTCTGTCATCGCACGTTCATTAAGATACTCGGCTATCGTTCGGGTAAATTGTTCTGTTCCTTTCATTGTCTTATCGGTATTAGTGCTGTTACTGCTTGGGTATCTCTACGATTTGGTTGATAGGTCCATAGAGGTAGTTGCGTAGGCTGGTGCGGTCGGGAGCATAGTACTCTGCCCACTGTCCATATTGATTGACGAGGTACTTCTTCAATACATCAATGAAGTCAAATCGCCATCCTTGTAGCGGTACGGCAGAGCGGAAGTAGGTATTGTTATTCACCGCTTCACAGAGCCAATCCTTATCCTCACGGCTCATTCGCTCGCCACGATTAAGCTTTGCTCTCAGGAGATATACAGAGCTGTCACAAAGGCTTTTCAATGGGGGTACGTTCCAATGGACGAACTTGGTAGCCAACGCCTGCTCACTTTGTTCAAACTCAGAACTTATGCGGTAATGAGAGGAGGAGCTATATCCTTTTTCTTTCGTTGATGATGTCATATTTACTTTCTGCTTATTCATAAGAGACCTTTTTTTTATGCGTTCAAAGATCGGAGTATGCTGATTCCTTTTTTCAAGCAAAAACAAGGTAGCGGGGCAAGACTTACACAAGGTTTTGGCGGAAAATACTACCCGAAGCGAACAGCATAGGTGTGGAGATTTTCCAGACAAACCGAATGGCCTGACCTTGGGAAAGTCTTTAAGCCCCGTACTACCTTTGCGATGAAAAAGAATCAGCTTCCGATTTGACCACTGCATAACTGGGGAACTATGACTGAGAAGCAGAAGTGCAATGCCTAAACACAAGAAGCAAAAAGGGTGACTAGACTCGAAAGAGAGCCAGTCACCCAAAGAGTTGTTTCTCTGAAGAGAGAGAGGTGCTATATCATAGCACGCAAAGTAGTATTACGGCTAGTACAACAATCCAAAAGAGGTAGCGTAAAAGCGTAAATGTGATTTGCAGAACGGTACGAACGATGAATCGTAGTACCACAAAACCAATCAGTATCAATAGAGCTGTTACGATCTGTGCTGTGACTAACTTAGAGAGTAAGTACACTCCACCCGATAGGATACCTATAAGTAAGGTAAGTCGGATGATGCGAGACCATTTGATCTCGTTGCTTGGAGTTGTTTTGGACGCAACTTGTAATGGTTCCTCTTTATCTGCAGGAACACTTGCCCGTATGAAGGCTGGACTGTGCAGGTCTTTGTTCACGAGAGATCTATTCATATTCGGAGTCTTTTAGAGTTTTCAAGAGCAGAGCCAAGAGACTATGCGACATAAAGACAAGAGATAGAATATGCTCTTGACGTATGGCGCAGAGAGACTATCTTGGCTCTTGAAGCTCAAAAGGCGCACGAGATAGGGATAATCTACATTGTCGACTCTAATGCACTCACATTGCCTACCGCGGGAAGTTGATTAGCTTCGATAAGAAGTACAACTGTTCCTGTCAGTTCTGTGTAGAGCGTATCATACTCAGGTGTTGCAACAAATTCATCCGTAAGGTTATACTTGTCAAATAGGTTCTGTATCGCCTTGTTCCCGAGAAGTATCCGAGAGAGTCGTTCGGGGAGTGGGGAGGGGAGCTCCTTTTCAAACTCATTCTCCAAGACGGACACAAGCGTGTCGTATTTGGAGAAATGCAGGTCACGATATAGTACTTCACTCGCCATACTCTCTGCTTCGGGATACGAGAATCCTTCTTCCACAGCATCACAGTAGGTAGTAAGAGCTTCATCAGCTCGTGCCTTGATAAATGGCTTGTCTTCCACCTTTTCAGGGAAATGCTCACTAAGGTAGCTCTCTAGCTTTAAGCGGAAGTAGGATAGTTCTTTCTTATTCGTTGTCTTCATCTTCTTATTTGGTTTTAATGGTTGCACTTATTGCCAGCTATTCTCCCCGATACCCATTGCCGTATTGAACTTGCCTAGCTTGTCAGCAAACTGCTCCATGTCATGTTCAATCTTCTTATTGGTGATACGGGCATAGATTTGCGTTGTTCGGATATTGGTATGACCCAGCATTTTAGAGACACTCTCTATCGGAACTCCCTTGCTCAGTGACATTGTCGCAAAGGTATGTCGAGCTAGGTGGAAAGTCAAGTTCTTCTTGATACCACATATATCTGCAATCTCTTTGAGGTATGAATTGGTCTTCTGATTGCTGAGGATAGGGAAGAGCTTGCCATCACGATAAGTTTGGTGGCTATATTTACTGATGATGCGCTTAGGGATATCAAGGAGCAGCACATTGGTCTCCACGCTTGTCTTCTGTCGCTTAGTCATAATCCACTCTTTGCCACCAAGCATCACGATATTGTCGGGTGTAAGATTAGCCACATCAATGTAGGCTAAACCTGTAAAGCAGGAAAAGATGAAGATGTCTCGTACCAGCTCCAATCTCTGGATATTCAACTCCTTGTTGACAATCTGTAAGACCTCTTCATCAGTCAAGAACCCTCTATTCACTGGCTCTAAGTGAAATCGGAAGTTGACAAAAGGGTCGTGATGTAGTACGCCTAACTTTTGCCCCAAAATGACTACAGTCTTGAAGGTCTTCATCGTCTTAGTGGCTGTATTAGGATTTTGCCCCACCACTGTGCGTAGGTATAGGTCAAAATCATGTATAATCATATAGGTTAGCTCCGTGAGCTTGAGGTCTCTACGTCTGAGTTTATCTTTTAGGAACTCAGAAAAGCGTCTTTTGCAGACCTTATACTTTTGAAGAGTGGGCGCAGAGACTGAGATGCCAACTCGAGCTGCAACATCTTCATTGTGTTTGTCGAAGAGTTGCATGATGGTATCTATATCTTGTTTTTTGCCAAGATGTTCTGACTTGATACGCTCTAACGAGAGCTCATCAGTCATTTCTAACTTGCGAAAGATGGCTTGTAAACCACTTTGGATGTTATCCAATTGCAAGTTCGTATTCAGAGCTTCGGTGTGACGCCCTTTTACTCGCTCTTTTTCGCGATCCCATTGGGACTGCACGATGGTGATGCCAGTGGAGCCTAGTGACATCCGCTCATTGTTGAGATAGATGCGTAGCATGACTGGCGTTTTTCCTTCCTTGTTCACATAGTTGCTACGAAGGTAGAATGCTGTTCTGAAAATTGATTGCATACATTGTCTGTTTTTATTGTAGCCAAGCATAGAAAGTTTGCGACCAGAAAAGCTACACATTTATGGTGCTATAACTCTCTACAACTCGCCTACAAAGTTGCACATAATTGTTTGAACTACAGCAATGTACAAGTACTCTAAACAGACTCTCTACGTACTCTTGGCTACAATTATTTTTTGCGAGAAAAAAGTGTAGCCAGATTGTAGCCATTGGAGAGTATTTTGGGCGTTTCGGCTATCTCTGTAACTACTCTGAAGAGGTAGAGGTCTATAAAACAAAAGTATCGTAACTCGTTGGAATTACGATACTTATACTTTTTCAGTAATACTCTCTGGCGATGCCGCCAGAGTACTTAAAGCG
>NZ_BAAFSF010000004.1:0-716168 GCF_045865415.1 Porphyromonas miyakawae
AAGAGGCTGCCTATCTCCGTAACCCCGAGACGGCTTACTTGGTTTCCAATGAAGCTTTTGACCAAAAGATAGAGGAGATGGGGATCATCGGGCGAGCGATGCGGTGACCATCGCTGGGATGTATGCCGAGCGTGCTGCTTACCAAACAAAGCAGTGGCTTATGAAGCAACTCCATGACCTCATAGAGTTGCTATACCATGCGGCTGCTCTGATTATTGATACGCTCCGCACCTTCTTTCTTATCGTGCTGAGCATACTGGGACCAATCGTCTTTGGTATTGCCGTTTGGGATGGCTTGTCGGGGTCGCTTACGGCTTGGTTCTCACGCTACATATCGGTCTATCTGTGGTTACCCGTGAGCTCTGTCCTCTCGGCGCTCCTCACAAAGATACAGGTGTTGATGGTGCAGAAGGATATTGCAGCATTGAGTGACCCTAACTATCTGCCCGATTCGGGTAGCTGGTACTACATTGTCTTCTTTCTGATTGGTATCGTGGGGTACTTCTGTGTTCCTACGGTAGCGGGCTGGATTATAGAGGCTGGTGGTGGTATCGGGGCGTACGGACGCAATGTCAATCAGACGGCGCAACGAGGAGCTCAGGGTGCCTATACGGGAGGTAAGGCGGTAGCTGGTGCCACGGGGTCTATAGCTGGCAACGTAGGCGGACGTATCAAAGGGGGCACTTATCAAGGGCAAATAGCGCCCCTTCAGCCGAAGGGTGGCTATGACACGCTTGATGAGGATGCGATGACCACGTGACGGTCGTATGACGGTCAGGTGGGTAGGATTAGCTCCTCCTATGTGCGTCAATATAGCAGCTGGGGGCAGGTAAGCGTAGTGCCTGCCGTGTGGCACTACAGTTTCCTACCCATGGCACTGGGAGTTTCCTGCCTATGAAACTAGAGTTTCTTACCTATGAAACTGCAGTTTCCTTCGTATGAAACGAAAGACTGAAAAATGAGACGTCATATTCCGACAAATGAGACGTCATATTCCGACAAATTGCAGTGCCAAGTGGGGTTGGCACTAGAGTTTCACCCGTATGGCACTGGAGTGCCAAGGCGCCTTGACACTAGACTACCCCTCAGAAGTTTTTAGATATAAGACAATTAGAATAATGGAATATGGAATTCAAATCACTCACAAACATAGAGACCTCTTTCAAGCAGATTAGGCTCTACGCCATCATCTTTGCGATAGTCTGCATAGCGGTCAGTAGCTATGCGGTCTATGCTTCGTACAGCTTTGCTAAGAAGCAGCGTGAAAAGGTGTACGTACTGGACCAAGGGAAGTCTCTGATGCTGGCTCTGAGCCAAGACGCTTCGATGAACCGCCCGGTGGAGGCTCGAGAGCATGTAAGACGCTTTCACGAGCTTTTCTTCACGATTGCGCCCGACAAGGATGCCATCGAGAAGAATATGGAGCGTGCTTTCCAACTGTGCGACAAGTCCGCTTTTAACTACTACAAGGATCTAGCGGAGAAGGGGTACTACAATCGAGCTATCTCGGGCAATGTCAACCAACGTATAGAGATTGACTCCATACGGTGTGACTTTGACTCATACCCCTATGAAGTAACCACCTTTGCTCGGCAGTTTATTATCCGACAGAGCAATGTCACGGAGCGAAGCTTGGTGACTAGTTGCTCGCTACAAAACTCGGTTCGCTCGGACAACAATCCGCAAGGTTTTTTGATGGAGCACTTCCTCGTACGAGAGAATCGTGACATCCAAACTTACAAGCGATAAGACTATGAAGCGGAAAAGTAGACCTACCCTCAGAAGAAGCTATTTGAGGGGGCAGGTACGGCTAAGAGAGCGATGCAATATGCTAACGAACAGACAGCGACAGATTATTGTCTACGGACTGAGTCTCGTCTACCTAGTCTGCTCAATCTGGATGGTGGCACAGTTCTTCCTCCCGCACCGTGAGGAGATGCCACCTATCCCTATGGGGGAGCTGGTGGACAGCCCGATACAGAGGGATACAACCTACATCAAGAGAATGGAACATTTAGCGATTAGTAACTATGGAGCATAAACAGAAAGAACAATTGAAGAAGGTGTTAGTCTTCGCAGGGCTAGGGATTATCTTTGCCCTTGCTATGTGGTTTATATTTGCACCCGCCACTAAGGAGCAACCGGACGCTGGTGAGGGGTTGAATGACAACATACCACAAGCTACGACCGAAAAGCTAACGGAGAATAAACTCAAAGCCTACGAACTAGTTGACCATACAACTCAAGAGGAGCAAGCTCGTGAGGAGGTGGGGAGACTGGCGGAGTACTTTCAGCAGGAGGGAACCTCGTCTGAGAGCGACCCGCAGGAGGCGGTCGTTGGTAATAAGATTGAGTCTTCGATGCAACGATACGAGGAGAACAACCGTCTGCTAGCGGACTTCTACGGCTCTGACCCTTATGAGGAGGAGCGAGAAGCTATGCAACAGGAGATTGATGACCTCAGACGTGAACTGCACGAGCTTAGCCAACAAGCCGATGACGAGGAAGCTAAGCAACTAGCTCTTATGGAGAAGAGCTACCAAATGGCGGCTAAGTACTTGCCCGCAGCTGGAGCCTCTCCCGCCCATGGAGCTATGCCTATGAGTGAGCAGGCTCAGATGGTATCTCCGCCTAGCGGTGGAGCTGCCAAGGACGAGGCTCCAATGGAGATAATAGCTGACCGCAAGCCGTTGGTCTCAGCACTGGACCAGCCAATGAGCGACAAGGAGTTTATGGAGATGTACGGAGCCAAGGAGCGGAACATGAGCTTTCATTCGCTCTCTAATAGCTCCGCAATCTCTGGCGAGCGCAATACCCTTTGCGTAGTGGTGGACAAAACAACGACCCTCAAAGAGGGTGATTACGTTGCTCTTCGCCTGGTGGAGACCGCTCGTGTACAGCAAACTTCAATCCCAAAGCATAGTATCTTAATGGCTCAAGCTAAGATCGATGGCAACCGAATGCAGTTGCTGATTAAGAGCATAGAGGTGAATGGTCGCATTCTGCCGGTCAAACTATCTGCCTATGATACAGACGGACAGATGGGAGTCTATATCCCTGGCTCTGAAGAGGTGTCAGCACTCAAGGAGATGGGGGCAAATGTCGGGGGATCGATGGGTACCTCTTTCACCTTTTCCTCATCGGCTAAAGACCAAATCATCTCCGAGGTGACTAGAGGGGTGATGCAGGGAGCTGGACAACTACTACAGAAGAAGCTCCGCACGATTAAGGTGACGCTCAAAGGAGGATATAGACTATTCCTTGTACAGACGAAGTAAGCTTTTAGAACTCTAACAATAACAACTGATATACTTATGAAGAAATGGATTTTATCTATCGTAGTTTGTGCTACGATAACGCTCCCTGCTATGGCACAACAAGTGGAGGGAAACAATCAATTACTGAGTAGCGGAGACCTTTACCAAGGGATGAGCCGATCGATACCGAATGGACGGGTCGTATTGCCCTACGGGCTGGAGGTTACGTTTGAAAAGACGGTGCATCTCATCTTTCCTGCAGCTATACGCTATGTAGATCTCGGGTCGCAAAACATTATTGCTGGAAAAGCTGACGATGCGGAGAATGTGCTGCGTGTAAAGGCTGCCGTCCGTGAGTTTGAGACGGAGACCAATATGAGCGTCATCTGCGAGGATGGCTCATTCTACGCATACAGTGCGCCCATAATAGGGGCTTGATAATTATCACTTTGGCAAGTGATTAGGTTAGTATTCCAATTTATAAACCTATCCCATACCGACTTATCCGAATGGGAAACCAAACGGGGAGTGAAGCATGTCGGTAACGCGATAAGTCAGTTAATTGCTAAACTGCGACTGAATTGCTATGGGAAAAGACAGACACAAGGATGAAGCCTGATTGGTTGAACAATAGTCCTATGACTAATGTAGAGGTGGCAACGGAAAGCAGTTACATACGTTGCCTCGCAGTACCCACGCTTATTGAATGGAGTGATGGGCAAGGAATTTACTGCGACATATCCGTCAGAGAACGGAAAAGGATGTACGTTGCATCCGACAGTCTGTCAAGCCAAGTTATCAAGGCCACTAAATGGGGATTGCCTACACGGAGATGCCGAAAGGCTATGAGCATAGGCTCTGAAAACTCCGCATGGCAACGGAGTTCCCGTAGTAGTCTGAGCGTGGGAAAGCCACGTACATGGCAAAGGGGAACAGCTCGGTAATTTTAATATTGTCAAACGATAACGTGTGAGACGTATGAGAAATCCAGAGACCATATTAAACAGTTTATCTGCACATAGCAAAGATGTGCATTACAAGTACGAAAGGTTGTACCGCATCCTATTCAATGAACAGATGTTTTATGTAGCCTACCAGCGCATTTATGCGAAACCGGGCAACATGACACCTGGTTCAGACGGCAAAACCATTGACGGAATGAGTGTTGATAGAATAGGACATCTGATAGCTGCGCTAAAGGATGAAAGTTACATGCCAACGCCTGCCCGAAGAGTCTATATACCTAAAAAGAATGGGAAGAAAAGACCATTGGGCATCCCATCAATTGAAGACAAGATGGTGCAAGAGGTCGTTAGACTTATTCTTGAAGCTGTCTATGAGGGGCATTTTGAGAACACCTCGCATGGATTCAGACCAAGAAGAAGCTGTCATACGGCTTTGCGTTCCATCCAAACTCTTTTCACTGGTGCGAATTGGTTTATCGAAGGTGACATCAAAGGATTCTTCGACAATATTGACCACCATATCCTGATTGAAACTCTTCGTGAGCGCATATCAGATGAAAGATTTCTTCGACTGATATGGAAATTCCTAAAGGCAGGCTATATCGAAGATTTTACATTTCACAAGACGTATTCGGGAACTCCTCAAGGAGGGATAATAAGTCCTATCTTGGCTAATATATACCTTGATAAGTTCGACAAATACATGCGTGAATATGCGGAATCTTTTGACAAGGGTAAGAAAAGGCGGGAAAACCCACTCCACGCAAGTTATAGTCGAAAGGCTGTAAGATTACGCAAGGCTATCCGAAACGCCACTGATGAAGACACGAAACGTGAATTGCTGACACAACTGAAAGAGATGGAAGCAAAGACACGGAGAGTGCCGGCATCTATGGCAATGGATAGTAACTACAAGAGACTTAAATATATCAGATATGCCGATGACTTTCTAATCGGTGTAATTGGTAGTAAAGCAGATTGCGCAAGAATGAAAGAGGACTTTACAAACTTCATGAGAGACAAGCTAAAACTTGAATTATCCGAAGAAAAGACCTTAATCACTAATGCACAGGATTCTGCAAAGTTTCTTGGGTATGAAATCTCTATCAGAAAATCCGAGGCCATGAAGCGAAATAAGCTGGGATGGTTGAAGAGACCGTTCAGCGGACGCATAATGCTGACTCTGCCTATTGCCACAGTCCAAAAGAAATTATTGGAACTGAAAGCAATGGAACTTAGGGTAATCAATGGAAAGGAAATTTGGTATGCCATGCCACGCAATTACCTGACCAAAGAAGACCCTGCCACAATCTGCGCACGCTATACAACTGAAATCAGAGGTTTGTACCAATATTATAGGATTGCGGACAACATCTCTTATGCAGGAAGTAAATTCGGTTACATAATGCGATATAGTTTCTGCAAAACTTTGGCAAAGAAACTAAATTCATCAACTGCCAAGGTTATACGAAAGTACAGAAGAGACCATGACTTGGCGATACCCTATCAAGCAAAGAAAGGAGAAACCAAGTTCCGAATATTCTATAATGATGGCTTTGCGAGGCAAGAGCCGGACAAAGACGCAACCTGCGATAATCTACCTAACACATTTGTACTTCCTTTCCCTACTCTTGCGGAGAGACTTATGGAGCGCAAATGTGAATTGTGTGGAGCAACTAATGTCAAGACCATAATGTATCAAGTCCGTAAGCTCAGAGGTATAAATACCGATACTGAATGGCACCGACTGATGATTAAGAAGTGGCGTAAGACATTGGCTGTATGCAAACATTGTAATGCAAAAATTCATGCCCATGACAAATAAACTGATATTACCAGTGGAGAGCCGTATGCAGGGAGACTTGCACGTACGGTTCGGGGGCAGGCCATGGGAAACCTACCACCGAAAGGTGGCAAGGCGCCCATTGCCGAGCCTACATGTGAAGTATGCGGATGAACCAGAGAAGCTCAGCATCGAGATGAAGGACTTTCTATCTCCTACGGAGGGAAGACTGCCGAGCAATCGTGCGGACATCTACTTCAAAGAGCTGGGAAGTGAGTCGCCCATATTGGTTAAGCTGATTATGAAGAGCATCTACCAAAATGATAAGCGAACCATCAAGCATGTTGGAGCAAAGCAATTCGGGATGCGCTTCTTACTTCGTGGATTATATGCCCACAATGGGTTGCTTTACTTCCACGTCCGTATGGATAATGAGTCTAATATGCCGTATGCGGTGGACTTCATTACGTTCAAGGTGGTGGACAAGAAGGTGGCGAAGCATACAGCTATACAGGAGCGAATACTACAACCACTACGTGCCTTTCATCAGGTGATGTGGATTGGGGCGGGACGCTCTGAGAGAATAGTCTTTGCCTTGGAGCAGTTCACACTATCGGAGGATAAGCAACTTGAAGTGACGCTCTACGAGCGAAACGGCAGTCGCACGCTCACTTTCTATGTGGAGCCTGAAGACCTTTTGCTCACTAAGAAGATTGATAACCTTAAACTGAAGTGGTGATGAAGAGATGGTTATCCATGATGGTCTGCGTGATGGTGGCTATGGTTGCTGCTATGCCATCGTACGCACAGCGACTAATCCCTAGGCAAAATAGCGTTGAGCTGGTCGGCTCTATGCCGATTATCAAGGGGGAGAAACTATTCGCAAAGGAGAGCTTTGGGGTAGGTCTTGCATTCGCACACTACTTCAAGCGGGCAAACTACGCTTTTCTCTTGGCGGAGTATGAGCAGCAAGGGTTGACTTATCGCTCTTACAATGTTCCACTGCGTGATGTGCTACTGCATTTCGGCTATATGCACCCGATACTCTCGGATTGGGGGAAGAATGTCTTTGGCTATTTGGGACTATCCGCTCTCTGCGGTTATGAAGAGCTGAACGAGGATAAACGGTTGCTTCCCGATGGGGCTACACTCCTGGATCGGTCTCGCTTTATTTATGGTGGAGCGATACATAGCTTGGTGGAACTGTTCCTAACAGACAATCTGCTCTTCGTCCTCGAAGCTCAAGGGCGACTGCTCTTCGGCTCTGACCTGCATCGTTTTCGTCCTGCTATCTCAGCAGGACTCAAGTTCAATATCTAACTACCAACAACAATGAAAAAGTTCCTAGTGAATACGATATGGGCTGTGGGAGCGATTGCCCTCGCCCTCTTTTGTCTATCTGCTTGTACTCGTGAGCTGGATGTGCAGCAGGCTTATGACTTCTCGCTCGAAGTGATGCCTGTGCAGAACTCCATAGCTAAGGGGGAAACGGCTGAAATACGCTGTAGCCTCAAAAGAAGTGGTCGCTTTGCCAATACGCAATACACGATCCGTTACTTCCAGCCGGATGGCAAGGGCTGCTTGAAGATGGATGATGGCACTGTATTCAAACCGAATGACCGATATCCGCTCACGAGAGACGCCTTCCGGCTCTATTACACTTCACGCTCTACCGACCGCCAAACAATTGACATCTACGTGGAGGATAACTTCGGACAGCTTCAGCAACGGACTTTCAACTTCAACAATGAAAGGGAGGATAAACCAAAATCATCAATAGAAATACAGCCAACTTAGGAAGAAGTGTAATCTTCTTTGATTGCGACTTTCTTTTGCTTCTTTGCTTTGGTCGCCTGCTCGTACTCAAAGACAAAGAAAAGAAGCCCCCGAAAGTGTTGCCGTCTGTCGGCACCCTTTTGGGGGCTTTTGTTATTGAATCTACGAACAAGGTTCCGAATCTTCATCCTTTTACTTACCTTTGAGACAAACAGAGAATAAAGAGATATGGCAAGAGCTACAACAAAGGCGGATTTGATGACATCTGCTAATCAACAATTTGTGAAGATGTGGGAGCTCATCGACAGTATGAGTGAGGAGCAACAAGCGACACCTTTTGCTGTGGAAATGACTACAAGCGGTAAGGAAACACATTGGAGAAGAGACAAGAACTTGAGGGATGTACTTGTACATCTGTACGAGTGGCATAATCTGCTATTGAATTGGGTCCAAGCCAATAGCAATGGGGTGCCTAAGCCTTTTCTTCCCGAACCTTACAATTGGAGAACCTACCCTGCACTGAATGTTGAGTTTTGGAAGAAGCACCAAAGCACATCGTTGGAGGAAGCAAAGGAAAACTTGAAAGCGTCTCATAATGCTGTAATGGTTTTGATAGAAAATTATTCCAATGATGAACTTTTTGCCAACGGCTCATTGCCTTGGACTGGGACATCTATACTGGGAGCATATTGTGTCTCGGTAACGGCAAGTCACTACGATTGGGCGATGAAGAAAATAAAGAAGCATATCAAACTCTTGAAATAAACTTAGTGGAAAAGAGCCGACAGCTCCTTTACCGAACTTCATCGTACAACTTCCCGTATCAGTTGGCTATGGGCATTGACAAGGCTCACAATTTGGTCGTGGTATGGGGTGTTTTGGTTGCACACACCACGGCTCTGTGTCACTTGGAGTGTGTCCAGAGAGACCTCTATCGTCTCTATTCGTTTGCCCTCAATGGTAGCCGACAGAATGAGCGAGTTCTCTTTGAGATAGTACTCATTTGAAAATAGGCAGTGATGCAATTCAGCTCCTTCGTCTATATACTCCTGCACGCTCTCCAGGACGTGTACTTGGATTGTGCCGTCCGTGAAACGGATGCCGAAGAACTTTGACTTGAGTTCACGAAAACGCTCCTCGTCCGCCATTGCCTTTTCCCGCTTTCGCTCCATCGCCTCCCGCTCACGCTGTCTGCGGAGCTCCGCTTCTCGTTTGTCATGCTCCCCTCTGAGGTCGGAGGGGCAGATATATTTCGGACTGTGGATGTCCTTACCCAATCGTTTGAGCATATCTACATAGTCACACCATAAGACAATGTCGCTTATTATGTAGTGGTGACGCAGTGTCAACTTGTATGAGTTCCAATAGATGTCAAGCCCTTTGCCCCTTGATAGGAAGTGTCTTAAATCCTTGTATCGTCCTGCTTTCATCATTGTTTCTGCACGACTATCAGTAAGTAGAGCTGGGATGAGTTGAGTAGGTGCTATGCCGTGAAACTCTCCGTTGAAGCCATTCCTATAAAGCGTATTCGTGACCTTTAGCTTCGGATATATCTGCGAATAGGCTACATATCGGTAAGCTTCGCTATCGTTACGGATAGCCATCGGAGAGCAAAAAGAAAAGCTATCAATATAGTGTCCAAAAGTTCGCTGTATGGCTACTAATGCTTGTCTCCCTGCATCGTTCCACCAATAATGCCCAATCTCAATGACAGAGCTCTGTGCTCTGCAACCTTTCTCCATTTCAGCCACGAGGAGGAACATCCGCAACACTTGATACTCACCACAAGTGGTTAGTAGCGTGAAGTACTGCTTCTGTTGTAACTTACGCGCTCTTGTTGTCTTGACTTGCAACCTTGCCCTACATTGAGGGCAAGTGCAAGTATCTATAGGCTGCTCTAAAGTCCAACTATAACCACAATCCATACAAGTCGTACGACCTTTAGGTAAGCGGAAGGCAAAGTGGTCTATGCACTCTCGGAATGCCCACTGATGCTGTGCTTTTGTTATCGGGCATAGTCTCGTACTCCGTGCCAAGACGGCTTTCTCAAACTTGTTTCTAGGTTTCATAAGGCAAGGGTGTCAAATAGTGTGGGTTGCGGTTGTATAGAAGATGTTGTCTCTGTTCTTTCAGTTCTCTTGGGTCGCTCATTTCGCTTCTGCAATTTGACAAGTTCCTCTTGTTGGTATTGCTTGATAGCTTCCTGCCGTGCTTGCTTTTTCTCTTCTTCGGAGAGCTCTACAACGTGATTGACCACAACATTGCAACCAGAGACTTTATCCACCTCTATATCATCTTCATCATAGTAGTGAACTGCCATTGAGTATATCTCCTCATCGGCAAAGCCATTACAACCACTTCTTTGCACCTCACTCAAGATATAGAGAATGCACTCCTCTATGTTCTTATGGGGCTTCTGTAGATTGGGCGCAAACAAAGGGTCTGTCATCGCACGTTCATTAAGATACTCGGCTATCGTTCGGGTAAATTGTTCTGTTCCTTTCATTGTCTTATCGGTATTAGTGCTGTTACTGCTTGGGTATCTCTACGATTTGGTTGATAGGTCCATAGAGGTAGTTGCGTAGGCTGGTGCGGTCGGGAGCATAGTACTCTGCCCACTGTCCATATTGATTGACGAGGTACTTCTTCAATACATCAATGAAGTCAAATCGCCATCCTTGTAGCGGTACGGCAGAGCGGAAGTAGGTATTGTTATTCACCGCTTCACAGAGCCAATCCTTATCCTCACGGCTCATTCGCTCGCCACGATTAAGCTTTGCTCTCAGGAGATATACAGAGCTGTCACAAAGGCTTTTCAATGGGGGTACGTTCCAATGGACGAACTTGGTAGCCAACGCCTGCTCACTTTGTTCAAACTCAGAACTTATGCGGTAATGAGAGGAGGAGCTATATCCTTTTTCTTTCGTTGATGATGTCATATTTACTTTCTGCTTATTCATAAGAGACCTTTTTTTTATGCGTTCAAAGATCGGAGTATGCTGATTCCTTTTTTCAAGCAAAAACAAGGTAGCGGGGCAAGACTTACACAAGGTTTTGGCGGAAAATACTACCCGAAGCGAACAGCATAGGTGTGGAGATTTTCCAGACAAACCGAATGGCCTGACCTTGGGAAAGTCTTTAAGCCCCGTACTACCTTTGCGATGAAAAAGAATCAGCTTCCGATTTGACCACTGCATAACTGGGGAACTATGACTGAGAAGCAGAAGTGCAATGCCTAAACACAAGAAGCAAAAAGGGTGACTAGACTCGAAAGAGAGCCAGTCACCCAAAGAGTTGTTTCTCTGAAGAGAGAGAGGTGCTATATCATAGCACGCAAAGTAGTATTACGGCTAGTACAACAATCCAAAAGAGGTAGCGTAAAAGCGTAAATGTGATTTGCAGAACGGTACGAACGATGAATCGTAGTACCACAAAACCAATCAGTATCAATAGAGCTGTTACGATCTGTGCTGTGACTAACTTAGAGAGTAAGTACACTCCACCCGATAGGATACCTATAAGTAAGGTAAGTCGGATGATGCGAGACCATTTGATCTCGTTGCTTGGAGTTGTTTTGGACGCAACTTGTAATGGTTCCTCTTTATCTGCAGGAACACTTGCCCGTATGAAGGCTGGACTGTGCAGGTCTTTGTTCACGAGAGATCTATTCATATTCGGAGTCTTTTAGAGTTTTCAAGAGCAGAGCCAAGAGACTATGCGACATAAAGACAAGAGATAGAATATGCTCTTGACGTATGGCGCAGAGAGACTATCTTGGCTCTTGAAGCTCAAAAGGCGCACGAGATAGGGATAATCTACATTGTCGACTCTAATGCACTCACATTGCCTACCGCGGGAAGTTGATTAGCTTCGATAAGAAGTACAACTGTTCCTGTCAGTTCTGTGTAGAGCGTATCATACTCAGGTGTTGCAACAAATTCATCCGTAAGGTTATACTTGTCAAATAGGTTCTGTATCGCCTTGTTCCCGAGAAGTATCCGAGAGAGTCGTTCGGGGAGTGGGGAGGGGAGCTCCTTTTCAAACTCATTCTCCAAGACGGACACAAGCGTGTCGTATTTGGAGAAATGCAGGTCACGATATAGTACTTCACTCGCCATACTCTCTGCTTCGGGATACGAGAATCCTTCTTCCACAGCATCACAGTAGGTAGTAAGAGCTTCATCAGCTCGTGCCTTGATAAATGGCTTGTCTTCCACCTTTTCAGGGAAATGCTCACTAAGGTAGCTCTCTAGCTTTAAGCGGAAGTAGGATAGTTCTTTCTTATTCGTTGTCTTCATCTTCTTATTTGGTTTTAATGGTTGCACTTATTGCCAGCTATTCTCCCCGATACCCATTGCCGTATTGAACTTGCCTAGCTTGTCAGCAAACTGCTCCATGTCATGTTCAATCTTCTTATTGGTGATACGGGCATAGATTTGCGTTGTTCGGATATTGGTATGACCCAGCATTTTAGAGACACTCTCTATCGGAACTCCCTTGCTCAGTGACATTGTCGCAAAGGTATGTCGAGCTAGGTGGAAAGTCAAGTTCTTCTTGATACCACATATATCTGCAATCTCTTTGAGGTATGAATTGGTCTTCTGATTGCTGAGGATAGGGAAGAGCTTGCCATCACGATAAGTTTGGTGGCTATATTTACTGATGATGCGCTTAGGGATATCAAGGAGCAGCACATTGGTCTCCACGCTTGTCTTCTGTCGCTTAGTCATAATCCACTCTTTGCCACCAAGCATCACGATATTGTCGGGTGTAAGATTAGCCACATCAATGTAGGCTAAACCTGTAAAGCAGGAAAAGATGAAGATGTCTCGTACCAGCTCCAATCTCTGGATATTCAACTCCTTGTTGACAATCTGTAAGACCTCTTCATCAGTCAAGAACCCTCTATTCACTGGCTCTAAGTGAAATCGGAAGTTGACAAAAGGGTCGTGATGTAGTACGCCTAACTTTTGCCCCAAAATGACTACAGTCTTGAAGGTCTTCATCGTCTTAGTGGCTGTATTAGGATTTTGCCCCACCACTGTGCGTAGGTATAGGTCAAAATCATGTATAATCATATAGGTTAGCTCCGTGAGCTTGAGGTCTCTACGTCTGAGTTTATCTTTTAGGAACTCAGAAAAGCGTCTTTTGCAGACCTTATACTTTTGAAGAGTGGGCGCAGAGACTGAGATGCCAACTCGAGCTGCAACATCTTCATTGTGTTTGTCGAAGAGTTGCATGATGGTATCTATATCTTGTTTTTTGCCAAGATGTTCTGACTTGATACGCTCTAACGAGAGCTCATCAGTCATTTCTAACTTGCGAAAGATGGCTTGTAAACCACTTTGGATGTTATCCAATTGCAAGTTCGTATTCAGAGCTTCGGTGTGACGCCCTTTTACTCGCTCTTTTTCGCGATCCCATTGGGACTGCACGATGGTGATGCCAGTGGAGCCTAGTGACATCCGCTCATTGTTGAGATAGATGCGTAGCATGACTGGCGTTTTTCCTTCCTTGTTCACATAGTTGCTACGAAGGTAGAATGCTGTTCTGAAAATTGATTGCATACATTGTCTGTTTTTATTGTAGCCAAGCATAGAAAGTTTGCGACCAGAAAAGCTACACATTTATGGTGCTATAACTCTCTACAACTCGCCTACAAAGTTGCACATAATTGTTTGAACTACAGCAATGTACAAGTACTCTAAACAGACTCTCTACGTACTCTTGGCTACAATTATTTTTTGCGAGAAAAAAGTGTAGCCAGATTGTAGCCATTGGAGAGTATTTTGGGCGTTTCGGCTATCTCTGTAACTACTCTGAAGAGGTAGAGGTCTATAAAACAAAAGTATCGTAACTCGTTGGAATTACGATACTTATACTTTTTCAGTAATACTCTCTGGCGATGCCGCCAGAGTACTTAAAGCGGAGAGAATGGGATTCGAACCCATGAAACACTTTTGGCGTTTACACACTTTCCAGGCGTGCCTCTTCAACCACTCGAGCATCTCTCCTTATATCTTATGCTTTATATTTCCTCTTTGAGAACCTCGCTAGGTGCTCTCCACTTAACTGTCTTTAGTATGTTTCCTTCACAGTCAAGTACAGTTTCGTCCACAAATCTAATGCATTTTACTCAAGTAGGCACTATTTATGGGTAATAAATCTAAAAATCATTGCCATCTTTTTCTACAAAAAACTACACAATGCGCTATATATCAATATATTGAGTTGCTCTAAATAGTGATAATGCATTTCTATAGGTAACCTCAGCTAACGCCGACTCATCCACTTTAAGACATTGTGCTGCTACCTTTAAGGTATTTACGATGTAGGCACTCTCATTTCTTTTTCCTCTCTCAGGCTCCGGAGCTAAATAGGGGGCATCTGTTTCCAGTAAAATTCTGTCAAGCGGTATCCTTCCAACCAGTTGTCTCAATTCAGTATTTCGCTTAAATGTCACGATCCCATTCACTCCTATCATCATCCCGGGAAAAGAAAGAATTCGCGTAAGGTCACTTTCACTTCCATCAAAACAGTGAAAGACTCCCCGTAATTTATTCTTCGGATATTGATCAAGTAGCTGAAAAATCTCTTCAAATGCCTTCCGTACATGCAATATTACCGGCAAATCGAACTCTATTGAAAGCTCTATTTGTCGGGCTAATGCGGCGCACTGCTCTTTCTTATAGCTATCGTCCCAATATAGATCGAGTCCGATCTCTCCGATAGCAGCAATATGTGCTTTTTTTTGTCGTATCTCCTTTTCTATGAGATCCATTTCTTCCTCCCATTGCGCTTTAACTGAAGTCGGGTGCAGCCCTATAGCACAAAGGGTACAATCCGGATAGGCACTGTGTGTGTGCCACAAGGCGTTCAAGGACGATGAATCTTCATTTGGAAGCATAAAGAGACAGACACCCTCATTCTTTGCAGAGCGGATTACTGCTGCCCGATCCTCATCAAAGGCGCTATCGTACAAATGCGTATGGGTGTCAAATAGACGCATCAGAATGCTCTGCTTGCCAAACGGTTATATAAATCTTTTAATGCTGCCAAGGCCTCCTTATCTACGGGGAAAATACGCTCTACCTCGCCTAAAAGAAGTAGTGCTTGATGGGTATAGGTAGCTATCTCGGCATCTATTTCATCTGCCAAATGGAATTGATCGTATATAGCCTTTACTCGTTCGATTTTCTCCTCTCTATTGTTACAAGTGAGGGCCTTTTCTAAGGCTTTATCGCTCAAGGCCGCAGATTTCTCTTTTGCGCTAAGAAGTAACCAGGTTTGCTTATTCTCGGCTATATCTCCTCCTATAGGTTTTCCAAAAACATCCGTAGAGCCATAAACGTCCAAATGGTCGTCACGCAATTGGAAGGCTAATCCGATTTGTATACCACTTTGATAGAGTAGATCTGCCGCTTGTGGCGTTGCCCCGCCTATCAGTGCCCCCATCTTGAGTGCCGTCGCAAGTAGCTCGGCTGTCTTAAGGCGTATCATGTGGATATAATCAGATAGTGAGGTGTCGCTTCTACTTTGGAAGTTGATATCGTATTGCTGTCCCTCCATGATAGCTACACTCATCTGAGAAAAGGCCTGCGTTACTTCACTTTTAACTTCAGATGAAAGACCCTTTTGCGCTTCCGTAAGTAGATGAAAAGCCAATGCAAACATGGCATCCCCGGATAGAATCGCAGCAGAAAGCCCATATTTAGCTACAACAGAAGGCGCCCCATGCCGCATATCGGAATGGTCCATTACATCATCATGAATGAGTGTAAAGTTATGGAATAGCTCAAGAGCAGTTGCCGTGAACCAAATACATTGCATCTCTTTACCAAAAATACGGGATGCGGCTACGGCAAAACATGGGCGCAGTCGTTTTCCCCCCTGAGATAAAGCATAGTACATGGGTTCATAGAGTTCTTCAGGATGATTTCCTGTATGCAGAAAGTGCTTTAGCTCACTAAAAAGAAACTCCTCAAATTGCGCTACTAAATCAGAAAAGTACTGTTTACTATCGTTCGTCATAAGATGGCAACTGCTTACCGTTTACACAGACGGCATCTCACTTTTGGGAGAGATGCCGTCTTGTGGTAAATACACAACTCCTCAGAATTGAATCAAATTAATGGAAGAGCTTAAAGGTTACCGGCAATGTAAAGCGAGAACGCACGGGTTTACCACGCTGTTTACCGGGTTGCCACTTAGGCATCTTAGAGAGCACACGTACAGCCTCCTTATCCAAAGAGGGATCTACTCCACGGACCACCTTAATATCAGAAACTGAGCCATCTCGCTCTACTACGAACTGTACGACTACCCTGCCTTCAATTCCGTTTGAGGCTGCTATCTCGGGGTACTGGAGATTTTTTGTAACCCACTTTAAGAGTGCCGGAACACTTCCACCTGGCGGAACTGCATTTTCTTCTACTATCTCAAAGATTTTATCTTCGGGCTCTTCATCCTGCTTGGGTGCATTGTTTACAATAGGCACGGGCGGTGGAAGCACCTTATTCTCATCTATAGAAACAATGGTAATCTTGGCAACTTCTTTGTTGTCATCTACAACTTTTATTTCGTCAGGTAGAGCCACTTCTATTTCCTGTTGCTGTACAGGGTCGGGTTCGGGTGGTTCCGGTTCTTGGTTTTCAGGAACCAGCATCGCATCATCTATGTCTGCTATATCTAACTTCTCGGTTGCGAGATCGTTAGTGGCAGCCGTACTACGCATTTCAAGAGCGAAGTACACCACGGATAGAGATACGATCAGCCCCATGAAGAAGGAAAATGCTTTACCCTTCTCCAAATTTGCCTTAGGCGATTTCTTTACTTCCATAGTTACACTACGTGCGTTTAGTCGTTATGTTTTCTTCTGCAAATATACACTATTCTCTGATATATGGGGCAACACTTCATCACTTTCATCCTATATCTAATGAGGAACAAGTAAAATGTGGGGGTTGAAGTGCGCTCCCTCTGTATGGTATATGTGTAATAGAACCTGCTGTGACTGATGGATAAATGCATCAATACTCAATAGAAAAGCGACCTATGAAACACCTCAATATTTCAAGGCTCCCTTTTTGTGAATGGGCTCCCTAAAGATCAAGCAGCATACCTATATATAGTAGCGACAGACGCTCTTCTCAACGTGGAGAAAAAGATCTATAAGTTTAGACAAAAACATCTGTATCTTTCACTTGAAAGTTTCTGATCTTTCAAATTAAAGTTATAAACTTTTTTTCAAGGGTATTCACTCTTTCTATAAAGTACCCTTCTGCTTAAACAAGAATGGAGATCATAAAACCATTCTGCAACAGATACATATACTTCTCTCGTAGAAAGAAAAAAGGTGGCTCTCAGATAATGAGAGCCGCCTTTGATATACCGTAAAAAGCCTGGCGCTACTTACACTTCACTGCCATTTTGCATTGTTATAAGCTATGATCAAGAGGCGTAAAATCCGATTCGAACAATTGCACGAGACATCTCCATTGAACACGCCAACATAAAAAAGGTGTAAAGAAGGAGGGTCATGGATAAGAGCGATATGGTAGTTTTGAATTGCTTATAGGGGGGCTTCTTTGTGGAAAAGAGTTTGCTTCTAACCCACTTATACAAACGATAAAACGACCATCCTATAAGTAACCCGAATGAAACTCCTATAACTACGTCACTGATAAAATGCACCCCCAAGTAAATACGACTATAGGCCACTACAGCGGCTAATGTAAACATTATCCATGAGTAGAGACGATCTCGAAAAACGAATGAGGTGAACATGGCAATACAGAAGAAATTAGTAGCATGACCGGAGGGGAAACTATACCCTCCAGCCAAATGACCATAAACTGTCGTTACAAAGTCTTTCGTCACATTATGGTGGGTTGGTCTGAGCCTTTGCACAAGAGGCTTGAGAAAAGAGCTAACAACCAGATCGGCGGCTACCATCATGAGGACAACTATCAGGATAAACAGCAAAGCCTCCTGCCATGGTTTCTTGTAAAACAACCAAATGATAAGGCAGATTACTACTGCAGCCCATGTAAAGTAGGCTGACATGAGATACATAAAGGCATCCCAGAAAGGTGTATGCGCACGATTAAGCGATAAGAAAAAGGACTTTTCTAATTCAACAAATTGCTCTAACATGACGATTTACATTATCTTTTTCTATTGGGCGATAGTTTCCAGATGCTCTTTATGGAGCCAACCGCTCTTGCCATCCGGAGTCTCTATTAAACACCAGCTATCATTTTGATCTTTGATCGTTATTTTCGCTCCTTCGCTGATAGCTTGAATGGAGTTAGCAGCTTCGTTTGGAGAAGCATGAAGCATGCTTTTTCCTACGATTACCACGGCTTCACTTCTATCAAAGAAATCCCTTCGCCGTGTACAAAGTACACATAAAGAAAAAATGGTAAGGAACAGAGCAATAAGAGCTGTGTAGAATCCCACTTGCCGCCTTCTTCGAGAAACGGATAGTAAGAAAAGCAGTAAAGCAGCCACCATCGTTATTGCGAAAGCAAGGGCAAGCACGATGGACAAGGTAGCCGTGGGCGTATAGGCAATGGCTCTCCACACACTTTTAGTAAGGGATGGCGTATAATCAAACCGATCTACCGTTTGGCTATTGGCTAACAAAAGATTATGCTTGGTTGCTTTATCGTTAGGCTTATAGCGAAGTGCCCGTTCATAGTTAAGTATAGCTTTACCTAATTTGCCTTGACGATAATAGGAATTGCCCAGATTATAGCAGATTGCAAAATTATTCACCTCCGGTTGTGCTGCCAACAGCTGCTCAAGCATTTCAGAAGAGGCTCTATATTGCTGTAATTCATAGGCCTTTTCTGCTTTCTCCAACACTGCTTGTACAGACTCTGCTGCACACACCTTTGCCGGCAGGACAATAAATAAAGAGAGGAGAAAGAGTATGTATAGTTGTTTTCTCATTGCTTAAACACCTTTCTTATCATTTGCTATCTGCTGCATCGCCTGAGTGCACCTACTGATCAATTGCCGCAGCTCCTCAGCTCCATAAGAGGGGGAGCTGTCCCTGCTATAGCGTCGCTCTTCTACTATTGAGATCACTTCACTTAATGCCTTGCGGGGTTGCTCAGGGGCATCAATACTTAGCAAAGAGTTTTTATTGAGCGTACCCAATGGGAGCATGAAAAGATCTGCGATAAACTGATAAATAGCTTTAGCGGTGAGCTCGTATAGAGCATCCAAATCTGCCACAGAAACTATTTGTGATTCAATACGACGTAATTCCACAATTGCATTGCTGTAAGCTTTCCTTTTACGATTTAAAGGTGTATCTGCACTACGTTTTCTATGTCGAAGGAATAAGATATAGCAAGCTCCACCCGCAAATAGGATCAAGAGGAAGAGGATATACCAAATTGGCGATGCCAGAAAGCGATATACCGTTCCATCATAGCCACCGCGCATTTTCTTCCACGGAGCAATGTCATTTCCCAGCAATGTGCCATCTTCCTTACTTCCCTTTTCTGCGACACCTGGCTCAACCCTAAGGGAGAGAGGGCTACTTTTGATTGTATGATAAGCTTTATCAGTCGGGTCGAAATAGGAGAAGATAATTTCCGGAAGTGTGTAAGTACCGGTATTGTGGGCTATGTATTGATACGTGTCGGTCTTACTTCCGGAAGCTCCGTTTTGAGAGATATTGATATCACTATTAGTAACGGGATCATAGCAATCAAAGCTCTCCGGAAAGGTAACCTTAGGCATAGAAAGCAGTTTCATATTGCCGGTCCCTTTGACTGTTAGTTTAACCGATCCGGGCACACCTGTTTTTTCCGGAGTTCCCTTTGGAGAAGCCAATTCAATAGAGAAATCACTTCCCACTGCGTTCGTAAATCCCTTAGGAGCTCCATCAGGTAAAGGCTTCACATTAATATTGACTGCCGGGGAAATAACCCGCCTTCGCACCGTAGGTACTGAGGACTGACTAAAAAACTTTTCCGGAGTATCAAAGTCTTCTTCAACGGCGACAATCAACCCGAAGTCGCCTTGTGGAATGGTAAGCGAGCCACTATGCTGTGGATAAATGAGCACCTCTCTAATGACAGCCGTGAAATAATTCTTCCCTTTATAATGCTCTATCACCAATTGAGGCACCTCACCCTGCTTGATCTCTTCCTCTATGAAACCATCATACTCGGGAAACTTTGCTTCTTCAAACTGGATACGACTACTATGAGAGTAAAGCTTGAATGAGAGTCGCAAAGCTTCATGCTCGTATACCGTAGTCTTAGAGGGAATGGCAAGAATAAAGAGCTCCTCATTTGCTGCCCTGTTAGAGGAGGAGGGAGTGCCCTTGTTCCCTCGTGTACTTCCCGCTTCTTGGGGTAATACGGTAATCACTACCTGGCGTGTAGTATAATGCTTACCATTAGCTACAATGGATGCTGGGGAAATAGTTACTTTTCCTTTGGTCTTGGCTAAAAAGGTCCCGGTATAAGTGGTACTTACATGCCCATTTACATTAGCAATTGAAACCGCATTCTCCGGAGGGAATAGAACTGATAAGTCGGAGTACTTAGGAGGGGTAAAGCTAGAGCCATTAGCCCCATCAAGAATAAAACGAACTTGAAATTGCTCGCCTGCCACCACTTGCTTGGGAGCATCGCATGTGAATCTGACCTGTGCATTTAGCGAACAGAAAAACGCCAGACAGAGAAAAAGCGAGAAGCCCAATCGAGCTTGTGTATGCTTTACTACCATTGCTTTCCTTTCCTGCTACGGGGTTGGGAATCATTGCGTTGCTGCTCTACACGCTGACGCGTTTTATCGTCATCCTCGCGGAATGATTCTAATATTTGGGCTGCCGTTTGTTGATCAATTGGATTATTCTGAGCAGGGTTCTTTGGAGGTTGGGATTGTGGCTGCTGATTCTTCTCCGGCTGCTGCTCGCCCCCTCCATTTTGATTTTGGTTTTGGTTTTGGTTTTGTTTGGGCATAAGTTTCATAGCCAAAGCCAAATTATAACGAGTCTCTTCATCGGTAGGGTTTATTCTAAGGGATTGCTTAAACGCTTCGGCAGCCTTAGGATAATCTTGCTTCTTCATAAAAGCATTGCCTAAATTATGGAGTAGTGCAGCGGCCTCCTCTGCAGTCAAAGTCTTATTTTCAGCTGCCTTTCCATACACCTCAATTGCTTCGTCGTACTTGCCTTGCTCATACAGAGCGCCACCCAATCCGTATTGTGCATGCAAAAGCGAGCTATCGGCCTTAAATGCAGCTCGATACTTTCCTTCTGCCTCTTCCATTTTATTGTGATGCGCACTGCGGACAGCACTTCTGTAGATACGCCGAGAAGAGACATTCTGACCATCCATAAGAATGGTATTGGATAGCCCGGTGAGCAAGATAATTACCAAGAATAATACCTTTTGTTTCATCTGTCGAATAAGTGCAAACGGCTGATATACTTGTTCTTTTTCATGAGGATAAACTGCATGAGGAATAAGCAAATAAAGGCAGCAGCTACAAACCAACCATATAGCTCTTCTGTCGTACCGGCTTGGGAAGTAACAGCACCCTGTGGTAGCTTATACAACTCGTCTCTAAGGTGACGGCTTAATGTAACCACACTCTCCCCTATGAAAGCAGCACCCTCACCGGCCTCTGCGATAGATTTACAAAGTTGTGGATTAGCTCGCGTTACTACTTCTTGCCCATTTTCATCTCTCAGATAGCCCCCCTCGATGGGAATACGCTCACCCTCGGTTGAACCAACGGTTACTGCGAATACTTTTATTCCGCTCTCAGCAGCCTTTTTTGCTGCGGCTACTGCATCAGAGTCATGATTCTCCCCATCCGTAAAGAGGATAATCGCCTTCCCTATATCGTCTCGTGAACTGAAAGAGGCAGCAGCTTTCTCAATGGCAGGAGCAATAGCAGTTCCTTGGCTAGTCAACATTCCTGCAGAACAGTCAGAGATAAAAGTTTTCACCGATGCTATATCAGTTGTAATGGGCAAATGGATATAAGCATCAGCAGCAAAGACGACCAAGCCTATTTTACTCTCTCTTAGTGCATCTACTACACGCTGAGACGTAATCTTAGCAAACTCCAATCGATTGGGCGATAAATCCGTAGCGAGCATTGAGTTGGATACATCCATCACTATCATTGCCTCAATACCCTTCTCCTCATTCGGGATCTCCTTCTTTCTAAAAAGCTGCGGTCGAGCTAAAGCAATAATTAGAAACGTTGCTGCTATTATTGCAAGTGCATTGCGAAGAAGCCTATGTAAGGTAGTTGCCTCCGGCTTTAGTTGCTTAAGAAGGGGCAACTCAGCAAAACGTCTTTCATCACGCCTCCTCCTACGATAACCGTAATAAAGCAGAGCGATAATAACGGGCAAGGCGAACAGTAACCACAGATACTGAGGATTTGCTAAAGTGATCATGGATTCGTTCTAAATAGAGTTGCTCTTAATACTAAAGAAACCAACAAAAGCAATAATGCGATTAGTACAAATAGGGCATAAAGCTCTTCATAAGCGACCGTATTACGCACAATCAGCTTGCTCTTCTCCAATCGATCTATTTCTTGATATATCTCTTTAAGGGTAGCATTATCCGTTGCCCTATAGTAATGTGCACCGGTTACCTCAGCAATTTGCTTTAGAGAGGCCTCGTCAATATCTGCTTTTACATAATCCACCACAACGCCAAAATGTGTCTGCCGTGGATAAGGTGCCTCACCAAGTGTACCTACGGCTATTGTGTAGACTCTAATACCAAGGCTCTGCGCAATAGAAGCTGCCATTGAGGGAGAAATACTACCACTATTGTTCGTACCATCCGTAAGGAGTACCACTACCCGACTCTTTGTCTTACTCTCTTTGAGGCGGTTCAATGCTGTAGCGATTCCCATACCTATTGCCGTACCATCCTCTAAGGAGCCTATTTGAACCTCGCTAAGACGCTCCTTGAGCGTGACATGATCCGTAGTCAACGGACACTGCGTAAAGCTTTCTCCGGCAAAGACAACCAAACCTATATTATCATTAGGTCGCTCTTCTATAAAGCTCATAGCCACACTCTTCGCTGCCTCAAAACGATTGGGTTCCAGATCCATTGCCATCATACTCCCGGAAGCATCCAGCGCAAGCATAATGTCAATACCCTCTACTCGGTTACGCTCTATCGTATTGCTATTCTGCGGACGCGCCAAGGCGATCACTATCAGTACTAAAGCAAACATCTCCAAAGCGAAAGGAATATGACGCAATTGAGCACGCACTCCTCCCGAGGGAAGACGATAAAAGGAGGAAATCTTCAAAGTAGCATGGTGCCGAGTAAACACCCCTACATAGTATGCGACTATAAGAGGGACAACTACTAAGAGCCACAAATATTTAGGATGCAGAAATATCATTGCTCTATCTCCTCTCTTTGCTTACGAAGTGCCGCATCTAATGTTTCTGCTACGCTTAAGTAGTCGTCTCCTGCTTGCTCTGCCAGATTAGGACGCAGCGAAGAGGCTGCAAACTTGGCAACATTGCTATTCTCAAGTAGCTGCTTAAGAAGAGCCAGTGCTGCATCCGGAATAAGTCCATCCCGGCATAATGTAGCATAGAGCTGCCTTGAGTTCATTTTCGTAGCCTCAGCCACACCAATACGAGTCAAATACTCCCTAAAGACACCATCTACCAGGGTGAAAAATTCTCTTACTGCACCCTTTTCAGGTAACTGACGCCTTTCAATAGCTTCAATTTCTTTCTTCAAATATTGTAAAGGATCGAGTGACTCAACCAAGGGCGCCTTTGTAGGACGCAATGCTGCAGTAGCTCTTCGGCGACGCCACAGGAGATAGCCCCATACAGCTCCCCCCAACACTAAGAGGGTCACCAACCAAGGCCATACGAGAGCCATTATTTCGGCAAAACTATACCTCAATTTCCACTCAGCCTTCAGGGGATAGAACCGCTCCGGATGTACTGTATCCACCTCCGGCATCGTAACCTTCAGCACCAACGGCCGTGAGTAAAACTCTCTTTGCCCTACCCTAACTCCGAACGCCGGCAGCTCTACAATACTATTCTCGGAAAAGGATGTAACCACCATCTGTGCAGTAATTTCCTTAAGTGTTCCGCCTAAGTCAAGTGTATCTAAAACGGTAAAGGAGAGCGCCTCAGCTTGCCCAAGCTGCTCGTCATGTGGAATGATCAGATAAGTGTCATCCAAATGGTCAGTACGTATCTTCAGCGTCACAAGAGCTTGCTCTCCAATCATAATATCGGCCCTGTCCAGGGTGCTGGTAATACCTATCTCTTGTGCCTCAAGAGCGACAAAGCTGATTAGGAAAGTCAGGAGAATACCCAATAATCTGCGCTTCATCTTTTTGCAAATAGTTTTAATAAAGCCAAAGCAAAATCCTCTCCGCACTGCACTTCAGTAAAATCTATACCCAAGTGGTACAGCACATTTGAATGACGCGCCTTTGCTTCTACATAACGAGCATAATATTGATCCCTGACCTTTTTAGAGGAAGTATTTACCCATGCCGTTCGTCCGGTCTCAAGATCTTCAAAACGTACCAACCCCATAGGGGTCAAAATAGCCTCTCTCCGATCCCCTACCTCAATAGCCATTAAATCATGACGAAGAGAGGTAAGCTTGAGTCTTTTACAATAAGGTTCAGTCAGATCATCCGATATAAAGTCACCCATCAGGAATACGGTAGCCCGCTTTTTGAGCACGCCATTAAGAAAGTCAAGAGCGACCTCTGCGTTAGTAGCTCTACCGGTAGCTTGATAAGAGAGTAACTCCCTAATGATATACAATACGTGTCGTCTCCCCTTAGCAGGCGGAATATATTTCTCCACATGATCAGTGAAGAGCACCACCCCCACCTTATCGTTATTTTCCATTGCCGAAAAGGCTAAAGTAGCTGCTATCTCAGCCACTAAGTCTCTTTTCGTTTCTGCGATCGTACCAAAGTCCAAACTATGCGACATATCGACTACCAGCATAAGGGTCAGCTCTCTTTCCTCCTCGTAAAGCTTGACAAAGGGCATATCGTACCGAGCGGTCACATTCCAATCAATATCCCGCACATCGTCTCCGGCTTGATAAGCGCGCACTTCACTAAATGCCATACCGCGCCCCTTGAAGGCACTATGGTATCGCCCTGCAAAAGCGTTATTTACTAACCCTTTTGCCTTTATTTCGACCCGCTTAACCCTCTCTAATAGCTCTTTGCTCGTCACAATGATAGGGCACTTATGGTACAATCACCTTATTAAGGATTTCGTCCACTATTTGATCTGCTGTAATACGCTCTGCTTCTGCCTCGTAGCTCAAGCCGATACGATGACGCAGAACATCGTGTGCTACATCTCGTACATCCTCAGGAAGCACAAAATCTCTACCCTCTAACAAGGCGGTAGCACGCGCCGCTAAGATAAGGTATATCGAAGCTCGTGGGGAAGCTCCATACCGGATCATGGGTTTGAATGACTCAAGTCCGCACTCTTCCGGACGACGAGTGGCCATTACGAGACTAACTGCATAGCGTACTATCTTATCGTCCGCATGAACCTCATTTACTGCACGGCGTGCGCTTCGTATGTCCTCCCGATCTATGATAGGCTTTAGCTGAGGCATTTCACCACGCATATTGAGCCTTACCACTTTCTCTTCCTCTTCGGCAGTCGGATAGTCCACTAAGACTTTCATCATAAAACGGTCTAACTGAGCTTCAGGAAGTGGGTAAGTACCCTCTTCTTCAATGGGGTTCTGGGTAGCCATTACCATAAATGGCTCTTCCAAAGAATAGGTTGTATCTCCTATTGTCACCTGACGCTCTTGCATAGCTTCCAAAAGAGCACTCTGCACCTTTGCCGGTGCGCGGTTGATCTCGTCCGCCAATACGAAGTGGGCAAAGATAGGTCCCTTCTTGACCACAAACGTCTCTTTGGCATGGTTATACACTAAGGTACCGGTCACGTCAGCCGGTAATAAGTCAGGGGTAAATTGTATTCGGCTAAAATCGGCATTGATTAAGCTCGCCATACTCTTAATAGCCAATGTCTTGGCTAATCCCGGAACGCCTTCCACCAACAAGTGTCCATCTGTCAGAAGGGCAATAATCATACTACGCACTAAGTGCTTCTGCCCTATTATTACGTGAGAGAGTCCTTCCTCCAAAGAAGCCACGGTATGTGAGGCGGCTGCTCGGGTTCCTGTTATCGGACTATTATCTTTATTTGCTTCTTGTAGCATATATCTTCTTTCTAATAACTACACAAAAATACGAACTTCCATCGTACTATACCTATTTGATGCCATTATTTCCTCTCTAAGCTCCATTTTTGCTCACAAAGATGAGCTTCTATTCACTGCAAAGATAGAGCGAAACCTCACAAAACGTATTTCTATCTCTGCTTACTTACCGGCCCAAAGTTTTCTCTTCGGTTATTACAAACAATCTTTTCAGTTGGAAGACACACCGGGCAAAAGAGATTTAATGTTTATTATTTTACAGGAAATAAGAAAATTCAATACTATTTGTTGCATGGTGGCACTTTTTCTGAAAAAGTTTTATATCTTTACCGCAGTACAGACTTGAAAGCTATAATTACCCATTACAAGCAATTGCTAAAGAGGGTAATAATATTTTATAATCGAATAGTCAAGCTATAATGCAACTAATCGATACTTAAGAATAAAATGTTACCATTGGCCCTATAATTCAAGAAGTAGAAAAACAGTATAATTTAATAAGATCTGACTTATGAAAAGACAAAAGAATGCGCTGAGAATAGCGATTATTTCATTATTTACTTTCTTCTTTCTCTTCTCTACAGCCGGAGCGACTCCAAATGAGGGAGCGACTATAGTTAAGACTCCGCAAAGCAATAGTTTGAAAGAGAAAAACGATGGACAAACTCAGATCTCTTTTGTTATACCGGGGCAAGAGTGGACCATCATGTATAATATGAACCGCCCGGGGGGACCTACGGGACAAGACAATCCGCCTCAATTCAATAAGAAGAAAATAGGGGCTTCCGTTACCATAGGTCACACCACTTACTACCCGGTAGTCAGTGATGGCTATAACTCTAGGCAACCCAATCATCCGGACAACAATCGAATCGTCTACTATCTTCGCGAAGAGGGAGATCAGGTGTACATTCGGTATTCAGAGGCAGAAGAGGAACAGTTGCTCTTTGACTACAATCTTGAAGAAGGAGACTATTTTTTCCTTAAGAAATTCACCGAAAAAAGGGAGCGAATACCGGTCAAGCTGGTCAAGAAAGACATTGTGCAGATGGCAGGTGCCATGCGACGAGTATACTACTTTGAGTATTTATATGCCGAGAAGCATCGCGAGCTAAGTACATTGAATTATACCGACGACTTTTGCTGGATTGAAGGCTTAGGTACACCTTGGGATTTTGTCTCTTACGATGCGCATGAAATAACAGGTTCATACCCTCCTAAGTGCATTTACTTCACTAACGCTCAAGGGGTCAAGTATGGGATATTTGGACACGCATCTGACAGTGAGTCAGCCCATAAAGAGGGAGCTGCTCTACCCACATACGAATACCCGAAGAATACCCCTACAACAGGAGCATCTCTCTCAGAAAACTCAGAGGATACATTCCTTTCCATCGCTGTGCCCAAACACAAATGGAGTATAAAATTGCCGGCAGGGAGCGCACTTAACGTAACCGACAAAGATCAGTATTATACGATGAAATTTGAAGAACCGGTAGTACACGACAAAGAGATATACTATGTATTGGAAAGCTCCATCGGGAGAATAAATGAAAAAGGGGCATCGCGAACGGTTTACTTTGACGTACGAGATACAGAAGGCAAGGTGCTGGTGTACAACTTTCCTATCCCCATCATTGATTACAATAAATGGGTGATCGGTAAGTATTATCCGCTCCACTCAGAAAAGGCGATTCGTACGAAAGGACAAGAGGGAGATATCATCTATTCGACACTAAAGAAAATAACCACCGAGCAAATTGCCGGTGCTGACCGCAAGTGCTACTATTTTGAGGATATTGATGCCCCAAAAACAGCCTCTCAGGCCGATGCCCTTCGCAATTACAAGTGGGTAGAAGGGATCGGCACGGAGTCCGGCTCTGTAGTATTTGTCCGTAAGAATGCCGAGGGCATGCCGGCAGCGCAAAACGTTTGCTTCACCGAGAGCAATGACCTAAGCTATCCGGTATTTGGAGGAGAATGCGGACATGCGGATCAGGCTGAGTGGATCGATACTCCGGCAGACCTCTGTAAAGTAATCTTACACGATGGTGTTTTGCAAATTGTAGCAAGCGATAATCTACCTCACTCACTAAAGGTATTTACGCTTACAGGAGAGCTTCTTATGAATGTTTCCTCTTTCACTAACTCATACACAGCTTCTTTACCCAATGCACATACTTTGTTAATCGTCATTGACAAGGCCGGACGAAAGGTAGTAGCTCAATAACGGCTGAGCTCTAAGCGGCAAATATTTTTATTCATTGTGGGAGACAATGCGCTTCCACCTCATCAGAGCCCCGGGCAAATGGATTTTTCCATCACCCGGGGCTTATGGTACGCTACATTTTCCCCTACCCTACATCTTTCCTTAGCACATTAGGATATATACCAATAAATGACTATTTTTGTATAGGAGAGAATAAATTAGGATGGTCCTAAAGAACGTTGCAGAAAGAAAGGGTCTTCGGCAAACATCTGAATAGTTAAAAGCTTATTCAGAGAGCCATTTTCTCTGTATAACAGAGGAATAGGCGCAAAAGCCCCAATTACAAATTTGGAAAATAAGAAGAGAATAGGAAATTTCGTTTAGGAAAAGGAAACATTATTATGAAGAAGAAAAAGTTTATTTGCCCTGTTTGCGGTTATATTCATGAAGGGAACAAGGCACCTGCCGAGTGTCCTGTTTGTCATGTCAAGGCTGAGAAGTTCAAGGAGTTTAAACCCTCTGCACTGAAGGGCACAAAGACGGAAGCCAACTTGATGGCTGCGTTTGCCGGAGAGAGCCAAGCACATGCAAAGTACCAGTACTATGCATCTAAAGCTCGTAAGGATGGGTACGAACAAATAGGCGATATCTTCATGGAAACGGCAAACAACGAGAAAGAGCATGCTAAAATATGGTTTAAACTCCTCCATGAGGGCGATATACCCGATACCACGCAGAACTTAGCCGATGCAGCCGCCGGAGAAAACTATGAATGGACAGACATGTACGACAAAATGGCTCAGGAAGCAATGGAAGAAGGCTTCCCCGAGATTGCTATCAAGTTCCGTACAGTAGCTGCTATTGAGAAGAAGCACGAAGAACGTTATCGCAAGCTTCTGAAGAACATTGAGGATAAGGTTGTATTTGCCAAAGATGGCTCTGCTATTTGGCAGTGTATCAATTGCGGTCATATTGTAATAGGAAAAGAGGCTCCGGAGGTTTGCCCTGTATGCAACCACCCGCGCAGCTTCTTCCAGATCTATCCAGAGAATTATTAATGTAGCGGCACCCCTTCTCTTCTTCCATGGGCGTTTTGTTCGCTCAAAGAAAGGGAAAGGAGAAATGCCACTTTATAAAGAAGCCCTGCCACTTTTGGCGGGGCTTTTCGCTTACTACCTAAAAGGCTCCTCGCAAGTACTTGATAATAGATCTATTCTTAAGGGAGAAAACATCTATACCTTTCACTTGAAAGATCTGTATTTTTCAAACGAAAGATCAGAACCTATTTATTCAAATCATCTCTATCTTTTTTTAACAGATCCCGGATATAAAAAAATAAGGCTTGCACCCTATTCTCCCATCTTTCTGCTTATTTCCGCTTCTGCTATTCGGTAAGCGCTGCAATACAGACAGAGGCTAAGAGATAGGCGCGTGAGCGGTAGAAGGTTACGGGAAAAGATCGGAGCGTAGGATAATATAGAATATATCCATTGTCGAGCAGGTAATCGCTTGCGAATCCGGCTGAAGCTTGAGGAATGGCCTTGAAAGCGGCTTCTTTGGCGCACCACACTTTCAAGGCATATTCCATTGCCTCATGTCTGCCCGCAAGTGAATGAAAATGTGCGAGCTCCTTATGATGCATAAATCGAGGGGCTGAAGTGAGGAGCTTTTCCCGAGGCTCTTCAATGTCAATTCCTACGAAGCGAGCAGCGGGGGCAATTAGGACGGCTACATAGTGTTCACTATGTGCGATAGAGAGCGAGCAGGCGTAATTAAAGAGGAAAGGCTTTCCACTATTGAGATGAGCTAATTCAATGTGATTATTAAGAAGCAATTCAAGGAGCCGACAAGCCGCTGCCGTGCTTCTTTGGCGAGTGGATAGAGCCTCATCCTTGGGAGTAAGCCTATCGATATGTGCGACGGTAGGGGTATAAGGGTATGGAAGCATACCACCCATTTACTTTGCGTCGGCAATACCCACAGACGCAGGAAGGGTTATCTTGAGCTGTAGGATACGACGCTTATCTACAGCAGTGACCTCGAAAGTGAAGTCCTTGTAGGTGACCACGTCTCCCCTATGGGGTAACTCCTGCTTAATTTCAAGAAATAAGCCACTTAAGGTATCTACTTCTTGTGTTATTTCAGCAAATATGGAGGGGTCAATATCCAACAAGCGACAGAAATCATTGGTCGGAGTTTTGGCATCGAAAAGGTAAACACCATCGGCAAGTCGTGTGTAAGGAAGATCCTCTTCATCATATTCATCCGTAATGTCTCCAACAATTTCTTCCAAAATATCCTCCATAGTGACTAAGCCGGATGTGCCGCCATACTCGTCTACTACAATAGCAATGTGAATACGTTTAGCCCTAAGTTCTTCCAGTAGATCGTCTATTTTTTTGTTTTCGGGTACAAAAAAGGCAGGACGTATAAGATTTTGCCACTCAAAATCATCCGATTCATTGATGTAGGGAATACAGTCTTTTATATAGAGGATGCCACGAATGTTATCTTGCGTACCTTCATAAACCGGTATACGCGAATAGCCACACTCGACAATAAAGTCAAGCACGGCCTTAAATGACCAACTATAGTCAATATTAGCCATATCAATACGAGGCGCCATGATATCTTCGACTCTTTTATCGTAGAAGCGCACTATCTCCTCCATGATATCGCTCTGTTCACTACCACTTTCCACGGTTAACTCCACCGCTTTAGAAAGGTCATCCACAGATATATCATAGCTATCGGAGCCGTTACCCCTCTCTATACGGGTACCCAGTTTAACAAGACTTTTGGAAAGCGGACTCAGATATTTGACAATAGGTGCCATGATTACACAGGAAAAGCGGCAGAAGGCTAAAGGATTGCGTGTAGCATATACTTTCGGGATGATCTCCCCAAAGAGAAGCAAAAGAAGGGTTAAGCCGATAGTTTGTACTACGAAGCTGAGTGTTTGGGATGTGCCAAAATCAAAGAGTTGGGTTAGCGCATAGTTGCTCAGAAGCACAATAGCAATATTGACCGTATTGTTACAGATCAAAATAGTAGCTAAGAGTTCCTCGGAGTGGCCCAATAGGGATAAGAGCGTTTGATCTGTTTTTGAGTTGCTATTGCGAATGGTATGAATGTCTTGAGGCGTGAGTGAGAAGAAGGCACTCTCGGAGGAAGACATATAGCCGGAGATAATAAGCAGTAAGATTACAACGGCTATGGAAATTCCAATCTGCCAAGAAAAGGGATTTATCGTGACCCCGGCGAATAGATTAGCAAAGGAATTGCCGATTGAAAGTAAAAGTGGAATCGATTCCGGATCCATCAATAATTAAGTGTGTTTTTATTTAGCTTCAGCATCCTCCCCATTAGACTGAGGCTGCTTATTAGCGTCTAAATAGGTAATTCGATCAGCAATAACCTCGGTAATGGTACGCTTAAGATTATTCTTATCGGTGAATTGACGGGTGGAGAGCCTCCCTTCAATAAAGAGCCGTGTACCTTTTCGGGCCTGTTCGCCTGCGGTAACGGCTGCTTCTCCAAAAACTACGATGCGGTGCCAATCGGTTTGCTCTGAAGTGCTCTTTTGTCGCGTAGCGGGACGATGGGTAGCCAGCATAAAGGTCGTATAGGCTTGATTGTCGTTGTAGTACCTTATTTCGGCATCTTTGCCTACATACCCCATCAGTATAACTTTATTTATGGAAGACATATTATATACACTCCATTCTCTATCTTTATCGGCAAAGTTAGCATATTCCCATGAATGCGTTTTACTTAACACGAATCAGGGTTAAACCATCTCGTATGGGAAGTAGAAAAGAGGTAACACGCGAATCGGATGCAACTAAACGGTTGAAATCGTCAATTCCTTTTGTTTGCGCATCTTGAGGCATGGGATCTTGGATTACTTTCCCATCCCAAAGGGTATTATCTGCAATAATGACAGCTCCTGAGGGTAGCTTTGGAAGCAATTGATTGTAATAAGTGATATATTCACGTTTATTAGCATCAATATATACGAGATCAAAGGTGTGCGCCTCAGTAAGCTTCGGAATAAGTGCCGTGGCATCTCCAATATGCAGCTGCACACGCTCTTGAAATGGGGACGAGGCTATATTTTGTCGAATAAGCTCCTCTAATTCGTCATTTTTTTCTATGGTGAGGACGAGCGCACCTTCTCTCTGTAGGCCCGAAGCAATGCAGAGAGAGGAGTAGCCACAATAAGTGCCGATCTCAAGTACACGATGAGGATTGATGACCGCTGTAAGCCAGGCGAGTAATTGTCCTTCGTAGGGACCCACTAACATACGGGGTTGCATCAGATGTAGGTGGGCTTGGCGACGGATATGAGATAGATAGGGAGGCTCCTGTTCACTCATCCGCTCTGCATAAGCCATTATTTGCTCTATAGAAGGTGTCATTTTTTGTTCGTAGGCTTACTTAATTGGGTCAATCGCTTAGAATCTCTCTGTTTTTCCCCGCTGCTAAACACTTACTCTTTACTCTGATAGGCTATGAACTCTTTGATGAGCGCTGCGTATGAGTTGAGACAGGTATGACGCACGATGATTAGTTAGTTCGCCGATAAGCCTTTAAATAGTGCTTACTTGGCTTGGTTGGCAATAATTTGCTCTAATCCAATAAGAGCTAAACGGTAGCCGTCTAGACCGAATCCCGATACACTACCTTTACAGAAAGGTGCGATAAGGGATTGACGACGAAAGCTCTCTCGAGCATATATATTGGATATGTGCACCTCTATTACAGGTACTACAGTAGCACGAATTGCATCAGCGATAGCTACAGAGGTATGGGTATATCCACCCGCATTTAGCACAATACCATCCGCCTCAGTGCTTTCAATCCGATCAATTATTTCTCCTTCTGAATTGGTGTAGCAGCACTCAATAGTAAAAGGAAATAGTGCTTGAAGAGACTCTAAATAGGGCACAATAGGAGTAGATCCATAAATATCTGGCTCCCGCTTACCGACATGCTTTAGATTAGGTCCATTGAGGATCAGTATCTTGTTTATTGGCATTGATTTCGCTTATCTTTGTCACAAAGATAGTGTATTCGTAAGAGAATGATAGATAGAAATGCCAAACTATTGGAGCAATATCGTCAGTACCTTCGTTTAGAACAAAACCTGACAGAGAATAGTGTAGAAGCCTATTTGTCGGATTCGGCAAAGTTGATCGACTACGTAGAAACTGAGGGACTCGAGTGGCGAGAGATTGATTATGCTACACTTCAGCAATTCCTTGCTCAGCTCTATGATATAGGCATCACAGCACGCTCTGTGGCACGCATCATTTCCGGTGTAAGAAGCTTTTTCCGCTTTCTACTGCTTGAGGAGTACATTGAAAGCGATCCTTCAGAGTTGCTGGAAGCACCTAAAATAGGAGTACATCTTCCAGAAGTGCTTACTGTGGAAGAAATAGACGCTATTATAAAAGCTGCGGATGTGGATACCGCAGAGGGGCCAAGGAACGTGGCTATCATTGAGCTGCTCTATAGTTGCGGTTTGCGGGTTTCGGAGCTTTGTTCTCTTCGATTAGCCGATATATTCATAGATGAAGAATATTTACGTGTATTCGGAAAGGGAAGAAAAGAGCGACTAGTTCCTATGAGTCAAAAGGCTATCCGCTCAATTGAGCGCTACCTCTCCTCTCCCGGTAGGGCAGAGCCCAAGCGTGGAGAAGAAATCTATCTCTTTTTATCTAAACGAGGGGTTAGAATATCGCGGATAACTGTGTTTGCATTAGTTAAGGACTTAGCTGAGAAGGCGGATATACAAAAGAATATAAGCCCCCATACGTTTCGTCATAGTTTTGCAACTCATTTATTGGAAGGTGGAGCACATTTGGAAGCCATCAGACTCATGCTCGGACATGCAGATATATCCACCACATCCATATATACGCACATTGATAGGAGTCACTTACGCGATCAGATCCTTAAGTATCATCCACGTAATCAATAATAATAGATTCGTTGCGCTGCTCCCATAGCTGCATTCTTTTTCCCGAGCGTTACACGCACTTGCTCATATCCTTTGCGTATCTCTTCGGCATGGGCAGGCTGTAGTATCTTTGTTAATTCTTTACGGATACGTTGTACAGTAGCGTCAGCAGCCAATAGCTCAGTGACCACTTCTCTACCGGCAATAAGATTTACCAAAGAGATATAAGGTACTTTAATAAGCTTGTCAAATAGATAGTTCAATATTCTTTGCCCATTTATTCGGTAAATAACGACTTGAGGAGTACCAATGAGGGCTGTTTCAAGCGTTGCAGTACCCGAGGTAACCAAAGCTGCTTTCGAAGTCGCCAAGAGTGCATAGGTACTATTTCGCACTATGGATACATGGTCCGTTAGGTATGGGGTATAAAAAGAGTCCTCAATACCTGGAGCTGCCGCAATAACAAAGTGATAATCTGTGAAAGAAGCAGCGACCTCTGTCATGAGCTTAAGATTGCGACGTATCTCCTGCTTCCTACTACCGGGCAGCAGAGCTATAAGAGGTCTTTTCTCAGATATGGGTAGTTGATGTTGATTATTTGACCCAATGTGCCCATCTGTAGAGCAGTATGGAGCAAGTTCCTCTACAGTAGGATTGCCTACATAGGTACATGGAATATTGTGATTTAAAAAGAAGGCTTCTTCAAATGGAAGGATAGAGAGCACTTCATGACAATACTTCCGTAATAGCTTTACTCTGTCTGTTTTCCAAGCCCATACTTTAGGAGCTATATAGTAGAAGCGTTTTGCTTCGGGTAGTGCCTTGTAGGCAAAGGATAAAATATAGCGGAGATTAAAGCCGGATGAATCTATCGCAATCACCCGATCAGGAGCAAAACGAAGCATAGCGCGCTGTATTTCCCTGGCAGCGTGTCGGATCGATCTATAATTCCTGATGACCGGACCGAATCCCATGTATGCGATTTTCTTGTAATGGAGTATAGGAGACGTACCGGCAGCCTTAGCCATTGCTTCTCCTCCCATAAATGCGAATTCTGCTTCAGGATCTAATTTCCTTAGGGCACTGATCAGCTCCCCGGCATGTAAGTCTCCGGATGCTTCACCCGCTACAAGAAAATAACGCATAGGAATAGTCAGAAGATGGGCTTAATATGCTCCATCTTACCCCTCAATTCATTGAGATAACTATGATTAGTCATATCAATTTGGATAGGCGTCAGTGTAGCAAAACCCTCTCCCAAGAAGTCGAAGTCAGTAGCTTCGTCTTCTACCGTTTTCACTTGATGCCCAGTCATCCAATATACCCTACCCCCACGTCCATTTTCGCTTTCATGGTACTCATTCACAAACTTACCAACTGCTTGCTTGCATACTTTCATACCCTTCGGCTCCTCTAAAGGTAGATTAAGGCTGAGCATGGTATGAATTGGTGTCGGGTTATGAAGCATCCAATCCGCAACAGCCCGAGCATAACCGGCTGCATAATGCATATTAGCCTCTTCACTATGATCATTAAGTGAAACAGCCAGGGAGGGTATTCCTGCTATGGTTGCCTCTAAGGCAGCGCCTATTGTGCCACTATAAAGTACACATACGCCATCGTTTCTTCCATGATTAATACCGGCCACTACTAAGTCGGGAAGTCTATCATTAAAGAGTACGTTGAGTGCTAATTTGATGCAGTCAGTTGGCGTTCCCGTAGTACGATAAAGGGAGAAGTTTTGTTCCTTAATTACTTGCTTAATCGTAAGGGGTACGATAGAAGTAATGGATGAGGAAGCGCCACTTCTCGGCCCATCAGGAGCCACTGCTATCACTTCTCCTAATGGGCGCAATGCTTCAATGAGGGCAGTTAAGCCGGGGGCGTGGATACCATCATCGTTGGAAATTAAGATCTTTGGAAGGTTAGGTTGGTTCATATTGAAATTTTTATGGAATATATTCAGGTATAATACTATCTAATTGTAGGTGAAAGCGGAGCGCTGAGTACCCTCTTACCGATGAAGTTGTGGATGATCCGTAACCTAAAAACCAGGGAATGATAACCTCTGTTTCATCTCCTACTACCATATTTTGCAAAGCTATTCTGACCCCTAATATACAATCATTAGCTCCTCCTCTGTTGATAGCCATTGTGGCAGGTTTTTCGCTATCGAAGTTACTGTCTATCTCTGCTTTATTGCCGGCTAAGTAGGCACAGGAGTAATGGATCTGAACACGAGATGTTTCAATCGGATTGACAGTACCGGTTCCATGCTTGAGATACTTCATGTACACAAAGGCAGTCGACCCATCTATAGATACAGCCTCGTACTCTTTATTAGAGGCAAAGTCTTCAAATGCCTTTTCGTTTTCTCTTCTCCATTCTTCAGTGGCATTGTAGCGTTCTTGGCAAGCCGTAAATGCGAACAGAGCAATGAGCGATACGACTATTGTAGTGTAAGCTTTCATTGTGCTATTTGCTTAAGTAGGTTAGTCATATTGGTTTTTGCATCGATCACTTCGGTAAGCTGATCTATATTGATGCGTTCTTGCGCCATAGTGTCGCGATCTCGTATAGTAACGGTATTGTCCTCCAGTGTTTGGTGATCTATCGTAATACAATAGGGTGTACCGATTGCGTCTTGGCGACGGTAACGTTTGCCTATAGAGTCCTTTTCGTCATACTGACAAGCGAAGTTGAAACGAAGCTTTTCTACTACGTTTCGCGCCTTTTCATCCAATCCATCCTTGCGCACTAAAGGAAGTACAGCAAGTTTGACAGGAGCCAAGGCAGGGTGCAACTTAAGCACCACACGAGATTCTCCGTTGTCTGTAGCCTCTTCGCAATAAGCTCCACACATAACGCTTAAGAAAAGGCGGTCTACACCAATGGAAGTTTCAACCACATAGGGTATATAGCTTTCGTTCTTCACCGTATCGAAGTAGCGCATCTTCTTGCCGGAGAACTCTTCATGGCGCGAAAGGTCATAGTTTGTGCGGCTGTGAATACCCTCTACCTCCTTGAAGCCAAAAGGCATTTGGTATTCGATATCGGTAGCTGCATTAGCATAATGAGCCAGCTTTTCATGATCGTGATAGCGATACTTTTCATCGCCCAAGCCAATAGACTTGTGCCACTTCATCCGCAAGTCCTTCCAATACTCAAACCACTTAAGCTCCTCTCCCGGTGCTACGAAGAATTGCATCTCCATTTGCTCGAACTCACGCATACGGAACACAAATTGTCTCGCTACGATCTCATTACGGAAAGCCTTTCCTATCTGTGCAATACCGAAGGGAAGCTTCATACGACCGCTCTTCTGCACATTCAAGAAGTTTACAAAGATCCCCTGGGCTGTTTCGGGACGCAGGTAAATACGCATACTACTGTCTGCGGTTGATCCCATTTCTGTGGAAAACATAAGGTTGAACTGACGAACTTCAGTCCAGTTTGTAGTTCCTGAGATAGGACAGACGATCTTCTTTTCAATGATCAGCTCCCGCAGTCGGGTAAGATCATTCTCCTCCATTGCTTTCGCAAAGTCATGGTGTAGAGCCTCGTACTCATCCAAGTAGCCTTTGACGCGTGCATTTGTCTCTCGATACATCTTTTCATCGAAGCTCTCTCCAAATCGTTTGCGTGCCTTTGCTATCTCTTTGTCTACTTTTCCTTCAAGTTTTGCCAGATAGTCCTCAATCAATACATCCGCCCGGTAACGTTTTTTAGAGTCTTTGTTATCGATAAGAGGATCATTGAAAGCATCCACATGTCCTGAGGCTTGCCATATCTTTGGGTGCATAAAAATAGCACTGTCCAAACCCACGATATTCTCGTGTAGCAAGGTCATGCTCTTCCACCAATATTGCTTCAGGTTATTTTTTAATTCTACTCCGTATTGACCATAATCATATACGGCAGCCAAACCATCATAAATTTCCGAAGAAGGAAATACAAATCCGTACTCCTTACAATGTGAAACTATTTTTTTAAAGAGGTCTTCTTGTTGCTCCATAATCTATAATTCGTGTGCTATACCTATTCGAAGGGGCAAACCTCACCACGCAGGCATAGCGATGTATGTCTTTACAAAAATAGTAAATTAAAGCAGATGTGGTACGTGGTGCTTACAGTAAGCACTCTTTCTCTATATCCCTGATGGTAGACTTCATCAGTCTACTTTGCTCCATTTGCTCTTCCACCACTTTGCAGGAGTGCAGTACGGTAGCATGGGTTCTTCCACCTAACATTTGCCCAATGGCTGTGAGGGGCTCATCGGTGTACTTATGTGTGAGGTACATCACAATTTGTCGCGCCATCACAATTTCTTGCTTACGGCTTTTGCTACGCATCTCATCTATAGTAATTCCCAAGCGGTCAGAAACTAGCGTAACAAAGCGATCCAGAGTAAGATCCGGCTCATCAATGCGTACATTGAGGCTTATTATTTCTCGCGCAAACTTCAGGTTGATCTCTTTTACTCCCCTTGCTACTGAGTGTGCCAGCAGAGTGGATATAGTACCTTCCAAGGTACGCAGATTGCCCGTAACGCTCTTTGCTATGTAGTTGACTACATCCTCGCTGAGTCTGACTGACTCTCTCTCCATCTTTTGGTGTAGCACATTGCGCCTCAGTTCTTCATCGGGACGATCTATCTGTGTAGTGCAAGAGCCGGATATACGCGAAGCCAACCGCTCGTGCATGCCCTGAAGGTCAACAGGTGGTTTATCGCAAGATAGCACAATCTGCTTACCTAACTGAAAGAGGTGGTTGAAGATTTGGAAAAAAGCAATCTGTGTTTTCTCCTTTCCAATCAGTCCCTGTATGTCATCAATTAGGAGCACATCTACCTGTTGGTAGAAGTGCGTAAAATCATCCGTCTTATGGTTGCAGGAAGCACTCGTGAACTGTTGCAGGAACGTGTCACTAGATATGTATAGCACGCGCATTTCCGGATGAAGCTTAAGTATTTCCCAGCCAATAGCATTGATAAGATGAGTTTTCCCTACTCCGGGTGCTCCGTAAACGAAAAATGGATTGTAGGTAAGCATTCCTGGCTTCTGGCTGATATGCTTAGCCAGTGTATAAGAGACCATATTTGAAGCGCTTTCGATGAAGGTATCGAAAGTGAAGTTTTCAATCAGGTTATGCTTCCACCCGATTGTATTTGTCTTCACCGATGGCTGTACCTCTGTGCGTCCGGCATTCTCGGGATGCGAGAGCGTCGTAATGGAGCCACTATTATCACGTCGTACACTGCTATCAATAGGGGCTATGTATCGGAGCCGCGCCGCCGGTCCCATAATCCGTGTCAATACATCGGCAAAGATATGTGAGAAGTTCTTTTCAATGTACTCAATGAAGAAATTAGAGGGTACACGTATGGTAAGGGTAGAATCTATGCAGCTGATTGGTTCAATAGGAAGAAACCAAGTATTGAATGCCTTCTCTTCCAAGCGTTGCTTGAATAATGAGAGGGCAGCACTCCATATTTCCTCATGAGAGAGCTGTACCGCTTCCCCACTACTAAATATTCCCCTGATCGCCGCAGATCCTTCATCAAGTGCCATGATTCTTCTCTTTCTTCTTCTCTTTTTCTTATCTTTCTCTTTGCTTCTTTTTCGTCAGAAACGGGTGTAATGAGGGTTCTCCCATGAGATAGAATACTTTAGGAGGTTTCCCTAACGTTGCAGTGCAAAGGTAACCCAAAGGGCAACGTTTCGCAAGAGCGACATTTCGTCCGATGTTTGTTACTTTATAGTTAAGAGTTTTGATTACAACAACTTCCGAAAATAAGTTATCAACATATCAGGCGATGTTTGCTAATCTACTGACAATGAGTCGGAAACATCTATATTATTTTGTGAAACATAGCACTTTTAAACAGAACGTTTATCCGTAATTCTTTCTTATCAAAGGCACTTTGACTGTGAAACAACCTGAATGATGCCCATAGGTCAAAGATTAAAATCATTCAAATCTTTTATTTGATCTATAGGACAAGAATACGGTGACTCTAACGCTAAGGAAAGAGTCACCGCTCTACGGTTATTCATTATGGGGAGGTATATCCTTATAGCAGATGGCTACGCAGTAAATCTACGGCATCCAGCTTTTCCCAGGAGAATAGCTCTACTTCGCAATCAACCGATTTGCCATCACTATATTCAAAGTGCTTGGTCAGTGTACGCGGTGTACGCCCAAAGTGACCATAAGCAGCAGTCTCTCGATATATAGGGGTGCGAAGTTTGAGGTTTTGTTCAATGGCATACGGACGCAAATCAAATATTTCGCCTATTTTCTTTGCAATTTCCCCATCGTCGAAGCGTGTTTTATTGGTGCCGAAGGTGTTTACATAGATACTGATCGGCTCTGCAATACCAATGGCGTAAGCTAATTGTATAGATACCTCGTCTGCAATGCCTGCAGCAACTAAGTTCTTGGCAATGTGTCTTGCCGCATAAGCTGCGGATCTATCCACTTTAGAGGGATCCTTACCGGAAAAGGCGCCTCCTCCATGTCCTGAACGCCCTCCGTATGTGTCCACGATAACCTTTCGACCTGTCACACCGGCATCTCCGTATGGACCACCAATGACGAATTTACCTGTTGGATTAACCAGCAGCTTATAGCCCTTTTCAAAGAGTGGGCGGAAGGCAGCTCCGTAAGAGTCAATTACGGGTGGAAGAATGTACTTTTCTATATCTTGTTGGATACGCATACGCATCTCCTCGTCCGCCTCTTGCTGCGCCTCTTTAGTGCTATCTTTAGGGCGAATAAATTCGTCATGCTGTGTAGATAGCACAATGGTATCAATGCGAATGGGATGATGCGCATCATCGTATTCTACGGTTACCTGACTTTTAGCATCAGGACGCAGATAAGGGAGTACACCCTCTTTCCTCGCTTTTGCCAATGTCTTGAGGAGCTCATTGCTCAAGTCGGTTGTGAGCGGCATATAATCGGGTGTCTCATTGGTGGCATAGCCAAACATGATTCCTTGGTCTCCGGCACCCTGCTCTTCAGGGGTAGCGCGTATTACACCGCGGTGAATATCCGGGCTTTGACCATGTATGGCACTTAATATACCACAGCTATCTGCTGCAAAGCCGTATTCGCTTTTAGTATATCCTATTTCCCGTATAATACTGCGCGCTACACGGTCATAATCTACATGTGCCGTTGAGCTGATTTCTCCGCCCAACATGAGTAGCCCTCTCGTGGTCAACGCTTCAAGCGCCACCTTAGAGTCTGCATCGGCTGCTATGTAATGATCTAATAACGCATCGGCTATTTGGTCACAAACTTTGTCCGGATGTCCCTCTGAGACAGATTCAGACGTATAGAAATAACTCATATCTACTCTCTATTTTTTTTGTTTTACTTTTCTTAGAGAGGAAAGAAAGTGTTTTTTGAGCTTGTCCCTCTTTACCGGTGAAACGCAGTGTAGTGAGCAGGCATTGAGGAAAATACTGTTGATACGCATCCAAACCAAATGATTTACTATCCAAACCATCAGTAGGGCGTGAGTTTTAGCAGTTTTTTCTGTGGTTGCAAGCTTCACAAATCCGTCCACACAGAGGGGAGCCAAGGAGACTTCAACAATCCTTCCATCCCTTCTCTTGTTGCAAAGGTACGTATTTTTGTTTAATATCAAATTATATGAGCTATAACTAAGTATACCCATTACTTGTGATGTTTGTCAAATCTATAATATCACTTATATGAATCTCGCAACCGTGGCAAAAAAAGGTATAGATGATTCAATTGAAATATCTATACCTTTTGAGTAAAAGATCGGTATCTTTCAAATGAAAGGTAGTGATATTTTTTCACCCGGAATCTGTACTTTCTGCGGTCATACGTTCTACTACTACAATGAAAAAGGAAGTATATAGTTGAGGAACTTTGAGAATAGAGAAAGGGGGAAAGCTGCTTATCACAACTTCCCCCCTATTCGCTGCAATTCAACCTGACAACTAGGTCATATTATTGTAAAAATTCCATATAAGATAGGCTTAGTCACTAGCTCGACCAATAAAACGAAGAAGATACAGGAAGAGATTGATAAAGTCAAGGTAAAGAGATAAAGCACCCATAAGTGCAATCTTCTGAACAGATTCATTATCAAGTACGCCATTGTAATTCTCCAAATCGTTCTTAATTCTATTCGTATCTACAGCAGTAAGCACCACAAAGAGCACTACCCCAATGAGAGAAATAATCAAATTAAGAATAGCACCACCTACGATCAAGTAGATAACACTAGCCAGGATGAGTCCTATGAGTCCCATCATCAGATATCTATAAAGAGGAAGTAAATCACGCTTTACAGAGAACCCGACAAAAGCCATTACGCCAAACATGCCTGCCGTTACAAAAAATGTAGTAGCGATTGATGTCATGGTATAGACAGCAAAGATCACGCTAAGGGTCACCCCATTTAGTATCGAATAGACAACCATCATTATGGTTGCCGTAGTAAAACTCATTTTATGAATTCGTGCCGACAAAACAAAAACCAACACCAACTCAGCAATGATGCACACCCACATACCCGCACCTTGTATTGCAAAGTAAAGGGGGGTATGCACGACCAGTAACGCAGTAAGAGCGGTTACTAACAAGGCACCGAACATCCACAAGAAGACCCTATTAAAGATGGCACTCGTGGGCATAGCCACATAATTGCGCTGTCCTATGTTATTTGAAGTGTATGTATCACCCACACCATAAAGAGGCGGTGGTGTAGCCTGCTGGCGTCTATTATCAAAATTTTCTTCCATAATAATTATTTAGCTTATTCTACTGTTACACTTTTAGCCAAATTTCTTGGCTGATCTACATCTTTACCATTGCAAACTGCTATGTAGTACGAAAGCAGTTGCAAAGGGATGATGGAGAGGATAGCCTCTAACTCAGGAGCCACTCTCGGAATTTGTATCGCATAGTCCGTAAGCTCCTGAATGTCCACATCTCCTTCACTGATAATGCCTATAATACGACCCTTACGAGCTTTGAGCTCTTGTATATTGCTTATAATCTTATCATACACGTCATCTTGAGGAGCAATCATTACAATGGGCATATGCTCATCCACCAACGCAATAGGACCATGCTTCATCTCTGCGGCAGGATAACCCTCAGCATGGATATAACTTATCTCCTTTAATTTAAGGGCGCCTTCAAGTGCTATCGGATAATTATACCCCCGCCCCAAGTAGATAAAATTCTTTACATCTGCAAAGACATGAGCTATTTCTTTGACCTCTTCTGACTGCTCTAAGATACGCTCTATATGATGCGGCAGATCAAGTAAGCCACGCACCAATTCTTCATACTTTTCAGTGGTGATTGTGTCATTATTTTCAGCTAATGAGAGCGCAAACATGGTCAACACGGTAACCTGTCCGGTAAAAGCCTTAGTGGAAGCCACTCCTATCTCCGGTCCTACGTGCGTATAAGTACCTGTATGGGCTTCTCTTGATATGGAAGATCCAATCACATTACAAATGGCATATATAAAAGCCCCTCGCTCTTTAGCCAGCTTGACGGCTGCTAACGTATCCGCTGTCTCCCCGGACTGAGATATAGCAATTACCACATCATGTGGCAAGATCACCGCATTACGGTAACGAAATTCCGACGCATACTCAACGACAACAGGCACACGTGCCAAACTTTCAATCAGCTGCTTGCCTATGAGAGCGGCATGCCATGAAGTACCACAAGCTACCATTACAATTCGCTCTGCAGAGGCTATCTGCTTTCCGTGATCTACAAACGAGGAGAGCTTGATACGCATATCGCGTTCACTAATACGACCGGATAAGCAATCGCCTAAGCAACGCGGTTGATCAAAGATTTCTTTGAGCATAAAATGCTCAAAGCCATTCTTCTCAATGGCACCAATCTCTATGTCAACATAGCTAAGATTGCAATTGACCGGTTCATTCTTAAGTGAATAAATCTCCGGTGCATGCCCTAATTTGAGAGAAGCGATCTCTCCATCACGGAGATAAATAACCTGACGTGTATACTCAAGAAATGGTGTACTATCACTACCTATATAAAATTCAGAGTAGTTGTTTTCTACCCCTATTACCAAAGGACTACTATTACGAGCTACCACCATTGCATCAGGCTCATCCTTATCAACGACAGCTATAGCATAAGCACCTATCAAACTTGACAAAGCACTCTTTACCGCAGCAAATAGACCGGACTGCAACTCTTGCTTTCTATGCTCAATAAGTTGGACTATTACTTCTGTGTCGGTATCACTCTGAAATTCATACCCCAATTCAATGAATTTTGATTTAATTTCGCGATAGTTTTCTATTATTCCATTGTGAACAATCACAATATGCTTGGACTGAGAATAAATAGGATGAGCATTTACCGTAGATGGCTCTCCATGAGTTGCCCAACGAGTATGAGCAATACCCAAAGAACCGGTTATATCTTGTTCTCTAGCTAAAGCATCTAAGGCTGCCACCTTACCTACCTGCTTATATACGCGCAACTCGTTATTTGCATTGAGAAGTGCTACGCCCGCACTATCATAGCCGCGGTACTCTAAACGTTGCAAACCCTTAATTAAAATAGGATATGCATTTTTACTTCCCATGTAACCAACTATACCACACATACAATGTAACCGATTTAATAATTTGATATATGTTCAAGACAACTGCTAAGCGCTTATCTACGACTCAACTAAATGCTTCATACTAAGTCATACCCCCCAAAAGATCATTTTACTCTACAAATATACGAAATAACCTAATATACCTGATATTCTTAAAGCATTCGCTCAGAGAATACTAATTCGGCGTTATCTTTCAGATCAATGTTCTGCTTACCGCTTACCTTCCCCATCAAAAAAAGTTTTGCTTCGTCTCCCACATTTGAAGTCTCTACCTCTTCGCAAGCGACCTCTGCATGAGCACACTCCGATAGATTCATCTTACACTTCGCCAACTTAAGCGCATAAGCCTGCATTTTCGTATGCCCCAATGCTCTATGAGCAAGATACTGTGCAGTTCCTTCCATATTGACCATACACTTACCTCCCATATTACATTCTACGGATTCCACCTTGCGGAGTGTCAGATCAGCCGTTCCCTCACCTAACATAGAAAGGCAAAGAGCACCGCCTTGCAAAGCTAAATCAGTATAGAAGTTGCCGGTAAGCAGTACCTTAGTGCGAAGCGCTTCCACAGTAAGTCCCAAAGTGCGGCTTCCGGTCCCCATCTGCTCCAGTGAGAACTCCTTAACTTTATTCACTCCATCAGCACATATTACAGAACCGGTTCCCATTGTAATAGAGGAAAGAGCCTCTACCTGCAATTTGACACTCACTTTACGCTTAGCCGCCCGCTCCATTAAATAGGGCAATAAGCGAATGCTTAAACGAGAGCCACGCAACTGACAGATCACTCCATCCAGATCACGTCTGGGGGCTTCTACAATCAACTGTTGCTCAGTACCAAAAGAGAGCGACAGATCAATTCCGCTCCCTATTTGCAAGCTTCTTATTTGACGATCAAAAGAGAAAACCCTCTGCTTGATATTACGTTTACGGTACTCAAGAAAGGAGAGTACACCGCCCAAAAGTGAGGCGGCGCCCACCCCAATGGATATCCAAAAGGGTGCACGCCGTACACTAAAGAACTCTCTTACACTCTCTTCAAATCGCTTCTCATCGAAGGAATGCTGATTATTCATAACTTATAATATATAAGACTATTACACCTTCATCTCTTTATGATAAGAGGTTGGTTGTACTTTTAAAACGTTTACTTCTTTGCCGGTTCTAATACCTTCTCTTCTTTATTACCCTTCTTCTGCAATGCATAGGCAATCGGAGCAGCTACGAACAAAGTTGAGTAAGTACCATAAACAACCCCTAAAAGGATAGCAAATGTAAAGCTACGCATAGAAGCCCCACCAAAGATGAAGATCACAAACATTACCAAGAAAGTAGTGATTGATGTGTTAAAGGTACGTGCTAGTGTACTATTAAGAGCATCGTTCATCACAGTGTACTTATCCCTATTCGGGTAAAGCTTAAAGGTTTCTCTTACTCGGTCAAAGACAACCACTGTATCGTTTATGGAGTATCCGATAATGGCCAATAGAGCAGCTATGAAGTTTTGATCCACCTCCATTGTGAAAGGCATAATCTTCCAAAGAAGTACATACGTAGCAATGATGGAGAGAGTGGTTATAGCCACCGATACGAAAACTCCTATCGAGTAATTCAAATGGCGGAAGCGTAATAGGATGTACAAAGCCATAAAGAGCAGAGAAAGAACAACCGCCAATATAGCCTTATTACTAATATCACGCGACATGCTTGCACTTACCTTCTGAGAGCTGACTATATAGTCTGTAAGGAAAGTATCCTTGTCCGGAGTCTGCTGATAGTTACCCTTCAGTGACTCATATAAAATATCATTCAGCGTTTCCTCTACTGTAGGATCACTTCCCTTCTCGATTAGATAGTTCGTAGAGATACGCACTTGCATACCATCCGTACCAATAGAGGTAAGCACCAATTTATTTTCAAGAGGAGTATTCAAATCAGCACGAAGCTTTTCGATGCTAACCGGCTGGTCAAAAGCAACTACATAGTTGCGTCCACCGGAGAATTCAATACCTCTATTCAAGCCTATTGTAAAGGCTCCGATGATACCTAAGATAATGAATGCCAAAGGAATCATTGGACCATACTTGCGGAAGCCAAGAATATTAAACTTCGGGTTAACTAAGAAATTCTTAGATACTGCTGTAGTATATGTAACCTTATTCAGTTTACCGCGCTTATCTAAAGCCTCAGCCACAATACGAGTTAGGAAGACTGCTGTAATGAATGAAGCGATCAAACCAATAATCAGCGTCGTAGCAAATCCGCGAATAGGACCTGTACCAAACACATAGAGGGCTATACCTGTAATGATAGTGGTTAAGTTGGAGTCGAAGATAGCAGAGAAGGCATTGTTATACCCATCTGCAAGTGACCGAGATATAGATTTACCGGCCCTAAGCTCTTCCTTAATACGTTCAAAGATAAGCACGTTAGCATCCACTGCCATACCCAGAGTCAATACCAATCCGGCAATACCCGATAAGGTAAGCACTGAGTGGAATGAAGCCAGTACACCAAGTGTAAAGAAGCTGTTAACGATAAGTGCACCATCAGCCAAGAGACCGGGGATCCATCCATACATCATGATCATGTAGATCATCAAAAGGATCAGTGCAATAAAGAATGATATGATGCCGGCGCGGATTGATTCCTGTCCTAAAGTAGGCCCGACTACGCTTTCTTGTTCAATAATTACAGAAGCCTCCATCTTACCGGAGTTTAGCACATTGGCCAAGTCAACAGTTTGATCTACCGTAAAGTTACCGGTGATTTCACTGTTTCCTCCAGGGATTTCACCATTTACGTTAGGAGCAGAGTAAACCACATTATCCAAGATAATGGCCAAAGGACGACCGATGTTTTCTTTGGTGAGTCGAGCCCAGCGGCGAGCACCTTCATCATTCATAGACATGGTAACCACAGGACCTCTATTAGCAAACTGTCCTTGTTGAATATCACTCTTGGCACTCGTTACCACTTCTCCACCCAAGTCTGGCTTACTATTACGTATACCTCTGATAGCATACAATTCGTAATAGTTTGTTTCTTTTTTTGTTTGAGGGTCTACTATCGGATTATTGCTCCAAAGAAGCATTAAGTCTTCACGTATAAAGCCACGCCCATGAGCTATTTCGAGCAAGCTATCGATACGGTTCATATCGGAAGCACGCGCAACGCCCACAACTGCGCCTCTATTGGTCGGCTGCAAGAGGCTGAAGAGAACGTTATCCTTTGCAGCTTTGTCAGTTGCCGGAGTCGTTTGCTTCGGCTCCTCGGTTGCTGCGGTTTCAGGAGCCTCTGTAGGCGTATCTACTTCTTCCGTTTTAGGTTCGGTTACTTCCGTCGCTTCAGGTTGCGCTGCCACTTCTGCTGCCGGCTCCGTTACTTTTTCGCCTGAAGCCAGTGCAGATAATCGTTCGTTGGCGGTAATCAGATCCTGCTCTACCTCATTATAGAGATAAACTCTGCGAAACTGCAGATTAGCACTTCTTTGAAGAAGATTGCGTACTCGTTCCGGCTCAGTTACACCCGGAAGCTCTACCATAATACGGCCTTCGCCTTCAATTCGCTGAATATTGGGAGCAACAACTCCGAAGCGGTCGATACGAGTACGAAGTACATTCACCGATGCTTCAGAGGCACTTACAAACTTTTCTTTAAGTACCTTAATAACCTCTTCATCAGCACTACGCGCTGAGATTTGCTCACGAAGGTCACCACCTACGAAAAGTGCAGCCAACTGCCCATTGGGATTCAGCTTATGATACTCATCGACAAACTTATCAATGTAGTCCCCACTCTTGGTAGAGGATTCAGCATTATCCAAAGCCTTAAGGAAGAGAGGATCATCATTGCTACCGGACAAATTCAACAAAAGGTCCTTTGCATTGATTCTCAACACCACATTCATTCCCCCCTTCAGGTCAAGTCCCAAGCCCACTTGCTGCGTTCTTGCCTTTTTCAAGGTCTGTCCGAACCAGACCTTCTCATTAGCCATAGAATCCAAATAGGCCTTACCGTCCAAACCTTGGGCAATCATTTCTTCGGCCTTACGATCATAGTGGTTTACTACCGGGGTAAACGATAGGTAATAAGCACATATAAGTGCTAATGCCACCGATATAAACAGCACAAATCCTTTGTTTTGCATCTTAAGTTTATTCGCTCAATATCATTTTATTACTCTTGCAAAGGTAGCAAAATTATAGAGAAACAAATACGCAGGACATGCGCAAGTGCAGTGGGCCTGTTATTTGCACACTACACGCACACTCTTGCATTCCTTCTCGTTGCTCTACGCTACTCTATTTACTTATTATCTCGCATGGAAAGTGCTTCATGTATCCGCTTTGCATGATAACGGAAGAAAGCGGCATCTTCAGGCTTTGCACTGCGTGCCAAAGCCGTATAACGCTTCTCAATTTCTTCCAAACGCATCATCCAGTAGGGAGCTACTACACTCTTATCTATAGCCCCATAGTTTCCTGTATAGCGGAATGTGCTTGTTTCCATCTCCTTTTGTTCTCGTTTGGTCAGACTACAGGGCAGAGCCGGCTCTGTTGCGATTCTGCTCCATTGCTCTTCCACTACTGCGAATGCATTTCCCTTTTGCTCTTTTTCAAGACCTGAAGAGAGAAGCATTCTATCGATAGCAAGCTTCTCAATCATCTTCTCACGCGGAGTCAGCTTCGAGCCCTTTTTAGAGCCTGTAAAGAGTCCGTCCACTACATCGCGCGTATAGGCATCCAATGTATAGGCATTTTGCTCTCCACTGTTTTCAAAGTCATGTACTCGTTTAATGTTGGGCGTACGGAAAAGTGAATTTACCACATAGGAGGTTATTTGGTCACCCCTACTTGCCACACCGTTTGATATACGTTGCATAAGGGGTTTTGGGCAGAGCCAATCTGCTACGGAGTGGGCTTGTGCACTCAACCATCTGACAGCCTTCTGCTGGTCTACCTTTGGTATATATTCGTATGAGAGCTGTCCATCACCCTGGCGAGCTTCCGTAAACTTTATTCCTCCTATATAGGCAGTAATGTGTCCCACGTGACGAATGTATTGATACATAATTTGCTTATGGGTGTCGGACAGATCATCGTATGATTCGCCTTTTTTCAATAGCCACTTATCCAAATTACGTACAATGATCTTCAGGTTACTGATACTCATATCACTTGCTGTGAAGTGATCATTAGAAAGGTCCTCTGTTTGATCTGTCGGATCAACTGTAAAGGGGAACTGCTGTGCACCGAAATGGCACTTTTCATCCTTGTAAAGTTCCTCTATCTTGGCATCTAAGAGCTTTTTTTCCTTACGTATGGATAGGTTTCCGGGATATATTCTATAGCCCCAATCAATAGCTGCTATATCATACACACCAATAATGGGGGGCACCAAGCGCACGCCACGCTCCAAATCGCCCGGCTGTGCCACGTAATTGTTACGTGCATAGTCCATTATACTCGGAGTAGTACCATACTTCTGTGTAAACTCAGGATCACGCAGCTGATCAATGGTAAATGCGTAGCTTGCACCCATATTGTGCATAAGCCCCAACGTGTGCCCTATTTCGTGTGCAGCCACATAACGTAAACTTTCCTTCATCACCTCATCAGGAAATACATTGGTATGCGTTCGCTTATCCACAGCCCCTGTCTGCACGAAACGCCAGTCGTGAACCAAACTTAGTACATTGTGATACCAAATAACCTGCGCAGAAATAATCTCTCCGCTACGAGGGTCTACATAACTGGGGCCCATGGCATTCTCAATGGAAGTAGTCACATAGCGAATGACATTGTATCGTACATCGTTAGGATCAAAATTAGGATCATCTGTAGGATAATCACGTGCTTGAATAGCATTCTTAAACCCGGCCTGCTCAAATGCTATATTCCAATCCTCCACAGCTTGTTTAATCGTTGGACGCCACTTCTCCGGGAATGCACTATCCACATAGAAGACAATAGGCTGTACCGGCTCTGTCAGCTCTCCACGAAAATAGGCCTCAGGATCTTTGGGCTCCAGTCGCCAGCGGTGAATAATATTGTAATACTCCACCTTGTCGCGCATAGTAGAATAGAGTTTCTTTCCGGAGAAAAAATATCCAATTCTATTATCTTGCAAGCGTGCCTTCATGGGTTCTTTAGGCAATAGCAGTATAGAGCGCTGCATTTTAAGCGTATAAGTATTACCATGGGGAGGTGTGACATAATTCAATACACTCGTTATCTCAGCATTAAGCGGATAGGCTTTGGCATCTACAATTACCGAAGCACTTTTATTGAGAGATCCCTTTATATTGTTATTTCTTACTCCTTCCGGCACAGTTATTAGCGGAGAAATACTCTTTTCATCCGTTGTGAAGAAATCGGTTACATCGATCAGGTAATTACCTTTCATTCGATCTATAATCGGGAAGGCCTTTATAATCGACGGTAAGGCATTGTCGTGGAAGGCACCGGTTATGGACTCCCCATTAGGTACCACAGCAGAAGTTTGCGGACACTCCATATACACATTTAGTGTATCCTTACGAAAGCGAATCAAAATATTGCTATTCACCTGTGAGGCAACCCATTCTTTCGTATTGCTTGTAGCCGCCACACGACTAATCAACAGAAGGTCTCTACCAAGTAGGCTGTCGGGGATGGCGAAATAAAGTTTTTGCTTACCCGTCAAATGTACATCCATGAACCCACTCTGCTTCGTGGTCCCTTTGACAGTTTGCTCATACTTTGTAAGTGGTTTTGTCGCTTTTTTTGCGTTCTTTCGAGCGGCACAGCTCGGAAGAAATAGGCCAACAGCTACAATCAGTAACAATAAATTCAACCTTCTCATAAATATCTTTTTTACGTTGTTTAGTGTCTCTATCCCCCACAAAGATAGGAATATAGCGGCAAATAGCACACAATATCTCATACACAAGCGTCTCACTCAGGAAGCTAATACCTCTGAGTGATCTTTATGATGGCTCCTCACATAAAGGGAGTATATTCCATAAACGAAAAAGGAGGGGAACACGCAAGATCCCCTCCCTTTATCGGATTTTCTATAGTTAACCTAATTGATCACCGGATCAATATTTAGGACACTCTTCGTAACGCTTTTCAATTTCGCTCCAAAGAATAATGCTCCAGAAATCCTTTACGTGATCAGCACGTCTATTCTGATAGCTCAAATAATAAGCATGCTCCCACACATCGCAGCACATCAGGGGATTCAAACCGGCACGATAGGGACTACCTGCATTGGGGCAAGACTCTATACTAAGCTCACCTTTTTCGTCTGCTGCAAGCCAAGCCCAACCACTTCCAAAGAGTCCGGTGCAAGCATTGTTGAATGCTTCTTGGAACTTTTCAAAACTACCCCATTTTTTATCTATAGCGGCAGCTAACTTACCTGAAGGCTTACCTCCACCATTCTTACCACAAAACTGCAAGAAATAGAGGTTATGGTTCAGTACCTGACCGGCTTGGTTGTACATCTTTCCTTCTGCCTTTTTCACGATTTCACCAAGCGTCATATTTTCAAACTCGGTTCCGGCAATCAACTTATTCAAGGTATCTACATACCCCTTGAGGTGCTTTCCGTGGTGATAGGCTATTGTTTCTGCACTAATTACAGGTGCCAGGGCATCTGCTCCATAGGGTAACTCAATCAACTTGTGTGTCATATTCTCTCTTTAATAGTTAATGTTTTACTTCTTATATTTATTTCCTTTTCTTTTGTAACAAAGATAACGATTATCCTTAGATATAATCAATAGACAGCCTCTATAAGGCAAATCATTCTTTCTATACATCAATTATTTAGCAGCTATTCTCCCACCCCAAAAGCCTATTCTTCGTGTGGGGAAAAATGTTCTGATCTTTTTATTGAAACATCTGTATCTTTTGATCAAAAGGTATTGATGTTTGGTTTGAAAAGTATAGATCTTTTATCGCCCCAAAGGTAACATTGCCTTTTCAAAGAGATTTCCTTCTGCAAATGAGGCTTTTGTGAAGCAGCGCATCTTAACCTTTAAAGCATACCCCTGTAACAAAGCGGCAACCTCATTTTTCTCTTTCTTTACTAACTTTGTGAGAAGAGAAAGGAACAATATATATACACCCAAGACCGCAATGATCGCAAGAAAAGAAAGCAATACACCTACTTGGTATCATGTTACCACGTATAGCGATTTACCTGAGGAGCTCCGTAAGTTGGAGCACATAGCCTACAATTTACGCTTTGAATGGCAACCGAATGTTAGCAGCCTCTTTGAGCGCATTGATGCTGACTTATGGGATGATGTGGCACACAATCCCGTTCTCTTTCTAAGAAAGCTTTCTCGCGAACGCATTGATGCCGTAATGGAGGATAAAATACTGATTGATCGTATTGAGCAAGCACATGAGTCTCTTATGGACTACTTGAATGAGCCTGTCGATACCTCTCGTCCCTCCGTAGCTTACTTCAGCATGGAATACGGACTCTCCAACATACTACACATTTACTCAGGCGGATTAGGGGTATTAGCAGGCGATTACCTAAAAGAGGCTTCCGATAGCAATGTACCGATGGTAGCCGTGGGGTTACTTTACAGGCAGGGATATTTTTCTCAAACAATAGATGAGAATGGCCGACAGATAGCCTCTAACCAAAAAGAGAATTTCTACAACTTACCCCTTGTTAAGGTGTCGGCTGAAGGCGGTGAGCCGCTTGTTATTCCTGTGCTTATGGGACAAAACACCGTATATGCACACGTATGGAAAGTAGCTGTAGGGAGAATCTCTCTCTATCTGCTGGATACGGACATAGACCTCAACGGGGAATGGGACCGAAGTATTACAGCGCAACTTTATGGGGGAGACTGGGAAAATCGCCTACGCCAGGAGATACTGCTTGGCATTGGAGGGATCAAGCTACTGCGTGCCCTCCACATAGAGAGCGATGTGTACCACATGAACGAGGGACACGCAGCCTTCATCAACATAGAGCGATTGGCACACATGGTAGAGGGAGGGCTTTCCTTTGATCAAGCCCTTGAGATTGTCAGGTCCTCATCCTTGTATACGGTGCATACACCGGTACCTGCAGGACACGACTACTTCGATGAAGAACTCCTCAGTCGCTATATGCACGACTATGCACGACGCATGGGGATTGAGTGGACTGATTTTTTAGATTTAGGCAAAGAGACTTCGGGCGAAGCAGGTAAGTTCTCTATGAGCCACTTAGCACTCAACACTTGCATAGGGGCAAATGGAGTAAGCCGCCTGCACGGCGAGGTAAGCAGGGAAATGTTTGCTCCTATGTGGAAAGGCTTTTTCCCTGAAGAGCTACATGTGGGACACGTTACGAATGGGGTACACCTTCCCACCTGGGCTACGGAGGAGTGGTATCAATTCTTTGAAGAGCATTTGGGTAAAGACTTCTTGAAGCACCAAAGCGAAGAGACCTGTTGGGGAAAGCTTGAGACTGTGCCCAATGATGAAATATGGACTCTTCGCATGCAACTAAAGCAACGCCTGTACGACTACATAGAGAATAACCCGACTGCCACACAACTATTTAATGGGACCGATCCCTCCTTTTCGATGAAGGCTCTGGACCAGTTCAGTCCTAATGCTATGTACATCGGCTTTGCACGTCGTTTCGCTACATACAAACGAGCGCACTTACTCTTTACAGATTTAGAGCGATTGGCCTCAATTATGAACAATCCACTCAGGCCGGTACACTTCATTTTTGCAGGTAAAGCCCACCCTGCTGATGGAGCCGGACAGGGACTGATACAGCACATAGTGGAAATCAGTAAAAGACCCGAATTTCTGGGGAAAATCATCTTCCTCCAAGATTATGACCTCACTCTTGCCAAAATACTTATACCCGGAGTGGACGTGTGGCTCAATACACCGGTTCGCCCTATGGAAGCCAGTGGCACGAGTGGTATGAAGGCACAAATGAATGGGTGTCTGAATGCCTCTATATTAGATGGTTGGTGGGCTGAAGGATACCGAAAGGGCGGAGGATGGGCTATTAACGAGCATCCCTACTTCAGCTCTCTCGAATATGGTCCGGAAGTGCGTGATAAATTGGATGCTGCAGTACTCTATGAGCTTCTTGAAAAGGAGATCGTACCGATGTACTACATGCGCAACGAGAAAGGGTGTCCCACCGAATGGGTAAACAGCATTAAGTACTCCATGAGGACGATCAGCCCCCACTTTACCATGAGACGAATGATCGATGAATACTACGCCAAGTATTACGAGCCACTCGCCCACCGCACAAAGGAATTAGTCAAAGACAATTTGGCACTGACTAATACATTGGTGCAGTGGAAGCACCATGTAAGCGACACCTGGTCCACAATTGAGTGCTTAAATCTGGATATAGCAGGACTCGGACAAGGCAACGACGGACGACCTACCGGCAAAAACATATTCTCCAAAGTAGTGCTGAATTGCGGTGCATTCAATGCAGATCTGATTACCGAGTTAGTCGTTTCTGAGATTTCCCCTCTTACCGGAAAGCTCAGCCTCGTAAAGGTGTACCCCTTCAGGGAAGTTGCTCGTGAAGGCAACATTCGCACCTACGAACTTGAATTGACGCCACGCAATCCGGGTCGCTTCTCCATAGCTATTCGCATATCGCCTTGGCATCCCGCACTCCCTAATAGACAAGACTTTGCCTATGTGCATTGGCTCTCCATTGATAAGAAATAGGAGAATCAATGCGCTATAACGAACAATTATGGCAGAGAGAAACATACAGCAGTCGGTTGCTTTTTGTAACTTTGCCGTGATTTATTAAGCAAACTATGCAATCTATACGCAATATAGCGATCATCGCACACGTCGACCATGGTAAGACAACACTCGTAGACAAGCTCCTATTGGCAGGGAATCTTTTCCGCGAAGATAAGGTTGAAGAGGTAACTACATTCCTTGATAACAATGCCCTCGAGCGTGAGCGCGGCATCACCATCGTATCTAAAAATGTCAGCATCCTATACAAAGGGATAAAAATAAATATTATCGATACCCCGGGACATGCCGACTTCGGTGGAGAGGTGGAGCGTGTGCTCAATATGGCAGATGGCTGTCTACTTTTGGTGGATGCCTTTGAGGGTCCTATGCCCCAGACACGATTTGTGCTGCAGAAGGCACTTATGCTCGGCTTGAAACCTATCGTTGTGGTTAATAAGGTAGACAAGCAGAATGCACGCCCATTGGAGGTGCAGGATATGGTTTTTGATCTTATGGCCGGGCTGAACGCAACTGATGACCAGCTTGATTTTGTAACTCTTTTTGGTAGTGCCAAAGAGGGTTGGATGAGTAATGATCCTGCCATTCGCACCGATAGTATTCAACCGCTCTTAGAGGCTATTATTGATCAGATACCGGCTCCGGAAGTGTTAGAAGGGCCGGCTCAAATGCTTATCACCTCGTTAGACTACTCCTCCTATGTAGGCCGTATAGCAGTCGGCCGAGTACACAGAGGCACCCTGCACGAAGGGGACAACATCGTTATTCTCAAAAGAGACGGTACCGTTGCAACCCAAGAGCGTATTAAGGAGTTGGATAGCTTCGAAGGTCTCGGCAGAATGCGTAAAGAATCTGTTTCCTCCGGAGATATTTGTGCACTTATTGGTCTCTCCGGCTTTGAGATAGGCGATACCATAGCAGATGCAGCTCATCCCGAAGCACTCACTACCATCAAAGTAGATGAGCCTACGATGAGTATGTTCTTTACCATCAACAATTCTCCATTTTTTGGACAGGATGGGAAATACGTTACAAGTCGACATATTCATGAGCGATTAATGCTCGAGTTGGACAAAAACTTGGCCCTTCGCGTAGAGAAAGATCCCACTTCTGACGGGTGGACCGTATTTGGACGCGGGGTATTGCACTTGGGGGTATTGATTGAGACGATGCGTCGGGAGGGATATGAGCTACAAATAGGTCAACCCGAAGTGATCGTAAAGGAAATTGATGGGGTTAAGTGCGAACCTATCGAAGAGCTCACTATCAACCTACCCAATGAGACCGCCAGCAAGATAATCGACATGGTAACGCGCCGACGTGGAGAGATGGTATCCATGGAGTCAAAAGAGGACCGCACTTTCTTGGTATTCTCTATCCCATCAAGAGGTATTATTGGGCTGAACAATGCCATCTTGACTGCGTCACAGGGAGAAGCTGTAATGGCTCACCGATTCGTAGAATATGCGCCTTGGCGCGGTGATATAGAGCGTCGTACCAATGGCAGCATCATTGCCTCCGAATCCGGCCGTGTCTTTGCTTATGCACTCAACAATTTACGCTCCAGAGGTCGCTTCTTTGTAGCCCCGGGTGAAGAGGTATATGCAGGGCAGGTAGTAGGTGAGCACAGCAAGGATAACGATATAGTAGTCAATGTGTGCAAGAGCAAGAAATTGACCAATATGCGTGCTGCCGGAAGTGATGAAAAGATCGTACTTTCCCCACCTGTTGTATTCAGTTTGGAGGATGCTCTTGAGTACATCAAGCAGGATGAATATGTAGAGGTGACTCCACATAGTATGCGAATGCGCAAAATCATCTTAGACGAATTGGAACGCAAACGCACGCTTAGAAATGCCTGATAAGAGACCTACCTAAGCCACCATTTCAAGGTTTTAGTTACCTTTGTAAAAGAAATAATAAGAAACAGAGAAAAATAGAACTATAGCAATTAATTTAGAAAACGAACAATTACAATGAAAAAAGTTCTTTTATTCATTATCACTGCCGCAACACTGAGTTTCTGCGGCATTCGTCAAGCAAACGCCCAGGAAATATTCCACAAGGGCAATCAGACAGCAAGCCTATTGGTTGGTTTAGGTGTATACAACGATGGTATACCCCCTATCTTGCTTTCCTATGAATACTGTGTTGCCGACAATCTGATTAATGGGAATAATGGTAGTATCGGTGTAGGTGCCGAAGGTGGATATTTCGCTCTCAAGTACGGCAATAAAACTGTACATTCATGGATTCATAGCGGACTTGTAGGTGGTCGTGCTTCATTCCACTATCAATTTGTTAATAAGTTGGATACTTATGCAGGGCTCTTCCTTGGAGCTATCTTAACCGGTGGTAGTACAACTTCTATTGATTTGGGGGATCAAAATATTAAGAAGAACAAAAGTTCTGATGTGAGTGCTGCATTTGGTTGGGGCATACACGTTGGTGCTCGTTACTATTTCACTCCTAACTTTGCAGTCAATGCAGAGCTTGGTTACGGATTCTCCATCGCTAACCTTGGTGTCACATTCCGCTTCTAAGCGATAGGAAAGACTGAATAAGTAAATCTAACCTCGCCATATAAGACCTAGAGAATATGTTGGTCTATATGGTGAGGTTTTTTATTTACTATATTTGTAGTGTTGTGGGAAATTAATTCTCATAACGGCAAAAACGCAAGAGTAAACGCAAGAGTATAGGTATGTATAATTTATTTCTACTACAAGCAGCAGGGGCTGCTAAACCCGCAGGAGCGATGAGTGGTTCGTGGAGTATGATCATTATGATGCTCGTCATTATTGTGATCTTCTATTTCTTCATGATAAGACCCCAAAACAAGAAACAGAAAGAACTACAAAAGAAACGCAATGCCATGACAAACGGCGACAAGGTGGTCACAGCCGGTGGTATCCATGGCACTATCCGCGAAGTAGGTGATACTTACTTCTCTGTTGAGGTAGCTAAAGACGTAAGAATTAAAATCGAGAAAACAAGTGTGTATACCGCTGAAGACGGAGCTAATACGGCTAAATAAGTAACCGCTACACATTTGTAAATAAATGAGAAGCGTATTATGTCCTATCCATCAAGCCATATAAGCAACCATCACCCTTCCTCATCAAATAAGGGTGTCAAAAAGGGAAAGAGGCGACCCGCTTCTCGCAATATTATCCTATTCATCTTCTGTTTGCTGATATCTGCCCTCATGTGGTTGGTAATCAGCTTACAGAAGAATTACCAGACCGTTATTACCATACCCTTTGATTATTCCCAGTGGGATGAACGCTATGTAACGGAAGCCGACCTACCGCGAGAGATCAGCGTGGAGATTGAGGACAAAGGATTGGTACTACTCTCAAGGCAACTTTTTAGCCATCCTCGTCCCATACCGCTCACTCTGAGCAAAAAACAGATCAAACGCGGCACTTTTACCGTAACCACAACCGAGCTGAAGCGACTCGTACAAGAGCAACTCTCCTCATCTACACGAATACGCGACATCTCGCCCCAGTCCATTAACTTGGCACTCAACAAACGGCATGAAAAAGAGGTTCTCATCAGTCCGCGTATTACGGTACAACCGGCCAACGGATTCCGTTTAGTATCTATCAGTACTGAACCGGCCTCAATATCTATTTTTGGAAGCCGGAAAACTGTTGATGCCGTAAAAGCCGTTTACACCGACACGCTTACTCTCAACAATCTCAGTAAGAATAAGAAGTTGCATATCAATTTAATGCCTATTGATGGGATTACGCTTAGTGAGAATGAGGTGGCTGTTGAGGTGCATATAGAGGAGCTTACCGAGCAAACTTTTGAATTACCCATAACATTGCTCAACGTACCGGAAAATGTTCACCTAAGGGCACTTCCCGGAAGGGCACAACTCACCATCACACTCCCGCTCTCATCCTTTGGAAAGATAAGTGAAGAGGAGTTTGAGCTCGCTGTTGATTGGAATGATATAAACCCGAGCGATAGCTCGTCCCTACTTCCTATACAGGTAATTAAAAAGGCGGAAGAGGTAGATCGCTATCACCTTACCCCCGAAAAAATTCAATACATCATAGAAGAGAAAAAAGAGAGCAAATAGTATGGGAAATATGCCTTTTACCCTGGGTATTACAGGGGGTATTGGAAGTGGCAAGAGCCTTATTTCCCAATTATTAAGACTGCTCTACGGGATACCTGTCTATGATTGTGACACTGCGGCCAAATCTCTTTACGACACGGATGCTGAGTTACGAGCAGATCTAATAGGGCTATTGGGGAAGGCGCTCTACGCCACTCCACAAGGTACGCTAAACCGCCCTCTATTGGCAGACATTATTTTTAATAATAAAGAAAAATTGACCTCGGTGGAGTCCCTCGTTCATCCAAGGGTACTAAAGGACTTTATCAAATGGCGTGCAGAGAGTGCTGCTCAGGTCGTGGCTGTGGAGAGTGCTATTCTACTTAAAAGCGTTGTGGCCGACAGCTGCGATACCGTGCTTTTCGTTGAAGCCGACAAAGCAGAACGACTGCTTCTCACTAAGCAACGCGATCATGCCACAGATCAGCAAGTTGCAGGTCGTATGGCCCAACAGCAGGACCAGCTACACTACACGAGTACGAAGGTACCGGTTATACCTATCTTTAATGGTATGAATAAACCGATTCTCCCTCAGTTGGAGCTGCTTATACCCTATCTCACCGGAAAGGGCTTACTGAAGTAGCTGCATATTGACAAGGACCAACATCACTCCTCACTTCCTTTTCTTCTACCGATAGTCTTTTCCACCGGCAATTTTTTTCTTTTAAAATAGGCCGATAAACGAAAATCTTCAAGAGGTCTCAAGCCTCTTAAATATGCCATACAGAGCGAAATTATTAGTGGTAAAGGCTCCCTTAATTATCCGTTTATGTATTGAAAAGCGTATATTTGCAATAATATATATTTATCGGACTGTAAGGAATGGACAAATATCTTAGACTAACCCTAAGTGATCAAGAAATAGCTCGTAGAGAGAGCCTTGAAGAGCTTAAAGCTGCGGGCATAAACCCCTATCCTGCAGAGGCATATCCCGTGGATGCCTATGCAAAGGAGATTATTACTAACTTCAAAGAGGAAGCTCCTCGTCGCACGGTTCATATCGCCGGACGTATTATGTCACGACGTATAATGGGGAAAGCCTCATTTATGGAGTTGGCAGACAGTACCGGTAAAATTCAAATATACCTAACACGCGACGATCTCTGCCCGGGAGAGGATAAGTCCTTATACAATACTATTTTTAAGAAGTGCTTGGATATTGGTGACTTCGTAGGTATTGAAGGTTTTGTCTTCCGCACCCAAACCGGAGAAATATCTGTTCATGCACAGCAGATGACTTTTTTAGCCAAAGCCCTTAGGCCGCTACCTATAGTCAAAAGCAACAAAGAGGGACAAGAATTTGATGCTTTCAATGATCCGGAGCAACGCTATCGCAGGCGCTATGTAGACTTGATTGTGAATGATCAAGTAAAGGACATTTTTATTAAGCGTAGCCGCATCATCAGTACGATGCGTCATATCTTTGACGAGGCCGGCTATATGGAGGTCGAGACACCTATTTTGCAACCCATTCCCGGTGGAGCCTCTGCACGTCCTTTTGTAACGCACCACAATGCTCTTGATATACCCCTCTATTTACGTATTGCCGATGAGCTATACCTAAAGCGGCTTATCGTAGGAGGCTTTGAAGGAGTTTATGAGTTTGGGAAGAACTTCCGTAACGAAGGGATGGACCGCACGCACAATCCCGAGTTTACTTGCGTTGAGTTGTACGTAGCTTACAAGGACTACATTTGGATGATGGAGTTTGTTGAAAACCTCCTCTCTGAAGTATGTAACAAGGCAATGGGCACTACTGAGCTAACCATAGGAGGCAACTCAATTAGCTTTGCACCACCCTATCGTCGTGTTACCATGACAGATGCCATCAAAGAATATACAGGCATTGATATTACCGGCATGGACGAGGCGGCACTACGCAGAGCTTGCCGTGATTTGGGCATTGAGGAGGATGAAACAATGGGCAAGGGTAAGCTAATCGATGCTATTTTTGGAGAGAAGTGCGAAAAGAACTTTATCCAGCCTACCTTCATAACCGACTATCCGGTAGAAATGTCGCCTCTTACTAAGGCACACCGCAGTAAGCCGGGGCTAACGGAGCGCTTTGAGTTAATGGTGAATGGTAAAGAGGTGGCAAATGCCTATAGTGAACTTAATGACCCGATCGATCAACGCAATCGATTTGAAGAGCAACTGCGATTGAGCGAGAAGGGGGACGACGAAGCTATGTTCATCGATCAAGACTTCCTTCGAGCTCTTGAGTATGGTATGCCTACAACCTCAGGAGTAGGTATAGGTATCGACCGCTTGGTAATGATGCTAACCGGTCAGGAAAGCATTCAGGAAGTGATACTCTTCCCGCAAATGAAGCCGGAACCGCACATTGCTATAGACAAACCCGAGCGCTATACAGCTTGTGGAATACCGGCTGAATTAGTACCGCTTCTTCAGAAGGCCGGATATAGTACTGTAGCTGCTATCGATTGGGATAATCCTCAAAAGGTTTTGCAGCGAATTGTAGAGATAAACAAGAAATACAAGCTTGAACTGGCCATGCCGTCAATAGACGAGGTGAGTAAATGGCATTATCTAGTCAATAGACGAGGTGAGTAAATGGCATTCTCTAACTGAATAGATAACTAGTTTTCTATTATAATATTTACAAGGTTTGGTAGCAATGCAGGATATAGGAACGATAGGAATACTAGGAGGAGGGAGCTGGGCAACCGCATTGGCAAAAATCGTCCTCACTAACCGGCAGGAGATCAACTGGTATATGAGGAGGAGCGAGCAGGTGGAGGAGTTTAAGAGGATGGGGCACAACCCTAACTATTTGCCATCTGCCGAGTTTGACACGAATTGTATCCATTTCTTCACAGATCCGGAAGTGAACAACTTTTTCCGTAGCTGCGACACAATCATATTAGTAACTCCCTCACCCTATTTCAAGGGTGTGATGAAGCGTGTGCGCAAGTCATCTATTCGCGGAAAGTTTATTGTAAATGCTATCAAAGGACTTGTGCCGGACGAACATATACTTATCTCTGAGTATCTGGAGAGAGAGTTCGATGTGCCTAAGGACTTAATCTCTGTCGTTGGTGGCCCTTGCCACGCTGAAGAGGTAGCACGCGGCAGACGTTCGTACCTTACGGTAGCAGCTACCGACTTGATGATGGCAGAGGCTTTTGCGCAGGTTATGCGCAACGACTTTGTTTCTTGTGTGACGACAAAAGATGTAATTGGCGTTCAGTATTCGTCTGTACTGAAAAACATCTATGCTATTGCTTCGGGTATAGCTATGGGGCTGATGTTTGGCGACAACTTCCAGTCCGTACTGATGTCTAATGCCATTGCTGAGATGAATAACTTTCTCAATGCCACACACCTCGAATACAGAGATATTACCGACTCTGTATATTTAGGCGACTTGCTCGTAACAGCTTACTCACAGCATAGTAGAAATCGCACCTTCGGCAATATGATTGGGCGCGGTTACTCAGTACGCTCTGCACAAATGGAGATGGAGATGGTTGCTGAGGGATACTATGCCACTAAAAGCATGCACGAGATAAATCGCAAGTATCGCCTCAACATGCCTATCATGGAAACCATCTATAGCATCCTATACGATAGGGATGATCCACGAGAGGCCATGCTGGAGCTATCTAAAACGTTTAAATAGAGATAACCAAAACCAAACGTATAGATGCAACCATCACTTATCACCTTTTCCACTCATTCAAAAGAGAGTCATTCATTACACAATGAGGCTCTCAATGCGCTCCAAACCCTTCTTGACGGCTCAGGAAAAGGGAATGACTTCTTAGGCTGGAGAGACTTACCGATAACTACCGAAGACCTTTTGCTTGAGGACATTATTCGCACAGCCGAAGCCCTAAAAAAGCAATGTAACCGCATCGTATGCGTAGGCATTGGCGGCAGCTACTTGGGTGCTCGTGCAGCTATTGAGGCTCTATCCAATCCTTTTGACCAAAAGGTAGAAATCATATTCGCAGGTAATCATATGGAGCAGGAGTACCTACTCCATCTAATGCAATACCTGAAGGGAAGTAACTGGGGTATTATCCATACCTCAAAGAGTGGCACAACTACCGAGCCGGCTATTGCCTTTCGCTTACTGCGCAAACAGTTAGAAGAAGAAATAGGCAAAGAGGCTGCCGTTGAACGCATCGTAGTAATTACCGATAAACAGAAAGGGGCATTACATACATTGGCCAATAAAGAGGGATGGAAGCAGTTCGTTATCCCCGATGATGTAGGAGGCAGATTTTCCGTACTAACGCCCGTAGGGTTACTTCCTATGGCTCTTGCAGGCATCGACATACGGCAAATGATGCAAGGAGCACGTATAGAAAGAGAAGCACTCCTGAACGATCATAGCGAAACCAATCCGGCACTTTGCTACGCAGCTGCAAGGAACTCCCTTTATAGAGGTGGGAAAAAATGTGAAATATTAGCCTCTTTCACGCCTCGACTACATTATTTTTCTGAGTGGTGGAAACAGCTTTTTGCAGAGAGCGAAGGTAAAGAGCACAAGGCTCTCTTTACGGCATCTGTCGACTTCACGACAGACTTGCACTCTTTGGGACAATGGATACAAGACGGAGAGAGAATTATTTTTGAAACGTTTCTTCATATTAGCGAATCAAGGGAGTCACTGCCTATACCTTCAGATACGGATAATTTAGACGGACTTAATTACCTTGTGGGAAAGAGTCTACACCAAGTTAATCTAATAGCTGAAGAGGCTACCATGAAAGCACATCAGATGGGTGGAGTACCCTGTATAAAGCTATCCATCGAACAGTTAGATGCTTATCACCTGGGAGCCCTCTTCTTCTTCTTTGAAGTGTCTGTAGCCATCAGTGGATATATGCTTGGCATTAATCCCTTCAACCAACCGGGAGTAGAGGCCTATAAGCAAGAAATGTTTCGACTACTAAAAAAAGAGATTCATTGAACAGACAAAAGCACCATTTCATTAAGATAGTAAGGAGGCTATTTTAAGTTAGACTACAAGAAACAATTTTATGGAAGACCCTACAATAAACAAATATAATAGTAAGCAGGAGCGTCTTATCCTTCCTGCCTACGGACGTAATATTCAATCTATGGTGGAGCACTGCAAGACGATCAAAGATAAGTCGGAGCGTCAGTGGTGTGCGGAAACCATCATCCAAGTCATGGGCAATATCTACCCCGATTATCGAGATAAAGAGAAGAACTCTCCCATCCTATGGAATCATCTCGCTATAATGGCAAATTTTGAGCTGGATATTGACTACCCTGTGGAGATTTATAAAACGCAAGGGATGCGCTCCAAACCCGATATCGTGGAGTATCCTGATCAAGATATGACTTACCGTCACTACGGAAGAATCATTCAACAACTTATTGGCGTAGTCAAAGATATGCCGGACAGCAGCGAAAAAGAGGAATTGGTACTCCATATTGCTAACCGGATGAAAAGCAATTACATTACTTGGAACAAAAGCTACGTAAGTGACCGACAGATATTTAAGGATCTATTTGAGCTTTCTGAAGGAAAGATAAAGCTTGATCCGGATCAATATAAGTTGGATAACGGAAATAGCGACAATAATACCAAGAAGGGTAAAAAGAAATAATAAATTTTATTCTCATGGCATCTTTTATTATTGAAGGCGGGCACTCGCTAAACGGCACGATACGCCCACAAGGCGCCAAAAACGAAGCCTTACAGATCATCTCTGCTACCTTACTCACACGTGAAGCTGTTATGGTACACAATGTGCCTGACATATTGGACGTAAAGAACTTGATCAAGTTGGTCGGTCACTTAGGCGTCAAGGTAACTCAATTGGATCAGGAGAGCTATTGCTTTCAAGCAGAAGAGCTTAATGAGGACTTTATCCGTAGTGATGCCTTCTTAAAAGAGAGCCGTGCACTGAGAGGTTCCGTTCTACTTGTCGGCCCTCTGGTCGGACGCCTCGGCTTCGCAGTTTTCCCCAAACCGGGAGGAGATAAAATAGGGAGACGACGCTTAGACACACACCTCATCGGACTCATGGCTTTAGGTGCACAATGTGAATACAACACAGACACTCAATGCTACGAGATTGATGGACGCAAAAGAAGCGGTGCCTATATGCAGTTGGATGAAGCCAGTGTAACCGGTACTGCCAACATTATTATGGCTGCCGTACTTACTCCGGGCAAGACCACTATCTATAATGCAGCCTGCGAACCATATATACAGCAATTATGTCGCTTACTTGTAGATATGGGCGCTTGTATAGATGGTATTGGCTCAAACCTACTCCGCATCGAAGGAGTGGACGCTTTACACGGTGCCACACATACCATGCAGAGTGACATGATTGAAGTGGGAAGCTTTATAGGCATGGCGGCTATGACCTGCTCTGATCTCACCATTGCTCCACTTAATCTGCGTGAATTGGGTATTATTCCCTCTTCCTTTGCACGTCTCGGCATAGAAATGGAGCAAAAAGAGGACAGCATACGCATCCTTCCCAACGAGCACTATGAAATAGATACTTTTATGGATGGCTCTATTCTCACAGTGGCGGATGCCCCTTGGCCCGGGCTTACTCCCGACTTATTAAGCGTGCTGCTTGTAGTTGCCACGCAAGCCAAAGGAAGTGTACTCATTCATCAGAAGATGTTTGAGAGCCGTCTCTTCTTCGTTGATAAACTGATTGAGATGGGGGCACAGATTATCCTTTGTGACCCACACCGAGCTACTGTGATAGGATTGGACAAGCGAGTTCCTCTAAGAGCGACCTCAGCCGTCTCTCCCGATATACGTGCAGGTATTGCCTTACTCATTGCTGCTATGAGCGCAGAGGGCACCAGCCGCATCGACAACATTGATCAAATTGACCGCGGCTACCAACATATTGAACACCGGTTGAATTCCTTAGGGGCTAAGATAAGCCGCTGCGAATAACTACTTCATCAATGGACAACCCTCATCAGCTAATTCCCATTGGACACATTGGGCGGCCTCATGGCATTAAAGGGGAATTAAACACCTACAGTACGGTAGAAAAGGAGTATCTCTTCGAGTTATCTCAAGGGGAGGCTCCTCTTTTCCTATTTCTTTCCATTGATGGCTTAGCGGTGCCTTTTAGAGTAGAGTATCTTCGCGATAAGGACAAAGAGAGCTTTATTGCTAAGTTTACACGTATCAATAACAAGTCTGAAGCAGAGTCTCTCACCAATGCAACGATTAGTATAGAGGAATCTCTACTCAGTGAAGAGGCTTCTTTCTCTATGCTTTTCTTTATTGGCTTTACTGTTACAGATGAGCGAGAGCATATAGTAGGAGTTGTTACCGGGGTAGATGACACAACCTCCAATATACTCTTTACTATTCGCAACGAAGAGGGTAAGGAATACCTCATTCCTGTTGCAGATGAGCTAATTACCTATGTAGATGCTGCATCAAAGAAAATAGGCATCACTATTCCGGAGGGGTTGATTGACCTATAAGAGAGGAAGATGAAAAAGTTAACTATTTTAGGTGCCACAGGTTCTATTGGCACACAGGCTTTGGACATAGTTAGAGAGAGTACAGAGGGGACATTCTCTTTAGTTGCACTTACAGCCTGCCATAATGTAGCGTCTTTGATCTCTCTATCGCTTGAGTTTCGCCCATTAGTAGCCGTTATTGCTGATGAATCCCTCTACTCAGTACTAAAGGATGGGTTAGCCGGCTCCGGCATTCGCACTGCGGCAGGTAGGGAGGCTCTAATTGAAGCGGCAGGAATGGAGGAGGCTGATATAGTTTTATCTACTTTGGTGGGCTCTGCCGGCATATTACCTACCCTAAAAGCAATAGAAAAAGGCAAAACCATTGCCTTAGCCAATAAGGAGGTGCTTGTAGCCGCAGGGGTGTCTGTCATGGAAGCTGCGCGTAAATACAATGCACGCATCGTGCCGGTTGACTCGGAGCACTCTGCAATCTATCAGTGTCTGGTAGGGGAACCAACTCCTCCCGCTAAACTATTGCTTACGGCTTCCGGAGGGCCTTTTAGAGCTCACTCTGAGGAACAACTCCAATCTGTTACTCCGCAGCAGGCTCTGGTACATCCGCGGTGGAAGATGGGTCCAAAAGTAACGATTGACTCTTCCACTCTCGCCAATAAGGGATTTGAGGTAATTGAAGCGCATCATCTTTTTGCCATCCCCCCCTCTAAAATACAAGTGGTAATACATCCCGAAAGTATCGTACACTCAATGGTTGAGTTTCGAGATGGACAGGTAAAAGCCTTATTGTCACCTCCAGATATGCGTTACCCAATCAGCTATGCGCTATATGATGGTATTCGCCCTACCCTCTCCTTGCCCACACTGGATTGGATCAATCTATCTCTACACTTTGAATCTCCCGATCTAAACCGATTTCCTATGCTCCGTATGGCTTTGGAGGCTCTTCGGGTTGGGGGTAATACTCCGGCCATATTCAATGCAGCTGATGCGGTTGCTGTACAAGCTTTTGCTAATGGGGAGATTCCCTTCCTCGGCATAGCTAATGTGACGGCAAGAGTAATGGAGCTGGTTCCGGGGGTTTCTTCCACGGATATAGACACCATCTTAGCAACGGACCTCAGTGTAACGGAAGTAGCTCAGTCTGTTATTAGGAACTTGTATCACGCGTAAATCGCTTGCGTCACAGCGCTCTATAGCAATTCGCCCTGTAGTGAAACTCCTTGTAGGAGTGCAAAAGTAGCACTATGGAGAGACCACGGCTCACAATAGCCTTTCAATCAAAAGACACGAAACAGATAGCTTAAGGTAAGCTCTGCAACGAACTCTGCACTACGTGCATACATATCATCCAGCCTGGCAGAAAACAGATTATTGAAGCTGTAGTAGGCACGGGCATCTAACTCAATTCGATGCTTACCGAATGAATAGGAGAAGTAAGGTCCTGCAGCTACTCCCCATGCAAATCGTCCTTTGATAGGGAGCGCATGACGCTGTATATCCTCTTCAGGGAAGCTCTCTCCACTGCTCACCTGCTGCACTGCAAAGATTGCTCCTATAGAAGGACCGGCTTTAATCCCCATACGAAAACCTCCGATTGGATAGTATAAGGCCATCATTAAGGGTATATTAATGCAGTGCAGATAACAGCTGTAGGACAAAGGGTCTTCAGCTTCCGGATAGGTCTCGGTCCACCCACGTAAAGCGTACATAACGGAAAGCTCTGTCGCTGCATAAGGTCCATTCTCAAGCTGTGCCGTTATACCGGCTAACCCACCAACATGTACCCCTTGATTGATCGAGGGACGTATATCTAAAAAGGAAACAGATGCTCCAGCACGTCCCCCCACATGAATAGCCGGATGATAGAAGGAGGGTGTATCCATCTTCTGCGCCTGCATAGAGCAACAGAAAAAGAGGGCTACAACCAAGAGGTATATCTTTTTCATTGAGCACTCATTTTACGGCGCACTATTCCGCCATTAGCATCATACGTAACGAAAAAGACATTTACACTGCTATAGGCACTTTGGTCGCCAATGGCTTTGAAGTTAAAATCGTTCTGCAAACCATCGGTAGGCAACTGAGCCAAGGAACCGGGGAAGGCGGCTCCATAGGTAGCCATTGCCCGAATAAAGAAGCGTGCAACATCGTAGCCAAGCACCGAATACTTTGGGAAGTGATGATCCAGATTCTTTCCAAACCAAGCTATATAACTCTTCCTGAAGCGTTCACTTTCTTTATCCAAGTCATTATCGTAAAAGAAAGTAGTGTAGATCGTACCCTTATACCCCCCAAGACGCCTGAGTAAGTTTTTTTGATAAGATTGCCACTCAGGATATCCGAAAAGCCTGATTTTCTTAGACGTTGAGCCTTGTGCATCCAATAAATCAAGCATCTTACTGAGTGTTGCCTGCTTGCCGTCATTAGGTACCAATATAGCTCCGGCAGCAGACAGTCGGCTAATTCTATCCGGTGTTAGCTCCGAAAGTTTTATACTCTCGTACTTCATATTCGTTGCAGCCAGTGCTTTTTGCAAAGCGGCTACTACAGGCGCATGATTTGCACCGGGTACAGTCACAAAGACCGGTTTATACTTACCTTTAATAAAGTGAGCAAAGTTCCTTTCTAGAGCAGGATACAACTCTTCTTGAGGGGTATTAAGGCGGAAATAATTTCTTGCATAGGCGCTTTTCTGAAGCGGTGCGGCAATAAAGGGAGATACATAAGTAATACCCTTTTTCCCTGTATAATCGGCAAGCATATTCACCTCTGCTTCACTCTGCCCGCCTATCAAAAGATCAGCTTTCTCTAAGGAAGCAGATTGAGACATTAAGCTGTGCAAGTCTGCGGTAGAGGGTGTCTGGTACACATACACATCCATTGAGATACCATTCTTTCTAAGCTCCTCTACTCCCATTAGGAATCCCTCGTAAAAGCGCACATACCGATCGGGTCCACTTCCGTTTACAGGTAGTAAAAGCGCCACACGTACCGTATTCAAGCCATTAGCACCTATCACCACAACCTTATCGGAAACAGCTTCTATAGAGGTGCCATCCGGCATTGCTACGCGCAGTACCATACCAGGGCGCAACTGATCAGGATCTATATCTGGATTATACTGTCGCAGAATAGCAGGTGATATATTAAACTTACGCGCCACCGCATAGAAAGTATCCCCTGCTACTACTGTATAGGTGCCTAAATGGGTCGGAGGTACATTCTCTATCGTATTGGGCAGCTTAGCATTTAGCTGTGGGATAAGGAGCGTTTGTCCCTCTCTAATCCCCATTTCGCTACCCGGGTTATGGCGATAGATATCCTGCTCTTTCAGGCCATTACGCTTTGCTATACTGTATACAGTCTCGCCTTTCTGCACGGTATATTCCTTTAAAATAGGCTTTTGAGCTATCACCGCTAACGTAAAGGAGGATAAAAGGGCTATTAGTAATAAACGAAATCCCTTTCGGTATGCCTGATTAGAGCAAAACATAATAGCAAATAAGACTTAATTAATACTGTTCTTTTTCGTTGGGAAAGTCTCTCTCTTTTACATCCTCTATATAATGCCCCAGAGACTCTTTTATCACTCCACCTAATTGTGCATACTGACGTAGAAAGCGCGGATGGAATGATTCATTAAGACCCAACATATCGTGCAAAACCAGCACTTGTCCATCGACTCCGCCACCGGCGCCAATGCCTATTACCGGTATAGTCAACTCTTTGGCGATTGATTCGGCTAAAGCAGCTGGTATCTTCTCGAGCACAAGGGCGAAACAGCCCAATTCCTCAAGCAAATGGGCATCGCTTCTTAGTTTAGCCGCTTCCTCTTCATCTCGAGCACGCACTGCGTAGGACCCAAACTTATTGATGGACTGAGGGGTTAACCCTAAGTGCCCCATAATAGGGATTCCGGCACATAGAATACGCTCTACAGACTCTTTTATTTCCGCTCCACCCTCTATTTTCACAGCATCGGCATGGGTGATTTTCATCACTTTGATAGCACTTTCCAATGCCTGCTTCGAATTTCCCTGATAGGAACCAAAGGGAAGATCTACCACTACCAAGGCACGCTTTACCGCCTTCATTACACTCTTTCCATGATAGATCATTTGGTCCAATGTAATCGGCAGTGTAGTCGTATTTCCTGCCATTACATTTGAAGCAGAGTCCCCCACTAAGATCACATCCATTCCTGCCGCATCAACTAAACCTGCCATAGTGTAGTCATACGCAGTCAGCATAGCTATCTTTTCGCCACGCTCTTTCATTTCCACAAGACGGCGCGTGGTTACCTTGCGAGCGTCTTCCGGTTGATAAGTCGACATAGTATCTTTATTCCTTTTTATTACAGCTTACTTACTCTTTCTATACTTACGTGCGGAAGAGAGCCTTGGCGGACACTACTCTCCCGAATATGCATGAGACCTAATGAAAAAAAGTCTTTTTATACAGGAATATCTTATTCCCATTCTATCGTAGCCGGTGGCTTAGAGGAGATATCATACACTACTCGATTGATACCGGGTACTTTATTGATAATGGCATTAGACACCTCTGCCAGAAACTCATAAGGCAGATGGACCCAATCAGCACTCATGGCATCGACGCTCTCCACAGCTCGAAGGGCTACCGTGTGTCCATAACTGCGTTCATCGCCCATTACCCCAACGCTACGTATCGGAAGCAGTATAGCACCTGCCTGCCACACTTGATTGTATAAGCCGTGTGCTCTAAGGGCATCCGTATAGATTGCGTCAGCTTCTTGTAAAAGTGCCACGCGCTCAGGAGTTATTTCTCCCAAAATGCGTATGGCCAACCCGGGACCGGGGAAGGGGTGACGATCAATCAGATGGGCAGGCATATCCAAAGCCCGACCGATACGCCGCACTTCATCCTTAAAGAGCGCTCTCAAAGGCTCTACAAGGCGCAAATTCATTCGCTCGGGCAAGCCGCCTACATTATGATGACTCTTAATCACCTTACCCGTAATATTGACCGATTCAATTACATCGGGATAAATGGTACCCTGTCCAAGCCATTTGACTCCCTCTATTTTATGGGCTTCCTTTTCAAACGTTTCTATAAAGAGTCGGCCTATGATCTTTCGTTTCTGCTCCGGATCGGTCACCCCCTGTAGTGCCTCAAAAAATGTTTTAGATGCATCTACATGAACTATATTGAGACCTAAGGAATGATAATCGCGAAGGACCTGCTGCGCCTCATTCTTGCGAAGCAATCCATGATCCACAAATACGCTAGTCAGCCGATCTCCAATTGCACGATGCAGGAGTACCGCTGCTACAGAGCTGTCTACTCCCCCACTCAGTGCCATGAGAACCTTATCATTCCCCAACTGTCTGCGAAGGCTTTCAACCGTTTCCTGGATATAGGCATCTGCTCGCCATGAGCGCGCTATGCCGGTTATGTCAATGAAGTTGGAGAGAAGTGTATTACCCTCTTCCGTATGATGCAACTCAGGATGGAATTGTACTCCCCATACAGGCTGATCAGCCATTCTAAAGGCGGCATACTTCACATCCTCCGTAGAGGCTATCAATTCAAAGCCTTTCGGCAAGTCTGTGATGGTATCACCATGTGACATCCACACCTCACTCTCCTGTGTCATACCTTTCAGCAAGGGATCTTCTGTACGAATAAGGTGTAGTTTGGCACGTCCATACTCACGGGTAGGCGCAGACTGCACTTGGCCCCCCAAAGAAGAGGCCATCAATTGTGCTCCATAGCAGATACCCAATATCGGATAACGCCCAATGATTGAAGAAAAATCTATATGATAGGCACCCGCCTCATTCACCGAGAGAGGACTACCGGAAAGAATAATCCCTTTAGTACCCTCTAAATGCTCGGGTAATCGATTGTACGGAACTATTTCACAGTATGTCTCCATATCGCGCAAACGACGTCCTATGAGGTGGGTCGTCTGGCTACCAAAGTCCAAAATAAGTATTTTCTCTTGCATGCTTTTTCCTTAAGGAAATACCTCTGTATTTTCTACTTGCAAAGATAGTACATTCTCTTCGCTCAGCCTGCTATATAGGTGCGCCAAAATACACTCCTTGCCCTCCAATAAGAAACAGCTATAGGCTTTACTTCACACCGCTATACTTTTTCGGTACGCTACGAATGCTACCGCTTCAAACCTTACCGGAAAATCCGACCTCCAAGCCACATAAAAGAGAGGCAGCACTCGTAAGCGCTGCCTCTCTTAAGCAAGGATGTGCGATTTGCTACTTGCGAGGGTTAGTAAATTGGATATCGTCCAAAGTACGATACCAAAGGTTATTAAATCTGCTGTTGGACACAAATACACCTGTAATAGAGCCATTTCCACCCGGAGCAGACTGGCTTACCCAAGGAGCGAATTTGCTGGTTTCAGCAGAAATACCGCAAGCACCCGCAGCTGTACTCTTCTCTAACTTAGCGTGGTTCGTACCGGTTTCGGAGAAAGGATTATACTTATCGCCTTCCTTCCAACCACTAAACTGCACATCACGGATAGTGACCAGACGATTATTCATCTCGGCACGCTTAGCCAAAAGTTCCTCAGGCGTACTGAAGACTACAGGCTCAAGGAAATACTCTTCACCGGTAGAAACAATGTCATTAACAGAGAGGTTAAATTGCAATGTTCCTTGATACTCAGTGATTGCTTTACCCTTGAGATTAATGGTCAGAATGGTATTCATGGGTATAGCGTCACTCGTATTCTTTTTAGCGTCTGAGAAGCGAACCATCATACCGGCCTTACTATCCCCAAAATACATATTGCTAAAGGCATTCATATTGTCTTTACCACTGAGTCGTACCACACGAATAGTAATATCCTCCGCAATAGTACCGGTGCCAGGGTACTTGCTCAGCAACGCAGCAAGCCCTCCGTCCAAAGCTTCCTGAACTTTGTTTCCTGCAGCCTGCTCTATAGCGAAATCAATACGCTTAGTGCCATCACTTAGGGTCATCACGGAGGTACGCGCCTCACCTTGGTTGGCATCTACAGTGAGGGTAACTCCCTCCATCTTCTTGTTACCTCCGGTAGCGGAAAGATGTGCCCAATTACCTTGTACCTCTAAAGTCCAAGCAGCAGGCGCATACACGGTAAACTGATACGATCCCCCACTCTTGGGTACTACATAAGTATTATTGGCCGGGGCCGGAGAAATGGAGAGAGGTCTATCCCCACCGGAAAGGCGAGGCTGATTAAGTACTATATTCTCTTCCAGTGTAGGACGGAAGTTATAGAATGTCTGACCTGACTGCGAAATATTAATGGTAGCAACCCCTATCATATAGCCACTACCTTGAGGCACGTTCTTATCCTTCCAAACGCAATTTTTGTAGATTTCGAGTGTCATCTTATTACCAAAGGCATCCTCAATATCGTGACGCTTGGTCGAATAGCTACCATCATAGTACTTGACCCCTTCATATTTTGTAAATTGAACCCCTTCAAGACGCACATATTGATTGACACATTCGCCATTTTGAATATTCTCAATCGTCACGACACGAGGCTCAATACCCTTATCCGGAGTCAAGGATAAGTTAGCTCCGTTTACTTCAATCTGTATAGTGCCACTATAGTTTTTGACATTTGCGCCCTTTAGGTTGCCGACCACTTCCGTACCAAAGGGAATGGGCGAGCCGGTGTCGCGTGTTAAAGTCATTACAACCGCATTGCCCTCTGCATCCTGTATATGATGATAGCCGGCAAAGGGGAACTGCTTAGCCTCAAAGTGAGTAGTAACGATAGCCTTTATCCATAAATCGCGATCAATTGTTTTGGCGTGATCTCTGTCCGTACCGGCAGCTATCTCAGTAAGTACACTCAGCGGTTCATAGGTAAGCTCCTTGCCCTCACTGCTCTTTTGCATTACCGTAAAGGTTTCCACCTGCGTAGAGGCCTTAAGCACAAACTGCCCTACGCGTGCAGCGCCACTATTGGGGAGAACAGAAATGGTGATCTTATACTCACCCCCTTCCTTCTCCTCGCCTTGAGAAGGGGTTATGGTAAACCAATCCTCTTTACCCGCATTGGTAATAGTCCAACGACGATTAACCTTTAGGGTAAACTCTTGTGTACCCCCCTCCTTCTCAAACTTATACGTATTGTCTTCAGGGCGGGGAGATATTTCTATTTTTGCTTTCTCATGCTTGGGCTCCGGCTTACAGGCGGTGAAGCCAACTAAAAGAGCCAAAGAAGCGAGAAGTAAGTTACTTAATCTAAACTGTTTCATTTCTGTTTATGATGTAATTAAGTGAGTTAAAAACGGGGATTATTTAGTTGTACATCGCGAGTATCGTCAATGATAACGAGCTGCGGCGTTGCACGGAAATAGGTTAGAATACCAATGATATCTCCGGATCCCTCCGGCAGCTTATGCCCTGCAAAGATGGCAAAACTACTAGTACGTACTATCAATTGGTTACCGTTACGATCCAGCAAAGTATGATTGACGGCCGTAACACTATTCTTTTGCTCTGGATTAGCATAAGTTTGGTTAAGCTCAGATTCAAGGAACTGTACATCCTTTATCTTCACCAGCATACCGCTGTACTTAAGGGCAAGTTTATCCAGTGTTAGGTCAATGGGATTTATTCCCACATAGCGACCGGCAAGCAGCACCTTGGGTACAATTAACTCGGGTACAAAAGAGGTTTCATAAGCGGGATCATTGCTCTGATATCCTATACTGATCACATCGCCATACTTACCAATAGCCAATCCCTGACAACGAAGCGCTACCTCCTGTCCCTGCTTATAGAAAAGTGTCATGTTGACCATTCCCATCTTAAGCTCTATACCACCGGTTGCATCCTGAATAAATATAGAGCGATAGAAATTGCCTTTTGTATCCTCCGAGGCAACGACCCCTCTGATAACTACCTCACCGGGGATCAAGTTGCCGCCCTTGCCCTCCTGGTAGAAGGAGCGCACTTGAGCAATTGTATGGGTAGCAGCAGGCAGAGGAACTTCTTCCTTTTCCTTAGGCTCGTCAAACTTATTGTACTGGCACGCTGCAAAGACCAAAGGCAGAGCCAATATGATTAATTGAAATAACTTCTTAATTCTTTCCATAATGACAAAGCGGATTAGAATACCAAGGCAACATTGAGATAATAGTTAGTTCCGTACATGTAGAAGTAACGAGGGTCAAAGGGACGCATCATCTTGCCCTCCTTATCGTAACGAATACGGAGTTGCTCATAGCCACCGGTACGTAAGTTTGTATTGTTGAGGATATTGGTTACAGAGAGATTGAGTCGCAAGTAGGTACCACTCTTAATACGATAGGACCATCCCACATTGGCATCCAAAGTAAAGCCCCCTTTGAACTGCTCTTGCTCTACAAATTCATCTGCAAGACCATCGTAGGCCTTATCGGTGCGCCTCATTGGGTTTGCATCAAGGTAGTTTCTACCAAAGTAATTGGCATCTACGCCCAACCATACATAGAAAGGTGTCTGATACTGCAAGCTCAGGTTGGCAGCTATCTGAGGAGTGCCCGACACATGGAAGCGGCTCCAATAGACACTTTCCTGCTCTAATACCTCATTACTATTGTCCACCGTCTGAATATAGTCAGGATTATTGGTATATATATAGTTACCGTAAGAGAATACTCCGGTAGCCGTTAGGGCAGGCGTTATTTTCACTTCTGCACCAACCTCTACTCCCATATGACGACGATCGATATGAGTCAGCACATAGTTAGAGAAAGCTCGGTAACCATCATCATAGAAGCTCATATTACGCATACCATCCATAAACTGCGTGCAGTAGAATGTAATACGTCCCTTAATGAAGGGGTGACGCACTATATAGCTAATATCTCCCGAGACAATTTTTTCATTCGAGGGATTTTCCACATAGCTATTGCGTGTACGGGGAGAAATAAAGAGGGAATTAAAGTAGGGTGCGCGAGACAAAAAGGCTCCATTCGCCTGAATGAAGTTACGCCCGTTGATCTTCCACGTAGCCCCACCTTTTACGCCATAGGAAAGGAAATTGAGCACATCACTCTTTCCGTAAGAATTTTCGGGGAATAGACCGCGACGCTGCTTACCATCTCGGAACATATTTGTCCACTCTCCATCCAACGATAAATAGAAATCGAAGTAGCGCAGAGAAGCGGTGAGTGTAGCCCAAAGTTGTGCATTCTGCATTTGCCCATAATAGTTATGGCTATAGGTATCTCCCTCTCGCACTACTCTATCAGGGTTATTCAGGTCGAGCTGCGACTTATCTGGATCGTTCGGGAAGTCACGCTCTGAGAACTTATCCACATCATACCAAAAGTCCCCTCCGAGCAGGTCCTTCAATACATTGTAGTTATGCGTCCGATTAAAGCGATAGTTAGCCCCGACATCTAATTTGAGGTTTTCGGAGAATACAGCATTGAGCACGGTAGATGCATTCCATTGCTTTTGGTCAATATGCCGATCCTCTACCACATATTCACTTCTGCGTCCCTCTGCGATAAACTCCCCTTTGGCATTATATATACGCTGGTAGTTATTGCGGTTAACCTCATACATTCTATCCCAATTAATGTGTGCCACATTAGGATCCTCTGCCCACAGGTCACGATAATACTGCTCTGTATAGGGATCAGGATTGCTCGTCATATAACTATAGTAGGAGGGCAGATTGCGATAATAATCCGGACGGGGATCCGGTGCGTTATGCCAGTTCAGTGCCGAATAAGCACTGTACCCAAAGCGATAGGTTACTCCGGAGGTAAGCGTATAGCCATCTGCAATATTCCAAGTATGAAGCAATTGGAAGATAGGCTCAAAATTATCTCTTACTCTCGCATTGCGCCACTTGCCGTTTTGTAAGCCTATATTGGGGTTATAGAAATTGTTTCCTGTCAACTCATATACCTCCTGCGTAGCGCCGGATGCCACCCCCCGCTTGGTAGGAGCGGCTAATGTAATGAAAGAGAGCGAATGGCGTGGAGAGAGCTTCTTTTCAATTCCCAGGAAGTATCCATAAGCATCATAAAAGGTACCCTCTACATACCCTTCATCACCCCACCTTTTGGATAAAGATAGGGTAAAAGCCCATCCCGAAGAGAGCATTCCCGATGAGTAAGTAAACATGGTACGATGCGTATAGCTCCTATTAGAAAGCGAATAAGTAAAGCGGCTTCCCGGACTGAATTGAGAGGGCTGCGTAATGATATTGACTGCACCTCCCAAATCCCCAAACGTAAAGGAGGAGGGCAACAAGCCATCCGTACCATCCTGATTGACAACCACATTATTCAGACCATTCCACAAGAAGTAAGCGTTGTATCCATTGGACATGTTGTTCATTTGCATTCCGTTGAGATACTGCTTCTGGTAAGGTGAGTCATACCCTCTTATTCTGAAACGAGAGGGACTAAATTGATAGCCTGCCTTATTATTGTAGGGATCGCGTGAGGCGGTTAAGAACGTAGATATCTTTCCTTCTCCCTCCTCGTTTGCTCCGGCTACTTCCTCTACGACAAAGGCAGATAATTCATTCAGGTAATCAGCTTCACGCGCTGACTTCTCATTCTTGTGAAGTACTACTTCCGGCAGTAAATCTCCTAAAGTGGGCAGTATAACAGTCACTACCTGCGAAACATATCCATCGCAACTATACTGCACTTGATAGCTACCGGCCTCAAGCTTTGGCATTACGTAGTAGCCGTGCGTATCGGACACCGCCAGCACATCATACGTATCATCCGCCAAAGAGATCACAACCCCCTGAAGAGGTGCACGATTAGATGAGGCATACACATAACCTGCATTTACTTTCTCCTGCCCGACTACTATCTGGGTAGAAAGCAAGAGAATCAGAATAAACGGAATTAAGTTCCTACAAAAAAGTCGCATATTAGGCATTGGCAATAGGTTCATCCATATTTCTTATATACCCGGCACGGCAAACATCACAAAAACTTCGTCTACCCACCTGACACAAAGGTAGCATTTTTATATGAAGCATAGAGACTCTTTTTGTGAAGAAACAGGGCACACGCTGCAAAGCCTATCCTACCTATTTATAAGGGGCTCTGATCACGTGGTCCATTCATCTGTATCTTTCAACTAAAACATCTATATCTTTCAACCCAAACATCTATACCTTTTGAGCAAAAGCTCCGAATGTTTTTCCGTGAAAGGGTTCGTATTGCTCTCAGCCCGCCGGTACGTGCCGCTCCGTACTGCGTAGTCAGCGCGCGCCGATTCGCCTGCTTGTGGGGGCTCAACTCATTCGGAAGTAAGAGAAGTTTTTTACCTTTGCCTACGAGGGAATAAGATGGTATTGGTTCGACCGCCGTCGGTTTAAAGCCCTTGGCAGGCTGATTGAGTATATCGATTAGCCTGCCTTTTTCTATAGCCGTCAGCTCGGAAGTAAGAGAAGTTTTTTATCTTTGCCTACGAGGGAAGAAGATGGTATTGGTCCGACCGCCGTCGTAGTAAAGCCCTCGGCAGGCTGATTGAGTATATCAATTAACCTGCCTTTTTCTATAGCCGCCCGGAAGTGAAAGAAGTTTTATATCTTTGCCTACGAGGGAATAAGATGGTATTGGTTCACCCGCCATTGGTGTAAAGCCCTTGGTCGGCTGATTGAGTATATCAATTAGCCGACCTTTTTCTATAGCCGCCCGGAAGTGGAAGAAGTTTCGTATCTTTGCCGGCAGAAAGAGGCAGATTCGAGTTCCCGCTACGACGGCGGAGCTGCTACTCTTCGTGGTTCCGTTCTGATGACCCTCTGCCACATTGGTAGCGTGTGGTAAGCCTATCGCGGGTACGGCTGCTTCTGCCTCTTTCTTTTTCTATGAAACTTTTCCCGGGACGTCGCGAGTTAATACTTTTCGCTGACTGCCTTCAGCTCCTATCCCTGAGAGAAAGGGCATCTGATCTTTTAAAAGATGCTTTTAACACCATACACTACTGCAGTTAAGAGTCTGCCGACAGCCCCATTTTATCCTTTTTAGACGGATAAAAAGAGAGATCAAGCCCACTACAAGACAAGATTAAGCAGAAGTAACAGAAGGAGGACTCTATAGGGGAGATTCTGTCCGACTTGATATATTGGTACACTTGTTGCATCTAATCTAACGAGGACTGCCGAGACCATTTAGATGCACCAAAACACAAAGCGGTAGAAAGGCACCTCACAAAGGAAAAATGAAAAGAAAAGAAGAACTAAACACATTCCATACTCCTCAGCAGGAAGAGGACAGCAAACTACTCTTAACTCCGGAGAACGGCCTGCAAGACGGCTTCGATGATCCTGATGAAGGGGATGAGAGCGACGAAGATCCTTCTTACAATGATAATGCGGCTCCCGGGAATCAGCAAGAAAATCCCCACCGACCTCGACGGAAGAGAAGTGCATTAGACACTTTCTGTACCGATCTATCGGGTAAGGCTGAGCGCCGAGAGCTTGATCCTATGATTGGGCGCGATAAAGAGCTGGATCGTATGATGCTGGTATTAGCACGCCGTAAGAAAAACAATCCCGTGCTGATCGGTGAACCGGGAGTGGGAAAAAGTGCTATTGTAGAGGGATTAGCCAACAGAATCGCCGAAAAGAAGGTACCCTTAGCCCTTTTGGACAAAAGGATTTATGCTTTGGATACGGCTCAGCTGATTGCAGGCAGTAAGTATCGTGGCGAATTTGAGGATCGCTTGAAGAAAGTGCTCAAAGAGGTAAAGCAGAATCCTAATATCATCCTATTCATCGATGAGATACACACCATCATAGGAGCAGGACAAGCCGAAAACTCCATGGACATGTCCAACATTATCAAGCCGGCACTTGCCCAAGGAGAGCTCCGTTGTATTGGCGCTTCTACCCTAACCGAGTATGCCAAAACCATTGAGCGTGACGGAGCTTTAGAGCGCCGCTTCCAAAAAATTATAGTGCCGCCTAATACAGCCGAGGAGACCTATGAAATTTTACAGCAGATAAAGCCCATTTACGAAAAGTATCATGGCGTATCCTACAATGAGGATGCCCTCAAACTCGCCGTAGAGCTAACTGACCGCTATATCAACGAACGTTTTTTCCCCGACAAGGCCATTGATGTAATGGACGAAGCAGGGGCAGCTACCGGTATGGCACACAAACTTCCGCCTACGCACCGATTGGAAGAGATCGATCAGGAAGTAGCTTTCTACAAATCAAAGCAAGATGAAGCAGTCCGAGACAACAACTTCGAGCTTGCAGCCGCTTGGCGCGACAAAGCCCGCAAAGTGGAAGAAAGCAAAGAGGCTATGCTTGAGGATATCAAAAAGCAGAATGTGAATTATGAGGTAACCGGTGACGGAGTTGCAAAGGTAGTAGCCTCTATGGCCGGAGTGCCTATGGAGCGCATCGCCAAGACGGAAGCCAAACGTCTCCGAGAGCTTAATCAGTCCCTTGCAAAGGATGTAATCGGCCAAGATGAGGCAGTCGACACCATGGCGCGAGCCATACAGCGCAACCGCTTAGGGCTACGTAATGAGAAGCGACCCATCGGCAGCTTCCTCTTTTTGGGTCCTACAGGAGTAGGGAAGACTTTTCTTGCAAAGAAGCTCGCTGAGCAACTATTTGGTAGTGAAGAGGCTTTGATACGAGTAGATATGAGCGAATACTCTGAGAAGTTCAATGTATCGCGCTTGATCGGTTCACCTCCCGGATATGTAGGATATGAAGAGGGCGGACAACTTACCGAAAAGATACGCCGTCGCCCCTACTCAGTGATCCTATTGGATGAAATAGAAAAAGCGCATCCGGAGGTATTCAATATTCTTCTGCAGTTGCTCGATGAAGGTACACTGACTGATGGGTTGGGCCGAGTGGTAAGCTTTAAGAATACGGTAATCATTATGACCGGGAATATAGGGAGCCGTCGCTTGAGTGAATTTGGCAATGGTGTAGGCTTTAGTGCCGACAATGGGACTATTGATCAACGGACCTCTCGGGGCATTATTGAGAAAGAGCTTAAGAAAACCTTTACGCCCGAGTTCCTCAACCGTTTGGATGCAGTGATTCACTTCAATAGTCTCGACAAACCCTCTATTCGTCGTATTATAGACAATAGGATCGCTGAAATAACTGAGCGGATTGAGCGTCAAGGCTACCATATTAAGGTGAGTGAACCTTGCCGCGCACTTCTTACGGAGAAGGGCTTTGATCCTAAAAATGGTGCCCGCCCCGTAAACCGTATTCTCCAAACGGAGATTGAAGACCGCCTAACTGATCTCATCCTGGATGAGACCATCAAAGCAGGCGATACGATAAGCTTCACCGTAAAGAACGGAGAAGTGAAGGCACTCGTTACCTGTCAGAAAGATGAACCTATGGCAGTAGAAATGTAAATTAGTACACATCTATAAAACATAAAGTCTGTTGCTCTATGAATGCCTATCATGGAGCAACAGTTTGTAACACACTATGAAGAAAGGTCAAATAGGGGTTACTACAGAGAATATATTCCCCATTATCAAAAAGTTTCTCTACAGCGACCAAGATATATTCCTCCGAGAGATCATATCCAACGCTACGGATGCCCTCTCAAAGTTACAAGCCATTGCTGAAAAAGATAGTGAGATTGGTGAATTGGGTCAATTAGCCGTACATGTTGCTTTGGACCAAGATGCCAAAACACTCAGCATTACGGATAATGGGATCGGCATGACTGAAGAGGAGTTGGATCGCTACATCAACCAAATAGCCTTTAGTGGCGCAGAAGATTTTCTCAAAAAATATGAAGGTGCCGATGCATCCATCATTGGGCATTTTGGCTTAGGATTCTACTCCTCCTTTATGGTTTCTCATAAGGTTGAGATAGACACGCTTTCCTACAAAAAGGATGCACAAGCTGTGCATTGGTCTTGCGACGGGTCACCGGACTACCAGATGAGTCCCTCACAACGCACTACCCGAGGCACTACTATTACCATGCATATAGATGAAGAGCATGCCCACTTCTTGGAAAAGAGCACTATTGAGCAATTACTCTACAAATACTGTCGCTTCCTGCCCTTCCCTGTCTACTTCGGTAAGAAAGAGGAGTGGAAGGATGGCAAAATGCAGCCTACCGATGAGGATAATTGCATCAATGAAGTAGCCCCACTTTGGACAAAGAAGCCGAGCGAGGTCACGGATGAGGAGTATAATGAGTTCTACCAAACCCTCTTTCCCGGCAATGCGCAGCCGCTCTTCCGTATTCATCTCAATGTAGACTACCCCTTCAAGTTACAGGGCATACTCTATTTCCCGGAACTCAAAGAGGGCGTTATACCCCAGAAAAATAGTATAAGCCTCTACTGCAACAGGGTATTTGTCACGGATGAGCTTGAAGGCGTACTACCCGAATGGCTTAAATTAATGCATGGGATTATTGATTCGCCCGACATTCCGCTTAATGTAAGTAGATCGTACCTACAGAAAGATCCGTCGGCCCAAAAAATATCCTCACACATAAGCAAAAAGGTAGCCGATAAACTTGAAGAGCTATTCCGCTCTGACCGCACTGCTTACGAACAAAAGTGGCGCACGCTTGAATTCTTCGTACACTACGGAATGATTACCGACGAGAAGGCATACGAGCGTCTCAAACCGGCATTACTATTCAAGGATTGCGATGGCAAACGCTTCTACACCTTAGAAGAGCTGAAAACACTTACCGCAGCTTCACAGACCAACAAAGATGGCGTGCTCGTCGAATTGTATGCCACAGATGCTACCACTCAGTACCTTCCCTGCAAGCAGGCTACGGATAAGGGGTATGTAGTACTACTGATGGACAGCTATTTGGCACTTCCGTTTATCAATCACTTGGAGGAAAAAGAAGAGAAACTTCACTTCACCCGTGTAGATAGCGATTCGATAGACAATCTCATTGGTGGAAAGGATACTGCCCAAGCCTCTTCGGAGGAGACAAAGCCATTGGAAGCACTTTTCCAAAACACCATCCCCGATGTGGAGAAAGCACACTTCATAGTGGAAGTAGCTGCATCTGCCAACTCCAATGCAGCCCCTACGGAGCTTGTACAAGATGAGTGGATGAGAAGAATGAAAGACATGAGTCAATTCCGCGAAGGAAGCGACTTCTATAGTGAACTACCCGACAGCTATCGTCTGATTATCAATCCTAATAACCCAATCGTAGCACAGCTCAACGAATCCCTGCACAGTGAGGAGCTTAAGCAGGCTTTCTCCGAACTGGCAGCTGCCGAGAAAGCTCATGCCGATTGGTTTGATGCCAATAGGCAGAAGAAGGAGGACGAAATGACAGATGAGGAAAAGCAGGAGCGCACTCGTCTCAATAATGAAAAGAACGAAAAACAGGATGCCGTGAATGTGCTATTGCAAAAGTTTGCAGAGGCACATACTGAGGTATCGCAGCTTTGGGATCTTGCGCTACTCTCCCGCTCTCTTCTCTCAGGCGAGCGACTTGCTAACTTCATCCGGAGAAGCACGGAGCTTTTGAATAAATAAGCTACCTAATCCAGTGGTCAAATAAGAGATCACTTAGGCTTCCCGGCAGCCATACAGCAAAAGATACAGATCTTTCGTTTGAAGGATCTGTATCTTTTATTTAAATGAATTATTTACACCTATGGATTGAGGGATAGGAATGTGTTGAGAAATCTCTTTTACAAGGTCCTACTTTGCGTATTGTACGCTCTACCTATCCACTCCAAACTGTAGATCTACAATCACTATTTCACTGCTGGTACCCACACGAATAGCCGGTCCGGCGGCTCCCACTCCCGAAGATACGTAGAAGTGCGTATTGCCGCGTCGCTCATAACCATAAGCCAAAGGATAGTAGGCTTCAACCACCCACTTAAAGGGCCAAATTTGCCCATCGTGCGTATGTCCGTAGAGTGCTAAGTCGACCCATTGCGTAGGGAGTAGGTCCAATTCATTCGGTTGATGCTCAAAGTAGATAATGGGAAGCGAGTAGTCTATTTCTGACATGATCTCTGCTGCATCCTTTCGGTGTCGCTGTGTAGCATCGTCTCTACCAACGAGGTAGAAGCTGTGATCTATTAAAACGGCTGTATCGACCAATAAATTGGCATGACAATCCTTAATCCACTCTATTTTCTGCGAGGTATCCGCACGATAGTCATGATTACCCATTACCACATACACCCCCAAAGGGATCTCCGACGCCAAGTCTTGCATCAAAGGCACTATATCCCCATCATAGCCGTACCGGCTGTAGTAGTCAAATACATCTCCCCCGACTAAAACTATATCGGGCTGCTGACGTATAATGCGATCTACCATCTGCCGAATATGTCTCGGACGTATAGACTCACCAATGTGTATATCCGATACAAAAGCTATTCGCACACTATCCCGTGTAGAGCCACTTTGCTTTGAAGTAGACAAAGATAAATGCTTCACTTTAGGGTGCGAAACAACATATAACCCCTTTCCGACCACTACTAAGGCACCTACCAACACGACCCCAAAAGCTATGTACCGAATTACCTGCTTTCTGTGGAGAGGACTACGGGCAAACCACTTAATCGTATAACGGTCAACAAATGCCAATAACTCGCAGAGCAGCACGCCCATCGTCGCATAGAGAGCCGCAAAGTAATAAGTATTGCAAATAGTTAGTATCCAGCTCATTGTACTACTACTGAATGACTTAAAAAAGAAAAGTCCGGTCAGATAAAGTATCAATACAGCCGTAATAAGGGAGTAGAAGAGATATTTCAGCCACCGAATGGGGGCTAATGCTTTTCCTCCGCGCCACAAGAAGAGCGCATTAAAAAGAAATAATGGCCAAAAAGCCTCAACATAAACGGACATAGCTATCAGTAATGGTTTTGGTTATACAGTATGCTATTGCTATTCACTATTCTTAGGCACTTCATTAGGCTCTACCCGACTGTAGGTTTTCCGTATGCGAGGCATAAAGAATAGGATCATTCCTATAGCGGTCACTCCGGAAAGCACATCCGCCACCGGCATAGCAATCCATACGCCCATAAGACCATAAATACGCGGGAAAATAATTAGCCCGGGAAGCAGGTATATAAGTTGTCGTGTAAGAGATAGAAACATGGCCTTACCACTGTGCCCTATTCCTTGGAAAAACTGCACACTGGTTAGCTGACAGGCAACCAGGGGGAAGCACAATAAAACGATCCCGAAAGCCATGTAGGTAAGCCTTGCCAAATCAGGTCCGGGATTAAACAAATCCACAAATATAGAGGGTTTGAGTAAAGCAATGAGCAGCCCTATCGTCGCAGACGTTACATTAACCAACAAAGCACACTTATAGGCTTTTATAGAGCGGTCTATTTTGCCCGCCCCAAGATTAAAGCCTACAATGGGCTGCATACCCATAGACACCCCTAACATAAACTGTATGAATAGCTGTACAATACCCAAAATAATCGCATAAGCAGCCATAGCACTAATAGTCTCTGCCTCCGTTGCTCCATACTGCGCAAACGCACGATTGAACGTAGTACTAACCACTGCCCCGACTAAGTGCATGGCAAAAGGTGCCACTCCAACCGATATAATCTGAATAACCATCTGGCGAGAAAACTTCATACCCTTCCTTGTCAGATGGACGACAGAGCGCTTATCGAAGAAGTGACTCATTACATACACAGAGGTGGTAATCATCGAAATAACGGTAGCCCATGCAGCTCCGGCTATACCCCAGCCAAAACCTAAAATAAAAATAGCATCCAATACTATATTCATTACCGCCCCAATGAGCATGGAATACATTGCCTTTGTAGGATAGCCTGAGGCTCGCATCACGGCATTGAAGATAAAAGCCAGGTCGGAGAATATATTAAAGGGAATGATGATCCTCAAATAGGCCTTAGAATAGGGAATAATTGCATCATTACCACCGAAAAGCCTCAGGAGAGGATCCATAAATATGAGCGCCGCCACACAAAGAACGATGTTCATCGCAATGGTAAGTATCAGTGCATTGCCTAATATTTGCTCCGCTTTATGCAGCTCTTTACGTCCCATCAGGATAGAGACCCGCACCGATGTACCGGCACCTATGAGCAAGCTAAAAGCCAAAAGGAATAGCAATATAGGGAAGCTAATCCCCAATCCGGCAATGGCCAAGTCTCCCGCAGCTTGACCAATAAACACTCTATCAACTACATTGTAAAGCGCATTGACAACCGTGCCCACGACTGAAGGCAAGGCATACTTGAATAGCAGTGGAGGTATTGGCTTATACTCAAGATCATGCAAGCGGGATGCATCGGAATCTTTCAAGTGTCCTTTTGTAGTAACTTCGCTCATTCGTTGTATTATTTTTTCTTTCGTAGTTACCCGCTACCTAATAATGAGTATACCTCGTAGTGAATAATACTATTGCCTTGTCTTATCTCGGTTTTAGTTGTACAGCCTTCAATAGCCGTTACCTACCTCTCTTGTCTAGCCCATGCTTAGGGCCTTTAATGTAATACAAAGATACCAAAAACAAAAAAGTGCACATGCCTTCACACAGAGCGCATAGCATTAATAAATCGGATGAGACTATATTGCTTTAGCTCGGACAAAGGGATATCTCGGGGCGTAAGAAACCCCTGATCGATAAGATACGCGCGTCTCACCCCTTCCAGCAAGGGCGTAAGTGGCGTGTACCACTTTCCATCCTGTAGTAAGGCCAAATTACTAAAGCTGCTATCTGTCAGTAGCCCATCGTCATTGACAAGAAGTACCTCATCGGCACCACTTTGTGCCCTCAACTCATCCAGCACACGCCTATCGGCACTCTTGTAGCTGTATGTATAGCCTGCAGGTAGCCGCACAGGCACTACAGAGCGAATGGGGCGATAACTATACTCCGCGAAGCTGATCTCTTCAATTTCTTCCCGATAGAGAATGCGACACTTTACCACCTTTTGACCTAATTCTTTGGGCATTATCTGCACCAAATCCGGCAAACAGGGAGGAATAAACCCTTTTGCTAATCCGGTTCGGTCCATCCGTTGTATATGGTAATGCAATAGTTGAGGCACCCCAAAGAAGATTCGGATACTTTCGATAAATAGTTCTTTTATCATCAGACGGGAATATATATTTTCTCTATCACCTCTTTATACTCATCTTCCGCTTTACTGTTAATAGTTATTCCGCCTCCACTATGGAAATAGAAAGCGCCATCCCCTTGTTCCTCAATAAAGCGTATCATTACGGCAGACTCTAAGCAGAAGCCGTCGAAATAACCAAATACTCCTGAATAATACCCCCTCGGCTCTGTTTCAGCTTCTTGTATAGCCCTTATCGTAGCCTCTTTGGGAGCACCTGTGATACTACCGGCAGGGAGCAAGGTTCCCAAGATAGTACCCAACCGATCCAAAGTATCCGTGGGCAGTGTGGCACTAATGAGCGAAGAAACCTGCAGTAAACCGCCATTTTGCGTTTCTATCCTATCAATGTACCGAAACTTATTAACCTGTACCCGCTGCCCTACTCGCGCCAGATCACTACGCATTAAATCAACTATTGTGTAGTGCTCCGCAGTTTCCTTATAGCTACTCAATATCACCTCCTCAGCATTTGGAATAGAAGCATCTATAGTACCCTTCATAGGACAAGTCTCTATGCGGTATTGACCCCCTGTATCAGGCCTAATAGAAACGAAACGCTCAGGAGAAAAACAGACAAAGCGACCGGGCACATAAAGCTTATAGGGCGCTACGGCATACTGAGCAATAGTTTCGAGACTACAATCTATCTCTATAGGAGTGGCTATCGTTAGATTAGCAAGAAAACTATTCCCCACAGCCAAAGCCCGATGTATTTTATTGAACTGCTGCTGATAGATAGCAAACTCACGCGGATTGCTCCTCAAAGCGAGGTGAAAAGAGCACCTCCCCATATTGGAGGGCATATTGCTAAACTCTTGCACCTTATAAAGTACACTCCGCTGTTGCTCCGGATAGGGAATAAGAATTCCCACCCGCACCTCATAGTCAACCGCAAACAAAAAAGGGGTGCGCTCATGCCCCAAGCGGTTCATTTCGTCAAATAAATTCGTTGCAGTAAGCGTAGTCATCATCATTTTCAATGCTAAGACGAGACAAATGTACTACCTTTGCGACAACTATGAGGAAAGTACTGATAGCAGATTGTCACGATTCATTCGTTTTCAATGTAGTTGAACTACTACGTAATATAGAGGATTGCGCAATAGAGGTACTCCCTACAGAGTATACGACAACTATGGATCTCTCATCCTATGACGGGATTATATTATCACCCGGCCCATCTACTCCGCAGGAAACTGAGGGCTTATTTCCCTTGCTGTCACGTTGCTACACAACCCATTCCATCTTAGGTATCTGCTTAGGCCATCAGGCAATTGCCCACTTCTTTGGGGCTAAGCTACAGCAGCTCCCCTCCCCCCTGCATGGTCATGGCGAGCAATTAACGGATATAGCCAAAGACGAACTACTTTTTACTCATTATCATGCTACTAAGGTGGCCCGGTACCATTCGTGGGTGATAGAAAAAGACACTCTACCCAAAGAGCTCTGTATAACAGCCTTGGCACGCAGTGATAAAAGTATCATGGCCATCCGACACACCTCGCTACCTATACGAGGGGTACAATTCCATCCCGAAAGCTATCTTACAGAAGAGGGCGCTGATATGCTTCGTGCTTGGATTCAAAGCATATAAAAGACATTGGCATTTCTACAGAAAAATTAACCTCTCCATGAGTGGTGCTTTTCACGGGATCTCATTTTCTCTCCTTCCCTACTGAACTTCTATTACATTTAGCCAAGAATCATTACATACTCCCTCATATATCTTATAACTATTTTATTTCAGTATAGTTTCAGTAAAATAATTACCTTTGTGGATGTATTTTATTGCATCATAAAGACAATATGGAATTAGAGTACGTTGTAGGAATTGACGTTGGTGGAACGAATACTGTATTTGGCATCGTAGATGCAAGAGGCACCATTATAGGAAGTGACTCAATCAAAACAAGAGCGTATGGTACAGAGGTTAAGGATTATCTAGACGCTTTAGCAATAAGTATCACACAGCTGATAGAGACCTACAACGTGAAGGGAAAAATTAGAGGTGTGGGCATAGGAGCTCCCAATGGAAATTACTATACCGGAAGGATTGAATTTGCTGCAAACCTACCCTGGAAACACTCTATAGCCATATGCAAAGAGCTAGAGCAACGCATCGGAATACCTGTACTCCTAACTAACGATGCCAAAGCAACCGCTATCGGAGAGATGACCTATGGCGCAGCTAAAGGGATGAAAAACTTTATGCTCATCACTTTAGGAACAGGCATTGGCAGTGGAATTGTAGTTAATTCCAAAGTGGTATATGGGCACGATGGCTTGGCGGGAGAGCTGGGGCACTTTGTAATACGGCGCAACGGACGGCCCTGCGGCTGTGGACGTAAAGGATGCTTGGAAACCTACTGCTCAGCAAACGGACTGGCACGCACGGCAAGAGAACTTCTGGAAACACGCTCCGACAGCTCTCTATTGCGTAACACAGCAATAGAAGAGATTACTTCTCAAACTGTCTGCCAAGCAGCCCTCGCCGGCGACAAACTTGCAAAAGAGGTTTTTGATATTACCGGCCGCATACTGGGAGAAACACTTGCCGATTTTGTAACATTCTCTTCCCCTGAAGCCATTATTCTTTTCGGAGGGTTAGCACAAGCCGGAGATCTGCTTATGCGACCGGTAAAAAAAGCCTTTAACGAAAACCTAATGCGCGTATACAAAAACACCAAGCTACTCTTTTCGCAGTTGTCGGGAGCGGATGCAGCAATATTAGGTGCTTCAGCTTTGGGCTGGGAAGTTACCCGAAAGCAAAGGGAATAAAAACAGTCTCATTTTCCCACGAGCCATTTGGACTGCGCGCTTTAAGCGGGTTAGTTAGCAAAGTGCTACCAATGAGCCGCAGAGAACGCTCTGACGCTGTAAAATCTTTCCTTTTCATAAGGAGGCTTTGCAGAAAGCTTTGAGATACCTTACACCCTATAAATATAATTCGGGGACAGCTTCCACGTCTATTAAGCGAGCCCGATTGTCAATTTTAATACCGCAGATATGGTATTGTGCCGAGGTCTCTTTAGTATAGTACACCCTATCTGTAGACTGCTTTACGCATAATTCTCTGTTTCTTTGGTATTGCTCTTGATAATACACCCCAAAAAGAGCAGAAAACACTCATTTTGCCATCTTCATTTAGCAAGATTGAATTCTTCTTTAATACAATAAAAAAGCCTATCGCAATTTGTGGGTATAAGGAAAAGATTTTGTACCTTTGAAGCGAACGCATAACCATTAGGTTACGTGCAAAAAGTAAAGACATACAAAATATAAAATAGGAGAAAAATATGGCGAAAGTAAGAGGAGCAATCGTAGTCAACGAACAGCGTTGCAAAGGCTGCAACTTGTGCGTTGTAGCATGTCCGACCAACACCATTTCATTACATCCGACTGAGATGAATGACAAAGGGTATCATTACTGCTACATGAGTAATCCGGAAGCCTGCATCGGCTGTGCAAGCTGTGGTATGGTTTGCCCGGATGGCTGCATTACCGTATACAAGGTAAAACTTTAAATCTAAGAAAGTAAGAGAGACAAAAAGAATAACTCGATATGGCGAAAGAAGTAAAACTAATGAAAGGCAACGAGGCGCTTGCTCACGCAGCAATTCGTGCCGGTATAGACGGATACTTTGGCTACCCTATCACTCCCCAATCTGAGGTACTGGAAACGCTCAGTACTGAAAATCCTGAAGAAACGACCGGCATGGTTGTACTGCAGGCTGAGAGTGAAGTAGCTTCTATCAATATGGTTTATGGAGGTGCAGCTACCGGAAAGAAGGTAATGACTAGCTCTAGTAGCCCCGGTATAAGCCTTATGGCGGAAGGAATCAGCTATCTCGCAGGTGCTGAGCTGCCCGCTTTGCTCGTAAATGTAATGCGTGGAGGTCCCGGATTAGGTACTATCCAGCCAAGCCAAGCTGACTATTTCCAAATGACTAAGGGCGGTGGCCACGGTGACTACAGACTGATCGTACTTGCTCCTAATTCAGTGCAGGAGATGGTCGACTTTGTAGACCTTGGTATTGAACTCGCATTTAAGTATCGCAACCCGGCTGTCATTCTTGCCGATGGTATCATTGGCCAGATGATGGAAAAGGTGGTTCTTCCCGACTTCAAACCCCGTCGGACAGATGAAGAGATTAAGGCGCAATGCCCTTGGGCTACCACAGGTGCAACGAAGGATAAGCGTCATATCATCACTTCACTTGAGCTTGACTCAGCTGTGATGGAGCACAACAACGAACGCTTCCAAGAGAAATACCGTAAGATAGAGCAAAACGAAGTACGCGTAGAAGAATACATGACCGAGGATGCTGATTACATTCTTGTTGCATTCGGTTCTTCGGCTCGTATCTGCCAGAAGGTAGTACAAGTAGGTCGTGCCGAAGGGCTCAAGATCGGTCTTGTACGTCCTATCACGCTTTGGCCGTTCCCCTATGATACCATCCAACGTTTGTCCAAGACAAGCAAAGGAATGCTTTCTGTTGAGCTAAATGCCGGGCAGATGATTGAAGACGTTAAGATTGGTTGCGAAGGCAGAGTTCCTGTAGAGCACTACGGACGTATGGGCGGTATGCTCTTCTCTCCGGAAGAAGTTCTAGAGGCTTTGAAAGAAAAGATCATCAATAAAAAGAACTAATATAATAGTTGCTGACCTCTGAACTACTATTGGGTAATTATTAGGCGCTATGGGATTTCCCGAGAATAAGACTACGGATAAATGGGCTGTATGGGCAAGAGTAGCTGATATACTCTTCTATCTTTTCGCTCTCGCCATGATAGTTGTCTTCTTTCTCACCCGACACACAGCTCCTTGGGCTTTCCTCTACGTAGGAGGCGTTGCCCTTATAGCAAGAGTGGCAAGCTACATCATTAGACACAATAAACGATAAGTAACTATTATGGATACAACGATAGACATTAAAGAAATTATCAAGCCTGAAAACTTGGTATATCAGAAGCCACGGCTTCTTAATAATAATACAATGCACTACTGCCCGGGCTGTAGTCATGGCGTAGTACATAAGTTGGTGGCAGAGGTAATCGATGAGATGGGCATGGCAGAGAACTCTATCGGTATTGCCCCCGTAGGTTGCTCTGTATTCGCCTACAACTACATCGATATAGATTGGCAGGAGGCTGCTCACGGTCGTGCACCTGCATTAGCCACAGCTACTAAACGTCTCAACCCGACAAAGCTCGTATTCACCTATCAAGGCGATGGTGACCTCTCGGCTATCGGTACGGCTGAAACATTACATGCTTGCAACCGCGGAGAAAATATCGTTATTATCTTCATCAATAATGCCATTTATGGTATGACCGGTGGTCAGATGAGTCCTTGTACGCTTCTGGGTATGAAGACGACAACTTCTCCCTACGGACGTAAAGCAGAAAAGCAAGGCTACCCATTCGTTATTTCTAAGCTGCTTGCTGAGTTGGATGGTACCTGCTATGTAACCCGTCAATCAGTACACAACGTAGGCGCTGTTCGTAAGGCTAAAACAGCACTTCGCAAGGCTTTTGAAAACTCAATGGCCGGGAAAGGCACTTCTGTTGTAGAGTTTGTCTCCACTTGCAACACAGGTTGGAAGATGAGTCCCGAAAAAGCCAATGAATGGATGGTTGAAAATATGACAGCCAAATATCAATTAGGCGATCTGAAGGACGAATAAAGCCCATAACCGTATAAAATAGGAATTGTAATGACATACGAAATTGTTATAGCAGGATTTGGGGGACAAGGCGTCCTCTCTATGGGAAAGACCATCGCATACTCCGGTATGATGGAAGACAAGGAAGTGAGCTGGATGCCATCCTATGGTCCCGAGCAACGTGGTGGAACGTCCAATGTGACTGTAATTGTAAGTGACGAGAAAGTAAGCTCTCCCGTACTAAACAGTTACGACATCGCTATTACGCTGAACCAGCCCTCTTTAGACAAGTTCGCTCCTCGCGTAAAGAAGAATGGTATTCTCATCTACGAGCCTAATGGTATCCACACTATTACGGATCGTAAGGATATCAACATTTACGAGGTAGATGCTACGGAAATCGCAAATGCGATGGGTAACGACAAGCTATTCAATATGATCATCTTAGGTGGTCTGCTGAAGCTTGTGCCTTTCGTTAAGTACGAAAGCGTTATTACCGGTCTTAAGAAATCTCTTCCCGAGCGTCACCACAAGCTTATTCCTCTGAATGAGGAAGCTATTAAGCGTGGTATGGAAGCTATTAAGTTGATTCACGCTGCTGAATAAGAGCGAATCTACTACGACACATTAGACGAATAGAGAAATTTCGTCTTGTAAGATAGGAGTAGCTAATTACTATTGGCTACTCCTTCTTTTATATAGCCTAATGAGCAACCTCATTTGCTATATTTAAGCAAAGCAGAGTACTGCATATTATTCATTCCATTCATATTTTAATCCAACATAACAGATATAGTGCGATACTAAAGCTAAGAGGAATATGCAATCACTATAAATATGGAGGGAAGGTTTGCATATTACCAATAAATGGTTACCTTTGTGTGTGTTTTTCATAGTATTAGATTTAAGGTTGGAAAGGGTTTGTCGTGAGACAAGCCCTTTCATTTTTTAATGTAAACGGCACACAAATCGTTTCTCTTCAGCACACACCGGTGCTCACGGAGCTGTGTATCCTTAAAGTTTATATTCCCCAAGGCAGTACGACCGCAAGCACCTCAACAACCTATCCGAACTGGATAGGCGTATCGCACGGCTATTTGACCAAACCATCAACGAAATAGCCCGCTGGGGTATCCTCATGGACAAGCCAATAGGCGATAAGCCTTTCAGCTTTGCCGACTATCCGCACATCAAGAAGCGAATGGATCAACTATTTGACCAATTCAAAAGCCAAACAAGTACCGCTATTCGCAACTCATTAGAGCGTGAAGACGCACTCTCAGCCGACAAGGCGGCCGACTTAGCCACCTATTACGGACAAGCCCTCAACGCTCAACGCTCCGCAGTAGTACAGCAAATCGCCAACCGCATCGTAGGCGGCATGAACCTATCAGAGCGCATTTGGCGCATCTCCGACTCATTCTACAAAGAAATAGAAACAGCCCTCGACATTGCCCTACGAGACGGCACACCGGCTGACCGTTTGGCTACAGAGCTCAAGCAATACCTCCGCCACCCCGACAAGCTTTTCCGCAGAGTACGAGACGAACACGGACAGCTCCGCCTCTCCAAAGCCGCTCAAGCCTACCACCCCGGCCAAGGCATCTACCGCTCAAGCTTCCGCAACGCACGCCGACTGGCCGTGACCGAAACGAACATGGCATACCACGCAGCCGACCACGAACGCTGGCAAGCCTTAGACTTTGTACTCGGCTACGAAGTGCAAGTCTCAGGCACTAACCCCAACGTATGCCCCCTCTGCATGGAGTTAGCAGGCAAGTACCCGAAAGAGTTTAAGTTTGTCGGCTGGCATCCGCACTGCCGCTGCCACGCACTGCCCATACTCGAGAAGCCGCAAGCCTTCAAAGCACGACAACAAGCCCTCCTCAGAGGCGAACGCATTCCACCCATTGGCGTAGTCAAAGCACCGCCCGACAACTTCACCGCACACCTCGCCAACAACACCGACCGCATCGCCTCCGCACAGCGCAACGGCACGCTCCCATACTACCTGCGTGACAACGTACGTACGGTTGACACATTTCTCGGCACAAACATAGAAGAGGGGCTACTACTTAATGATGCAAAGCACATCGCAGTGAAAGCCAGAGAGGTAGGCCCAGAAGTGCAGTCGATCGCAGAGAACATCGCTACACGATATGGAGCAAATTGCACACCGATAAACTACAAGAGTGTAGGATCAATAGTGCGCAAGGTAAAGACAGAAAGAGACGACATGTCATCCTACGCAGTGACGCAGCTTAAGGATACTGTACGAACAACAATCATTGCAGACAGAAAGTCTATTGACGGCATCATAGACGACCTAAGCGACAACTACAAAGTCAGGGCATTAGGGAGTAAAGCAATAAAGATACAGACGGCAGACAAGTATTTGGGGTACACCGGAACCATTGTGAACCTAAGAACATCAAGTGGTTTGGTGGCGGAGATACAAGTAAATACTCCGAAGATGATCTATGCAAAAGAACCTCCAGAGATAGCTCAAGCTCTTTTAGGAAAAACTTTATGGGATAAGATATACAAAGAGACTGGAGTTGAGGGCGGACTGGGTCACAAGCTCTACGAAGAGCTTAGAACCCTACCTAGAACATCTCAAAAATATAGAGAATTAAAGCAGAAATCTATCGAGTACTATGCGCACTTCCAAGACTAGAAGCAGTCATACGTTTCTTTGGAGACAATATCTCCGGCGAGCGTACACTCAAATGCAATCTCATCACTTTGTTTCCGCATCGTTGTTGTCCCGCCAACACTCATTGCGCCCTTTGTTTCCACCATATCTCCAAAACTCGGTGAGTAATGAACTCCTCTATTGGAATAATAGTCAATGATATAAGCATCACGACCAGCCGTAAGCTGTTCGTAAACGTAATCTAAGTTGCACATAGTATAATTCAATTAACTGCAATACAAAGCTACAAACTAATCTAACAAAAACAAAATGAACAGAGTCAAGCTACCTTACCAAAGACGAGAGCAAGCCACCAGAGCTACAACAATAGATGCAACAAGCGATACGCACGCAAGGATGAACCCAAGCTTCTTATAGTCGATAGGATTACGCAAGCGAGGATTCCAAGCAAGGTACGAAACCCCATACTCAGTAAGAGATGCGTACAGTATCTGATACCCTTCCAACCACGCAACACGAATTAATCCCAGTCGCTCAAGATTAATGCACGCAAGACGGCATCTATCCTCAGACAGAGCCAATGAAGAGTCTTTCCAACCTAAGGAAATCTGCCGTAAAACAATACGTTCATCCTTACTCAATTGAATTCTATCCATACGAAGCAAATACTTACCGCACCAAAGATACAAACTAACAACAACACAAAAACAAAACACCGAACAAAATGAAGCAAACTAACAACCAATAATACAACACTATGAACGAGATAGTCATACAGATACCAATCTACAAGACAGACGTACTTATCTATTGGGGAGACCGCAAGGGACTATACAAAGCCGTCAAGCGGAACTCAGACAAGGCGACAGCGAGCGAGGTCATCGAGGAGGTCGCACCACCCACCGAGGGGTTAACAGTCATGACCTCGGGGCATACGATAATCATATACCTCGCATCGCCACCACGAGACCCAAGAAGCGGGGCTATACTCATTCACGAGCTGAGCCACGCCACGAACTTCATCCTTCAAGAGGTCGGCATACCCCACACGGAGGACACCGAAGAAGCATACACCTACCTACTAGAGTACCTCACAAGAGAAACACTAGACCGAATAACCAAATAGCCAACAACACTATGAACGACAACATACAGCACGACACAGACGGAGAACCCGAGGAATACAAACTCTTCGTGGAGAAATTCAAACCCAAGAAGACCACAGACGACTGCTACACACCGCCCGAAGTGTACGAAGCAGTTAAGCAGTGGGTACTGGAGGAAGTGCCAGAGATTAGAGAGCTTCGCATTGTACGCCCATTTTATCCGGGTGGAGACTACAAGGCGGAGGACTACTCAAACGCAGTTGTGATAGACAACCCACCATTTAGCATACTCGCAGAGATTAAACGCTTCTACTTAGAACGAGACGTGCCGTTTTTCCTCTTTGCACCTGCACTTACTTTGCTAAGCTCAGGCGGCACAAGGCTTACAAGCATTGTTGCCAATTGTGAAATTATATACCACAACGGAGCGAGAGTAAAAACGAGCTTCGCTTCAAATCTATTTGGAAACACCGCTCTCATACTTGCACCCGAGCTAACTCGTAGGGTCAAGGAGGCGCAGCAGGCTGTGAAAGCTCCAAAATCAAAGCCACGATACGAGTACACACCCAACGTGGTCACAGGAGCCACACTCTGCAAGTACGTCGACCGAGGGGTAAGCCTACGAATTCCAAGGGAGGAGACGCACTTCACGGAGGCATTGGATAGCCAACGCAAGGTCGGCAAAAAACTCTACGGCGCAGGCTTCATCATCAGCAACCGAATAGCCAAGATACTACAGAATGCCCCAAAGGAGCTACCCACGTACTGGGAGCTATCCGACAGAGAACGAGAGATTGTCCGAAAGCTCAGCTCAAGCGAGGAGCATCAAGCCGAGAGAAAAAGCAGCGAAACGCCAAAGGAAAGCTAACCGAAGCGGACGAGTTTCCGACATTTGTGCAATTTCCTCAAATTGAACTATTTAGAACACTATATTTGCAAACGGATTAACCAACCAACCTATGACCAAAGAAACGAACGAGGGGGCAACCCCGACAGCCAACACGGCAGCAAGCACGACCAACACGGCAGCACAGCAGCCAACAACCGAGCAAGGCAACGCAGCAGCGGAGCAAGCCGCACCGACTACGCAGACAAGCACAGCAGCAGAGCCTACCGCTACAAGGTGCATCTTTATCAGACAAGTGTCGGACTAACAGATAGCTGGATAGTAGTACGTGAGTTTCCGTGGGGAGAACAACTACACAGCATAAGCGACAATAGATCTATCCATCAAATAATAAAGCACCCTAAAGGTAGAAAGCTACATGCGGAACAACAATCCGCACTGCGATCCACCTTCTAAGGTGCTTCTACCGCAAAGGTAATAACTAATCGTATAACCACAAATGCTAAACACTATGCACAACAATGCAGCAACAGACACAGACATTAAGCCCGACAAAGACAAAGTTTTGCAGACAGCAAAGGCAAGGCTTTTTGACGGGAAATACTCAAAACAAAAGGAGAACGCAATTAACGCTCTCCTTGAGGGTGGATTGAAAAACTTCAAACGATTAGACGGCGAGAATAGAATACGAAAGTTCTAAAAAAAACGCCCCCCACCTCATAAGAAGTGGGGGGGGGGGAGTGGCGTTCAAGCGACAAGGTCGGTCTCACGCCTAACTCTTGCGAGCTGATGCAAATATACAAACTAATCGCACAACAGCAGAATCGAAGCACACACTGTCGAGATAGAGCGCATTATCGCACCGCAATAGATATATATTGAGCAAGCAGAGAAAGATAGTGATGTTTCGATTGAAAAGTTCTAATGTTTCAAACCATAGGTTCTGATGTTTCATTTGAAAGATACAGATCTATTTCTCAATAGTTCGCAAGCCTATAGCTGTCAACGATAGAGAGGACGCAGCTATGGAATTAGCGAGGAAAATAAAAAGGTGCAGGCTCTCCAATGAACCTGCACCTTTCTCTCCACTACGGAGCTGTGTATTCGTTAGTTACCCGGCTATAAAGAGATTAGATTACACTGTAATGAACGAACATCGCATTGCAAAAGCTTATTTTCCAAAGTATCTCCAATATGCAGCATTGTTTTGATAACTTGTGCAGCCATGAGAGATCCTAAAACGCCCACAGCAGGTCCAAACACCGCAACGGGCAACTGCTCTTTGTCAGCATCATACTCGGGGAATAGCTCCCGATAGGAAGCCTGCCCCTCCCTATAGGTAAAGAGCGCTACCTGAAACAGATACCCTTCAATAGCACCATACAAGTAGGGAATATTAGCCTGCTGCGCCACACGATCCAGTAAGTAGCGACTGGATAAATTATCGGTAGCATCTACTATTATAGAACAGTCGGAAATGAGTTCGATTGCATTGCGCTCCGTAAAGCGAGTAACCATGCCTTCGGCACGACAATTCGGATTGATTGCTTGTGCTCTCAGTGCAGCCACCTCCGCTTTAGGCTTTCCAATATCGGCAGTTTGAAAGAGGATCTGACGCTGTAGGTTGGAAAGCGAAACGACATCTCCATCCACAATGCGGAGCGCGCCCACACCGGAAGCGGCCAAGTAGTACACGAGCGGAGACCCGATGCCACCGGAACCGACGATCAGCACACGCTGCTTTTTCAGCAACAATTGTTCAGCTTCGCCGATTTGAGGTAGCATCAGTTGGCGCTCATAGCGCAATCTTTCCTCCTGAGTTAATTGAATAGCCACTTACAACCAACTATCCCAATCTTTCCACACCGGCTCATAGTTTTGAGCACGAATAGCCGCAGCCATTTCCTCAACGGAGCGTCCGTCGTTGATACTAAACTGCTCCAGCTCCACATCGTGCGTAGCATAACCGCCCGGCTCTGTACTGGAAGCAGCACTCATAGTAGTAACCCCTATTCGCATTGCCAAATCTCTAAATTCAGAGCTTTCGCGAGTAGAAAGAGATATGTCTACCTCCGGATTGAACAGACGGTATGCCATAATTAGTTGAGCCATTTGTTTGTCCGTAATAGGATCTTTCGGCATAAAGGCGCCTACATGAGGCCTTAGTCGCGGAAGTGAGATAGAGAACTTCATCATCCAGTAATGCTTCTCCATCCAATTCATGTGCATAGCGGTGAAATAGGAATCGGTACGCCAATTCTGTAATCCGAGTAAAGCCCCGATACCCATCTTACGCATTCCGGCTTGTGCACAACGCTCCGGAGTCTCCAGTCGGTAGCGATAATCCATCTTTTTTCCTTGCAGATGGAACTGAGGATAGACCTTGTGATTGTAAGTCTCTTGATAGACGCATACAAAGCTAACGCCGCTATCACTTAGCGTTTTGTACTCCTCGACCTCCAAAGGCTGTACTTCCAACGATATTTGGGCAAAATGGGGTCTGATCGCATCCACAATTTCCTTATAATAGGCTGTATCCGTGAGTTTGGGTGCCTCACCGGAAACAATCAGTATGTGACGAAAGCCCCACTTCTTAAGCACTTCTATTTCGAGCATTACCTCATCTACCGTGAGCTTCTTACGCTTGATTGCGTTATGACTACTAAAGCCACAGTAAATACAGTTATTAGTGCAGAAATTGGACAGATAGAGCGGCACGTACATCTGAATGGTTCTGCCGAATCGCTGCTGGGTAAGCTGCTGTGCCTTGATCGCCATTTGATCCAGGAAACCCTCGGCCGCCGGTGAGATAAGTGCCTTAAAATCTTCCAAAGTAGGCCGCTCCGCTGCTATTGCACGAGCCACGTCTGCTTCCGTTTTACTAAAAATAGACTGTTCTTCCGTGTCCCAGTCGTAGGTTAGTATATGATCGTAGAAGCTCATTTATTCGTCCTTTCTATTATCAAAGAATCCTTGTAATGGAGAAGTCGCTGCGGCGAAGTTAGAGACACCGGGCAAACCAGCTTCATAGGCTTCACGTCCGGCCACAACGGCTTGCGCAAAGGCACGCGCCATGCGTTCACTATCTCTCGCCATAGCTATAGCCGTATTAATGAGGACCGCATCGGCACCCATTTCCATTGCCTCGGCAGCTTGCGAAGGAGTGCCTATACCAGCATCTACTACAACAGGCACTTGACTCTCCTCGATGATGATCTGCAAAAAGTCCTTGGTCCGCAATCCTTTGTTGGAACCAATGGGAGCACCTAAAGGCATAACCACAGCCGCACCTGCCTCAGCAATACGCTTACAGAGTACAGGATCGGCTTGCACATAGGGCAATACGATGAAGCCCTCTTTTACGAGTTGTTCGACTGCTTTGAGTGTTTCGATCGGATCAGGCAAAAGGTACTTTGGATCGGGGTGTACCTCTACTTTAATAAAATCTGTTTGAAAAGCTTCACGAGCTAAATGTGCAGCGAATATAGCCTCTTCGGCATCGCGTGCACCGCTTGTGTTCGGCATCAGCGTAACGCCGGATACACTCGTTATATGCTCCATTAGACTGTCGTGGTCGCACCCTGTTTCCAAACGTTTAAGGGCTACCGTAACAAGTTGGCTACCGGAAGCCACAATAGCAGCTTTCATAGCTTCATTGGATTGGAACTTACCAGTTCCCACAAACAGACGGGACGTAAAAGAGTGTCCCGCTATTTCTAAACACTTATTCATATTTATTGTGTCAAAAGTTTCGTTTAAAGCGATTGTTGCATAGCGTCATCAAGTGGAATGCTTTAGTGGTTGCCTCCTTCGCTTGATTGATTACACCGGAAAGTGCTACCCCGGCAATGGGATACTTGCCGAGCGACTCTATATCATCCTCCGTAATGCCGCCTATTACGAATAGGGGTATATTACAGCGGTTTAGATTGTCCATTGTGATCTGCTTCATCTCTTCTGGGGAGATAACAGGGCTGAGGTTCCGCTTCGTTGTGGTAAAGTGCCAAGGACCAAGGCCGATATAATCAACTCCCTCCAATGCACGTTTACGAACATCCTCCAAGGTATTGCAGGTACCACCTATTATTCTATTTGCTCCTAAGCGCAAGCGGGCCAAACCTATTGATGAATCAGTCCAACCAAGATGTACTCCGTCTGCCCCACTCTCCAGCACAGCCTCTATATCATCGTCAATGATTAAAGTAGTGCCTTCATAAGCAGACATTAGCTCTTTCAACTTGCGGGCAGTGTCCGTCAAAAGCTCATGATCCGCCTGTTTCATGCGAAGTTGTATCCAACGCACTCCCCCTTTCAGTGCAGCTTCTGCCTGACTCAGTACTCCTCGGCAATCAGTTGCATCAGTAATAAACATTAGAGAGGTACTTCGCAAAGCTCTCTCTTTACGAAGAAGCATTCTGTCATTACGCTCCATGAAAAGCCTATCACTGCTGTGAAGAAGTGCTTCGATATATTGCTGCCCCATACGACAGGCCATAAGCATCGTAAAGCCTCTTGCCAAATAGGTAGTTATAGCTGAGGATAGGGCACAACCCGTACCATGCTTAGTAGAAGGTGCCTTGGGAATAGAACTACTATAGCGGCTTCCATCAGGCATAAAAAGAATATCAGTAGAGCAATATTTGCTGCGCTCATCATGTCCTCCTTTGAGTAACACAGACACACCTAACTCTTTTGCTTTGCGCTGCACATCTTCCGGAGTAGCACTGCCAAATAGGGCTTCCGCTTCCGGTAGATTTGGGGTAATCAGATCGACACAAGAGGCAACTTGCTTTACTAATGTCTGGTCAGGGGTAGCATGCAAGGCGATGTCTCCTTGAGTAGGTTTGATTACCGGATCCCAGACAATCTGCTTAACACCACAACTGCGCAATTCTCTTGCAATGTCTAATACATCGCTAATCTGCTCTGTTAAGGCAATTTTAGAAGCAATAGGTTTATGAAGATGCAGTAAATGCCTTATAGCCTTCAACGTATATTCAAGAGGGGGTGCCGGGCACATTTCCTTAAATTCCTCCTCATGTTGCACAGTACCGATGGTCGCAACAGAAAGTGGAAAGATCCCCAAATGCTCCATATTGAGTATATCAGCGGTCATACCTGCTCCTGTAGAAGGGTCTAAGCCTGCCACAGTCAAAGCCTCCGTTCGGGGAAATGCAAGGAAACGCTCCAAGAGCAGCTCTTCCGCACCCTCCATATACCCCAATACAGCAGCTCCCGAGAAGCCATAAGCAAGCACTTCTTTAGCTTTCTCCGGAGTCATTCCACCTAAAGCGAGTACCGGGAAGGGGAGTTGGGGTAAACGCTTTTTGCACTCATGCAAAGGAACATTTGCCTTGTATCCCTCTTTTGAGATACTATCATATACGGGACTGAGGAGCGCAAATTGAGGCACAAAAGGAAGCGACTCAAGCTCTTCGAGAGAATGTGCCGATGTGCTTATCCTCAACTCTTTATAAGACGTAAGTGGAAAACTCCCTCGCTTTTCTTTATTAAGATGTACCCCTCCAATAGAAGCCACTTCGATCAAGTCGAAATAATCATCTATTAAGAGTCTGTGTCTCCATTGCGGCTCAATAGCTGCTATGAGCTCTTCGTAGCAGCTTTTCGGAGAACCGGGAAGTCTAATGATGAGGGCATCCAATCCGTTGGCAAAGAGCTTGTTGTAGCTCCTTGCCAATGAATGCGAAACCTTAGAAGGAGTTAGTAAGGCAATCATTCCTCGTTAGTTACCCCTACTGCGGGGGCTTCTCCCTCTATTTTGTCGTGAAGCTGTCGAGAAGCACGCATGGAGCAGAAGTGCTCTCCACACATAGAGCAGAAGTGTGCTTTTTTATGTCCTTCTGCCGGTAGCGTTTCATCATGAAACTTCAGCGCAGTTTCACTATCCAAGGCTAAATGGAATTGATCCATCCATCTAAACTCATAGCGCGCCTTACTCATTGACCAGTCGCGCCAATAGGCTGCCGGATGCCCTTTTGCCAAATCGGCTGCATGAGCTGCCAACTTGTAGGTAATTACCCCTTCCTTTACGTCCTCTCGATTCGGTAATCCAAGATGCTCTTTCCGTGTTACATAGCAAAGCATTGAAGTACCCAACCAGCCAATCATTGCAGCCCCTATGGCACTGGTTATATGATCGTAACCCGGAGCTATATCAGTCACTAACGGACCTAAAGTATAGAAAGGAGCTTCGTTACAAAGATCCAACTGCAGCTCCATGTTTTCTCTAATCTTCTGCATAGGCACATGACCCGGCCCTTCTATAATTACCTGTACATCATGCTGATCTGCAATTCGTGCTAATTCACCGAGTGTCTTCAGTTCTGCAAATTGAGCTTCATCATTGGCATCTGCAATAGAGCCGGGTCGGAGACCATCACCGATAGAAACAGCCACATCGTATTGAGAAAGGATCTCACATATTTCCTCAAAATGGGAGTACAAGAAGCTCTCTTGCTTATGTATGGTACACCAATGAGCCATGATAGCCCCTCCTCGGGATACAATGCCTGTCAGGCGCTTCATTGTCAAAGGAATGTGCTGCCATCTCAATCCGGCATGTATGGTAAAGTAATCCACCCCTTGCTCCGCCTGCTCGATCAATGTATCGCGATAGATATCCCATGTAAGGTCTTCCGTCTTTCCTTTCACTTTTTCCAAAGCTTGATAGAGGGGAACCGTTCCAACCGGTACAGGACTATTACGCACTATCCACTCACGAGTTTCGTGTATATTCTTGCCGGTAGATAAATCCATGACGGTATCAGCACCCCAACGTGTAGCCCAAACAGCTTTTTCAACCTCCTCGGCAATGGTACTGGAAAGGGGTGAATTACCAATATTGGCATTTATCTTGACTAAGAAGTTACGCCCTATAATCATCGGTTCACTCTCGGGATGATTAATATTGGCAGGCAGAATAGCACGCCCGGCGGCTATCTCGCTACGTACAAACTCGGGCGTAATCAGATCGGGAATATGCGCACCAAAGCCTTCTCCCTTCTCTTTCTTATAGGCCTCCCTTATTTGGTCGCAGCATTGATTTTCACGAATGGCCACATACTCCATTTCAGGCGTTATAATGCCTTGTCGTGCATAGTGCAGCTGAGAAACACGCTTACCTGCTTTTGCACGCAACGGATGCGACTCTATATGCTCAAATCGCAAATGATCCAATCGTGTATCGGCACGACGCATACGCCCATACGCACTACTGAGATCTTTCAAACGCTCCACATCGCCACGATCCTCAATCCATTGTGCACGTAGCTTGGGCAGTCCTTTACGAGGATCCGCTTGGTAATTTGGATCTGTATAGGGACCGCTCGTATCATACACCACAACAGGTTCGTTGGAATGTCGCTTTCCATCCTCGTCTATTGTATCAGAAAGGTCGATACGACGCATAGCCACTGCTACTCGATCTCCTTTGACGTATATTTTTTCACTTCCCGGCAGTGCACCTTGTGTAATAGTCACATCTGCTGCATTTTCTTTTGCTTTCATACTCTTTAAGGGGTCAATTCTTTTTTACTTGCAGTAGGATAATCACCCACCTTTCACGGCTCCTATAATAATCAATGCATCGCCTTCCATTAGATTAGTGGAGGCGTGTAGATTGCGCTTAACTATTTTCTGATTGACAGCAACGGCGATATGCTCCGAGCGATATCCTTTAGCCTCAAGATAAGAAGCTAAGGAAGTACCCTCTGCTACCGAATCCGCTTGCCCATTTATGGTTATCTGTATCATGTTTCCTAATTCACTCTATGCAAAGTAAATCAACTACATACTCACACACATAGTGCATGTACTTATAAAGGTGAATTGTAGAAATGAGCCTGTGAGAGAATCTCGCTCTGGTATTGTTCTATCTCTCTTCCCTACGCCGGCATTATCCGGATCAGGTTACGGGTATCATCTCAGCCCTCCACTAATTGGAAGTGCACCCCCAAGAAACAGCACTATGGCACGACAGCATATGCTTCCATACCTTGCTGTGACAAAGATAATAAATTGACTTGAAATAATGAATAACCTACTCTTTCCGCATAAATGTGTAACTTAGTTGCACCAAACAAAGGACACGTATTTATTTATGCCATTTAAGATTATTACTATAAGTCGTCAATTTGGCAGCGGTGGCCGCACTATAGGAAGGCGACTGGCAGAGGAGCTTGATATTCCCTTTTTTGACCGAAGAATAATCGAAGAGCTTGCAAAGAAATGTGGGTTTACAAAAGCGTATGTAGAATCGCATAGTGAATACGAAAGCGGAAGTGCCTTGGACTATGTCCCCCTATCGGCAGATGGGCTGCATCTTCATGGTCAGATCATTACGCCCAATGATCGTATTCTAAAGGAGCAATACGAGCTAATCTCATCATTGGCAGCAAAAGGCCCCTGCATCATTGTGGGACGAGCCGCCGACTATATTTTACGAGAGCGCACGGATGTACTGAATGTATTCATCCATGCCGATAATGAAAGTCGCATACGTCGTATCGTTGACCTGTACCATGGCGTGGAGAGTGACAATGAGGCCGCCAAACAGATTATAAAGCATGACCGTGACCGCAAGAGGCACTATCGCTACTACACCGGACGGAACTGGGGCGATGCCGACCTATATCATATTACGCTCAACAGCGGTCGCTTGGGAGAGGACAACTGCGTGTCCATTATTCGCCAATTATACGAGAAATAACTCTTATTCAACTTCTATTCTCTGCCGAGCTCTTTTAAAAGGTGCACTTAAGAGCACACCTTAGATAATTGACTTCTATAGCAATGTGGGATTACACGATTTGTTTTACGATATCGTATCGTTTCCTTGCTGCATGGCTCTAAATTGTGCGTAGCGTCCCCCGAGAGCGAGTAATTCAGCGTGTGTACCTTGCTCAATAATACGCCCATCATCCAATACCGCTATCGTATCGGCATGCTCAATAGTGGAAAGGCGGTGGGCAATAACCAAAGTAGTTCGATCCTTAAGTAGATGGTTAAGTGCGCTCTGCACGGCGAGTTCGCTTTCAGCATCTAATGCAGAGGTTGCTTCATCTAAGATTAGAATAGGAGGATTTTTCAAGAGGGCACGAGCTATACTGATTCGCTGTCTCTCGCCTCCACTTAGCTTACTACCCCTATCTCCCACATTTGATTCATAACCGAGAGGCATCTGCATTATAAAGTCATGCGCATAGGCGTCTATTGCCGCTGCACGTATCTCTTCTTCGGTAGCATTCGGTTTGGAGAGTGATATATTGGCTGCTACTGTATCATTGAAGAGAATAGCCTCCTGATTTACATAGCCTATTAAGGAACGTAAATCGGTTACCTTAAATTGACGAATATCAACCCCATCAATCCGTACTGCTCCTTGATCGGGATCAAAGAATCGCGGGAGCAGATCTGCCATAGTACTCTTACCACTTCCCGAGAGCCCTACGAGAGCTACGGTTTTTCCTTTAGGAATGGTCAGACTAAGCTCCTTTAGAACAGGCTTGTCGCTTATATACCCAAAAGTTACCGCATCAAATCTCATCTCATGCTCAAAAGAGATGGGTTGGGGATTTTCCGGATCTTTAATAGGATTATCGGCATCTAAAATAGCCTCTATTCGCTCCATTGAAGCCAACCCGCGCTGGACGGCAAAAGCGGAGCGAGTCAACTCTTTTGCCGGATTGAGCACACTATAGAAAATAACCAAATAGTATATAAAAAGAGGGGCACTGATTGCGCTATCTCCTCCTAAGATGAGCGTACCGCCAAAGTATAATATAATAGCGATCGTAACTGTACCCAAAAACTCACTCATGGGATGTGCCAGTTGCTGACGAGCATACATACGGGAAATGATATGTCGGTAATCCTCATTCGAATCGACAAAACGCTTGTGCATCTGCTTCTGTGCATTGAATGCCTTAATCACCCGTAGTCCGCCCAGCGTCTCCTCTACATAGCTCATCAGTACACCCCAAAGGCTCTTTCCCTCCGCACTATCGCGCTTCAGTCGCTTGCCCACTATGCCCATTAAGCCACCGGCAATCGGCAGCACCACAATCACAAAGAGAGTCAATTGCCAACTGATGAAGAAGAGTGCAATCACGTAGATAAAGATCAATATGGGATTCTTAATCAGCACCTCCAACATATCTACAATAGACCCCTCAACCTCAGCCACATCAACGGATATACGTGCCAGTATATCGCCTTTATGCTCTTCGCTCATGTAGCCAAGCGGCAAGTTCAAAATAGCTTTATTCAACTTATTACGCAGGTCTCGCACTACCCCTGTACGAACAGGAACCAAACACCACAAACTACTATAGGTAACCAATACCTTTATTAAAGTCATGATACCCAAATAGAGGCAAAAGACGAGTAAAGCACGAGTAGCCCCCAAGCTGCTAATCAGCGAGGTTACGTAGTAGTTCAGATTATTCTGAAGTGCATTTCCCCACGCACTCCAGCCCTCAATAGAACGCAGAGAAATAGCAGAGAGATCCATCAGCTCCGTAGTTCCCGACTCCATACCAAAGAGAATCTTCAGTATAGGGATAAGGACAGAGAAAGCCACTAAATTGAGCAGCGCAGCCAACACGTTTGTCACTACACTCAATACTACATGCCCTGAATAGGGCTTAATGTAGCTACTCATAGTCTTTCTAAAACTACTCATGTTGCAAGGGAGATTCAATTATTTCTTTCACTTCTTGCACGGCACGCACCAAATTACGCGGATAGGGTTCCTCTTTGCTGATGGTGTATAGGGGATGGATGGTCATCGTTAAGCGTGTAGGTCGCACCTGCCACTTACCCTTGGGTAAAGCGCTGTATGGGCCCTCCAAAGTAATGGGCAGAATAGGTATAGAGAGTTCGTGAGCCATCACAAAGCCTCCCTTCTTAAATCGCATAACCTCCCCTGTTGCCGTACGATGTCCTTCGGGAAAAATAGCAATAGAAGTACCGGAAGACAACACTGCTTGAGCATCCCTTAGCGTGTCCTTTATGGAAGTCGGATCCTTTTCGTCTACATAAATAAACCCCGCCATCGTGCAAGCTTGCCCCAAGAAGGGAACTTTCTTCAAACTTGCTTTCATGATCCAGCGGAAAGGCTTTCCAATAAAGCCGTATATCATAAATATATCCAAGGCACCTTGGTGATTAGCCATGATCACTACCGGACGCTTCCGCTCGGGAAGATTCTCTCTGCCCACTACTTTTACCGGACACAAGAAAATATAAACCGAGAAAAGGCTCCACCACTTACCACACCAATAGGCAACCCCTTTTCCACCCAATAAGGAGAAAATAATAGACAATAAAGAAAATAATATTGTCGCTGCTACAAATAGCGGTACGGCAATAAGCCAATAGTAAAGGGTATATAATATTTTCAGCATATCCCCGACTTACGCTCCGACTGCCGTGTGCCGCGTGCCTTACGTCGCTGTTCACTCAGTGCTTCCACATCATCTGAGAATTCATCGGGCACAAGGAGATCTTCATCTATATTACTTATAGTAGCCAAGCCACCGGTAGAGGTCTCTTTATACAAAGAGGGCAAATCCTTTCCGGTCTGATGCATAGTCGCTACTACGCGGTCAAAGCTAACACGATGCCGCCCATCAGTAAAGTTGGCATACGTATTAGCATCCAAAGCGCGGCTGGCTGCAAAAGCATTACGCTCAATACAAGGTATCTGTACCAATCCGCACACCGGATCGCAGGTAAGCCCTAAGTGGTGCTCTAATCCCATTTCAGCAGCATACTCAATCTGATGCAGCGTACCTCCGAAAAGCTGTGAAGCAGCTGCGGCAGCCATCGAACAAGCCACTCCTACTTCTCCTTGACAGCCCACTTCAGCGCCACTAATGGACGCATTGGTGCGTACCACATTGCCAAAAAGCCCTGCCGTAGCTAAAGCACGCAAAATGCGCATATCGGTAAAGTGTCGGGTCTCTTGCAAGTGATAGAGCACAGCCGGCATTACCCCACAGCTACCGCACGTAGGCGCAGTAACGACCAAGCCACCGGCGGCATTTTGCTCACTGACGGCAAGTGCATATGCATACGTCTGCCCTCTGGAACGCACACTCTCCGAGTAGCTCATTGCCTTGATCATAAACTCCGATGCCTTGCGGCGTAAGCCCAAACCACCGGGAAGAACTCCTTCCGCTTCCAACCCCTCATGTATGGCTTGCTTCATCACCCGCCACACTTCGGCTAAGTAGTCCCATATCTCTTTTCCTTCGCTGCGCTCTACATACTCCCAATAGCTCATGCCATACTTTTGTAGTACAGGTATCATATCATCGATATGATGCAGCTTATAAATAGGATTGGACACTTGCTCATTAAAATCTTCATTGGCCAGCACACCGCCCCCTATGCTATACACAGTAAATCGCCTCAGTTCCTCTCCTGCCGCATCCAAAGCACGGAATAGCATACCATTGGTATGAAATGCAAGCTCCTTATGAGGCTCAAAAAGTATTGTAGTGGGATGTAAGGGATTCAGTACAGAGAGAAGAGCTACATCGGTCATATGCCCCTTACCGGTAGCCGCTAAACTACCATACAAAGTAACCTCAAAAGAGGCAACTTCCATACCGGCTATCTGCTTTACAAACATCTCTGCAGCCCGCATCGGACCTATCGTATGGCTACTGGATGGTCCGTGTCCTATTCGGTATATCTGCTTTATGGTGTCCATCATAGGCTTATCCTCCTACCCTCTATCTTATTTTCTTTCTCTTTAACAGTCCCTTTTTCATAAAGGGCTTTATCTTTCCAATGTAAAGGTACAATATAAAAATACAAAGTGTACAACTATTTTCCCGTTTAGCTTTAAGCTATCCTTTTACCCAATTACCAACTTGAGCAGCCGAGGAGTACCTCCAACGGCACATTGAAATAGCATTAAAGAGTAAGAATACTCCAAAAATAGAAGAGAATCACCAAATTCATTCTTTCTACCACGGCAGGGTTCTCTTTTCACCTCTCTTAGTAAATGATTCATCTATACCTTTTCTCCGAAAGGCTATAGGGTTTTCACAAAAACCCTATAGCCTTTTTCTAAAAACCCTATAGCCTATTGGGAAAATCCATCAAATAAATGAAATACATTACCACATACTATACCCGACCACCAGGCAGAAAGAGCACAAGCAGTCACTAAGTCTGAGAGAATCTATAACTTTGTGCTACGTCAAGTTTGGCTATAATGAATAACGATAATACAGATAGATACTATAATACGAATAAATCCGGCACCTCAAACGCTGAAAGTGATCTATGCCTGTGCACAAACTGCGAAGGAGCATGCGACAGGAAAGCTTTGAAAGCATTTGACTGGATGAGCGACCTACCCACATCTGTACAGCAGAATCGCTGGGTAGAAGTTCAATTTAAGAACACCCGAAAGGGCATATACGAGAATCCGCTTCGGCTTCCCCTCAAAAGAGACGATATTGTAGCCGTAGAGGGGACTCCCGGCATGGATATAGGCTGTGTTACCCTTACGGGAGAGCTGGCGCAGTTGCGCTACAATCAACAACTTGCACGGCGCAACACCCACTCCATACCCCAAATATTTCGATTAGCCACCCCCTCCGACATAGAGAGATTTGAGGAGGTGCGCGCCTTAGAGCACGATACCATGATTAAGGCCAGACGCATAGCCGCCGATCTTAATTTGGATATGAAAATAGGCGATGTGGAGTATCAGGGTGATGGTACAAAAGCTATTTTCTACTACATAGCAGACAATAGAGTAGACTTTCGCACACTTATCAAGCTTTTGGGAGAAGCCTTTCACATACGCGTGGAAATGCGTCAAATAGGGGCTCGCCAAGAAGCAGGGCGCATCGGTGGAATAGGACCGTGTGGCCGGGCTCTCTGCTGCGCAAGTTGGATGCATGACTTCTGCAGTGTCAATGCTCAGTCGGTACGGCTTCAGGAACTTAATAACAATCCTGAAAAGATCACCGGACAATGCGGCAAACTCAAGTGCTGCATCAACTACGAAGTCGATAGCTATGAGGAAGCGCATCGTAAGGCTCCACCACGCGACATTTTGCTGCGTACAGATGGGGGAAGCTACAAGCTGGTAAAGGTCAATCTATTGGCAGGTGAAGCGACCTATCGCAATACGAATGGGCCTAGCAACGAAGAGATCACCATACCGATGGAGAGAGCGCATCAGATCATTCAAATGAATCAAAATGATACACCGGTAGCCAGCTTAGATGATAACGAAGCATCTCCTCGGCCAATCGTCAGGTCCAAAGATGTATTGGAGGAGAATTCACTAACTCGCTTCGATAAAGCTATTTCTCAGAAAAGACGTAGGAAAAACCGCAATAGATCCCGCACAAAGCGTACGACAAGCGATGAAAATGCATAAGGCTCTTATCGGAACCTTTCTCTGCACACTGCTCATCACAGGCTGTCTCCCCTCCGAAAGGGAGGAGATAGCCTACCACACACTTCCTCAAAGCAAGTGGGCACACGACAAAGTACTCACGTACTCTCTTTTCGTACCCTATGGGGCTTGTCGGTACAATGCAAAAGCTTTGCTTCGATACGACAATAGATACGACTTCACGCATCTTACACTGATTTATCGGCTTACAGAGGCCGACAGCACGCTACTCATCGATACCCTCAAAGTAGCGATGATAGGAAGCGAGAGCGCGCCTGAGAGCCGGGGTATAAGCTACCGACAAAGCGAAGCTATTTTATTTCCTTCGTACACATTTCTCCACAGTGGTATCTATACCGTGGAGCTATCCCTATGCACGGAGCGCCCACTGCTATACGGAATTGACCAAGTTGGTGTAGCCTTTAAACGGCTCTCCACTATCCGGCAGCGTTAGCGCATACTATTTTTCAGGGAGACTACATCACTTTCCCATGCCTTTATTCTGCGCACCTTCACCCTGGGGTGCTTCACTACCCTTCTTTTCCGACGAGAGGTCGGTATTCTCTATTGATCGACTCACAGTACGGATTGCCTTGTTCAACTGACCAAATGTGTAGGAAATATTGAGTCCAACTGAAGAGGCTATACTGGTTGAACGGAGCGTTGCTTTGCCACCTCCAGTGTACTGCGTAATGGTAAGTTTGTAATGAGAGCGGAAGGGATTATTGGCAAAGAGAGAGACGGAGAGCTTCTTTTTAAGGAACTGCTTGGTAACTCCAAAGCTATGCCAGCCACTTCCAAAAGACTCCTGATAAGAAGTAGGCTCTTGACGGAAAAAGCCCGTATTAAACCAAAGAATCCAACTCTTAGGCAGAGTGGCCATACCCCCCACATAAGCGGTTCCGCCTAATCCCCTAATCGTATTATTTTCGCCTTGACCACCATTTATGTTTCGGGTGTCACGCATCCGATCAAAAGAGACATAGGACATGTTCATATTGGAATAGAAACGCAGCCATTGATTGGGATTCCAGCTAAGGAATAGATTAGTACCCAAGCTCCATTTCTTTCCGTAATTTTCAAATGTGCTCTGGATGAGGTCCGGATTATCCGGGGAAACAAACATTACCGCTGTGATGGGATGGTGCACATACAGTCCGTTTAACGAGGCATTGAGACTAAACCGAGTCTTAAAGAGGCTGTAGCCAAGCGAAAGCGTATGCTGCCGCTCGTTCTTGAGTGCGGCATTTCCGTATTGTACTCGATAGCCTTGTGATTGATCCTTATAGGGATTGATCTGGTCGATACTCGGACGCCCTACATGCATCATATAATTCAACTTAAGCTGCTGCGTCGGGGTAATGTTGTAGCCTAAAGAGAGCTGAGGAACTACGTCGGTAAAATGGTTCTTCAAGCCTGCTTCTGGCACCTTTTGGTAGGCGACATCCATCAAGCCACGCTCTAAACGCAAACCTGCTTTCATACTGAACTTTTCCACCTTGTAAGCATACGACGCATAAGCAGCAAATACAGTTTGTACATAATCCATTGGAGAGCTGCTTATGCCCAAGTGCTGTCCATAGCGAGATCCAACAACCCAATCATTCAATTGCGGATCGAATATTTGGTAGCTGGGATTGGTCTTTCCAAGTCGATAAATATACTTTAGACCGGTCTCAATAAAATGCTTTTTAGCAAAGGTTTGCGTATAATCCACCTGTCCCGTATGCTCATTCATATGGGCATCATTAAGATTTTTCTCTTGCCATTGGAATGGCGCCATACCAGGCAGATAGGCAATACCCCTACTCATCACATCGGCGTTGGAGGGTTGGTAAAAGTATCGATAGGAGACGGTTAAGAGCTGATCGGGAGTACGCCCTGTCCACTGATAGTCCAAGTTAGCTTCTAAATTACCCGATTGGTTTTTCGATAGCATGAACGTAGAATCCCTATATAAAAGACTCTCCTTTGCCCCTTTATACCGCTCAGTAGTATTAACATTTTCGTTAGGTCCTAAGAACGTAGGATTTATATTGGCTGAGAGAGAAAGCAAGTTGTGGGGATTTAGGTCATAAGTAAGGGTCAGGCTGGCCGTATGCATATTCATCTTCGTACGATTGGCATTAGACGCACTGTGCAAATAGGCGTTGCCCAACTCGGTATCATACTCAGAAGATTGCTGATTCTTGCGATTCATGTAGCTATAGTTATAGTTACCGCTTATTCCCAATTTGCCAATTTTAGCGGTCACGTACGCTCCGGAGGCGAGATAAAGGGGATAAAGGACTGATCCATAGACAGTACCCGTTATACCCTCCAAAGAGGCACCTGCTTCTGTCACTATATTCAGTATCGCAACCACCCCTTCCGCATCGTATTTCACTCCCGGATCGGTGATCACCTCCACTTTTTTGATAGATCCTGCGGGTATGCTTTGCAAGATATCTTTTGGATTTGCTTGCAGCATAGATGAAGGCTTGCCGTTAAGATATATTTTGAAGTTGGAAGAGCCCTTTACCTGTACATTTCCTTCTCCATCTACCGTAACCAAAGGTACTCTTCTTAGGAGTTCTCTCAAACTCTGATTCTTGCTCAGTGGATCCTCTGCCACATTGTAGGCCAGCTTATCCACGTCTATACGTACCAAGGGGCGCTTTGCGGCTACCGTTACCTCCCCCAGCTCCTGTGCGTCTTCTTTCATTTTCACACGAAGCATGGCTTTCTTCTTTAGTGAGCTGTAACTCTCTGTCATAGGGTCCATAGAATAGCCCACATAAGAGGCCACAATCACGTATTGCTCCGCCTGAGGAAGCGATAAAACGAATCGTCCTGCATCGTCAGTCACCTGCTGTATGGGGTCACCCTTTTCCTCGCCACTAATCGGTGTCACCTCAATGGTAGCAAAAGGAAGCGGCAACATTTTTTCATCCAGAACTATACCCCTGATAGTAATTCTTTCCGCTTGCTGTGCAGATAGTGCTATTGCCTGCTGCCAAAAGAAGAATACTACAAGTGCACCACACAATAGAGTCTTCATCAAATGTTTCATACTACGCATATTTCGTTTTATCTAATAGTTGCTTTTCCTAAATGATCGGCTATCTCTGTAAGAGTTGCATAAGCATATTCGCGACCTTCACTAATAAGCGTCCACCCGCTCTCTGTAACCTCTAATCTCATTTCATCAATTGGCTCTTTCGTCGGAGCATAGCCCAAGCGGCGAAGTAGCGCTTCGGTACAGAGCATTCTATCGCAAGAGGGCTCACCTACAAGCTGTATCGCCCGACGCACACCTGCATCCTCTCTAATTATTCCTTTTATTGGATCATAAGTGAAATTTTCATCAGGAAACAGTTGCTCATACGAATGCTGTAGTGCCAGTTGCTCCGGCAAACCATGTATTAAACCGCCGTCTTGAGTCAAAATACCTATCTCATCACTCGTATTAAAGGCTAACTGCAGTTCATGGCTGGATACAACGATCACCCTTCGCGAGTGATGCGCCATATCACGCAGCAGCTGATAGAGAGAAAGTCGGTGCGCCATGTCGAGATGCGCTGTAGGCTCATCCAACAAAATCAAGGGGGTTTCTTGGGCAATTGCTCGTGCCACAAAAGCACGCTGCCGCTCTCCATCGCTCAATGTAGAGAGGCGTCTATGCTCATATCCGCGAAGCCTACACTGCACTATAGCTTCGTGAATTGCCACCTTATCCGCCCGCTGCAAGACGCCCATAAATCCCGTATAGGGGATACGTCCGATAGCGACCAGCTCCTCTACGGTCAATCTTCGTTCATAGCTCTGGTCATTCAATACCACTGAGACCATTCGGGAGCGTGCGGAAATGCTCTTTTGCGATAAATCCTCACCATCAATCAGCACCTTACCCCCACGAACCTCATTGCCTAAAGAGATAGCTCGTAATAGAGTTGATTTTCCACTGCCATTTGCGCCTAAAAGCGATACAAGCTTTCCATAAGGAATCTGCCATGAGATCCCTCTACTAACCGTTTTGCCTATGTACCCGGTAGTCAGGTTGTCCAGAGTTAGTGCCTCTTTTGTCATCTCCATGAGCGCTGTTCCTTTCGTAAGATAATTGAGATCAGTATAGGCGCACCTATAATACCCGTTACAATGTTGATGGGTAATACAACTCCACTCTTAATCACGTGAGTAAGCATGTGGCAACACAACATAAAACAAGCACCCACAAGCAAAGTCATCGGGATCAAGACACGATGGTTGCTCTTGCCGAATAGGAAGCGCACTACATGGGGTACTGCTATTCCGACAAAAGCAATCGGACCGGTAAAGGCTGTACATACCCCTACCACAATACCGGCAAGGAGGATTACAAAGAGCCTTACCCGCTTAATTGACACTCCAACCGTGAGTGCATACTGCTCACCTATAAGCAAAGCATTGAGCTGCTTGGCGAGTAACAAAAAGAGTAAAGAGGCCGGCAGCAATGTACACGCCATCAACAGCACACTCTCTGCATCATTTCCTTCCAAACTACCAAAGCTCCACACCTGAAAACTCTTTACCACTTCCGCCGGAGCATAGTATTGCAGGAGGCTTACCATAGCGCCCGAAATAAAGCTAATCATCACCCCCACAATTAGTATGGACACCATGTCCTTCATAGAACGTGCCATCAAAGCAATAAGCAGCAGAATAAAAGCCGCTCCCACAATTGAGGAGAGCAACATACCGGCCGTCTGCCAAAGAGAGGGATTGCTCATTGCTCCACCTGATACCAGCACACCTCCCATCATAAAGAATGCGACCCCCAGAGAAGCACCTCCCGAAACCCCCAATACAGAAGCATCGGCAAGAGGATTTCTAAAGAGGGTTTGCATAGCTAAGCCCGCTACTGCTAAGCCGCCTCCCACCATAGCCGCAGCCAAAGCATTCGGCAAACGCATATGCCATATGATATAGCGCAACTCCTCCGGCTGCGAAGAGGGATCAAATATAGCTCCCTTCAGCACCTCCCAAGGAATAGACACACTTCCCAAAGCAATATCCAGACAAAAAGCCACTATTGTGAGGAGCAGCAGTATGATAAATACCAACGTGTTACGCATTTGTACTATTCAAGTCTTTGCCAATAAGAGGGGATAAAATCGCTCGGCATTAATGCGGGATGAAATATGTAAACAAGATCACCCAGTATGACATCCGGCTTATAGGGGCCTTGTTCGAAATAGTCATTCGCTGCCCCTCTTACCCGTTTGCTGTTTAGCCAAATGCATCGCTCCTTAAAAGGCTTGAAACGACTATAGCGCTTATCCTGCTTTAGGAAATCGTCGTAAGAGCGAATATCCGCTGAATGCCACGCCAACCATACGTCATCTTCTGCATGGTCCAAAAAAACTTGCTCAAAAGAGATCGGCACCCCCGGAGCGCCAACTGCAGACCCCTTAAAAGCTGCCCCTGCGTCGCGTAAAAAGGAAGCCACGTAACTATCCTCTGCAGGGAGATACCACACCCCCTTATAGGCTTGTCCGAAAAGTACCCGAGGAGCAGGGCTTTTTCTTTGTTGAAGCACTTTCTGCCGCAGCGCTTCGTATCTATTCTTTGTCTCCTGATAAATTTTGGAGGAGGTTTCTCCTTTTCCGAAAAGAAGACCTATGAACTTAATCCACTCGGCACGTCCCAATGGAGTTGATTCCTGCCAATCATTGTTATAAATAATAGGGATTTGACTACTGGCCGGGAGAGAGAGACTATGATCACTTCCCTCAAAATAGTTCATCATAATGCCATCCGGACTCAAAGCCACCAGTTGCTCTGCATTGGTAATGCCCGCAGGTGATACGCCTTGCAACTGTCCGCTGCGCGCTCTACTACATGCTACCTCATTATAAAGCGTACTCGTATCACTCGTAGCGACTACCTGCTCCATAGCCTCCAACAGCTCTGCTGCCCCTATGAACGTATCACTCAATAGCGCCATACGCTGAAGGGGTACTATGATCACCTTTTCGTTGGCTGCTGCGGTATACTCCGAAGCTGCCTCCTTAGGCAACAACAGATAACGAGCTAATGTATCACCCGAAGGAGTAAATACACAAGCACGATGGCCCACTTCCAAATTCTCAATGCTGAATAATCGGGCATCCTCTACCGTAAGCACAGCCTGCTCATAGGCTCCCTCCTGTGGCGTATCTGTCGAAAAAGTGCCACCCGTCTTTTTTCCCCCCTGACAGGAGGCAGTCAACAAAAGAAGCGAAGAGAGTAACAGAAGCGATCGTAAAGTGCGTTTCATATTATGGTTCATCCTCATTGTGTGTAACAAATCAATCATTTTCTTGCCAAAGGTAACGAAAGATAGTGAGCTCTTAGGCAAATACAGGGTTGTAATGGCTACCTATTTGTTTAATTAATGTACTCTATTCACCCATAAGCTCTTTATTGGATGTCAGAAATGCAAGTTAACCATAAGGGGATACTCAGTCGATATAAGCAAAATGTATCATTTATCCCATTCCATTTCTGTAAATTTGCCTTACAAAATGAGAACGCTAATTATAGAGAATGCATTTTTATGAGTAAAAAAGTACTACTTATTATTTCACAGTTCGCTCTTCTGTTGCTGCCTCTGAGCGCACAAGCACAAAAGACTTACACTGCCGAGAGCCCTCGGAATCAAGAGGCTACCTACGATGAAGCAGCTAATACCGTAACCATTAAAGCAACGGCCCCAAGCAAAACAGAATATGACTGGGACACTTACGAACAGTTCGATTTGCCCTACATCTCATATATTTTGATTGAACGTCATGCGCCCAGCACCGAATGGCCTACAGAGGAGTGCGGTCGAGTTGCATCCCCTAAGCCCGGTGAGGAGTTTACTTTTGTGGATAAAAACGTATCGCCTGATCAAAAGTATGAGTATCGTCTCTCTTGCTATGTAGACGCCACACGGGGTAGTTATGCCTATGTATCGACTTATACAGGTGTTACTCCGGGAGCCATTACAGAGTTTACGGCAACGACAAAAGACCACAAAACCAATATAGTGGATCTCGCTGTAACCGCCCCCGCAAAAAGCGTTTCCGGTAAAGATCTGACAGGTACAATGTTCATTGATATACAGCTGTACGAAGACTTTAACTGGACAACCCTTCACTCTATCGAAAACGTGCAACCGGGTCAAAAGTGCACCTATCAGCACACCGACCTTAAAATGGATAAATCCTACCACTATAGAGCTGTGGCAAGAATCGGGAGCACCGGAGTAGGTGAAGGAAAAGAGTCCTCTACTTTTGTGGGCTTGGATTACCCGGATACACCCATGAACCTTACTACCAACGCTACCGAAACAGCGTGCACGCTTACTTGGGAAGCTCCACTACGAGGAGGCAGAGGAGGCTGTTGTGACCCGGAAAACCTCACTTATACCCTTACACGTGTCTACCCGGATAAGTCAAGTGAGGAAGTAGCTAAAGGCATTAAGGCAACAAAATATGTAGACACCCCGAACTTTAAAGAAGAAAAGAACGTAGTCTATACGCTCATTGCAGAGAATACGGCAGGTAAATCATTGACCCCGGCTCGGTCTGAAGCGCAGCTAATTGGGGAGCCCTGCACACTTCCCTTCACGGAATCCTTTGCCAATCAAGCTATGTCGCATCATGGTTGGCAAACAGCCTCTACACAGAATGACCCCAACTATACCTACGAAGCTTGGGAGTATGTCAGCTCAGGAACCATGTACTTCTTGCCCAATGATGAAATCATAAAGCTGAAGCCTCAGGACGAAGACAATGGCTTTGCCTCTTGCAAATTCTACTCCTACTCACCTGATGGGCAGACTGAAAGCCTTATCACTCCGCACCTATCTGTAGCCGGTGTGAAAGAAATTCAGGTCAAGTTATTCCTTTGGAATGCAACTGCCGAGGCTTTCTCTAATCAACTTCGCATCTCCATATCCGAAGACAATGCGCCCTTCAAAGAAGTTTGGATCTCACAGCCTACTAAGGAAGGTCGTCCACTCTGGGAAGAGGTAAAACAAAATATCACGTTTGACAAGAAAGTAAAGGTGGCACAAATTAGGCTTGATGCTGTCCGTCACGATGGACCTATCACAAATGTGTACATCGACAATATTTCTATTGAATCCATTCTTTTGGATGGCATCACTGCCCCTGATGCTACCGACACTGAAGAGAGCGCTCCCTACTACCTAACCCTTGAAGGCAAGCGCATTGAAGAACCACAGGCTCCGGGCGTATACATCAAGTGCCAAGGCAACAAAGCAACGAAAGTATTAGTGCGGTAACAGAGACTGCATTAAAGTAGAAGCAAACCTTTCATAAGAAAAGGGGTAAGCGTCATACGACACTTACCCCTTTTTGTTATTGACTTTTACTCAGTGTGCTTTACCAAACGAGTACACGATTCTCAGGAGCGATGTACATTTTGTTACCTTCTGTTATATTGAAAGCCTTGTAGAAGTCATCAATATTGCGAAGAGTTTGGTTTACACGCCACTCACCTAAGCTATGCGGATCCTCTTTAGTCAGACGAACTCTTTCCTGTTCGGTGATATTCTGCCCCCAAACACGTGCATAAGCAATATAGAAGCGTTGTGCTGCAGTGAAGCCATCAATAGGTTCAGGTTCCTTTCCACCCAAAGCCTTTTCGAGGGCAAGACGAGCAATGAGGAGACCGCCTTGGTCAGCGATGTTCTCACCTAAGGTAAGCTCACCATTTGCATTCAGTTCATCGGTGATCTTGATTTGGTTGAACTGGTCTACCAGCTTAGCCGTAGCGGCTTTAAACTTCTGGCTATCTTCTTCGGTCCACCAGTTGTTCATATTGCCATCCTTGTCAAATTCTCGCCCTTGATCATCAAATCCGTGGGTCATTTCATGTCCAATTACCACACCGATAGCACCATAATTCACTGCATCATCTGCATTGATATTGAAGAAAGGCGGTTGGAGGATACCTGCCGGGAAGCATATTTCATTGGTAGTAGGCATGTAGTATGCATTTACTTCCTGCGGGTTCATGAGCCAACGTGTACGATCTACTGGTTTTCCCAAGTCATCCATATTGCGCTGGTGCTCAAAGCGAGTTACCTCGAGAAGGTTTTCAAAGAACGACTTATCAGCGTCGATACTCATCTTTGAGTAGTCTTTCCACTTATCAGGATAGCCAATCTTTACGGTAAAGTTCTTTAGCTTTTCTTGAGCCTTTGCCTTCGTCTCATCGCTCATCCATTCCAGTCCTGCAATACGCTCAGAAAGAGCATCCTGGAGGTTCTTGACAAGGCTTTCCATACGCTCCTTAGCTTCTGCAGGGAAGTACTTTTCTACATAGATCTGTCCCAAAGCTTCGCCGAGTACATCGTCAATCAGATTAACACTACGACGCCAACGGGGATGCATCTCTTTGCGACCGCTGAGTACCTTACCATAGAAGTTAAAGTTCTCTTCTACAAAAGCATCACTCAAGTAGCCTGAAGCACCCTCAATCTCTGCTACAGTCAAGAAGTCTTTGATGGCTTCCAGATCTGCTGTGGGATACCACTTATCAAACTTTTCGAAGAACTTGATCTGAGACACATCCCACTTCTCCAACTTGTCTAAGTTACGGAGTTGGATATAGCGATTCCAATCAAATCCCTTATTATCAGCGGCAAACTTCTTTACCTCAAGCATATGATAGTTAGCTCTGCTATCACGAAGCTCAACCGGTGAGTAGCTCATTTCGGCGATCTGCTTAGAGATCTTCATATTATTGTCAGCAAGGCGCTTTGCATCAGCTTCATTATAACCGGCAAGAGCAAGCATACGAAGCACATGGTCGTTGTATTCCTTAAGAATCTTCTGCCCGGCTTCATCGGTTGCCAAATAGTAGTCTCTATTGGGAAGCGCTAAAGAGGGCTGCAACACATGCATGATGTTCATGTCGCTATTCATATCATCTGCATACACATAAGTAGCGAATAGCGTTGCCTCACCACGATTATCCTTCTTGGCAGCCAACTCAAGGAGTTCTTCTTTTGATGAAACTGCTGCAATTTCATCTATAAAAGGCTTTACAGGCTGTGCTCCGAGTTCATTACGCTTTGTGCTATCCATTGCCTGCTTATAAAGTACAGCCACACGGTATTCGTTAGTCCCTTTCTTAGGCAACTCAGCCCCTGCGAGAGACTCTACAATGCCATGAACACGCTCAATTGAGAGGTCGCGCAGTTGATCAAACGCACCAAAACGGCTATACGCAGGCTTCAAAGGATTGGCGTCCATCCAACCTTTGTTGGCGTAGAGATAAAAGTCATCTCCGGGATTAATGGTGGTATCCATTGCGGTGAGGTCTATAGCCGGTACTGCTTCTTCAGTACCCTTGCCATTACCTCCCTTACCGTTGCAGCTTACTAACGTAAGACCGGCTACGGATGTCAGAATTAATAACATTTTCAGTTTCATATAATCTTTTCTACTATTATCCTAACGAAAGGATATTCTCTTATTATTTACTCATCAAAGGGGTTGGATAGACGCCCTTCTCATGCAACTGACGAAGGCGCTCTACAACCATTGGACGGTCAGCACTATAAGTAACGCCGAACCAGCTCTCCTCAGTAGGGAGTACTTTGAAGGTACCCTTACCTGACTTAATCAGATAATCCACCACTGTAGGTATATAGAATTCACTTTTCTCCTCCTTAGCGTGCTCCATCAAGAACTGCCTGAAGAGTTGCTCTGTGTGCTCAAATAAATCGGGAGTAAATCCCCAAAAATTCATCGACACAAAGGTATCGGGTGAGAAGGTGTGCGCTGTAGGCAGATCCACTATCTGCTCGCCCTGTCGTAAAAGCTCCTTATGCTCTTCAATCCTTGTAAGCAATCCCTTATCACTCACTGTGCAGATACCGCGCGAAACCGAACCGCTCTCACTCAAAGTAAGCCCCAAACGGTATCCTGCTGTGAAATAGCTGCCGACACTCCCCTTCGGAAGCGCAGAAAGCGCTGCTGCCATAATGCGAAAGGCCTCTGCCCCATAGTAATCATCTGCGTTGATTACGCAAAAAGGTTCCTTGATCAGCTCTTTAGCCATAAGCATTGCGTGCCCGGTGCCCCATGGACGGGTACGCCCATCAGGTACAGTAAAGCCATCGGGCAAGGCATCCAGCTCCTGATAAACCACATCTGTAGCTATCTTGCCCTCGTAGCGAGAGAGTACAGCACTTCGAAATTCTGCTTCAAAACTATGACGAATTACAAATACCACCTTGCCAAAACCCCCTTGTAGCGCATTATAAACGGAGTAGTCCGGTATTGTCTCACCGGTAGGACCCAATCGATCCAATTGTTTCAATCCGCCATATCGGTTACCCATACCGGCGGCCATGATTAGCAATGTCGGTTTCATATCTTCTTTTTTGAGCCTTGCGACCGCAAAGTTAGTGAAATACTATTTTACCGCATTAAGATACTTTCAAGCGACTAACCAAGCTAAATAAGAAACGAGGGGTACAACCTCAGTACCCCTCGTCTGCTCATAGAAATGTGCACGCTCACTCAAAACCTATACGCAAACCCCGTACCCAAATAGAAGGGATGCATGGCAAATGAGAGCGTTTTAAAGTTCTTCTTGAAGATACCATTGAGCCCATACTTCATATCCGCGAAGAACAATAAGTTCTTGTAGACACGGGCACTCCCTCCCAACTGAATTCCTACAGAGATGGGAGAAAGGTAATCCTTAAACGTATAGGGGCTTTTCGTATCCTCATCAAATACTATTTTCTCACCTGTGGAAGATCCGCGACGGAAGTGACCATCCGAGACGACCCCGTGGAAGTCTCCATCGAATCGCCAAGAAAAGTAGGTACCTGCGCTGAACTTGATTGCATCGTTAAAGCGGTAGACCATCTGTAAGGGCAGAGTCAGATAGGCGGCAGAGAAGGTAGTCTGTACACAACCGGTCCACACACCTGTCATTACTGCGCCCTCATTGATCAGCTCCATCTTATAGTTCTTCACTTGGGCCTTTGTTTCCATGCCCATCTGCTCAAAACGCAATCCTAAAGAAAGCCCTATATGCTCCTGCATCCAGTTAGTAGCCGTAAGCTCCAACTGTGCATTAAACCGAGGATTGAAGTGCTCAATCTTACGTACTTCAGCGGGTAAGGGTATAGGTGTCACTCCCCCCAGATTACACCCGGCACGCAATTCAAAGGTCCAACCCTTCTCACGCATCCGATCAAACGGATTTGCTTGTACCAATGTGGGAAGGGAAAGAAGCAATAAGGCAATAAGTAGCCTACAGGTACGCATCATTACAGTATTTTATTACTCTGCCGTATAGTGTACAGACAACTCGTCCATCAAGAGAGTACTCTCTACGGCACCTGAGTATGAAGCACCGTTTGCACTGGAGCTAATGATTATAGAGAAGTTATATTTACCTTCTGCTAACTTCTGTGCATCCACCTTTTTACCATTCATTACCTTGAAGGGGATCTCAAAGGCAGTCCACTCTGTAGGTTCACCGGTACTCTCTATCTGAGCCATCAATACTATATTGGGGCTTGTCTTGGCATTTGTACCATCCAGCATAGGCACTTCCGGAGTAACCTCGTAGAAGATACCATAAATATCAAAGTGATCCTTCTTACCAGCAGCCTCCTTTCCATTTTCCATGTACTTCTTGCCTGCAGTGTACTTATAGTAACCGGTTAGCTTGGTAGGAACTTGGGTTACAGGTATACCAAATTGGGTTGCCTTAAGAGGGTCCGTAGCAATATTTTTCGCATCCAAAACGCCCAAGAATAAACTTCCGGCTGCCAAAGGAGCTCCAAACATTTTACCGGCCTCTCCCGTATCCTTAGTTGTCAACTTCAGACATTTTCCCTTATATCCGTCTGCAGCTTGTGTAGCAGGGAAGTCTTCCGGTGTTTTAGCCATTCCTGTAAGCGCATAGCCCAAGTTACTACTACCCCATTCGCTATCGGGAGCTCCATTCTCTCCCTTGATGAGAAATACCTGATAAGTATCCTTCTGTAAACGAATATCCTCAAAGCTATAAGTCACAATCTTCTCTTTCTTCTCTTGGGGGAGTACATTAATCGAAACCGTATATTTCTTCTGCGTCACTTTGTCCTCAGCAGTTACGGTATAGATAACCGGATTGGTGAAGTCCTGAGCGGCTCCATTGGCAGGAGTAATCGTTGCGCCTTCACTTAAAATAAAGGTAGGTACTACAGCCGTCACATCTTCACCCGGTGCAGCAACCATTGTTACGGCATCGTTAGTTATCACAGCTTCACGGATTAGCTTTACTCCGCTTACTTGTACCTTTAGAATATCGGCCTCTATATTAGCTTGCTCCTTAGATGAACAAGAGGCGAGTAGAAGCGTCATGGCACCTAATGATAGTACCACATTCCATACTTTCAATACGTTTCTTTTCATAAATGTTGGGTTTCAGGTTTCCTGTGTAAATATTAGTTTCACAATTGTTTTCACAAAGGTAACAAATAATTTGTGGTAGAAACCACTATTCAAGGCTTCCTTTTCTTCCTTATGTAACCTCCGAATAACAAAACTTGCGCCACAAGAGAGCTGGCAAAGAACAAATTCTTTACCAAAATATGGAAACAGAAAGGCTACAGAACGCATTCCCTCGCACCCTTCAATATTTCATAATAATGCAAAACAATGCCTCTGCTTTAGCATATTGAAGTAGATACAATAGGCACGGTAACGCAAATATATTAATCTTTGCTCTTGTCATATAAAATAGTTTCTTTATCTTTGCTGTACATTGAAGCGCGTACCCCTCTTTCTGAAAAGAGCGAAAGGTGCTTAAGGTTTGAAGTTAATGATAAGGAATAGAATATAACAATGAAGAAACTATTTGCGAGTGCATTAGTGCTCTCTTTCGGCTTTTTACTTCTCGCCACCTCATGCGAACCAAAGACAAAATGGCCTAAAATAGATGTACAAAGCGTATCTGTACAAAGGGCCTTTGTAAGCCTGAGGGTTGGTAGAACACATACAGCTAACGATATTGAGGTTGTTCCCTTAGGTGCCGCAGATCCTGTATTGGAGAGCAGCAATACTGAAGTGGCTACCGTAGAAGGGCTTGTAATTACAGCTGTAGGCCCGGGAGAAGCGGATATAGTTATTAAGGCCGGTGATAAGACCTGTGGTATCAAAGTGCTTGTAAAAAAGTAATTTTTTCTATCTGCAGAAATTTACACTGCGTACATTTCTACAAGTAAGAGAAACTTAGAAAAGCAAAAAAAAGATTTATCACAACAAATCAACTAATGAGTATGAAAAGATTATTTATTGCATTTGCCTCGCTTGCTATGGTAGCTTTGTTTGCTACTTCTTGTAAGTCTGATGAACAACCCACCTATACGAAGACTATCAAGATCACACCTTCTGAACTGACTATCGTTGCAGGAAAGTCTAGTGAACCTCTTGAAGTGAAAATCGAACCCGAACAAAAGGTAAGGGATATTAAATGGTTCGTTTCAGACAAGGCTATAGCTGACATCAATACGAGAACACTCGTAGTGAAGGGTCTCAAGGAAGGTTCTTGTACCATCAAGGCTGTACTTTACGATGCTGATCGCAATATAGAAGCTGCTACCGACCTTACAGTTAAGGTAACAGCTGCAGAAACTCCTGCTCCTGAAGAGAAGAAGTAAAAACTGCCCACTTTCCAAGTAATATTGGAAATTTAAAATTCTATTAGGGAGGAGCCGAGACGAAAAGTCGCGACTCCTCCCTAAGTTTTTATCCCCTGTCACCAACGGAAGAAAAGCGATGTAATGCCCTTATCTTAGGATTACTATCCTCTACCGGGCTTGGATCTCCGGCAATTACGACTTCACTTAGCCCCATGCTACAGCCTTATGTCAAAGGCTTTGGGCAATGTATAAGTGAAAGAAGGATGCCTTTTCGCTCAATCCACTTCTTTTCAAATATCCACTTACAACGGCATTATCACATTGTTGTGCTTTATTTTCCGTATTTTTGCAAGAGCAGAGCAACAACCTATAAGAAAACTACAAACGAAACAATAAACTATTAAGTCATAAATTATATGGAATTACCTTTTGCAGAATCCTATCGTATAAAGATGGTTGAGCCTATTAGGCGCAGCACACGCCAAGAGCGTGAAAAGTGGATCAAGGAGGCTAAGTACAACCTCTTCAATTTAAAGAGCGAACAGGTTTATATCGACCTACTCACCGACTCCGGCACAGGTGCTATGAGCGACAAGCAGTGGGGAGCCATTATGTTAGGCGATGAGAGCTATGCCGGTGCCTCTTCATACTACAAGATGAAGGATGCCATCAAAAATATCTTAGGCTTTGACTACTTCTTGCCTACACACCAAGGTCGTGCGGCAGAGAATGTACTCTATTCATCTATTCTGAAAGAGGGTGATTTGGTGCCCGGCAACTCACACTTCGACACCACGAAGGGTCATATTGAGTTCCGTAAGGCTATTGCTTTGGACTGCACCATAGATGCAGCTGCCGACACACAGCTCGAAATTCCTTTCAAGGGCGAAATGGATCTCAACAAATTAGAGGCTGCCCTTAAGTCACGCGACAAGAAGGATATTCCTTGCGTTGTTTTGACAATCACCAATAACACAGCCGGAGGTCAGCCCGTGAGCATGAAGAACATACGCGAAACAAGTGCGCTTTGCCACAAGTATGGCGTTCTAGTGCAGATTGACGGTGCTCGTTTCGCTGAAAATGCTTACTTCATCAAAACGCGCGAGCCGGAGTATAAGGACAAGACAATCAAGGAGATCACGAAAGAAATGCTCTCGTATGCAGACATTATGACGATGAGCAGCAAGAAGGATGCCATCGTGAATATGGGTGGATTCGTAGCTTTCCGCGACGAAGCTCTCTGGCGCAAATGTCAGATGTTCTGCGTGATGAACGAAGGCTTTATCACTTACGGAGGTATGTCGGGGCGCGATATGAATGCGCTTGCGCAAGGTTTAGATGAGGGTACAGAGTTCGACACGCTTGAAACACGTATTAAGCAGGTGGAATATCTTGCTGCTAAGTTAGACGAATACGGAGTTCCTTACCAGCGACCTGCCGGAGGACACGCTATCTTCATTGACGCAAAGAAGGTACTTACGCATACCCCCAAAGAGGAGTTCATTGCACAAACCTTAGCTATTGAATTGTACTTAGAAGCCGGCATTCGTGGGGTTGAAATTGGAACGATACTTGCAGACCGCGATCCCGTAACCCGTGAGAACCGCTATCCGAGGCTCGAGTTGCTCCGTTTGGCTATTCCGAGACGTACATACACCAATAACCACATGGATGTGATTGCAGCTGCCATGAAGAATGTGTACGATCGTCGCGAGTCCATTACGCGCGGTTTCGTTATCACTAAGGAGCTTCCTGTAATGCGCCACTTCACCGTTGAATTAGAGCGCGCTCACTAAGCTCCCTTTGTTGAGTCAATAAAGAAACTTTATACGACCCTATTTCTCCTACGAGAAGTAGGGTCATTTTTTATATCCCTATAAATAATTCAGCGTAAGCCATCCTTTAGAAAAAGCACCACGAGCAAACGAAAATCTCATCACGAAGAAAAATATTTTTGTTGGCGAAGAAAAAATTTTTTCATCCGGTACAAAAAAATTTTTCATTCGGATCTAATTCGGCGTACTTCGGTAGTATCAATGGAATAGATATAAACGAATAAAGCCGGGCATACGTGCCTTCTCTTTCCCCAAACCGGTTGTGTGGCAACCCCATTTAATCGGGAAGGGAAAAGATACAGATGTTTCGTTTGAAAGATACAGATGTTTTGCTTGAATGGTACAGATATTTGACAGAAAAGATCAGAACGTATGGGTTATCCTCCTCAGGCGTAAAAAAAAAGAGTGTGCAAGCCGTTTATCTACTTGCACACTCTTGCATTCTGAGCTGCTAATGCGCTGTACTACTTTAGCATAAATTCCGACATTCCCGTCTGTTGGGCGCGCGAGATTTGAGGTCTGCCATATACTTCCAGCTCACTTGATCCGGAGAGGGTATAGTCGAGCTTACGAGAGACGGCAATAGCCACCTCGGAAGATCCCGAAGCCACTACGTCGGCCTCTGCGGTACGAAACTTATCAGCATCTATTTCCGAAGCTCCACTGGCCACAATCTCTGTTTGGTTAGCCGCTCCGGAGAGTTCAATCTCACTATTCCCCGAAACACTGAGTACAACCATGGGGGCACTGCCGATGTGTATATTGCCCTCACTATTTCCAGAGGCTACTAAGCTTACTGTTCCTACTATAGAGCCATCCAGCTCAGAGGCTCCGGAAAGGGAGATAATCGTTGTTTTCGTTAGTACCCTAAGCCCTTTTAGTTCACTACCTCCGGAGAGAGAGAGGATCAATTTGTCAGCCTCAAAATCTCCCTTGCTGCGCACTTCAGCAGCACCGGTAAGAGTAATAGAATTGAGGGAGGGAAGCGTAAGGGATACCAATACGCATTGTTCCTTACGAATTCGTCTCAGGGGATTGCTCTCCTTCAATCGTATACTGAGCTTGTCGCCCTCCTGCTTAACTTCTACATATCCCAGCAATTTATCGGTTGTATATATGACAGCGCTTTCGGTACTTCCTTGCGTCAAATCGACTATAATATTGTCACTTACTTCTATTTGGCGCACTTGGCTAATGGGTACTTCTCTCGTTACTTTTCTGGAGCTTTGGGCAAAACTTTGGCCTTTTGTTCCCCAAAGGAGCAGACTAAGCAAGGAAAGGAGTAATAAAGATTTTACTGTTTTCATCATCATTTCTTCTTGTCGCTTCAAAGTTACTATTAACCCAAGAATGGATACCTATAATCTGTAGGCGGCGTATAAGTTTCTTTGATACAACGCGGCGAGCACCACTTGAGCAGATTAATGGGACCACCGGCCTTGTCGTTGGTTCCACTGGCACGCGAGCCACCGAAAGGTTGCTGCCCGACTACCGCTCCCGTAGGCTTGTCATTGATATAGAAGTTACCTGCTGCATGTTGCAAGAGAGCAAGCGCCTCTTCCGTGGCATAGCGATCGTAGGAGAAGATAGAGCCGGTAAGTCCGTAGGGGGATGTTTTATCGACCAAACGAAGTGTATCGGTGTAATCCTTATCCTCATATACAAATACACTTAGCACAGGCCCAAACAGCTCATCGCACATGGTTTCATAATCCGGTTTGTTCTCTACAATCACCGTAGGCTCCACAAAGTAGCCTACCGACTTATCGCAATTTCCTCCGATAAGGATCTCGGCATCGGTGCTTTGCTTTGCTCGATTGATGTAGGCAGCCAGATTATCGAAAGAGGCTTCATCAATTACGGCATTTACAAAATTGGAGAAGTCACACACATCACCCATCTTAATGGTCTTGATCATGTCGCACATCACCTCCTTTACCTTAGACCACAGACTCCTCGGTATATAAGCACGGCTTGCGGCTGAGCACTTCTGTCCCTGATACTCAAAGGCGCCTCTAACCAAAGCGCAAGCGACTTCTTCGGGACAAGCTGAAGGGTGCACCATCACAAAGTTCTTTCCCCCGGTTTCGCCCACAATACGTGGATAAGTATGATAGTGATCAATATTACCGGCGATGCTTTTCCAAATACTATTGAAGGTAGCCGTAGAGCCGGTAAAGTGGAAGCCGGCCAAGTCCGAAGCCGCTGTGGTGATCCTACCAATAAGAGCACCCTGCCCGGGTAGGAAGTTAACTACCCCATCGGGAAGACCGGCCTCCTTGTAAATCTTCATCAGTAACCAATTACTTAGCAGGGAGGTGGTAGAGGGTTTCCATACGGTTACATTCCCCATCATAGCGGGAGCTAAGTTGAGGTTGGAAGCAATACTGGTAAAGTTGAAAGGCGTAACGGCCAATACAAAGCCCTCCAGAGAGCGATACTCCATTCGGTTAAGCATGGTCAGGTCACTCACGGGCTGATCGCTGTAAATCTTTCCTGCATAATAGGTGCTGAAAGTAAGGAAATCGATTAGCTCACAGGGAGCATCTATCTCTGCCTGCATGGGATTTTTACTTTGCCCAAGCATAAGCGCAGCAGCCAGTTGATAGCGATACTTAGTAGCGATAAGGCGTGCGATACGCATCATCACGGAAGCGCGCTCCGTCCAAGGGAGATTGCTCCAGTCGTGATGCGCTTTACGTGCTGCCTCAAGGGCTAAAGTCACTTCCTTCTCCCCTACCTTATGGTAGTTAGCCAATACATGGTGGTGGTCATGCGGCATCACCACAGTACCCATGTTACCGGTGGAGATCTCCTTTCCGCCTATAATAGGCATTATCTCTTGCTTTTGAGAGGCTAATTCAGCGAGTGCCTCTTGCAATTTCTTACGTTCAGGAGTACCCGGTGCATAACTATAGACCGGCTCATTGTGGGGTTTTTCAAATAGATATACGGAGTTATTCATACTATATTTCTTTTTCTTATTTCAAACAAATATTTCAGCAATCATACAGCGCGCACTGCCGCCGCCGATCGTTTCAATGGTATGTAGATTGGGCGCAATAATTCTGCCTTTTGAGAGAATAAAGCTTTTCTGTTCATCGGTAAGGCTCTGCTCAGCACTTTGTGACATGACCATGAGCCGCTCACCGGATTGATTGACAAGCTCTATCATATTGCCGGCAAAGTGATTCATTTGCTCCACTGATATAGGGAGCAGATCGTGACCGGTTGCCGCAAAGGCGGCACTTACTCTTTCACGCTCTTCTGCGTTGCGTATGCTCTCCATACAGACCACCGCATAATCTCGGGCTACACTCATCATTACGTTGGTATGGTAAATCGGGCTTCCCTCGTTGTCGGAGGCATGAAAGAACACGGTTTGGTATTCCATTTCGTCACAAAACTCCTTTAATACGGGAGCCGCAGAGCGCTCGGATGCACAGCAATAGACTACTCTATTTACCCGGTCTAAGCACATACTGCCTGTTCCCTCAAGGAAGAGATGCTCTTTTTCAAAGCCACTAAGATTAAAGATCTTAGTGATACCCGGCATCATGCCGATCGTAAGCAATATTTGCTGCTTACGCTCTAACTGTCTATTGGGTGCAAACATGGGATACAATACCAACTCACCGGTTACGTGGGTGGAGAACCAATTGTTTGGAAAGACCGCATCGGGGGTGGGTGGCTCATTGTTGTCCTGTACCACAATTACCTCCACACCGGCATTACGGAGCAGAGATACATAAGCATCAAACTCCTCTTGCGCTTTGTGCGTAAGGTCATCGGAAGAGAGCGGGCGTTGCTGGAAATGGTTATTAGAGGCGGTATCTTCGTTAAAGCCGAAGAATGCCGGGCGCACCATAAGCACCCGGCCTGTATTCTGACGTCTCTGTATCATACGATTCTACTCAAGCAATAGTAAAGTACTCTTGATAATATCGAGAGCCTCATACAGCTCAGTCTCCGTAATAACGAGAGGGGGAGCCAAACGAATAATATGGCGATGGGTTGGCTTTGCCAGGAGGCCGTTTTCCGCCATTGCCTCACACACATCCCATGCCTCTTTGCCATTATGAGGTTTAATAACAATGGCATTGAGTAATCCCTTTCCTCGTACCAACTCAATGAAAGGAGTTTGGAATTCCTCCAATTCCTTTCTGAAGATTACACCCAACTTTTCCGCATGCTCAGCCAAATGCTCCTCCTCAACTACCTGCAGAGCAGCCATCGACACTTTTGCAGCTAATGGGAAGCCTCCATAAGTAGAGCCATGCTCTCCCGGTGCAATCGTAAGCATAATCTCGTCATCAGCCAGTACACAGCTCACGGGCAGTACACCGCCTGAGATAGCTTTTCCGAGAATTACTATGTCGGGGCGCACATTTTCGTGGTCACAAGCCAAACGACGTCCGGTACGCGCTATACCGGTCTGCACTTCATCGGCAATGAAAAGCGCATGATGCTTATGGCATAATTCGTAGCAGCGCTTCAGATAGCCTTCATCGGGGACTTTTACCCCGGCTTCGCCCTGTATGGGCTCAGCAATGAAGCCGGCTACGCGATCCCCCTTTTCTTCAAGTACTTTTTCAAGGGCAGACACATCGTTATAGGGGATTTTTACAAACCCCGGTGTGAAAGGTCCGTAGTCCGTATAGCTATCCGGATCGCTACTCATCGATACGATACTAATGGTACGCCCATGGAAGTTGCCTTCACATACTACTATGATAGATTCATTTTCCGGGATTCCCTTCACTCGGTACCCCCAGCGACGGGCAAGCTTTAGCCCTGTTTCTACTGCTTCGGCTCCTGTATTCATGGGAAGAAGTTTGTCATAACCAAAGTAACGGTGCATGAATTCTTCCCACTCACCTAAAGCATCGTTGTAGAAAGCTCGAGAGGTGAGGCAAATCCTATCTGCCTGATCTTTGAGTGCTTGAACAATCTTGGGATGGCAATGCCCCTGATTAACGGCGCTATAAGAAGAAAGGAAATCAAAATACTCTTTCCCATCTACATCCCATACCTTAGCTCCCCTTCCTTTACTGAGAACGACCTGCAGCGGATGGTAATTATGCGCACCGTAGCGAGCTTCTAAATCTATGTAGTGCTGTGCATTCTTACTAACTTTCATAGGCTTATTCTATTTATAATTTGTACTCAAATGCTCTGTCACATGGGACATACGAGGATAACTTAATTGACCTTAACAACGCCTTTTAATAAATAAAAGATACGAAAAGACATTTACCTCATCACCAAAAGTAACAAATTAATAGAATATAGACAACACTTAGCACACAAGTGTATATATAACAGAAAAAGAAAGAGCCTTCCCACGTATGTGGAAAGGCTCTTTTATAGAGCTATGATAAAGCTCTTGTGCTTAGCGACGAAGACCCAACTTAGCGATCAAGTCGCGGTAACGCTGGATGTCTTGCTTAGCTACATAATCAAGGAGTCTACGACGCTTACCTACTAACATCTTAAGGCTACGAGCGGTAGCATAGTCCTTGGGGTTTTGCTTAAGGTGCTCTGTAAGATGATCAATGCGATAGCTAAATAGAGCTATTTGACTCTCTGCACTACCCGTATCCTCCGGATTGGCACCATACTTAGCAAAGATTTCCTTTTTCTTTTCAGAATCTAAATACATGTTCTTTTCTTATTACTTAATCAAACTACTGTACTGCTACAGCTATTACTGCTGGCAGACTGGCTGCAAAGGTAATAAAAAATCTTCATTTATACGCTTCATCTTCATCAAAGGGCACTTTGCCGATGCGCTCAGAGAGGGTTGTTTTTCTCACTAACGAGAAGGCGCTGAGGCAGCAATAGCACGAAGCGTATCCAATGCGTCGGATACCCCCATTACTTTTTCTATTCGAAGCAAGCGATTTCCCCGCCTATTTTCTTCCAAGTGGCACCGCTCGGTATGTATAGTGGCGTAGGTAATCACTCGATCAAAGTTTTGCGAATGGTAGTAAGGGCTCTCCTTGTCATCCGGTAAGAAGAGACGTAGCATTCCTTCTCTTAGCACTACTCTGCTGAAACCTAATGACCGGGCTATAGTACGCACACGAGGAACCGCTATTAACTGATTGGCACTTTGCGGAGGGGGTCCGAAGCGATCGCGAAGTTCACGCTTAAACTGCTCTATTTCTTCTTTCTCATTCAAGGTGTCTAAACGGCGATACAGCTCAATTCGCTCGCCATCATCAGGGACATACTCAGGGGGAAAAGAGAGCAACAAGTCGCTTTCAAAGAGCGTTTCACCCCCTTCATTTACAGCTTTGTCCACCTCATCCTTAAATAAGTCCGGAAACTCTTCCACCTTGACCTCGCGTACAGCTTCATCAAAGAGCTTGTGGTACGCATCGAAGCCTAGATCGGCTATAAAGCCACTCTGCTCGCTTCCAAAAATATTTCCCGCCCCACGTATATCCAGATCTTGCAGCGCGATACGCATACCACTTCCCAAATCCGAATAGGTTTCTATCGCCTTAATACGTCGTCTCGCCACACTGCTTAGCATCTCAGGCGGAGGCGTTATCAAGTAACAAAAAGCTTTCTTATTACTACGTCCCACACGTCCGCGCAATTGGTGCAGATCGCTCAATCCATAGCGCTCTGCTCCATCAATAAAAATGGTATTGGCATTCGGTACATCGATACCATTTTCTATAATCGTTGTAGCGACCAATACATCATATTCATGGCGTGAGAAGTCTAAGATTAATTTCTCTAAGTCTGCTTGATTGATCTGTCCATGCCCTACAGCGATGCGAGCATCCGGCACTGCCTCCTTGATCTGCCGTGCTACCTCCTCAATATCTCCTATTCGGTTATGTACAAAATAGACCTGCCCGTTGCGACTCAGCTCATAGTTAATAGCCTCCTTAATCTGAGGAATGGAAAAACGCACCCGCTCAGTAGTCACCGGATAGCGATTGCGCGGAGGGGTCATTATGTTAGAAAGGTCACGCGTACCCATCAGTGAGAATTGCAGTGTACGGGGTATCGGTGTGGCACTCATGGTAAGCGTATCCACATTGACCTGAAGCTTCCGCAATTTCTCTTTTACTGCGACTCCAAACTTTTGTTCCTCGTCTATAATCAATAAGCCAAGATCCTTAAAAACGACCTCTTTACCAACGAGACGATGCGTTCCAATAATAATATCAACACGCCCCGCCTTAAGATCCTCCAAAATGGCCTTTGACTCTTTAGTACCCTTAGCTCGAGAATAGTAAGCCACATTTACCGGAAAATCTTTGAACCGCTCCGCAAAAGTACGATAATGCTGATAGGCTAAAATAGTAGTGGGTACCAATACAGCAACCTGTTTGCTATCTGCCACCGCCTTGAAAGCTGCCCGCATCGCCACTTCCGTCTTACCAAAGCCCACATCTCCACAAATCAGACGATCCATAGGGCGTGCGCTCTCCATATCAGCCCGCACAGCCTCCATAGCTGCAAGCTGATCGGGAGTTTCTTCATAAATAAAAGAGGCTTCTAATTCATGCTGCAGGTAACTATCCGGACTAAATGCAAAGCCTTCAGACTCTTTACGCGCTGCATAAAGTTTGATCAAGTCGCGCGCTATGTCTTTTACTTTTTTCTTGGTACGATCCTTCAGACGCTGCCAAGCCCCTCCGCCTAAACGGCTCAACTCCGGCGGTACATCCTCTTTACCTCTATACTTCGATAGCTTATGCAGGCTGTGCAGATTGACGTATATATAGTCGTTATCTCGGTATATTATCTTAATCACCTCCTGCTCCACATCACCGGTTTTTGTTTTGAATAGACCGGCAAACTGGCCTATCCCGTGATCATAGTGTACTATATAATCACCCGGTGCAAAGCGCTGTAGCTCCTCCAAAGTAAGGGCAACCTTATTCCCTCGGATCTTCTCGGCATGTATATTGTATTTATGATAACGCTCGAAAAGCTGATGGTCTGTGATGAATACTAAACCGGATTCACTATCCTCAAATCCCTCATGCAGCGTAATGGGAAGCACCCCCGGCACATACTCAGGACCTCCGATATCCATTACTATTTCCTTCAGGCGCTCAGCCTGCGAAGCACTCTCCGTAAGGAAGAAAACTTTTCGTCCCTCTTCATAATAGGTCTTTAACGCCTTTACAAAAAGGTCAAAATTCTTATTGTAAGCCGGCTGCGGTTTAGTAAAGAAGCTTATGCAGGTACCCCCTTTATCACTACTTGCTGAGAGCAGTTGCCAACAAGCTGCTGCATCGCCAACCACAGTTTCTGCAGGAAGAAGCAACCTCTGCATCTCTGCATTGGAAGAAAAGCCCTCGCCCTCTACAATAACTGCCTCCTCAGCGTTCAGCTGTCTAAGCTGCCCTACAGAAAGCTCCCTATCCCTAAAATAAACCAGATATTCCGCTGCCAAACGATGTAAAAGAGAATGTTCGTCAGAGGGGGTCCGATTACTTTTTCCGGCTATAACTGCCTCGTCTACGCTACCGAGTGAGAGCTGATCCCGTACAGCGAAGCGACGTACACTCTCTATTACTTCTCCAAAGAGATCAATACGTATGGGCTCTTCCCCACCGTAACCAAAAATATCTATTATACTCCCCCTAAAAGCCGCCTCGCCCGGAGAGTACACATAATCAACTATTGTAAAGCCCTCTGCTACTAACCATTTGCGGAGCGACTGTGTATCCAACTGCTCCCCTTTTCGCACGGTAAGTAATTGTTGCTGAAAAAAAGTAACATCCGGTAATCGCTCTGCCAATGCAGCTCCATAGGTTACAATATGAGGTTTCTTACCGGTAGACAATTGAGCCAGAAGCTCAGTACGCATTACCTCATTTGCCTCGTCTGTATGCCCGTATTTAATATGACGCCGATAGGCAGATGGGAAGAAATAGAGCGACTCCGTACCAAGGATCTGCGACAGGTCTGAGTATAGATAGCCTGCATGCTCCTCGTCCTCCGCCACTGCAATAATGGGCATCGCTTGAGATAGCATAGCCAGTAGGACCGCATCGCTACTTCCCGTCAGTCCTGTGGCACTGCAGGAAAAAGGCGCTTTGTGCTCTTCCTTCAGCTTCTTTAAAAGCCTAATCTTAGGATGCTGTGCTGCAAAAGCGAAGAGCTGATTTATCTCTTCTTCTTTTATTTGGGGAGCAAGAGGATTCATGCTGCTATACTATAGGAGAAGGAATAGGCAGAGTTGCTCTGTACACCAAACAGGCGTTCTATCCACTTTTCCTTACAAACTAAATCAATAACTAAATTAATCTCGGAGAGGAGGAATTTCTCCCTGTGCTATTTTATTCGGACTGATCTCTGTAGTACACCCGTAGGACAAAAGTTTGTCTACAATAGTGCGATCATTTCTAAGACGGGGTATCTTAATCTGTCCGCCTAATCGACTTGTATCACTCAAATAGCGCTCGAATAGTCCCGTATCGGCGACATGGAGCTTGAGTGGAAGTAGCGTCATATCATCGTAACGCTTAGCATCGTAATCACTATTCAGCTTGCGAAGTTCCTCATCCAGACGCTGAGCAAAGTAAGCTAAATTATCCGGTTGTACGGAGAATTCCACCACCCACTCATGTCTACCCTTTCCCTGCTGAGGCAAAAAGCATGGAGCTGCCGTATATTCCTTTACCAATGCGCCACACTCCTTAGCAACCACCTCTATAGCCTTGTCTGTATTGAATACCATAAGCTCCTCACCAAAGGCATTGATATAGGCAGAGGTACGACCCGCAATGATTATTTTATAAGGATTCGTAGAGGTAAAGCGCACCGTATCGCCGATCATATATCGATAAAGCCCTCCCAGCGTACTAATCAGCATGGCATACGTTTTACCTGTTTCTACTGCTTGCAGCGGAATTGCCTCAAGATTTCCCTTATCAAGGCTATCCAAAGGGATAAACTCATAGAAAACCCCATAATCGAGCATAAGCAAAAGCGCGGGATCTGAGGGGTCGTCCTGTATACCAAAGAAGCCTTCCGAAGCATTGTACGTCTCTCTATATTGCATTCTATTTGAAGGGATCAAGCGCCTATACTCTTCCCTATAGGGCGCAAAACTGATTCCCCCGTGGAAGAAGACCTCCAAATTAGGCCATATTTCCGAGAGCGTCTCTTTACCGGTGGCTTCAAGGAGTCGCTTAATAAGCACGAGCATCCAAGAGGGCACTCCGGACAGACTACCTACATTGGCATCCTTCACCTCATGAATTATAGCCTCTATTTTGCTATTCCACTCGGTCATTTGTAGTGTGCTGCGTTTAGGAACTCGAGAAAGATTGCCCAATAGCGGCATTTTCTCCACAAGGATAGAGCTTAAATCACCAACCCGGACCTTAGAAGTCAAAGCGACAGGCTTTTGGCTACCGCCTAATACCAGCCCCTTTGTTCTAAAAAAACGACTATCAGGGCGAGTCGACAAGTACAGCCAAAGTGTATCAGAGGCTCCTCGGAAGTGGCACTTATTAAGATGCAAGGAATTGACCGGTATATATTTACTGCGTCCTCCTGATGTTCCACTTGACACGGCAAAGCGCAAGCAACTGCCCGGCACCAACTCATTCTCTTGTCCTCGGGTCATTTCCTCTACGTGTTTGCGAATATCCTCGTAGGCAACAATGGGCACCTGACGCTGCCACTCCGTATAGCCGGCACACTCCGGAAGTGCAAACTGCTCTCCGTAACGCGTGCGATTAAAGCGTCCGATCAGTCTATTCAACTGCTCAGCCTGTATTGATTCCGCCTTTGTGGCATATTTTTCAATCGCTCTCAAGCGATAGCTCATTGCCTGATAAATGGTTTGGGTAATACGATCCATGTTCTATTACGCACTATTTCTTCATATCACTACACTCGTAAGCCCCTATAAGAGCCATGTGAGAAAAAGGATATATTTCGCCCCGATAGAGCAAAATGGTATAACTATTTTGTGTTTGGTAATGATTGCCTTCTGTAAGACGGGTAGTTAGTGCCCCATGCTCACCTGCAGAGGCATAAAGGAAGGAGTAGTAACCTGCTTTGAGTAGTAAGGTAGCTTCATAGCATCCCCGCTCAGTGCTATACTGAAGTACTCGTTCCTCATTAGGAAGTGCTTCAAAAGCTTCGCCCACAAGAAGTACATTATCCTTCAATCGCTCAGAGGAAAAGCGAAAGTCCACCTCATAATAATCCGCTGTTAGATCTGCTTCATAAGAAGCTCGGGGAGCGCGCACTACAAAAAGCCCATCAGCATCTTTTTCCTCTATATAAGATAGGGCACTCCTATTGTGCTGAGGATAGAGTATAGCCTGCTCAGGCACACCCGGTAGAAGTGACTGCACGCCCATATTGCTATGCTCTTTTGACAGCATCTCAAATGAATGATACTCATTGCCGGCTTCAAAGACAGCCGCCTCGTTTCGCTCAAAAAAAAGTTCTTCCGGAGAAAAGAAGGAGGGTGTTTCCAGCACTTGTACATTGTCGCGACGTCCGTTCTGTCCCACTACAAGCTTATAGGGGCCATTCTCAAGCAATGCTTGCCTTTCGTCAAAGTATACTTTACTCTCCACCGCTTGGTAAGAGGAGTAATTGCCTTTGGGGGTATAAGGAGTCACTCGGGCTGATAGTGCGCAATGATTCTTAAGAAGCGCAAATCCCACTTCAGCAATAGGGATTGACGGATCGCTTCGCAAATGAAGGCGTAGCAACCAATTGCCCGGAAGAATAGGCCTTGTCTCTGAAGAAGCATCTATACAGAGCGAATAATGACGATACAGCACCTGAGTCATTACAGAAGGTTGTGAAGCCGCCAAAAGCCCCTCAGCAAAGCCTACTACTGCTAATCCATGCGGCACTGATACAGGGTGCCAAGACTCGTCACAATAGGAAAGTGTATAGCCAATCTCCTCCGGCATAGCATCCAACAAATCAAATGAAATGAGCAACTTTTCCCCTTTTGTAGGTGAATAATAGGGGAAGGGCCTATGAAGTGTACCATTCTCACCTTCTACGGACACAGATAAAGTAGCCATTCGAGCATCTAACATGCGAATGGGGAAGAAGTCACCTGCACGCATATCGAGACGCAGCGCGAAAAGCGACACCACGAATAGAGAAAGTATAAATGAAGCTTCCCTAATGCGCATCATCTCCTATTTCTTTTGGGCTCCTTCGCTTCAGACGGCTCATAAGCACCCCAGGCAGCAGAGGCTGTACGAGGCACCCCGAAGCGGTCATGCAAAGGGGTTTGGTCAGTAGTTGGACGGGCTACGAAGGGAGCCTTGGGCAAAGGACGATAATCATAAATGAAGTCATATTCGTTCTTTTCTAAGTTACGTCCAACGTGTGTATAAGTAGAATCTGCCGCCAACTTTGCTTCTATAGATCCCTCTCCGAGTCCTTTACCGCGTATATAGCACTGATTAAATTGCATTAAACTAGCTTCATCACAATGCACCTCGTTCGCCATAGAGCCATCTACGACTGAAGCCTCTGCATGGAGTTCGCTTTCCTTACCGGTTGAGTCAGCCACTATACTGACGGCTTCTCCTTGGCGCAGGTCAAAGGGATACCAATTACAGATCGTTGTATAGCACATATTACATGAAGCTCCCTCCAATCGAAGGGAATGACTCAGCGTATTTGAGAGTTCACAATTGACCAAAGCTGCCTTTCCTCCACGCACGACAGAGACGGCACCCCCTTTCATATTGGTTATTTGACACCCTTCAAGGCGTATTGTAGCCCCTTCTACAATAACGCCCCCTCTCCCATTGCGCACAATTGTATTTTGCAGGAGATTATCCCTACTTGAAGGGTAGAAGCGAAGTGCCTCCCATTGACCGGGAATGAGGCGATAATTCACATCTTTTACAAGATTATCCCTTCTCACCCCTTCAATCATTATAGGATTTTCCGGAGTACCCAGAGCCTCTATGCGTCCATACACCTCAATGTGCGCACTATTAGCCATCAAAATGTGTGTACCGGCAGCCATACGAAGAGTGACTCCTTCCTTCACCACTAAGCTATCACGCAAGTAGAGAGGGCGTCCTCCCGTGAAAAGTGTATCTCGCTCAATTTGCAGCGCAGTAGCATGATCCGTATTCATTCGCCATGCCTCAATGCGAATGGTATCTACAAGACTACCACTTTGGAAACGAAGCGTCGCTATTTCTTCTTCGGGCAAATCAGAAGCCCCTTCGGGGAAAGTTGCCTCTACAAATACAAATATGCTGTCCTTCGCCGGTATTAGTATATCACTAAATTGCGCACCGGCCCTACCATCCACATTAGCTCTAAAGAAATTGGACGACTGCACTAAAGCGACATGCTCCAAAAGCATCTGCTCGGAAGAGGTATTATACACTATCAACCTTGATGTTGAGGAAGATATACGTGTGTAAAGAGTATCCAACCGGAGGGTATCAACCGAGAAACTCAAATGATGAGCACCCGTGACGATACGCTCTTGCGCACAGCCTAAGAGCCCAAGAAGAGCGAGCCCGCAAAGGAATAACGAGAGAACAGCTTGCTTCATCTATATTTTAAGGCCTTACAACGAAGGGAACGCCTTCTCCATTACGGAAGAAAAAGCCCTCCATAGCGTTGCACAGCTCTCGTGCCATTCCAACCCTTGCATCGTAGGTTTGCGTACCCACATGCGGAGTCATTACTACATTATCTAAATCGTATAGTCGCTTGTCGGGTCGATCATTATCCTCAAAAACATCCAGTGCCGCTCCGGCTATTACGCTCTTCTGAAGAGCCTCTACCAAAGCATTTTCATCGACCACAGCACCACGTGCAGTATTGATCAGAATAGCCTCCGGCTTCATCATGCGTAGCCTCTGTGCATCTACAAAATGATGCGAATCCTTATTATATGGCATGTGCAGCGACAGAATGTCGCTTTCACTAAATAGATCCTCTATAGTCGCATAACGCACCCCCAAGGTCTGCTCCTCGGCAGTGTCCAAGCGGTGTCTTTTATAATAGAGAATGTGCATACCAAAGGCCTGAGCACGCATAGCCACTGCCCTTCCTATATTGCCAAAACCGGCTATTCCTAGGGTTTTGCCAAATACATCCACACCCATACGATCCAATCGGCTGAGTTGCAAATTACTTTGCTCCTTTCTCAACAAACGATCCAACTCAGCTAGTCGACGCGTGGCACTTAGCATAAGCGCAAAAGCAAGCTCTGCCGTAGGCGCAATTACGGCTTGAGGGGTATTGGTTACAGCTATCCCCTTCGCGCGAGAATACTCAATATCTATGTTATTAAATCCGACCGCATAGTTAGAAATCAAACGAAGATTTCTACCGGCATCTATTATCTCTCTATCAATAGGGATATCGAAAACGCTACAGAGTGCATCAACCTCTCCGATGCGATCTATAATCTCCGCTTTGGTAAAATCTCTTCCCTTCGGTGGGCGAATTACCTCAAAGTGCTTCTCTAACATTGGATATAGCTCGTCTACTGTATCCAAACAAACTAATACAAGGGGCTTTTTCTTATCCATTTTTCCTTCCTTTCAAAAAAATCAGCCACTGCCGGCATATAGCACAAAGATAGGAAAACAGGCCGTAATGGAGTACTAAAGCAAAACAAAAAAACGCACATATAGCTTTAGAAATAGCAATACTGCGCGCGTCCAACGATTAAAGCAGCTACTGTATATCAACTAAATAGCCTACCGGCAAGCTATCTTCATTCTCAAGGTCAAGAAGAAGAATAAGCGATTCCTAACCTCTCACACCACCGTACATGCCATTCGGTATACGGCGGTTTAATCCGCTTTCAAATAGTCTCTAATCATGTTCGATTAGTTTCTTCTTCCCTCTTTCTTAATTTCCGCTTCCAATACTCGCGTGCTTAGCTCTATGTGGTCAATTGCTCTGACGTTTTGACCGTTGCCACTTGTCAGCAAAGACATCGGAACATACATTCATGATTGTCGTTGTGAATTATTCGGTTCTTCGCCTTGTTCTGCACGAGAACGGCTACTTCGACCTCTGCTGACTCCTCGACATTCGTTGTTACTATCCTTGAGGACTGTCGAGGTCTCACGGGATAAGCCATACATCTTTCATCGTTTACCTGCCTAATTTACGCATCAAGGCTACGGTTGCCTTTGGGAACTTCACTGCCGTTTGCCAGCTTGTCCGCTTGATACGCCTTAGTAGTAGGGTTCGAGGCGTCATGCCACGCATTCGCTATTGCTTCTTCTCACCCAAGGCTCACCCCTTGAAACTTGCAAGTCGCTATGGGGTTCGTTGGCAACTACGCCCCGGGTGGACTTTCACCACAGATGTATGACATGCCCGTCATACAAATGAAGGGGCTATACCGCAGCGTCGCGATACAGCCCCTTGAGTTAGGTCGTTTGGACCGTGATTAGTCGGAGAGATGGCAGTAGCGTCGCACCACCACCACCTCCTCATCGCAGGTGATCTGCTTGCGCAGTGCCTCCAGGCTCTCGAGGTCTAGCTCCTTACTTGACTAGTAGGACTGTGCTCTCAGAGGAGCTCTTGAGGATATACGCTCCATCGGGCAGACTGTGTAGATCTAGCTCTACACTCCCTAGGTCATTAGCCGGGACACGCTGTAGGAGCTCGCCCTGAGAAGAGTAGAGTGCTACGACCTCACCACGACTTAGCCCTGCTACGTGGACATACTCCTTAGCTGGGTTGGGATAGACTCGTAGAGCAAGCGTAGAGGGTGTCTCTACAGATACATTGTCCGTGCTCTTCAGCTCCCAGTTTTTGTCTTTAGCTACTTTGATAAGTTCGTCTGGGCACTTGTTGAGCTCGGTAGTGCTTGTCTTGCTGATGGCATAGAGTAGACCTGCGGTCTGACCCTTGCGGTCTGGAAGTGCCTGTATGAGTTCGCTCATAGCTTTTTCGTGGATGGCATTGTTGTAGATGCTGAGCTTCTCAAGCTTTGATGCAGTAGCTATCTTAATCTCGCTAATTTTATTTCCCTGACACTCTAGAGTGAGTAGTCGAGGGGCCTTGGTTAGATCTAGAGTAGTAAGTTCGTTGGAGCTACAGTTTAGCTTGAGCAAGGAGTGGTCTGCAGATACAGAGATGCTTGAGACTTTCTTTTTGCTACAGTCTAGCTCGGTAAGCTTGCCGTGGATTGTGATGGTTGCATTCTCAACGGTGTACTCCTTAGTTCCTGGATCAAAAGGCTCCCGTAGCCCCTCTAGCATGATGTCGTCATTGTCCTCGCCCGACATACTGAGAGAAACTTTGTCTCCTACTTTGAGAGCTGTCGCAAGGGTGGTCTCTCCAGCGGGGTATACAGGATCACTGCCTTCGTATTTCTTGGGATTGGGAGCGTTGAAGTCAAAGACTTTAAAGCCACGTTGCTTAGCCTCAAGGGCATCTTTCTTGAGACATACGTTGTCCCCAAACTTCTTGGCGAAAAAGCTGTCTATAACGTGTATCTCTCCTTTTTTCTTCTCTTGGGACCGGTCGGGTAGACTATAGATGAGACGACCCATAACGGTCGCTTTGATCTTATTGCAGGCACAGTATATGAATCGGATCTTGGGTGTCTTGGAGAAGTCTAGACGGGATATTTGATTGCGTGCACAGTCTAGGAACTCTAGACTGGAGCTCTTCGATAGATCAAGCTCTGAGATATTGTTTCTAGCACAGTGTACGACTGCAAGCTGAGGACATGATGCTAAGTCTAGAGCTGTAATCTTATTGTTCCAACAGTCTAGGTTCGTCAGAGAGCTACTCTTGGAGATATCTAGAGTGGTCAAGATGTTTTTCCCACAAGAGAGCGTATCAAGAGAGGAAGCCTTGGTGATATCAAGCTGATCGATCTCATTAAAAGTGCAAGTGAAGTTGGTGATATCTCCGTTGACGGACACCTTATCTTTCGTGAGGGTGTACTGGTGAAGAGCTCCGTCCGCTACGATAGACTCTTTTAGTCCATCGGCCTTTACAGGAGTCTTTGCCTTAACGCTGAGCCGAACTTTAGTACCGACTTTACTCGTCGTGTGAAATGTGATGGACTCTTTGCTCTCGGACGTATTACTTCCGTCTTGAGCAGATGTAAGAGTGATGCTTCCTAGGAGCATCATGATGAGTGTGAGGAATAGGCTCCTCCGTAACAAACTGGTAGTAAGTTGATTCATATTCTTTTCGTATTATGGTTGAAAATACTAGTGCAAAGGTAGGATCAACTATCTCTCTAGAAAATCAGTTTATGTAGGTATTTTAGAGGTGTGGGGTACGTAATCTTGAGTATTAGTCGGAGAGGTGGAAGTAGCGTCGCACCGCCTCCTCATCCAACGATAACCGAATAGCACGATCTACGGTGCGTTTACCGCGCCGTGGAAGTGCTAAGTGCAGCTGATATACATCGAGTAGGTCGGGGAACGAGAGTTTTCTGACCTACTTTCGTTTCCTTTCCTCTCACACCACCGTATGTGCCGTTTGGCATACGGCGGTCTAATTCCTATTCAAAGAGTGAATAATCATGTTAAATTAGCTTCTTCTTCCCTCTTTCTTAATTTCCGCTTACGATGATTGCGTGCTTAGCTATATGTGGTTGATCGCATTGACGTTTTGACCGTTGCCACTCGTCAGCAAAAAAGACATCGGAACATACATTCTTGATTGTCGTTGTGAATTATTCGGTTCTTCGCCTTGTTCTGCACGAGAACGGCTACTTTGACCTCTGCTGACTCCTCGGCATTTGCTGTTACTATACTTGAGGACTTGCCAAGGCCTCACAGGTGGAACATACTTTTTTCATCGTTTACCTGCCTAATCTACGTATCAAGGTTAGGGTTGCCTTTTGGAGCTTCACTGCCTTTGGCCAGCTTGCACGCTTGATACGCCTTAGTAATAGGTTTCTGTTCGTCAGACCACGAATTTGCTATTGCTTCTTCTCTCACAAGGGTCGCTCCTTGAAACATGCAAGCCGCTATGGGGTTCGTTGGCAACTACGCCCCGAGTGGACTTTCACCACAGATGTATAACATGCCTGTCATACCAAAAAAAGAGCAGCTCCCTCATATTGAGGAAGCTGCCTTCTTTAGGTAACGCTACGTGTAAACGAAGCGTTTAAACCGAGTACACTGACTTATTCAGCAGTCATGATTACTACGCGGTTCCACTCATTGCGTTCGAACGGCTGTTCAGTGCAACCCTTAGAATCAACTACGATGCGACTTTCATCTACACCATACTGCTTAACAAGGATATCCTTTACAGCATTAGCACGAAGCTCAGAGAGACGCTGGTTCCAGTTAGCACTACCGGTCTTTTCGTCAGCATAACCTGTTACATAGATCTTTTCATTGTTATTCTTAGCGTATTCAGCTGTGTTGTAGATGTTGATCAATTGGTTCTGGTCAACCTTTGCACTACCGATACGGAAGTAAACAATATTATTGAGAATTGTCTTAGTAACAACCTGTGCTTCAGGAGCCTCAGGACATTCAGGACAGCTTACAGGACGCTTGCTGAGTTCTGCATTCTGAGCGCGCAAGTCGCTGATCTGTGAGTTAAGATCATTAACCATAGCCCAGTCCATAGGAACCACTTCAGTAAATTCAGGAGTACCTAAGTTGAATGAGAAACCTGCTGTTAACATAGCGAGAAGATCTGCGCTAGCCTTAGCACTTACAGGAACACTCTTTCCCAAAACATCCATCTGAGTAGAAGAGGTGCTGCCAGCGAAGTTATTCTTCATAGCCATTACCTGTGCTTCCAAATTGAGGTCTACACGACGGCCCAAACGGAACTTGAAGATCAAACCTGCATTGATAGCTCCTGAGAAGTCATTCTTAGTAAACTCATCCAAAGCATCCGTATTATCGAAGATCTTGCCTTCGCTAGTTTGGAGCTTGCATCCTACACCTACACCTACGAAAGGAATGAAGTGGAATACTCTCTTAGGATTGTACACAGCGAAGTAGTTTACTACATCGAACATAAATTCGTACTGTGCAGCTACGAAATAGTTGGTGTACTGCTTAAGAGCGGCATCCTTAGCGATCGTATTAGGTACACTTTCAAATCCGGGAACACCCCATCCATAGAAGTGAACACGATTTGCATAGTAAGGAGAGATCCACTTACCAAATGCGAGGTTAGGCATACCCCAACCGATGCGATCACCAAACTTAGCATCGTTATTAGCTTCGCTGAGTGGCATCATAACAGCACCACCTTGGATATCCATGAACCAATGGTCACCGGCCTTATCCTTATTGAATACAGTCTTGTGAGCGGGAAGCTGCTGTGAAGCAGGAGCTTCTTCTTGCGCTTTTGCGCCGAAAGTCAGTGCGCATGCACCCATCAGGGTGAGCATTAAAACTTTTGCTTTCATATCTAATTGTCTTTTTTACGAATTAAATGATTCCTCCTTACTTACTTAGAGCGTACGATAACAACGCGATTCAAGCCCTTCGGTGAGAACTGATCGGTTGCACCTTGCCATTCAGTGGTTACCAAGCTAGAGTCAACTCCATAAGTATTTACAAGAGCATCAGCAACTGCCTTAGCACGACGCTCAGAAAGACCCATATTGTACTCAGAAGAGCCTGTTGTATCAGCATAACCAATTACAAGCACGGAAGTATTGTTTTCTTTGATCAAACGAGCGATTTCACTCATTTGGATTTCCTGATTAGGAGCGATTACATCGCTATCGAAAGCGAAGATAATAGCCTTATCAGAGATCACTGTAGAAGCAACAACTTCCTTTGCAGGAGCTACTTCAGGACATTCAGGACAGCTTACAGGACGCTTGCTCAATTCAGCGTTTTCAGCCTTCAAAGAGTTGATCTGACGATTGAGGTCGTTGATAAGCTCGTAATCCATCGGGGTTACTTCGTTCCACTCTGTTTGACCGAGGTTGAAGTTAAGACCGAGAGATGCTACCGCTGCAAAACCATTGTATGCATCAGTACCCTTCAAATACGGTGTCAAATTTTCTCCATCAAATATAGCATCGCGCTTTGTGAAGTTGAGGTTACTATAAATAGCCTGAGCTTCCAAGAAGAGATCTACGCGCTTAGCCAAACGGAATGAGAAGATAAGACCTGCGTTTGCAGTTGCCGAATGACGATAGGGTTCCTTGAAATCTTCATAGAACTTGAACTGATAACCAAGACCCATGAAAGGAATGAAGTGGAATACACGATTAGGCTTGTATGCAGCGAAATAGTTTACTACATCAAACATAAAATCGAAATGAGCACCTACAAATGCTGTTTTGAAGTACTGGTATTTACCACCCATTTGTTCCAGATAGGGAGTAGGCATGTAAGCACCTTGTAACTGCAAGCGAGTTGCAAAGTAAGGATTATGCCACTTACCCAAAGAAAGAGCCGGTACAATGTTACCACCTTCCTTAAGGCAGTCTTCCATATAGGTACTGAAATTGATACCATTCTTCTCACCGGGGTTATATCCACCGAACTGAGAGGCTACACCGCCTTGTACACTGATAAACCAATGACCCTTGCTATGTTCAAAAGCAGTCCGGTTGGCAGGCAGTTGGGATTCCGTTGCCTCAGGCTGCTGGGCACTTGCTGTGAGTGCCAAAGCTCCCATAAGAGAGAGCAATAAGTACTTTACCTTCATACGTTTAATAATCATACTGTTAGCGTTACTTCTATTTTTTTATTTCTTCTTTTTCAATTATCTCGGCCGGTTCTCTAGCCGGCTTTTCTTTTTCGTTTTTAGTCAATTTCAGTGATCCTATCACTGCTCTACTACACAAAGGTAGATAAAAGGACTGATATAGAAACCACTTTTACCCTATTTTGTTCACTTGAAAGCGTTCTTTCAGTGGCTGTTGTTTGATTTTTTTACTTTCAGATGGGCTACTACATAACATCATATACACCTCTAAGCAACTAAACTACAAAGAGATATGTGCCTTGAAGTCATTTTTTAAAAATTGCTCCAATTCCTCGAAAGAGGCATTCTTCAACAACACAACTCCTTCTTTATTTAACATATAAAGAACAGGTGTTTCTTCAATATTGTACAAATTCTCCCTTAATATTCGTCCATCTTTATTGTATCCATAATAGGTAGTAAAAGAGGGCAATTCTTCCACACCGGAAAGAAATATATCTTCATAGGGGAAAGGATATACATACAAGAGAGCAAGCTCACCGGAGGTTACAAGCTGTCTAATAATACGACTCCGCTCTATCTTCTTAGTCATCTTACGACAATGCTCGCAGCCGGGGGCAAAAAAGATCATTAGTGCAGGTTTTCCCTCAAAACTCTTCAAGCTACGCATCTGCCCCAGTGTATCAACCGACAAAAAGCCTTCTGCATGACTTCCGAGAGAATTACGTGAAAGCATTTTATAGAGAAACTTAGCTCGTTCAGAACGCGCCAGATCCACTTTAGCAGAGACGCTCAGCTCCTTCAGTATAGGAAGATAATACGGCTCATAACGCTTAGGGGCTCGTCCCTCTGCATAAAGCAATTCGCCCATGGCATCAGCAAAGAAGATTAGTAGATCTCCGTCACTAGCCTTTAATGGCTTAACAAGAGATTCCGCCACACTGTCGACCGGCAACTGTATGGCAGCGAAGACCAAGTCCTCCACATTCTTCCTAAGCAACTCTTTGTGCGCAAGTAACGCCTGAGAATCGTAGAAATTGCAATCATCCCAATAGTGCTTCACATACCATAAAGCTCGAGCCTCTGCATCAGCAAGCGTCCGAGGAGGTAAAGGGGGGACATAAGCGCGATAGAGGGTATCCACTGCTAAAGGTCGCTGAGCACTTACAGAACGCCCCTTACATGATAGTCCTACAAGGCATAAGACAACGCAAGACACCCATACTAAAGCTGTCATTCGTAACCCTGCTATGTGTGTCTTGCCCATTATAGTCCCAATTGTCAGCCTTCTTTCGAAGGCTTAGGAACAAACTACTCCTTATTTCCAAAATAGCGCATGAATTGCATGCGGCTATAGAGGGCATGGTCTGTTTCAGTCGCTTTCAGCTTACCGCGGAACTCATCAATAGCTCGGTACTGTTTGTTTTCCATCCACGCTTCAATACCCTCAAGGGTCTTGGTTACTTGTTCCACACCATTCTGATAAAGGGCAGAACACATCTGCACTGTCTGAGCACCTGCGAGGAGTGCTTTCAAAGCACATACAGAACCATGGATACCGGTAGAAGCCGACACAGGGAAATCACTCAGCTCAGCGGCTACAATACCGGTGTAGCGAAGCGTATCCGATATATCGCTCGGCTCAGTAAACACCTTTCCGGAGGTAATTTCTTCTCTTTGTACATCTATATCCATCCGATAGGAGCGATTAAAAAGAGTAACTCCCTTTGCTCCGGCTTGCTTTAAGCGGGCAATCAATGCTATAGGACAAGAGAACTCTTTTGAGATCTTCACCTGCACAGGAAGCGACACGGCAGTCGTTATACTACGCACAATATTTACGTACTCTTCGACTACTACAGCCGGATCTGCCGTCAAGGAGGCCTCAAGGCGCATAATATTTACTTCTATAGCATCGGCTCCTGCCGCTTCCATATTCTTGGCGAACTCGGCCCAATCCCCTTTGTGATAGCAGTTGATACTTGCTATAATAGGCACCTCATTTTCATCCTTAACCTGCTTTATCAGATCAAGATGCTTCTGTACCTCATGCCCTTTGATATAATGATTTACATAATCAAAGGCTTCCGGATAATACTCACCCCCACTCACTACATTCTGAGAAAGAGTGTCGATTTGCTCCTCAAAAAGTGATTTGATCACTACAGCTGCACATCCGGCGTCAACTAACGCTTTTACTTTAGCGGCCGACGAAGTGAGGCCGCTACTGGCGGCTACAACAGGGTTACGCAGTATAAGTCCGGCGTAGTTTGATGTTAGCTCCTTCATGCTCTTTTATGTGTATTTATTTTTAATTTCCTTATTCTTCCTTGTTAACAATCAAGAGGGCTTAATAGTTGCGTTCGCCCATAATTGCCGTACCGACTCGAATCATGGTACTACCCTCCTCTACCGCTATAGGCCAATCGTTACTCATCCCCATGGAAAGGGTATCGAAGAGGGACTCTTCTGAGGTGAAGTAATGCGATTTCTGCTGCTCAAAAAGTCGCTTTAGGCGTGCAAACTCGCGTCTGATCTGCTCCTTATCATCTGTATGGGAAGCCATTCCCATTAGTCCACGAATACGAACAAAAGGACGCTCTTTGATCGCTTCTACACACTCCTTTGTAAGCTCATCCAGCTCACTCGGAGCTATTCCCTCTTTGGTTTCTTCTCCACCTATATGTACCTCCAAAAGGATATCCACCACACGCTGCGCCTCCTCTGCCCGCTTGAGTACCTCATCAAAAAGACGCTTGCTGTCTACACTATGGATCAGCGACACAAAGGGAATGATCCGCTTCACCTTATTACGTTGCAGATTACCCACAAAATGCCAACGAATATCTTTAGGCAAGTGCTCAGCCTTAGGCACAAGCTCCTGCACATGATTCTCCCCGAAATCCCTTGCCCCGGCTTCATAGGCCTCCATCAAAGCCTCTTCGGGATGAAACTTAGTGACCACTATTAAGCGAACAGACTCCGGAAGAGCCTTTTGGATCGCCTGTATGTTATCACCAATTTTACTCATTACTCTTTGCTGCCCCCTGACCATCGGCCCAGAGGATATCTACTATATTTGTTTCCGACACAGAGGCTATTTGCCATTCACTGATACTTGAAGCCATCTCCTTCTCTATACGTTTGGCAGCTTCCAACACAGAGGATGCTTTTACTATCATAGTAGCGGGCACTCGCTTCTCTACGCCCTTTTTCTCATCTATAGAGATGAAGTTTACCTTACACCTATACAAATAGGTAGCATCAGGGTCCTCACTAAGAAAAAGATCGGTCAGCTTCTCTTTCTTAATGGATGAAACCGTAAATTCCCCATTGGACGTAAAGGGGGTTATCTCCTCTATTAGCCTTGCTTCTGCCTCTGTAACCGTATAGGCATCTATAAGGTAGCACTCTTGGCTACTTTTAATAGCACCCTCATCCGTTATCTTTTGGTATCTTACCTTACACTCGTACCAGCTATTCATCTCTTCGTTAATCAAAAGTTCGCTGCAAAGATAGACAATTAACGAGCATTTGTACTCGCCTTACTCTCCTTAAAGAGAACGAATGCCTCTATTTTTGCGAAAGCTGATGTCCCAACCTCGTGTACATTATTTCGCTAAGCAACAAACGAATGCGCTCTGCAATAGGCCGGAACGATTTATAGCTCCATATACCGGATGCGGCAGCTCCCACGATCGGGAGCACTTTGGCAAGCCCTCCACTCACAGCTGTTCGCAGCAACTGCTCTGAAAGTGCCGACACTGTCTTCTTTACAATAGGATGATTCTTATCAATCTGCTCCTGTGCCATAGCCTCATTCAGATTCGGCATCATATCATTGGCGACTGACATGATCACCCCTTTGGCCTCATGCACGCCAACTCCATACCCAAGGATTAACGAAAGGCGAGCTATCGTCTCATCGGTGGGCTCTTCATTGAAGAAGAAATCATCCCAACCATATAAGTAAGCGAGCTTCTGCGTCATAATAACGAGCTGCGTCACAAACTGGAGTGTATCGCCGGGCACACTTAGCCACATCGCGGAGGCACCCAGCAAGCCTGCTCCACCAGAGATTAAAGCCGCTTGATTTAAGTGCTTTTCTACTATCTCTTTACCTAAATGATCCAGCACTTGCACCTCCACAAGGCTCTCCGGGCGGAGGAAAGCTATTTTATTCAAATCTTCGGGTGTGCAAAAGGGAGCTAAGGAAGTTGCCAAAAAGCGATTCCGATTGATCCGCGCCAAATTATTCTTCAATGCTAAGGAAAGCATCGATTCCCAATTGATTTTCTTTGCCATATTGTCGCCTGTTCGTTACAGTGATTAAAATGTCGTTATCAATATATTGCGTAGCTTTTCTCCCTCATGGCAGCTGCATCTGCATAGAGCGTACTCCACGGGTTGAGTGCTGTAAGCACGTTCGCCGGATAGGCCTTTGCCTCAGGCATCAGATTAACCATATTTCCTATCACGAAGCGGATATCGTCGCCAAATGCATATAGAAAGATTTTTTTAACCTCGCTCAGTGCTTGAAAGGAGAGGGTTACGGTCTCTTCTCCACTCTCCGGTCGCTTATTGACTAAATATACGTCCTCCTTATAATAAAGCTCTTCCTGCCCGGGATGTATTTCTGCCACATGACCATCTTCATGTAGCGCAAGGAGTACTGCATCAAAGAGAGGATATCCATTCAATAGAGGCACTTCACCGGTCACTTGCTGCTGATAGCTCTGCGCGGCCTGAGCGGCACTATCCGCATCAATGGGAATCCTATACACCTGCTCTTCTCTGATAGGTACTTTCGTTATTAAGTGGTGCCGCGCTACATCGTAGTTAATCCCGGCTTGCGTACCACTAATCACCTCACTGACAAAATAAAGACGCACCTTCTGCCAATTGATATTTGCCGCTGCTAAGGCTTGATACACCATTGGGGCATCTTCACCTCCGGTTATAGCTAAGTGATACACGGGCTTCTTTTCCACTTCCTCAGCTATACGCTCTGCTAACTTCTGTGCCACCTCCTTTGGTGACGGATAACTCAATATATTCATTTTAGTTCGGTCTATTGTATTTTTTCAAGGGGTTACCCTTATTCTCTCATCATACTGTGAGCGAACTTCCCCTCGCTTCAAAGATACAAATAAATGATCAATAGAAAGGATACAAGGAGGCACAGAAGGCTCCTATAAAAAAGGAGAGAGAACGTAAAAGGAACTACGTACCCTCTCCAAAGAAAAAGTCATGAACGAGTGGCTAACCCTCTACACAAGGAATCTGAGGTGTAGCCAAGCAAGTAGGCACCTGAGTATCACAAATGAAAAGAGGCGGAATGACCGCATCGGTAGAGGGGGCATTCTTGGCATCAAAGTAGCGATGCAACTTAGGGATACGTCTCGCTCCCGCATAGCGAGAACGAAAATACGCACTATCGTCGATCCGCTCTATCACAATTCCGCGACTTGTGGAGCTGTGCAACATAGTAATACCCCGCTTATCAACCGCAATGGCTATACCCACATGCCCGATCCTTCCTCCTCTTCTCGATCCTGAAAAGAAGACTAAGTCACCCGGCTGCACATCTTTAATGGGGGTAGTGGCATTATACATTGCTGACGAAGAGGCCGGTAGCTCAATATCAAAGCTGCCGAACAAGAAGCGTACAAAGCCGGAGCAATCGAAGGGTCGTGAGGAAGCTCCGCGCCAACGGTATGGCTTGCCTAAATAACGCTTTCCGAGGTTGATTAAATCTTCAATCATATCCCCGGAAGGGGTTACATTTAACTCAGCATAAGCTATACAGTCGGGGTGGGGCATAAATAAACCCTTCTCATTATAAACGGCCTTTGAATGATGGGTTGAGTGCTTTACTTCCGGTTTAATCGGATGTGCTTTCACCCCACAGGCCTGTACTAAGAGCAACAGGCATAAAGGAAGTATAAAGCGTACCCTTTTTAGTTGCATTAATTTGTTCTTACAATCCATAGGCTATTAACTAATGGTCTACAATTCGAAGTTGTCGCCTTCCGACGCCAACTCAGTATTAGGAAATACCTCCCTGGCCTCTTTGAGCAAAGGGGTATGATCGTCGTAGCGAGCCGAATAATGCCCCAGTAAGAGCTTATGTACGGCTGCCTTTCGGGCTATCGTAGCAGCATCCACTGCAGTCGAGTGCCACGTTTCTGCGGCTCGAGATGCATCCTGCTGCATATAGGTAGCTTCATGATACAACAAATCCACTCCCTGCAATAAAGGGACAAGGGCCTCGTGATAGGCTGTATCGCTTACGTAAGCGTACTTTCTGGCGGGCTCGCCCGGTTTCGTAAGTCGTGAATTTGGAATATGGGTACCCTCTTCCGTTGTATAAGGCTCCCCTTCCAAGATGGAGCGATAAGCGGCTATAGGTACATGGTAGAAATCAACGGCTGCTTTATCCAAATGCCTCAATGGGCGCTTCTCTTCAAAGAGATAGCCCGTAGTCGGTAGGCGGTGACGTAGTGGAAGCGTGGTAACGCGAAGCGAGGCATCCTCATAAATCATCTGACTCGTAGTGGACTCATGCTCATAGACCTCAATCTGATAGGGATTGTCGGGCCAAAAAATTTGCCCCATACACTCCACAAAGTGTTTTATACCCACAGGGCCATGGATAGCCAAGCTGCCATTACGCCCCAAGAGAGAGAGCGTAGAAAGAAGGCCGGGTAGGCCGAATACATGATCGCCGTGAAGATGAGATATAAAGATTGCCCTGATACGAGACAAGCTAAGACGACTCCGCCGCAGCGACAACTGACACCCCTCTCCACAATCGATGATGAAGATCTTACCTCTCATACTGAGAGCCTGAGCCGATGGGTTGTGACGCAAGGTGGGCAATGCACTGCCAACACCTAATATATGCAGCGTGAACGCTTCCATGGAATACAAAGATATATTATTTCATCGAATTTATAAACCCCTATCCTTTGCAAATTCCTCCCGATAATTTACATAGGGTAGGTAAAGCGTATTAGATATAACTCACTGTGAATAACAAAAAAAGGAAAGCCCCGGGACGCACTGCCCCGAGGCTTTCCTCGCTTTATCAGCACGGTGCCGTAAAGCACCGTGACCGGAGTTGCTTAACGGAATACACGCTCCGTAATATTACCATTCTCAGTGGCAAGTACAACTATGTACGCACCCTCAGCAAGATGGCCCAACACAATTTGCGACGCGGGGCGATCCATTGAGAATACTTGCTTACCATCTACGGTGTACACTGCTATCCGCTGAACACGCTCTGCATTTGCTATATTAAGTACTCCATCTGCAGCAAGCTGTGAGGGATATACTGAGGGAGCCACTGCAGGAGAGAGCTCCGGTGCATCTGCATTTGTGGGATCTTCGTACAATACCTCTATTTCATAAGCATCGTCAGAAGAGCCGTCATTGTCGGTAATAAAGTTGACATTCTTGTCTACCTCCTTCAATACAGCACCATTCTTCTTGATCCGATATCCCTTGATCACGGGGAAAGGAACCGGTGTATTGGAACGAACAAAGACGCTCTTCTCTGCATCGTTGGTATACTTAACGGCAGAGGGAGACAAAGTAAGACGAACAGCTAAGTAGCCATTGGCATAAACCCCGGCAGCCGACAAGGGGAAGAAACCAAATTCTCCTCCGATCATGTAGCTTAAGAAAGCACCTCTGTAGGGAGAAAACTCGTCAGCTGTACCGCTCATGTAACAAATCTTTACGGGAAGTTTTTCAGACTTATTGTCATACGAAACACCGGCAAAGAGATACTGATTAGGATCGATCTTGTAAGGCTTGGCAAGGTCTACAGTAACCCACTCACCCTCCTTCCAATTGTCAGGCATATTAATGGGGAATTCCTTTTTCGTAGAAGCGGGACTTCCGTTTATAATAAACGCTTTCAGCGCACCGGTCTTAGCGGTAGGAATCACGCTTACTGAAGAGATATACACGGGTGAATTGTCGGTATTCACCATCTCATCAGCACGGAACTTAGAGAATAGCTGCATACGGGCAGGAACACCGGTGTACCCACCAAAATCGATTTGTCTAAAATTCAGTTTGATCGGTTTCTCTACATTAGGATAGCCGAAGAGTGAGATTTCCTGCAGGTTACCCGGCTTCTTCCAGCTAATATTTACGCCGCCATTTGCTTTTGCACTCACTGTGGCAGGCATGACTCGCTTTACATCGCCTAAGTACAAGCCCTTCTGTACCTTATCGGCATCACCGAAAGTGTAGTCACGGCCATTATTGTAGCTATCACCGGGCAGTTTATCGCCACCATAGAGATAGCGGGCCTGAACAGCATAGACTACGTGTCCTTCGCCACGCGTATTGCTTCTGGCATCCTCTACGCTTTCGCTGAACGAGGTACCTGAGGTCACATCCTTTCCATCGAGATACATACCGTTTCGATAGATACGATACTTCACGGTCCAATGCGACGGAATGTTAGCAGTAGAAACAGGCTTCCAAGTTACATTCACGGTCTTTGCATCTTCTGAGAGGCCTACCTTCAGATCAGAGACAGCCTCCAAAGGACGCAAGTTATCACGCCAAGTACCTTGCAGCGTTTCTTCACCCGTATTCTTCGGATCAAGGAACGTATCCATCGAATAGAGCGTACTTCCCGACTGTTTGAACTTATTCCAATGATAATGCAGACGACCATATGCATCATAAGTTCCGCAACCGGGGGCACCTCCTGTAAGAGAGCCTACGATTAGTCCGTTTTCGTTGAAGAGCGGCGAGCCACTACTTCCCCCTTCGGTATCCCCTTTTGTATATTGGAAACCAAAGTGGGCGTTAGGTGCTCCAACTCCATCCCTACTACTCCACTGGTCAACTTTAATGTACCCATCACAGTAAGAGATCTTTTTAGCGTCACCGTGAGGGTGATGAATACCGGTTACTTTAGAGGGGATCCTTGCAGAATGATCCCAACCGCTATAATATACGCGGAAAGCCTTCGGTACCTCATTTTTCAGTTCGAGAAGCAAACCATCGCTCTTGCCTTGGATGTCGATGAATGTTCTTAGCTTACATCCTACTGCGGTACGACCACGGGTAACCCCTACCCCTGCTTTGCTACAACCGGGTTTTTCATAATGGAAAGTAAACATCCATTGATCCAAATCGGTCTGAGGAACGCGAGATGAGCCGATACAGTGCGCTGCGGAAAGAATGTAGGGCTTAAAGTCGACATTCGTATTATTCAACAAAGAGCCGGTGCAGATCCCCATTGATTTACCTATAACCATGATCATTTGAGCAACGGAAGCTTTCTGGGTTTGCCAGTTGTTTCCTTCAGGACAGTTTATATCTATCTGGCAGGTAGGATCGGAAGAATCTTCACCGGGGTCTTCCTGAGCACGAAGCTTACCTAAAGTAGCAGCACGATAGATATGCCCCACTCCCGAGATTTTAATGGAGGGAAGCAAAGAGTCGTCAGCACCCAAATAGGGAGCGAACTCCATGATTACAGCATCTCCGGGTAGCGGCTCATTGGCAAAAGCACCATGCTCTGCATGAGTGGCATGGGTATAAGCTCCCAAAACTTCAACTCTGTCAGGCGTATAGATAAAAAGCTCTCCACTGCCTTCCGGAATGAAGAAGTCATCGTAGTAGAGAACCATACCCTTGGCTCCCTCAGACTCAATGCGGAGCGTGTACACGGTACGACCATCCACTTCACTCTTACGTGCGGCTTTGATGAAGTCTATTTCCTGATCGATTACTCTACCAATTTGAAGCGGCTTAACGGAGATATCCCCGTGCGTACTACTCCACATATCAGTTGCCTTAGCGTCTTCCGGATTAAAGTCGGGACGCACCCTCACGACATTGGGTGTAAGCTGACCACTACGCAGCAGACTTGTCGAAGCCGCAAAGCTGGGTGGCGTGCCTCCAAAGGCCTCCTGTGCAAGGGCTGAGTAACCTCCGGCAAGAAGTGCGCCTAACACGACAAAAAGGGTGATAAAAAGCGATTTTCTTCCTCTCATTTCTTTCTATGTTCTTATTACAGTTTTTCGTTTTATTTATTTTGCATCAAAGCAAAGGTAATGAAATGATCGAAATAATTACTACCCATAAAACAATTATTTTACTAATGTGTACACTTTGTTCCTATAGACAACTAATAACGACATACTGAAACTTCAGTCTGTAAAGAGAAACATATTTCTAACTCACCACACACGCTCCACCCTCCAAATAATATAAGCTGTAAGAGAAAGCATGGCACGCCTATTACTATTTGTGTAGCGAATACGTTACCTTTGTCTTTAGAAAACAATTGATATTAAGCAATCATAATGGCAAAGAAACAACCTAAGCCTCGGCATCACTCTCTTGTGCGTAACCGCATAGTCGCAATTGTAAGCATTGCTCTACCGCTTTTTGTATTGGGATGGATGGGACTGATCAGGTCCATTCAACAAGGCGTTGAACGCAAAGTAAAACAGGATTTCTCATTTACGATCGAATTAGACAAAAAAGTGGATAAAGAAGCCGGTCTTAAGATGGTGGAGACCCTGCTCAAGCATCCCGCAGTAGCACAGGCTCGCTATATCTCTGTGGAAGAAGCCGCCAAAGAGCTACAGAAAGAGTTGGGCGAAGATCCTACCGTTGTATTGGGTTACAATCCCCTATTCCCCGAGATTGATATACATCTTAAGGCTACCTACTTATCACCCGACAGCTTACCCATGGTAGATAGTCTGATACAATCGCTCAGTGGGGTTAAGCAATTCACTTACCAAAAGGATATGCTGCAATCTATGAATAAGCAGATGGAGCATATTTCATGGGGCTTATTTGCCATACTTATTGTCTTTCTACTAATTGCCGGTATCCAAATCAACAATACGACGCATATGATGATCTACGCCAGACGCTCTCTCATTCGCTCCATGACCCTACTGGGAGCACCCTTCCGGCTGATAAGGCGCCCCTTTGTCTGTCGCAGTATGTGGAATGGCTTTTGGGCTTCCTTGCTGGCGCTGCTGTTACTGGCGCTCTCTGCTTGGGGTGCGAGTAGATACATTGGAGAGGATTTCTTTGCCTATATCTCCAATGAGGCAATGCTATATGTGGGCGGTGCACTCATTCTCCTGGGCTTAGTACTTTCTTGGCTTGGTGCCGTATTTGCCACCAATCGATATATCAAAATGGATAGTGGTAAGATAGCACTCTCTTAAAGTATTTTTGTGGATAACTACCAAACAAAACAGCTTTTCTATGGAGCAACAGAAACGGAATGAGCCGCAAGTTCACCTCTTTGGGCGTACTAATCTAATCTTACTTATCATAGCCCTTGTACTCATTATAACGGGTTTTATTTTAATGGCAGGGGGTAAGTCTCCGGATGTAATCTCCTTTAACCCTGAGATCTTCAGTCCACTTAGAATAAGGGTTGCTCCTGCAATCTCTTTTATCGGGTTTATTTTGGTGATCTTCGCCATTATGATTCCACACAAGAGCAAAAGGAACAAAGAGAAGTAAATACTCCGCTCAACCTAACGTATGACCATTATTCAAGCTATTGTACTCGCAATAGTAGAGGGGCTTACTGAGTTTCTGCCGGTCTCGTCTACAGGGCACATGATATTGGCACAGGGTATCATGCAAATGCAGTCTGATGAGTATCTGCGTGCCTTTACCGTGATGATACAGTTTGGGGCTATTTTGTCCGTAATTGTGCTGTATTGGAAACGTTTCTTCTCTCCAAAAGCTGCACCTAATGCTGTTTTCAGAGGTAAGAAGCTTGAAAATAAGTGGCAGCGCTGGGGATTCTTCTATCTGACGCTTGTGGTAGGTATTTTGCCGGCAGCAGTCATTGGGCTACTCTTTGAGCAATACATCGACCTTCTTCTCTCCAAAGTAAGTGTAGTAGCTGTGATATTGCTCTTGGGCGGTGTATTTATGCTTTTCATTGACCGTATCTTTTCATCGGAAGGGGAAGAGCATCCCACACTTCTAAAAGCCTTCTTCATTGGTTGCTATCAAGTAATCGCCATGATACCGGGTGTGAGCCGCTCCATGGCTACTATCGTGGGGGGCATGCAGCAGGGTCTATCGCGTAAAGCAGCTGCCGAATACTCCTTTTTCTTAGCGGTACCCACTATGCTGGGGGCGACATTACTCAAAGCCTACAAACTATTTAAATCAGGTGGGGTGGAGATTTTTAGGAATAACGCCACCACGCTTCTACTGGGTAACTTAGTCGCTTTTGTAGTAGCTATGCTGGCAATCCGCTTTTTTATCAGCTATCTCACAAAGTACGGCTTCAAACTATTCGGCTATTATCGAATCGTAGTTGGCTCACTAATCCTTTTGCTCATGGCACTAAATGTGCCGCTAACCATGTAATTACCGAATAGATGAAAGAGGAACAGCAGTTACCTTCTCCCCTTCCCCTCTATACCCATGCCGACTTCGTAGCCGGCAAGCCCTTTCGCCTACTTGAAGGACAGGTAATAGCGGTCAATAAGCCACTGGATTGGACGAGCTTTAATGTAGTGAGTTTCTTTCGTATTGCCGTTCGCAAGCAGTTAGGACTCAAGAAAATAAAGGTGGGCCATGCCGGCACCTTAGACCCCAAGGCTACCGGAGTACTCCTATTAGCTACCGGACGGGCTACAAAGTGCATTGAACGTCTGATGGAAGGCAGCAAAGAGTATGTTGCCGAGCTTAAATTAGGTGCTACTACTCCCTCTTTTGATACAGAGCATGAGGAGGATGCCTCCTATCCGTATGATCATATCACGCAAGTATTGATTCAGGAGCAATTGCAACAAATGCAGGGGGAGCAAATGCAAGTGCCTCCTCTCTTCTCTGCGATCTCCGTAAAAGGGAAACGTGCTTATGAATTGGCGCGGAAGGGCGTGGAGCACGAGCTACCGCCAAAGCGCATTACACTCAAGGAGCTGGAGCTTCTGAGCTATGAGCCTCCCTATGCGCAGCTTCGCATCGTATGCAGTCGCGGTACTTATATACGCTCTTTAGCACGAGATTTGGGCAAGGCATTGAATAGTGGAGGCTACCTAACCGAGCTTAAGCGTACACGCGTAGGAGACCTAACCTTGGACGAAGCCTTCGAAATAGAGGAGCTTCCCGAGTTGCTCAAAGCGGCATCCCTTGAGGTTGAGTAACCTACGGTAAAGCCTCCCTCAAAACATCTAAACCTATTGTACAAAACATCGATACCTTTCATTCAAAAGATACAGATCTTTTGAATGAAAGGTTCTGATCTATTTGGCGGTGCTTAGGCTGCCTTTTCTTCCGCGAGCAATCCACCTGAAGTTTTTCAACTGATAACGCTATCGGCACTACCTAAAGGGAAGAAAAAACAAGCGAGATGCCCGAAAAGGAACATCTCGCTTATTCTGTAGCAGGCCGCTACACCTACCCTACTGCTTCACATGGGAATGAGCCTCCCAAAGGCGACTAGGGATTAGAATATATTACCCCATACAGAGGTGTAGTTGACCGGGTTCTGCCCTTCTATAGATTCCTCTATGCTGTCCGGTAGATTGAAAAAGAGGTCTACACCAGTGAACTCTTCCAGCTCATTCACCGACATTGCATAGGAACTCCACCTACCTCCCTTGGACACTCTTTCAGGCTTGTCGTGATCCATCAAGAAAGCTATGGAGTAGTAATTGGCACCATCACTTATTAGGATAGCCATCCAATAATATTTCGGTATGGTGATTCCGGAGGTAGTTTTGCCCTTCACTGTGGGGCCATCTAACACCGCGCCTTTAGCTACGTAATATATTTTGGTGGCGGTAGCGGTATGCCCCCAATCTTGTACAAGGCTTTCCAGCTGCTCCCATACTCCTCCGTTGAAGGGTTGTAACTGAGGGCTCATATTAGTGTAGTAGAAGGTCTGCTTATTGGCTGCTGCACTGCTCAGTCGATCGGCAGAAGCGACCATATGTCCGCGGCTATAGCCGGAGCCTTTATATCCAAAATTATTGCTGCTTGAGCCTGCTGCATACTTCTGCGGAATAAAAGGATCCCAACTCCACGCCTTGGTGCGCGGCGTATTATTCTGCTTATTCACCTCATCAAACGTGAAAGCTACAAAGCGCGGCCCCTTGTGATTTACATCGTACTCCAAAGAGTAATTAACTGTACCATTTACTGAGTGCGTGACATACCAATTGTTAGCTCCACCTGTAGGACGCGGCATTTCAAGGCGCTTGATATGGGCCGATGAAGTAGTGGTTCCACTCTCGCCTTTCCAATTATTGGCTGCATTAGGGCGATCATCATGCTCATTCTCCTGATCTGGGAACAAATTATTGGAGACAGACTCTCCCGTGTCGCGATCCTGTATGATACCCTCTACGCCACGCACCAGCCCCAACTGCTGATCTTGATTGAGCTTTAAATTGAAGGTATAGCGTTTACCGCCCTCGTAGCTCTCAATGGGAGGAGTATAGGTAAAGCGTTTCCCGTTGATCTGTACGCTAAAGAGCGTCTGTTCACCCTTTGCAGTGGGAATAAGAATAGCGGTATAACTATTCGTCGTTCCTTCCTTTTTCTGTAGAGCAATATCGCCACGCTTAACCGAAGCAGAAGGACTGCCCACAACCCCATCCACCAAAGAGAAACTTCCATTAAGCTGCAGGTCAGTAAGCTGTACAGACGCAGCCTGAACGGGGGTATTGTCTTTATAGAAAAGATTCACCACCACTTCGCTCATCACATGACGAAATTGAAGAGGGATAACCTTTCCTGCGTTAGCTGACCGAGTGATATTTTTTGCCGATGCCGAATAGAGAAAATCAGGTAACGGACTGCCGGCAATGTATTCAATCTCTTTTTTTACTTGGCTTGCGAAAGCTGCCTCAAATGGATAGTATGCCACAAAGTCAACCGCCTCACTTTCCGGTAGCGTAATCTGATCGGCTGTGCTGTGTGCTGTAAATAGCGCCGAGGGAGTATTGTCTTCTGTCGTCTGAAAACATGCATTACTCTCCCTTTGGGTACCCTCAGCAAGAGAGGCACCATTAGGAAGCATGAATACACCGATAGCATCTCCACTCTGCCACTTACTATCCGTCATACGTAGTGAGTTGGCACTAAAAGAGAGTGATTGCGCTATATCGCTGCCGGTCGTAGGGTTCTTTGAATTATCGCACGAAGCCCATAGAGCAGCGCAAAGCGACAATAAGAAAACCATATAAGTGATCTTTTTATTTAGCATAGTAAGCAATGTGTTTCTTAAAAGTTAAAGATGGGTAGATAATCACGATATAATTCACTCGGTAAGCACTCCGTTGATCACAGCAGCTTGCTGTATAGCAATATCCATCTTATCTACTCGATTACTCAATGTGAGTGTAGTCTGTCGCAATTTATCAGAAGGATTGGCAGCGACAGACACACGAAGTCTTATTCTACCGGGCTTTCCTCCGGTCGTAGATAGGACACACCATGAGGAGTCTTTGGCTTCCGCTTTCCAAGGGCTTGTAGAATTAAAATCTATCTCTACAGTATTCCCCGTTGCATCAAAGTAAATTACCGGCTGCCCGGGTACTTTACCATCTTGAAGGAAAGGTGCCTGTACAATCTTGATCTGCTCCGTTTGTATCTCATCATTCGACTTATCACAGGCGGTAAGAAGGGATGCTACCAATATGAGGGAAAAGAGTTTTATTCGTGTCATGGTCCAATATCTTCAACGGACGGTACAGTCCGATCCTATTTCACTCCAACAAAGGTATAGCTTTTTTGTTAATATCTCATTACCGCTAATAACCTTGCCGATCTCACTTTAATAAACACACAGATATATTATAGACCTTATTGAAAGGTCTATATTTCTATCCGATGTGGCAATACCTAAAATAGATTTGTAGACGAGAAAAAGATGGGATACGAGCCCCATAGAGGAGGAATAAATTTCTCCTATGCGTTTGCTTCAATGGCAATCACTTTGATGCTTTTATCCGCTACCGCTGCCCTGATTTGTGCTTTAAGCGCTTCATACCTGCCTGCATCGCTTAGCAACTGAGGCGAGACTTTTACAGAGAGTGCCATCAAATGCTGTTCCCCATCTAACGTCCAAAGGTAGAGAGACTCTATCTGCTCTACTCCGTCCAAAGAGGTAATGAGCGCACTGACCTCCTCATGCTTAATTTCTTTGGGTACGGCCTCTATGAATATATAGAGCGTATTCCAAAGCGTTTTGAGTGCATTCCAAAGAATCCAAAGGGCAATCAGTAGGGAGAGAATTACGTCCAATTCATTTATTTCCGTAAAGAGCATGACAATACCCGAAAGCACGACTGCCAATAGCCCGAAAAGATCTACCATGATATGCAGCATTACGGCATGCTCATTCAAGGAATGCCCTTTACTAAGCCGCTTCACGGCGAATCCCTTTAGCAGAATACCCACTACCGCCACAATGAGCATCCCCAGAGGATTTGCTTCTGTAGCGTGTGTAGCTTCAGCAAGATGCTCAATAGCATGGACGGACATACGCACCGACCCCACTATCAGTAAGAGAGAAATCAGAAGTGCCCCTAAAAGCGAAAACCGCTTGTAGCCAAAAGTAAAATGGGCATTTTCCTTGCGGCGGCTCACTCTGTCTAGAATCCAAGCAAGCCCTACATAAAGCGTATCGCCCACAGCGTGCCAACTGTCCGTAACCAAAGCCAGGCTGGAAGTGACAACTCCACCGATCAGCTCTACAAGGGCAAAGCTAAGGGAGAGCCAAAAGGCAAGTGCGAGCGCAGAAGCGCCCATCTCATGTGTATGACTATGTGTCATGATGGATTGCGTTTGAGACCTTTCTTTTCCGCCTCTTGTAGTACAAACTTCCAAGCCGCATCATGCTCATTGGGGATTACTCCATCCAAAATGGCTGTTTTTACTGCCTCTTTGAGCTCCCCAATGATCGGAGAAGGCTTGAGATTGAAGTACTCTATAATATCTGTTCCGGAGACCGGAGGGGAGAAATTACGGATTCGATCCTTTTCCTCTATATCGATCAGCTTACGACGAACCACAGAGTAGTTGTCCAAATAACGTCGCACCTTGACAGGGTTCTTACTCGTAATGTCTGCTTCCACAAGGAGCATCAAATCATCTATATCATCACCGGCATCAAAGAGCAAACGCCTTACGGCAGAGTCTGTCACCCCTTCATCTGCCAAACGAGCAGGACGCATGTGCAGGCTAACCATTTTCTCTACATATTTACGGGGTTGATCAAGAGGGAGCCTAAGTCGATGAAAGATCTTTTTGACCATTTTAGCCCCTATATAGTCGTGATTGTGGAATGTCCACCCGGTCTTTCGATCGTATCGCTTAGTTACAGGCTTAGCTATATCGTGCATCAGCGCAGCCCAACGCAGGTAGAGATTATCAGTCTGCTTGGCCACATTATCCACTACTCTATAGGTATGGGTGAGGTTATCCTTATGTCCTTTTCCCTCCACTATTTCGGTTCCCTTGAGGGCGTAAAGCTCCGGCAAGAGAATGCTCATAAGCCCTGTTTTCTCAAGTAATTCTAAGCCTACAGAGGGTCGCGGAGAAAGCATGATTTTGTTTAGCTCGGTGGCAATTCGCTCCATGGAGACAATCTCTATTCGCTTGGCATTATGCACAATGCCATCAAAGGTGTACTCCTCCAAATAGAAACCCAACTGAGAGGCGAAACGAATACCGCGCATCATACGCAAAGGATCATCACTAAAAGTAACATCCGGATCCAATGGGGTGCGCAATACACAATCTTGCAAATCCGCCAACCCGTAGAAAGGATCCAGAAGCTGCCCAAAGCGTCCTGCATTAAGGCAAAGTGCCATCGCGTTGATCGTAAAGTCGCGACGTGACTGATCCTCCTCCAGGGTGCCATCCTCCACTATCGGCTTGCGACTATCTCGATGATAGCTTTCGCGACGAGCGCCTACAAACTCAAGCTCTATATCGCCTTTTTTTACCTGTGCGGTACCGAAATTGGCAAAGACACTCAGATGCGCAGGTCTCCCCCACTTGGCATGTACTGCCTTAGCTAAGTCAATGCCGCGTCCGACTGAGACTACATCTATGTCGTTTGTGGGACGCCCCAATAAGAGGTCACGCACATAACCACCCACTAAATAGGCATCCACCCCCAACTCATCGGCAGCTGAGCCAATCATGTGAAAGAGGGGCTTATCTATGTATTGCGATAATGTGGCAGGATCTCTCATCCTTTTTTCTAATTCATCTTCCTGACTAATCGCCAAAGATACGCTTTTTCTCGCATTCTCTGTAAAAGGTTCTATAGACAAGACTATAAGTAGCGCTATTCTTAAGCCGACCGAGTACTCTAAAAAGCGACACCATCCCTCTGCTAAGTGAGCACCATTCTATCAGACAAATAAGCCGAAATACCTATCTTTGCAAAGCAACAAAGGGAGGGAAAGTTACCTCCAAGCCCATATTCTAATAGGTATATGAAGCGTAGAGCATCCACAAAACCCAAGCAAAGGGCACCTATGGTGTTCTCTATTGTACTTACACTACTATTCGTTGGGGTCGTATGGCTCTCCGCAAGAATTGGGGCCACCTATTACCACATAAATACGCAATCGGCAGCCCCAATAGTACCCTCTTCCGCTTGGCAAAACTTCACCGACAGTGTAGCTCACCACGGCACCTCCACCATTGGGTTGCTTCTCCTACAGATAATCGTTATACTTACGGTCGCTCGCCTTGTGGGGGCATTATTCAGACACATCGGACAACCACAGGTCATAGGCGAAATTGTAGCCGGTATTCTATTGGGCCCCAGCATATTGGGTGCTTTGTGGCCGGAGGCTTTTGCGTTTCTCTTTCCGGAGGAGAGTATCGCATTCATAGAGATTCTGAGCGAATTTGGACTGATTCTCTTCATGTTTACCATAGGAATGGAGCTGCGGCCGGCTGAGATAAAGTCACAATTTCGCAAAGCCTTCATAATCAGTCAGTCAGGCATCTTTATACCTTTTATCTTAGGGATGCTGCTTACTATCTTCCTGTACGATTCCACTTCTTTCCACGTGCCCTATTTACCGCTTGCCCTATTTATGGGGATTGCTATGAGCATTACCGCCTTTCCGGTGCTGGCACGCATTATTCAGGAGCGTGGAATGAGTCGCACACACTTAGGGTCACTGGCTCTTAATACAGCCGCAGTTGCAGATATAGCAGCTTGGCTTTTACTGGCGGCTGTAATGGCTATAATACAAAGTGGTAGCATTACGAGTGCCCTATTCAACTTCTTATTCCTCATCCTCTACATAGCGCTCTTTTTTGGCGTGATCCGACCGCTATTTGCTTTGGTGGGAAGTGTGTACAACAAGAATGAGTTGGTCAACAAGACGCTTGTAGCAGTTATCTTTATCTTAGTGCTCGTAAGTGCATATCTAACTAATTTACTGAGCATGCACGCACTCTTCGGTGCATTTATGGTAGGTCTGATTATGCCGGATGACAACAAGTTCCGTCACGTGATCACAGAGAAGGTTGAAGATGTCTCACTCAGTATTTTTTTGCCACTATTCTTCGTTTCTTCAGGACTGAGAACGGAGCTGGGATTGATCAATAGCGGTGCTCTATGGGCTTTGCTTACCCTTCTGGTAGTAGTAGCTATTGTGGGAAAAGTAGGCGGTACCTATATTGCGGCACGACTATGCAATATATCAAAGAAGGAAAGCCTCTACCTGGGCGCTTTTATGAATACGCGCGGACTGATGGAGTTAGTTGTGCTAAAGATTGGGTTGGATTTGGGCGTATTACCACCGGTTATATTTGTGCTTTTGGTAATGATGACGCTGATCACCACCTTGATGACCCAGCCACTTCTACAGCTCATGAATGCCCTATTCAAGCGTCGTACGAAGAATAAGCCAAAAGCCTCAGCAATATCCCATACCAAACCCATCCTAATCTCTTTCGGACGCCCCGATACAGGTAGCCTCCTACTGCAACTCAGTAAACAAATAATGGAGCCTCCTCTATTGGATGAGGGAGTTGCTCTGCTCCACACCACTATCAATAGTGAGCTTAGCTTGACCGACGAAGAGGAGTATTACGAAGAAAACTTCTCTCCACTCCTGCACGAAGGAGAGCGCTTGGGCATCGATATGGAAGCCATCTACCACGTTACAGACGATGTGCTGCACACCATTATGGATGAAGCAAACCGAGAGGGCAATCAGTTCTTACTGGTAGGTGCCGGATTAGAGCTGTCGGGGTCGGATGAGGATCGCAAAATCATAAAACAACATAAGCAACTGGAACGTAAGTGGAAGCGCTTTTCAATCAGCCATCCCACTTCAATCTTAAGGGCTGGAGAGCTATTCAATGATAAGACCCGCCGTTTCTTTAGAGAAGCGGATTGTAGTGTAGGGGTATTTGTCAATCGTGACTTTACAAAGCCCGGCAAGATTTTAGTAGGCGTAGGTGAAGAGGAAACATTCTCGCTCCTACCCTTTGCCCAACGTATGGCAGAGACCAACGGAGGCTCGGTCACGCTATTTCGTTTCAGCGCTCTATTAGATAGTGAGCAAGCGCCCTTACCCGCTGTATATGCAGAAAGTAGAGGACTGGGTATTCCTGTGGAGATAGGAGATGAATTCCCTGACAAAAGTGATTTTCTCTTTATTTCTTATGCTACGTGGCAGCGACTCACCAGCGAATGCCCACAGTTACTGGAGCACCTTCCCTCAACACTCATTATGGAGCTTAGGAATAGTGAAGATACGCTCCGCATACCGGCCACTTCAATTCCATTTGAATGAAGTCTCTTGACATTCTACAAGACCCCTATCTACTCCCCTACAAAGAGGATATTGAGCGGCGGAAATCGCTGTTTGATCTTGCTCTTAAAGAAGGGTATAATACGCACTTAGAGGCGCGCTTCGGTAGACATTTAAAGGGGAATACGCATCACTTCTGCGAGTATGCCCCAAACGCAACGGCTGTCTATCTCCTGTGTGACGCATCTGCTTGGCAGCCGAATAGGAATTTTGCTTTTAGCAAAGGAAGTGAAGCGGGGATTTGGGAACTCAGCATCACCGAAAAGTTATTACCTCACTTAGCTCCCTATAAGCTTTGGGTTGAATGGGATGGTGGGTGTGGAGAGAGAATCTCTCCCTTTGCTCGCTATGTAACGCAAGACTCCTCCACCGGCATCTTTACAGAGCGTATCTGGGAGCCTGAAAAGCCCTATACATTCCGACATAGCGTACCAAGTGGGAAATGCACGTTTCCTACTATTTACGAGTGTCATATCGGTATGAGTAGTGAGGAGCTTCATGTAGCTTCATACAACTATTTCAGAGCGCACATCCTGCCTCGCATTGTATCGGCAGGCTACAATTGCATACAACTGATGGCTATTCAGGAGCATCCCTATTATGGAAGCTTCGGGTACCACGTATCCGGCTTCTTTGCTCCCTCCGGTCGCTTTGGTACACCGGATGAGTTGAAGCAATTGATTGATGAGGCGCATGCTATGGGATTGCGGGTGATTATGGACTTGGTACACTCCCATGCAGTCAAGAATGCGGTAGAAGGCTTAGGGGCATTCGATGGTACGCGCTCCCTCTTCTTCTATGACGATAGCAGAGGGGAGCATACTCTTTGGGACTCGCTTTGCTTCAATTATGGGAAACGTTTTGTAAAAGAGTTTCTTCTAAGTAATTGCCGCTACTGGCTTGAGGAGTATGGCTTCGATGGATTTCGCTTTGACGGCGTAACCTCTATGCTGTATCACGATCATGGCTTGGGCAGATGCTTTACCTCCTATGCGGATTATTATAACCCGAACTACCATGAAGAGGCCGGTTGCTATCTAATGCTGGCCAATGAACTCATACATCGCACTCGCCCGGAGGCAATTTGTATAGCAGAAGAGGTGAGCGGCATGCCCGGCATAGCACTACCGATTGAGCAGGGAGGCTATGGATTTGACTACAGGCTGGCTATGAATCAACCTGATTATTGGATCAAGACAGTCAAAGAACTTCCTGACGAAACTTGGGACCCTGGAAATATCTTCTACGAAATGACAAACCGCCGTCACAATGAGAAGGTTATTAGCTATGTAGAGAGCCATGATCAAGCCCTTGTAGGCGACAAGACGCTTATCTTTCGCATGGCGGATGCTGCTATGTACTCAGACATGAACAAAGGCGCTCCTTCTCCGGCGGTCGAGCGGGCTATGGCCTTAGTCAATATGATTAAGACAGTTACCTTTTCTTCTACCAATGGGGGAATACTGACCTTTATGGGCAATGAGTACGGGCATCCCGAATGGATTGATTTTCCCCGAGAGGGAAATGGCAACTCATACCAATACGCTCGCCGACAATGGTCGCTCCGCGACAATCCTTTCCTACGATATGAGCAATTAGCTCTCTTTGACAAAGCCTTAATCACAATACTTAAAGCGTATGCCGTAGAGCTAAAGAGTATTCCCTACTGTCACTACGCATCGCAAGACACACAAATATTGGCTTTTTCACGGGGAAGGCTCCTCTTGCTATTCAACTTCTCTCCGAACCGTTCGTTTGATCATTTTGAGCTTGCACTACCTCCCGGGAAATACACTTTGCTGTTGGATAGCGACAAAGAGGCGTTTGGCGGCTATGGTCGGATAGCTTCAGCCGAGCACTTTACGCATCCCTGCTGCTCTATGACTACACGACAAGAGCAACATATCGCCTCTTTCTATTTGCCTGCGCGAACGGCTCAAATACTTCTATGTGAATAAATAACAAGAGCGGCTGGGCATACTGCGTTACGCTCTATTGCGAGGGGAAATAACTCCTATATACCGCCCTAAAGATCCACAATGGTGATACCGGTTCCGCCAAAACGCACATCCTCATCTCTAAAACTCTTCACAAAGGGTTTAGAAGCGAGCCACTCACGAATGGAACTGCGCAAAGCCCCTGTACCGGTTCCGTGCAGCAAACGCACCTGAGGAACACCCATTTGTACGGCATCATCCAAAAAGTAATCTACGGCGACCAAAGCCTCTGCCGCACGCATACCACGCAAGTCCAACTCAGTTTTGAAGTGCATTCGCTTCTCGTGCAAATGGTCCGTTATATTAGACGTAGCTTGCTTGGCAGAGGGTGATGCGGACGTTCGTTTAGCTGCCTCCAGATCTTTAAGCGGCTTTGTACTTCGGATATTGCCACCCAATGAGATCGTAGCCTTATCGCCCTTAATCTCTATAACCACACCCTCTATGTCCGTTCCTTTGATACGCACATGGCTCTCAAGGGTAGGCACGAAGGGCTTATCCACACTTTTACGCTCGCTTTTCTTATGCTTACGCTTCGGTAAAGGCGCAGTATGTAGCTTTTCTTCAACCGGCTTAGCAGCATGCTGTGCTTTATAGACATCAAGCGACTCGCGGGCTTGACGAATAGTCTCTTTTTCTGCCTGACTCTCTTTAATCTGTCGGATCGTCCCTTCTATCCGGGCATTAGCTTCATTCAAGAGTTGGGTAGCCTCTTTATGCGCTGCTTCTATAATAGCGGTGCGCTCAGCACGAAGTTTTTCCAAAGCGGCTTCATACTTATCCGCTACCGCCTCTTGCTTCTTGCCCTGCTTGCGTATCTCCTCACGCTTACGATGCCAATAATTACGGTCTCGGGAGATATCCTGCAAATATCTTTCACTATGCAACCGCTCTTCCCCGGCCAACTCTTTGGCATAAGCAAGTACCTCCTCAGGCAATCCGCTTCGCTGTGCTATCTCTAAAGCAAAAGAGCTACCCGGCCGTCCTATCTCCAACTTAAAAAGCGGCTTCATTGCTCCTCTGTCATAGCACATAGCGCCATTAATTACGCCCTCATGCTCAGCGGCAAACTGCTTTAAGTTAGCGTAATGGGTAGTGATGATTCCAAAGCTCTCTCTATCGTTAAAGAGCTTCAGAAGCGACTCTGCAATAGCTCCCCCCAGCTCCGGCTCTGTACCCGCTCCAAACTCATCCACCAAGAGCAGTGTAGTAGGGCCTGCGAAATGACAAAACTGCCGCATCGCAGCTAAGTGAGAGCTGTAGGTACTCAGGTCATTGTCAATGGATTGATCATCGCCTATATTGATGGCTAAGCGGGTAAAAATACCGGCTTCTGAATCCGGAGACACCGGTATGGGCCAGCCACACTGCAGCATGTATTGTAGTAAGCCGCATGTCTTCAGGCAAACAGACTTACCGCCTGCATTAGGACCGGAGATAAGCAGTAGCCTCCCCTTTGGGGCTTCCAAAGATATATCCAAGGGGATCAGTTCGCGACCTTGCGCACGCAGTGCCTGCTCAAGTATAGGATGGCGCGCTCTGAACCAATGCATATAGGGCCGTGGATGAATAATAGGTATCACACCATCTATCTTATAGGCATAGCGTGCAATGGCAACGAACGCATCAACTTGTCCTATGGCCACATAAATCTGTGCGATTGTAGTTATGAAGGGTCTTATTTGGTCAGCTGTTTCAATTAGGATACGGATAATTTCCTTTCGTTCCGCTATGTCAATCTCACGCAAGCGATTATTGCTCTCCACTACCTCCAGCGGCTCTACAAAGAGCGTCTTACCGGTTGCCGACTCATCATATACGATTCCGGGCACCTGCCTTCTGTAAGATGGGGTAATAGGCAGCAATAAGTGTCCATCTCTAAGAGTAGGCTGTGCATCAGGCTCCGCCCAGCCCTCTCGTATAGCTAATTCAAGCTGCCGGTGGGTGAGCTTGCTCATCTGCCGCTCTACAGAGGCCCTTTCCGTGCGAAGCTCCTTAAGTTTTGGCGAAGCACTATCCTTAATGCGTCCAAAGCGGTCTAAGAGCCCCTCTATCAGACGCACAATCTGCGGTAAGAGCAGCTCCCCGCCTATCAAAGCGTTCAATGCAGGATAACGAATTTGCTCCCCTTTATCTTCGGTAGCACTGAGAAAACGGTATAAGGCCTCTACACTTTTCAATAAGGCAACCAAAGCCGCCAGTTCCTCTTCTGTCAAGTAACTTCCCGCCGGCTCTAAGCTTGCCACGGCTTCTCTTAAGTCGGCTATCACTAAGGAGGGGAAAGAAACACCTGAGCGCAGAATCTGCATCAACTCCTCTACCGGAGCCATTCTGCGCTTCAGCTCTGCCGGGTCTGCCGTGGGCCTTATCTGTAGGATAATCTCCTTACCCGGTTCGCTACTACACTCAGCTACGAGCAAATCGCGCACTCGGTCGGCATCTACCTTTGCTTCGTACTGCTTGGGAAATAGGTTCAACGGCTCCTGCATCTCCTTATAAGAGTCGGAATATATCATTGAGATTTGCGAATATAAATAGGGCAATTAGAAATATCAAGCCTATTGTTTTCGTCTTCAACACGATCCGATCGTCTACTTTACGCCGCGTGATTATCTCCCATAGAGTAAAGAGTATCTCCGCACCGTCCAGCATAGGAATAGGAAGGAAGTTCATAAATGCAAATACAAGCGATAGGAATGCCACTATATTCCAAAAAGAATAGGCATCAAATACTCCGTTAAACAGCTTACCCATAGAGATGAACCCGCCCATCTCGCCGGCCCCCTCCTTGGTAAAGATGTACTTTATATCGCCTGCGTAACCGCTTAGCATACTATGAGCACGCTGTACGCCCCGCTGAATAGCTTCTCCCAAACCGTATTTGATCTGCGTTACGGCATATACTTCATTCATAGGCTTCAAGTAAACCCCTACTCTACCCAAGCTATCGGGTGTAATGGTAAGGCGTAGGGTATCGGCTCCCCGAAGCAGCGTAATAGGCACTACGTGATCGTGCGACTCCTTAAAGTAGAGCCTTGCATCGCTAATATCATGTATCGCCATTGTATCAATAGCGATCAGTCGGTCTCCGGAGCGCATACCGGCTACAGCTGCAGCACTCCCTGATGGTACACTATCTGCTACAAAAGGCACTTGAATACCCAGAAATCCCTCTTTGCCGGCTATTACCCTGCGCATCATATCTTCGGGCATGCTGATCACTTCTTGCCTACCCTCTCTGAGTACGACCACTTCTTCTGCCTCTATCACGTCTCTAATAAAGCCATCCGCATATACATTGCACTTGCGGCCGTCTACCGTAAGGATAATATCATTGTCGCGGAACCCTGCTCCCTGTGCAGCCTCAGAGAAAAACATTCCCTCTGTAACATCCGATGAATACAAAAGTGAATCGCCCCAATGTAGTGAAATAGCCGTATAAATGATATAGGCACTAAGCATATTAAAGAGTATGCCGGCAATCATCACTATTATTCTCTGCCATGCCGGCTTTGCACGAAGCTCAAAAGAGTGAGGCGTAGAGGGCTTACCGGTCTCTGTGAGTTGCTCGTCAACCTGTCCGGACATCTTACAATAGCCCCCCAAAGGCAGCCAACCCATTCCATAGACCGTACCGGTTTTCTTTCTCTTAATGCGAAAAAGAGACTTATTCCCCCAATCAAAGAAAAGAAAGAAACGCTCCACCCGAACGCCAAAAATACGTGCTGCCAGATAGTGTCCCAATTCGTGTAGAAAAACGATTAGAGAGAGTGCAACCATCAGTTGGAGCAGTTTACTCAATACAATAAGGAAAGCTGTCATCGATATACAGTTGGTTTTAAGTTTGCCTCGCAAAGATAGCGTATTCATCGCACTCTCCACAGGCTTTCCAGCAGCAAAACGCTTCAGAGCACCCTACAGCGGACACCCTATAAGGCCTCCATGAGCAGCGTATAGGGCATAACGGCATAATTCATCCGAATCAAATGTTTTTTTCATCCGAATGAAAAAGTTTTTTGATCCGAAGCAAACAAATTTTTGGTTCGAATGAAAATGAGACACTTCAGCATGCGCCCAAAACTGTGCATTGAAAACTCCGGGAAAGTGCTTCGAAGAAGTAAAATCACTGCATCGAAGAAACAAAACTGATTCATCGAAGAACCGGAATTACTTCATCGAAGCAAAAAAGAGAGCCTCCCCGAACGGCACCGGGGAGGCTCAAAAGAGAAAAGTAAGTACGTAGGTCGGTACCTGCTAAGCGTTAGCGAAGCGTTACTTTCACCTGCTTATCTGCACAGACAACAACGTAGTTTCCGTTTTCCAGCGGCAGCGTGCGGCGGAAATCATCCGACGTAGCTACCACGGAGTATACCAATCGACCGGAAAGGTCGTACACAAGCACGTTCACCCCTTCAGCGCCTTTGACCACAAGCTCTCTGCCTGCAACGAGTATCTGGCGGTCTACAGCAGGCGTAATCACCTCTTCGTTGCCTTCGGGCTTACCACCCAAATTATCGAAGGCAAGGTAAGCGGGCGCATCATCGTATGTAACGCCTTCGAAGGTTGACGCACGGCTCGACTTAAAGGTGGCATAAAGCGACCGAACGTTACCGAGCGAAGTGAGATCCGTATAGGTCCACTTATCCATCAGTTCCTTCTTGCCGTTTCGCCAATCGGCAAGCACCAGTACAACAGAGGCACCATTGTCCGCCGTGAGGGTTACTTCGATGAAGTCACCGTCCTTGAAGCCCTTAGGCTGATCGGGGGCATTTTTCGCCGTCTCCGTAAAGGCCTTTTGCCATGAGGTCATTGAGAAGTAGGCACCCTGTATCGGCTGCGCAATCAGGTCGTTAGAGAGCGTGGCAAGCGTACCCTTTGTTCGATCTGAAGGCATAAAGCCAATGGCAAAGCTCTTGGAGTTAGCTGCTCCCTTTCCTGCCGGTACAAAGTACTGCCCGGTCTTCCAATCACCGTTAAATTCGGTATCAGTTGCCTGACTGAAGGCAATACCTGTAAAGGATTGATATTTGCTATTATACTCAAGCGGGAAGCTAAATGAGCCGCTCATCATTGGACGCGTATTGCGTGCCTTGCCTATTCCTTCATCAAGGAATATCGGATTTTCAAAGTCGGCAATCGCATAGCTTTTTCCATCCTGTGGATTAACCATTACAAAGGAATAAGCCGTTTCTGTTCTACCGCGTTGGTCCGTTAGCGTAAGGCGATATTCAGTCGTTGTTGCAGGACTAAGTAACTCACCCAAGCGAGTAAACCAAATTTCCTTCGCTTCGGATATCTTGCCCACCTTATTAGCCGGCTCCATCACATAGGTGAGCGGATAAACAGCTTCGGGAGCCATAAAGGTAATGGTAGCAACTTCGCCCTCCTTAGTCGTAGTCGGCTCGGATATCTCCAGCTTGAGTTCACCGGGAGCCGCTCCGAAGTCATCGATAGCTACTGCTACCCCTTCGGCAACAGTAATGGTCAAGGTATTCAGCGGACTGATTCCCTTGAGGTCAATCGTACGCCAATCGGCATTAAAGTTTCCGGGCACTACAAGCTTTTTGCCTTTATTGGTTTCCAAGGTTACCTTACCTTGCGCACGGAGCTTGAAGGCATCCAATTCCAAATCATCTAAGCTATTAGTCAGTTGGATAGTAGCGGAAGTACCATTCATCTCGGCTATTCCGTTATTCTCCTCCTTAGTGATTTTGAAACCGGTAAAGCGCATGGTACCATCCGCAAAAGGCTTACCCTCCTCATAGTCGGCTACATGGTCAAACGTTGCCGGTGCAGTAGGCTTGATTTCGGTAGTAAAGGTCAGTACCTTAAGCAGATCCGTCTTCTTTATTTCGCTTACTGCTTCCAATACGGCATACAGCGTATAGCTCTTTGCTTCAAGAAGGTTGTCAAACGGTAAGGTGATTTCTTCCTGCTTTGCCACCATCTTAGGTTCAATTGCGAGTAGCTCTTCCACTGTAGGAGCTTCCAAATCGCTCGGTTTCAAGCTATAGTGCAGTTTTGCATTGCGTAATACGACAAGCTTAACCTGTGCCGATGTGGACTGCGTGACGGCAAAAACGCTCTTAAATTCCAAGGGCAGCATGGTATCGTCCTCAAACTCAAATGCGCCCACGGTAGGATGTTCGCTGTTGCGCTTTGCTCCGGTTATATCGGTCGTGATACCTTCATAAGGCAAACCGCAGTTAAAGGCGCCACCGCCCAGCAGAGCTCCGGTTTCATCCGATAGGAAGGTTGCTTTCTGATTGATAGAGCCCTCTTCACCTGTGTAGGCGGTCCACTCTGCAAAATCTTTTGCTTCTACGGCCTTGGTTTCACCCTGCTTGTTGTATCGGCCAAAGAGAGTGCCATTGGTGTAATAGGCATTGTGGCTAAACTTGGGAACATCTGTACTCAATACAGCTACCACAAAGTCACCGGCCATATTTTGGATTAGATTATTCTGCACCAGATAGCCATTACCCATCTTCAACTCAAGCGGCCAGAATAAATGTTTTGCATTCGTGTAAGAGCCTTCCATACGGATCGTGTTGTGTACGATCTTTACATCGCTGGTGCGATCAATAGAGATACCCTTCATATTCCTTGAGTTGGAGGTACCCCGTACAACGATCAAGTTGTTATCCACAAGGATAGGATCATTGTAACGCTTGCTCAAAGACTTCAGGACAATGGCTTGAGGATCTTCAGCACCACTCAGGATAATGCTATTGGCAGTAATACGCTCATTCAGATTACCCGTTACAAGGTGGATCCCCTTAAAGCCCTTCTTACCACCGAACTCATTATCGGTAATAATCTTATTACCCTCAATAAGTAAGTTGCGGATAAAGGTGTTTACGTAGACCGCAATCTTGCTTTGATCTATAAAGGTGTTGTTACGTATTACCACATTCTCTGTAGGCAGGTTTGATACACCGCCCGACCCGCAGTGATTTAAAGCGAATTCACCACCAACGAAAGTGTTATTTTCAATCAAGGTGTGACTATTGTTACGCTCAATGGGAGACTCTATCGATGAATAGATCACAAGAGAGCGGGGAGTGGTATTGTAACCTGCATTCGAGGGCTGCTTGGGCAACTCAAAGCGGCAGCCCTTTACCGTAAAGTAGTGAGAGCCTTCTTCAGCACACAACTGATATTCATATACCCTGATAAGCTTCTCGCTACGGAACGTAATGTTTTCTATCGTTACATAGGGAGTACCCGACACAGTAAAATAGGCCCTGGGTGAAGTACCTACCTTCGGCTTATTTTCACCATCAAAGATCACATCTTTGGCCTTTCCGGATTCACTTCCAAAAGTGAGGGTATTCGTTTCAGATACTCCGGGTATATTTTGCACCCGTATAGTGTCCGAGTAAGTACCGGCTTTGAATAGAATAGTAACTGCACCTGAGATCCCCTTGCTCAAAGCATTAGAGAGACTATTCAAATCCGCAAAATCCGCATCTGCGCTACCTACTGTATAGGTACCCTTCATACCCTGAGCGACAGATGCAGCCGCTTCTTCTGAAGCGGATACTCCGTTCACCTCTTTCAGAGTGATACCTACGGCTGAGCCGGCTACAGCATCAGCAGCCACATCGCCAACCAAATAGAGGTAGTAAGTACCATTTTCCGACCAATGCTCCGTAGCTGTAAGCAGTACTTCACCGGTCTTGGCTGCAAAAGCTACCTCAGGCATATTCATATCGAAGTTAGCCTTGCTTCCACCATTCAACACAGCAATCCGTTGGAAACCGTTGTTGACTACCTTAATTTGAGGAATAACCGTAGCACCTGTTTCTCCTTCCACCTTTACGGTTAACTTGAGCATGCCCAATTTGCTTGCCCCCTGCATAGCAGCAGTAGGAGCGATAGACTCAGCTTTTACGAAAGTAACGAAGCGCTCGCGAGGCTTGATGGACTTAACCGTCATTTCCCATCCTTCGTAATTACCATAGGCGTAGCTCGTTTTGTTGTAATCGAAGGTGAGTGCACCACCATCTACATCCAAATCGCTACAGAACACGGGATGATTAATTCCGCCCATATATCGGTTAAATGACAAATCAAAGAGCTTATTCTCTTCTTTTATCTCTTTGCCTTTGTACACAGTTAGTTTATCGCCACGAGCTATATCAAGGCTCTTAACATCCACCGTAATGATTTCACCGGCATTATTGGGTAGGAACGTAACGGAGCTGTGCATTGCTTCCTTAGTAAGCTTTTCCTTACCGGCGTAATCCAAATAGGTAAGTTCACCGATTACTCTCTTCTCTACATTTTTACCGCCGGCAGGATGCTTGAAGATATTCTGCAGCTCTACCAATATAGGATTAGACGGCGCTGTAATTTTGTACTCAGAGCCATCGGAGAAAATGATCTTATTTACCGAAAAGCCTACTTTAGTTCCTTGCTGTGCAGTCTCTGCAATTGTAGCACAGAGCTTAAAGTTATTGGTTCCTTCCGTCAGGCTTACAGGCTCTGATAAGGTCATAAGCACAGTCTCTCCGTTCGGTACAACGGTACCCTTGGCAGCCAAGTTGTCCTCTAAAAAGAGTGCCAAAGACTTGATTGCCTCAAAATGCTGCAACCCGAATTCTACCTTACTTATAGTCAGTGGGATTAGTGCACCCTCCGTAGTGACATGGAAAGTGGCCACCGGCTGATCGGCATCGCCTATACCGGCAGTAACTACCTCAGTAGCTCCTTGTCCGGAGGACAATACCTTCATAGGCTTAGGCTCGTATGAGCGTGCTATGGCACTAAAGCTTCCGGTATTACCAAAGCCATTGTAATTAATATATACCGTTAATGCCTTACCGGAAGAGCGTACAGGTTCTGAAGGACCGGTCTTTTGATTACTCGTCGTGAGTTCCCAAAGAATTTTACCGGAGTTGCTCTCTCCATCATATATGGTGAACGTAGCGTTGATGCCTCCCATATAGGAGAAAGGCACATTAAAGTTGGAGAAGTCTAACTCTACCTTCTTTGCATCATCGGGGTTGATGAATGTAACGATACGCTGTCCCCCTGTAGTGACATGCTTTCCAAAGTCGTTCTTTTCATCTATAAACTCCCAGTCGTTATATAAATAAATGGTTTGCTTGCCAAGAGTAGCCACGGCCTTTGTTTCGGTCATACACTCTATGACAGCACTTTGGTCACTTGCCTTTGTCTCCTTGGCATCAGAGGTCGTTATACTCTCTAACTTAAAGGCTGTACGATTTCCTCCGCCTGCACGCAAATTGGCATCTGCTTTGATGGTGAAGGACTTTTCTCCGTCTGCAAGCTCAAACGGTTTATCCAGCGTAACGGTAAAGATACCTCCCTTTACTTCTGCACTACCGAGCTTCAGACTACCGGATGCATTATATACGTACACTCTATCTAATAGAGCTGCCCCTTCCTCTGATATATTGAAAGACACCTTCGTGAGGCTCAACGGAGAAAGCGTGTGGCGGGCACTTACGCTCAATACACCTGCTGCCACAGGTGCCTTACCGGGCGTTAATACGGCAACTTGAGCATTTCCCTTTACTGAGGCTGACTCAATCTCCATCTTCTGCGGAGTGAATAGATCCACTACCGCCTCAAATCCATCACCGAAACTGGCTCCGGTTACACTCTTCAAAGATACGGTCAGAGAGCCCTCTTCTCCGGTCGCATAAGTTGTACCCGGCTTATTCAAATAGGTAGCTAAGAGCTTATCCGCTTGCCTTGTTCTACCATCATATACTTCGAGCTTATCCGCTCTTCCGGAGTAGGTAAAGAGGTTCAGCTTATTAAATGTCACGCTTACTTTTTTGCCGGTATCTGCAGAAAGGAATGTAGCATAACCATCAAACTTTTCTGATATTTTATCGGTAGCCCCTCCATCGTCATATAGTCGGAGGCGTCTACTCACCAAATAGGTATAAGGTGTTGTACTCAGACGCACCTCATCCGTGGCGGCAAACGTGTGAAGCTCGTTCAACGTGTATTGGGTGCCACTGATGGTTACAGACTGCACCTTTATAGTAGCATTCTTAAGGTATTTATCGGGGTCGATATCTGCAAGCAATTTAAAATTATTGCTTCCCGAGGAGAGCGCTCCACCTCCGATGACTCCTGAAGCCGGATCGAAGGTGAAGACGTCTCCCTTTTCATCCATTAATTTAAGGTTGGAAAGGATGTTATCGTTATCTTGTATGTCCAGTTTGACTGCGTCCAATGTGAGCGGATTCAAACGGTCTTTTGTGATGATCTTTAAAGTTGCCAAAGGTGTTTGGCGTGCACCAAGTGTAGTAGGTAGCGAGGAAAAAGTTGTTTCCGTGGCTACATAGGTCATATTGCTGGCCACACCGGTACTTAATATAGCTTTCCAGTTGTTGCCACCGCTTTGGGATACATATACTACCGTAATAGCCCCCGACTCATCCGTAGAGGTAAAGGTGGAGGAGGCAGCCTTACTGCTCGAAGTAAGCGTCAGCGAAGGGGTCTCAGAAGGTATAACATAATCGTATTGGTCATTCCATTCGTCATATTCCTGCTGTAACTTTACTTTACCGTTATAGATGAGCAGCTTTCCCCCGTTTGGGCTCAGCGCAAGCTCATCAAACGAAATCGTAAGTTTATCACCCTTATTAGCCGGCACAAAATGGACTAAGAACGGGCCAAGGGCGGTCATTCCTTTATCGGGACCACCCTCATCATAGAAGGTAACGGGGGAATCTACCTTGATGTCAAAACGCTGAGGATTCGCATAGTCCTTCTCCATCGTGTAGACATTCCCGTTCATCTGCGCTTGGGCAAATGTACTCGCAGCTAATCCTACGAGGAGCAACGCCCAAAGCGTACGGAATTGAAGTATTTTTTTTCTCATTTGATTATGGATAATGATTTTGTTGTATCTATGTTACGCACTATATATATGTATAAAGGCAGGAAACTAGTACGCCACGCACCCGACAAGAGATGTACTTCTACACTCTACCGGGAGACAACCGCACAATACAGGTGCGCAAAAGCAACGGACCAATAAGCCCATTTACATCCTACCTAAAGCTCCAATATTCTTGTAACGATGCCGATTTACCCGGAGCTAATCAAGGGTAAATACTGCATGCCGCTGCCCTTCCTCGAAGGCATTCGGTGGCAATTCATCTCTGACGGCAGGTCTTCTGACTCTTCACCTCTTGCTTGACTCCCTTCCCCTGAATAGTATTCCCTACACAGAGTGGGTGTTTGGATGACGCCAAGCCGTCCACAGTGAAACACAGCAGCGGGACTGTCCGGGAGTTGCACCCGATTCCCTTTTCATCGCCTGACCCTCGTGAGTAGTGAGAGCAGCAGATACTTCCTCCTTCTGAAGCTGTCTTGCGGAAAGCAAGCAAGCGACACCGCCTATGAATTCCTCGCAAAGGTAGTAAATAATCTGATATTCTGATATATTATTCGAGTGCCTTCACCCCTTTCTCTGGTTAGGTTATTTCTCTGCTCAGCTTTTTTATCCCAACCTTTTTCTCAAAACCCTATAGCCTTTTTGCAGAAACCCTATAGCCTTTTTGCGAAAACCCTATAGCCTTTTTTCTACTTTTACGGTAGGGATCGTCACGCATGTTCTATACCGACACAGCACTCCACTTGTCTACACACCGAAATACTAAAAAGCGCATTCGCCGATTCTCTTCATACATTTGTGCTTATCTCTCTATTTCTCAGCGAATAAGAGACAAAAAAAGAGTGCACCAAAGATGGTTTCCGATCAGAATATTTGCAGGAATGTAGTACCTTTGCAGCAATATGATTGCGGACATACAGCAGATAAAACAGCGCTTCGGCATTATCGGCAATGACCTCAGATTCAACGAGGCTATACGCGTTGCTTATCAAGTAGCGCCTACCGATATGAGTGTGCTGATCATGGGAGAAAGCGGAGTGGGTAAGGAGTTCTTTCCTAAGATCATCCACGCCTATTCGCAACGCAAGCATGGACGTTATATAGCGGTCAATTGCGGTGCCATTCCCGAAGGCACTATTGACTCGGAGCTTTTTGGGCATAAGAAGGGAGCCTTCACGGGAGCTATAGCTGATCGCAAAGGGTACTTTGAAGAGGCTGATAAAGGCACTATTTTCTTGGATGAAATAGGCGAGCTTCCTTTAGCTACACAGGCACGGCTGCTTCGTGTACTGGAGAGTGGGGAATTCATCCCCGTAGGAGCCAGTTTCCCCTCTAAAACGGACGTGCGCATTGTGGCCGCAACTAATGTGAAGCTTAAGGACGCAGTCGCAAAGGGCAAGTTTCGCGAGGATCTGTACTACCGACTCAATACGGTACCCATCCATGTTCCTCCACTGAGAGAGCGAGACGAGGATGTGCCTCTCCTATTCCGCTGGTTTGCAAGCGACAACGCTACCAAATACGGCATACCCCCTATCACCCCCACTGAAGATGCTTTGCTCATGCTCAAGCACTATTCGTGGCCCGGCAATATACGGGAGCTTCGCAATCTGGTGGATCGCATCAGCTTATTGGAAGCGGATAGGACGATTGATGCCTCAGTCCTCAAAAAGTATCTCTCTTTAGATCCCAAAGGGGACTTACACCCCATACCCTACCGTCAGCCGGAGGTAGGTGATGCGCAGGGCTTCTCCAACGAACGCGAGATACTCTATACAGTGCTCTTCGACATGCAGCGCAAGCTCAGCGAACTTACCAAGCAGGTAAACGAGATGAGTGAGCATGGCGATGAAAAATCATCTCTATCGCATCCCATAGACACTACACCGATTCACACGCAGCTCCTACCGGAGTCCGAAAGCATAACCGGCATGTCGCTTCCGCTTAACCTACATCACCTACATACCGAAGATGCGGAAGAGACTGAAGCGAGTGAAGAGATGCGCGAAGACGCCATCCTCGACTGGTTTAAAGACATGACGCTGCAGGAGATCGAGAAGAAGATCATAATGCGCACTTTAGAGCGCAACAATGGTGTAAAATCCAAAACAGCTGAGGAACTTGGCATTGCCGACAGAACACTTTCCAGAAGACTCAAAGAGTATGAAGTGGATCTATAACGCACTGCCTACAAGCCTTTTGCGTAATACTTCGTTTGCAGTATCCGGGGGCAATCTTTTGGTGCTGCGCCTAAAGCGTTGCGCCACATCGCTTTGGAAAAGGATTGGCTCTTGCCATTTGCTCGCTTTTTCAAAGATTTCACTTATGGGAATCCTTCTAACGGTCGGCACATCCGGCTGCCGCATTTCTTATAGCTTTAGCGGCTCTTCCATTGATTACAATGAGATTCGTACTTTTTCAATCGAAGACTTTGCCAATCGTGCCGCCTTAGTGTATCCTCCTGCTGCGCCACAAGTAACCGAACAGCTTCGCCGACTATATAAGCAGCAAACTCGCTTGGAAGAGGTATCGTCTGATGGAGACTTTGCTTTGGAAGGGGCTATCGTGGGCTATGATCTGGCACCCATTGCCGTACAGGAAGACGCCTTTGCATCCATGACACGCTTTACGCTGACCATCTCGGTGCACTTTGACAACAAGGCCAATCCGAAGAAAAGTTTTACACGCAACTTCTCTGCCTATTCGGATTTCGATAGTAGCAGCTTATTCTCATCCGTACAGGATGGATTGCTTAAACAACTCATTGAAGATATCACCAAACAGATCTTCAATGCTACTGCGGAGGACTGGTAAATGACGCTAAAGAGCTTAACGGACTACCTGACGCACCCTGAGCGTCTCTCTGCCGACACGCTGCCGGAGATCGAGCAGCTGGTAAACCTTTTCCCCTATTCAGCGCCATTGGTTTTTCTATACTTATACAATTTGGCCATTGTAAAAGATGTACGCTATACCGCAGAGTTGGAGCGTTGGGCTCTTTTTCTACCGGATCGGGCACTGCTCTATGGCTTAGTGGAAACTAAGATGCCGATGCCCAAAAAGGAACTTGGTGAGCCTACACAGGACGAGGGACACTTTGCGTATATAGACCGCTTTTTGGAGCAACAGGGCGATACAGTAGCCCCGGACAATACAGACCTACTGCTATCTAAGGAGGCAGTGCACACGGATTATTTAGCAATGGCAGGGCTAACGGAGCAATCGGATGAGCTGATTCCCGTTGCAGAAGAGGAAATTATCCTAAAGCAGACCACTTTCCCCCAAAAAGAGACGAATGATGAGGAAGTCCCTGATGAAGAGCCACCTCTCTTCACTGAAATACTGGCGAAAATATATGTTTCACAGGGGCGGTACGACAAAGCTTTGACAGCTTATAAGGCATTAAATGCAAAACATCCGGAGAAAAGTGTTTACTTTGCAGATCAGATACGTTTTATTGAACGTTTGATAGAAAATAAAGAAGAAACTGAAAACAACAAATAACAACAATATGTTCATTTTTCTGACCATACTTATTCTTTTAGCAGCGATTCTGTTAATACTCATTGTAGTAGTGCAAAATTCTAAAGGGGGAGGCTTGGCTGCCGGCTTTTCCGCAGGAAACCAACTTGCCGGAGTACGAAAGACAACCGACTTCTTGGAAAAAGCGACTTGGTATTTAGCCGGTGCCATCATGGTACTAAGTATTCTCTCTGCTCACTTCTTGCACGGCTCGATTGAAACAGTTGAAAAACAGGTCAATCAGCAGGTAAAGACTATTGAGGCTCCTGCGCCTGAAGCATTGCCCGACTTAGGCACAACCCCGGCAGAGACCCCGGCAACTCCTGAGGCACCTGCTACCCCTGCTGAACCGCAGCAATAAAGAGTTCTTTCCCTTATTGTCTCTAAGGGGATAAGGAGGAGGGAAAGTTTACTTTTACTTAAGATATATTCCATCTCTCATCGGTGGCCATTCCACCGATGGAGTTTTCTTGTACTATCTTCTACCCTCCCTGCGAAAATAGATAGAGGGTACTCAGAGAGTAGTGCTTGTCCTTTCAGGTTGTCAAATGTTATTGCTATCTGAGATAATGCGAAGCAGGCTCTCGCCATTCCCCTGCTTGTCTACTTCAATCCGCACGGCTACACGCTGCATAACCTCCTTAACATGCGATATGATGCCGATTTTTCGGCCGGATGCTTGAAGCACTTCAAAAGCCCCCATTGCCGTGTTGAGCGTATCCTCGTCCAAAGCCCCAAAGCCCTCATCTATAAAGAGAGAATCTATCGATATGCTCATTGAGGAGATACTGCTTAAAGCGAGGGAAAGCGCTAAGGAGACAAGGAATGTTTCTCCTCCGGAAAGAGAATTAATCGTGCGCCGCTCGCCCAACATATCTCTATCAATCACCTCCAAAAGCAGCTTGTCGGGGGTTCGTATCAGCTGATACCGAGGCGCCAGTAGGTTAAGGTATTGATTGGCATGTAGCAGTAAATAATCTAAGGTATAGCCCTGCGCAATATTATTGAATTTATACCCATCCTTAGAGCCGAAGAATCTGTTCAATTCGTCCCAACGGGCAGCATACTGCCTGGCACTCTCTATTTGGATTGCTAACTCTTTGTACGAAGCAATCGTAGCATGGTATTGCTCCAAGGTACTCTCTTTGCGGGTGATAAGCCCCATAAGCTCTTGGATATGGGTATGCCTCACATCTACCAAGTGGGCTGCTTCGCTGCGAAGAGCATCTAAGCTGTTTTGGAAGCGGGCTTGTTGGAGTCGGGGCAACTTCTCTTCAGCAGCATGTATCTCGGAGGCACGCTCTCTATAACGAGCCTTGAGCATATTCCAATCATTGGATAGGGTTGAATAGAGCTTTTCCTCTTTCTGGAGAAGGACTACATCTACTTCGGGAAAGTGCTCTTCAGCAACGCCAAAGTAGACTTCTAAAGAGAGCCGCTCCTGCTGCGTGGTATCTGCCTCCATCTTTTGATTTTTCTGCTCAGAAGAGAGCTCATTCCGTATGGCAGATAAGCGTTCGAGTAGGCTTCGCTCCTCAGTGGTAAGGGCAGTCAGTGCGTTCGTCAATTGGGTAATTAGCTCTTTCTGCGTCTTTTCCTCCTTTTGTATTGCTTCTTGATATTGCGCAACCGACGAGAAGCCCAGAAGGGGTGAAACTCCCTCTTTGCAAGCGATAAGCGTTGTACTCTTCCGATTTTTTTCATCAGTAAGAGTTGACTGAGCTTTGGCCTCCTTGTGCTTCTGTTCTAAAAGAAGGTGATATTCTTTGTCGAGGAGTTCTTTTTGTTGCTTTAGGGTGTCAATTTTTTTTAGCTTTTCCAGCCACTCGGAAGTGCGCACAGCTATTTGATCAGCATATTCTTCGAAGGGACTGGAATGGTCAATTTGTGCAATCTGCAAAAGAGCTTGGATGGCTTCTCGCTCCTGATTGATAAGTTGTAAGGCACGACTATTTGCCTGATCTTTAAGACGCTTGAGAGCGGTTAGTTCCGCATAACGCTCCTTATTGCGCTGTTGTAATTTATTGATACGCTCCTCTAAGTCTTTGCGCTTACGGATAGCCTCCTCTTCATTTTTTACCACAATGGCATGTAGTGCGGCATCCGCATGTGGATGTGTTGTACTACCGCACACCGGACAGGCCTCACCGGGTATTAGACACCGGCGTAGCTGCGCTACCGCTTCGGTAATGAAAACCGAGTAATCCTTAAGCTTTTCGGTAAGTTGCTGCTGCTCCTCTTCTTCTTCAACAAGCCTTTTGTTACTTTCAGCAATTTGTATAGACGAACGCGCCTCCTCTTTAATACACTCAACGACTTCGGAAAGTGCCAAAAGGTGTTGAGGTGCCTGATCTATATAGGGACGCTCTGCTTGATGGGCAGTGATCCATTCCTGAAGCGTAAGAACTTGAGCCTTATTGTCAGAGAGTTGACTCTGAGTATCTCGTATTTTTAGCTCTAATTTTTCTTGCTCCTTTTCGTTTTCTTGCAACTGATGGGTAAGCTCGGTTATTTGTCCACTCAGCAACGCAACCTGCCGCTCAAGGTCAGCTGCCTGCTTCAGTAAAGGCTCCTTTTCAGTATTTTGTTGCGCCCACTGAGTGAAATGGTGATTGGCCTCGTCAAGTTTCTCTTGAACATCCGCTTTGTTCGCTGAAAGCATATGAAAGCGGCTTTCCTTTTCCTGCTGCTCTTTTGTGAGCAAAGCGATGCGATTCTCTATATTCTGCAATAATCGCAGCTTGTCCTTATAGGCAAGTAGCCGCCTTAGATAGATCCGTTTGCTGACACTACCCGCCAGTGGACGGTATTGAGTAAGTAAAGTAGTAAGCTCACGCCGAGAGTCCTCCCACTGCCCAAGACGATGTATATAATCATCAATGATATAGAGTTGCGCGGAAGCGTCTTGATAAATTTTATTCGCCTTTGCCAATTGCTCTTTATCCTCCTTTATCTCGCAAGCAAGATGCTCGCAGGCCTCTTGGGAAGGCAATTCGATATGCTCGGCTCTCTGCTGCAGTTCCTTAAGGGCGGCACCTGCCTCGCTATTTCGGTTGAAGATCTCCGTGCCAATCCGGCTAAATAGCTCTGTGCCGGTAATTCGCATCAGCGTTTCGCCCTTTTCATTCTCTTTAGCAAAGAGAAAAGAGGCAAAGTCGCCTTGAGCCAACATAACCGCCTTGGTAAACTGCTCAAATGAAAGTCCGATCAGCTCCTTGATTTGTGCTAATATTTCAGTTTTGCGCCCTTGGTACTCTGTGCCTTGGGATAAGTTCACAAGGCTCATTTCCACTTGTTGCAATTGACCCGATACTTTCTTTCCGGCACGCCGCACATACCATCCGGCTTTGTAGTGAGTGCCATTCACTTCAAAGCACACTTCAGCACGGCCCTCCGCAGCTCCTCTGTGTAGAAGATTGCGAGGATCGCCATAAGAAAGCAGATTGGCACCCGGCATTTCCTCATAGACCCGCTCACTCTCGGCAGAAGCCAAACGAGGGGTATTATTATATAGTGCAAGACAAATCACGTCCAATAGAGTAGATTTGCCGGCTCCTGTAGGCCCTGTAATAGCAAATATACCACAGGAGTGCAGCGGCTCCTGTGTAAAATCCACGTCAAAGGGGTGGGCAAGTGAGGCTATATTTTCACCTAATATGCGGGTAATCCTCATACTTCTGATAAAACTTTTTGTACAGCTTCGGTAAACAGTGCCTGAGTAGCTTCCGACATTTCGGCGCCTATTCTCTTTCGATACTCAAGGCTTGCTATTTCAAGCGGATCCATTCGCTGCTCTTTGCCCGATTCGTTCGGTGAATTCTCAGGGGCTGTTGCTGCATTTCCTCTTAGAGTGGCCTTTGCCAAGCGTACATAACGATTACGGCAAAGCTGTTTGATCTTAACCTTTTCTAAGGGCGATACGGTTTCACTCTCAAGTTCGATATGCAAAAAAGGAGTGAAGGTGTCAATAGGTTTCTCCGGCTGTTGCATCATAAAAGCTTCAATATCCTGCATGCTCCCCCTTACGGTAAGAAGTGGAGCCGGAGATCGGAAATGAAGTGCCTCTACCGAAAGAGACAATTCATCCATTTCTACAAGAGTGACTCCGTGTGTATAAGTATGCTCACTAAAGTCAAATGGCATAGGACTACCCGAATATCTTATTCGCTCATCGGGTGAGATGCTATGAGGTCGGTGCAAATGTCCTAAAGCGACATACTGTATATCTTTGGGAAATACATCGGCCGATATACGCTCCGCAAGTCCTATGGAGGGGAAGAGATCCGCTTTGTCTGAGGAGAACTTTCCACCCATTACAAACAGATGAGCCATAGCAATGATAGGCAGATGATCTTTTGCTGCTTCGCTGTACAACTCAGTGATAAGGTCACTCACCCCTTGTTCGTAGCTCTTGGTCATATCATAGTCTCCTTGCCGGAGATAGGGAAGTGCTATGCAGGTAGCTACTTGCTTTCCCTGCTTATAGAGGGGAACTATAAGCTCCTTGTAATTCCGTTCACCGCTTTTAGTACGAGCAAAACAGGCAATATGGGTATTCAGTGCTGAGAGAATATCCCGAGGTGCCGAGAGTCTGAGCGCAGAGTCATGATTACCGGAAGAGATTATGATCTGTGTAGAGGGAGAAGCACTGCGTAGCCGTGCAAGGAATTCATAATATAGACGCTCTGCCTCTGCAGGAGGATTACTACTATCGAATATATCGCCACATATTAATAAGGCATCTACAGCCTTGTGCCTAACTTCATCCACAAGCCATGTGAGGAAGCACTGCTGCTCTTCCAATCGGGGCCAGTCGTATAGCCTTTTGCCCAAATGCCAGTCAGAGGTGTGAAGCAGGCGTATCATAAAAGGATGCTAAAAGGGATCTTTTGGGAAAAGACTTGACGCAACAAGACATTCTTGAGTTCCTTTGCCGAAGTGCCCTGCAGCCAACTCCCAATACCCAAAGTAACTTTTCGGATGAATTATTTTGGGAAATTCTCATCATCACTTGGCAGGCACCAACACATTGAGAGATTGTGGCACTACGCTAATCTCAATTGTCTTCCCCATAGTGAAACTCTCTCCATCCAGCTGTATTGACCCCTCCATAGCACGTTCGATAGTGATCTTAGACCCTCTAATTGACTCCAAGCGCGCATTCTTACGAATCCTCTTGGTAAAGAGCTGTATAGCCACTTGGGCTGCTTGTAATCCTTCTACAGGACGCAAAATAACTAAATCGAGCAAGCCATCAGAGGGCGATGCCCCGGGTGCTATATAGGCATTACTACCATATTGGTCTATGTTGGCACAAGTGATCAGGAGTGCTTGCCTTTTGATTGTAATATCATCTACAGTAATGAGATAGCTCTTAGGCTCAAAGCGTATATACTCGTCAATTGTGGCTTTTATGTAAGTGAAGATACCCCGAGTGACAGCATCTTCGTAACGCTCTGTAACGGCAGCATCAAAGCCTACGCCAAAAGTGCAAAAGAATGGCTTGCCATTGGCTATCCCCGTATCAATTGCCAAGCTATTTCCTTTGCGAATAATTTCAAGAGCGGCTTCCTCATTGTCAATGGGAATACCCAAAGCACGCGCCAAGCCGTTTCCACTTCCTTTCGGTATAAGTCCTAAGCGAATAGGAGTATTATAGAGCGACGCCGCAATCTCATTTATCGTTCCATCTCCCCCAACTGCAATAATAGTGTCCATTTTTTGCTCCATAGCCTCTTGCATAAGGCGCTGTGCATGCCCTGCGCCTTGTGTGTAGGTAATGTAAAGAGCATCTGCATAGGGAAGTAGAGATTGAGCGATGAGATGGGGAAGATATTCTTTGCTCCCTACTCCACTAATAGGATTGATAACCACAAGATAGCGGTGTTTGTCCATAGTAAGCTTAGGAATGGCGAGCAAGTAGTCGCCGGCGTGCTATTTCTTCGTATTCGGTACCCGGTTTCCCGTAATTACAATAGGGTTTAATGCTAATGCCTCCCCGCGGTACAAAATCTCCCATAACCTCTATATACTTGGGTTCCATGAGACGAATAAGGTCATCCATAATAATGTTGACACAATCTTCATGGAATGCACCATGAGAGCGAAAGCTGAAAAGATATAATTTGAGGCTCTTACTCTCTACCATACGCTCCCCCGGTATGTAATCGATGTATATCGTAGCAAAGTCCGGTTGTCCGGTAATAGGACACAGAGCAGTAAATTCAGGACACACAAAGCGCACCCAATAGTCGCGATCGGGATGGCGATTGGTAAAGCATTCAAGTACGTCCGGTGCATAGTCGGGCTTTATTTCGCTCTTTCTTCCCAACTGCTTGAGCTCACTACGAAGAGGTGGCACCTCCCGAGTAGTGGCGGGCTCTTTATCTTTCATATTCTTCATCTTTGTGTTTTTAGGTCTATTGTACCACTAAGTAGGAACAAATATACTCAAATATTGCCGTCAAAGGCAAGGAGAAGGGAGAGCTACCCCTGCATTTAGGTAAGTGTAGCTTACAGTGTCTACTCAGCAATCTTGGATAGCATAATAGCCGCAGCAACCGCCACATTAAGCGATTCGCCATGTTGCTCCGATGCACTATAAGGGGGTATAGTCACTGCTTGGGTTATATATGGCTGCAGGATGGGGGAAATTCCTTTTCCCTCATTCCCCATAATGATAAGCGCAGGATCATCGGGAGAGGGAAGCGTGCATTGGGATAAGGGAGTACCCTCCAAAAAAGTGCCGATGATCGGGACGTTTTGTTCCATAATGGCTTTCCAAAGAGGAGAGTCAGCGTCTATTCGCCGGAGTTGAATTCTCGCTAAAGCCCCCATTGTAGCCTGTACGACTTTGGGTGCAAAGCAGTCTGCCGTTCCCTCAGTCATCCAAATATCTCGTATACCGAACCAGTCGGCAGTTCTAAGGATAGTGCCCACATTACCGGGGTCTTGTACACAGTCCAACAGCAAGGTACAGCGCATAGGTAGTTGGGTGGCAACCTCCGGCTCCCGATAATGAAAGAGTGCAAGCAAAGGGCGCGGAGACTTCTGCATACTAATTGCGCTGAAATCATAGTGAGTAGGGAGTACAATCAAACGCTCTATTCGTCCCTTTTGCGACTCCGATAAGGCAATATCTTGTATAGAAGCCTCAGAAGCAACGAGCAAAGCACAAGAGAAGCGAGTAAGCAAATCCGTTATTAGCTTGGGGCCCTCTGCCACAAAAAGCCCCTCTTTACGACGATTCTTAGCGAGAGCTAAATGGCGTATTAGCTTACTGTCTTGCCTACTTAACGAATTCTCTTGCTTCATCAATCCTTTAACTCAATGATACGAAATTACACTATTCTCTCCTAACAAGAGGATACAATAAACAAAACCCTTAAAAGAGCATTGCTTGAAAGCTGCAAAGCCATTGCAAAAGCTCTCATAGATAGGCAACCTCCTTGAAAGCAAAGCGGATTTCCTCCCCCTTCTCTGTAACAATGCGTAACCGGCCGTCCTCTGCTATCCCTACAATGGAGCCTTCAAAACACGCTCCGTTAGCTGTATTACGGAAAGTACTCTTTCGCTGCATCCTGTACAAGTGCTGCAAATAGCTTTGATGCAGCAGCTTTCTCCCCCGGCTCTTGCAGAGATCGGGATACAACGCTGTGAGCTGCCTCTTAAATGCTCTTTCCACATCAGCTAAGGAGAGCACAGAGCCTACAATCTGCATCATGCTTATTGGGTTGGGAATATCGGAGGGAAACTTTGGCTCATTTACATTTAAGCCGACACCAATCACTGAATAAAAGATTTGATCTTGCTCCAAAGTATGTGAAATCAGAATACCTGCAAGCTTATTGTCCCCATAATAAAGATCATTGGGCCACTTAATCGAAAGCAACTCAGGTCTGGGGAGATAGGCGGCTACCGCTTGCCGAAGCGACAAAGCGACCCACTCTGATACGCTCCACCCCTCCGATATATGTAACCCCGCTCCTTGAATCAAGAAGGAGGGTATTAGCGAGGCGCCCGGAGTAGAGTACCAACTGTTGCCTTGCTGTCCTCGCCCTGCCGTTTGATATTCGGCTGCCACATAGGCTCCCGAGGGAAGCGTTGGCTGTTGCTCCTTGAGCTTTATAAGGAAAGTATAGGTACTCTCAATAGCCTCAACCGGACGAATATCCTTAAAAGTCAATGGGTACATACGCTACATCACTTAAAGAGGGATATAGTGCCTGCTTACTTTTGGGTTGCTTCAGCACAACAAGCGAATAGGAATGCTCTACTAATTTATAGATCTCATCTACTCGAAGATCTCTATCCAAAAAAAGTTTAATCCAGTGCTTCTTATTGAACGTAGGCTCTATTGCACTAAAGCGTTCTGCCAAAGAGGGTGCAATTTCCGGATCACACTTAAGGCAAATCGACTCCTCTTCATCCAAAAGGAAAGAAAAGCAAAAGATCTTACCCATCACCTTAAAAACCAACACACCATCACCGAAAGGAAACCCTTCTGTAGTTTCCTTCAGCGACAGTGCGTAGTCTCTTATCTGCATGATATCAGCCATCCTTTCAAATATGGAGGGCCTGCAGCCTCAATACTATTTTTTCAAACGCGCAGACAGGATACGGATCATATCCTCACTCATCGTATCCAAGTCATATTCAGGAGCCCAGCCCCACTCGTTGCGCGCACAGCTATCATCCATCTTATTAGGCCAGCTATCTGCAATGCCCTGACGTAAGGGGTCTACATCGTAAGTCATTTCAAAGTTGGGGATCAACTTCTTAATAGCTGCACAAATATGCTCAGGCGCAAAGCTCATAGAGGTAATATTGAAGGAGTTACGATGCACCAGTTTATCGGGATCTGCTTCCATAAGGTCTATAGCAGCACGAAGAGCATCCGGCATGTACATCATATCCATATAGGTACCCTTCTTGATAGGACAGGTAAACTTACCCTCCTTAACTGCAGCATAGTATATTTCCACAGCATAGTCTGTAGTACCTCCACCGGGCAATGTCACATTGGAAATTAGACCGGGGAAGCGTACTGAACGCGTATCTACACCAAAGCGCTTGAAATAATAATCGCTAAGCAACTCACCGGACACCTTGGTCACCCCATACATAGTCTTAGGACGCTGGATCGTATCTTGTGGCGTATTGTCATGCGGTGTATTCTCTCCAAATGCTCCAATAGAACTGGGAGTGAACACGGCGCACTGCTTTTCGCGCGCTACCTCCAACACATTGAATAAGCCACCCAAACCGATATGCCATGCCAGCTGTGGTTTAGCCTCAGCCACAGCACTCAGCAGCGCTGCTAAGTTATAGATTCGATTGATATGATACTTATCAACTGCCGCTGCAATAGCCTGAGCATCGGTAATATCCACTATTTCCGATGGTCCTGACTCCAAAAGCTCGCCCTTAGGAGGCATTGAGGGAATATACCCTGCTACTACGTTTTGTGCACCATAGTGTGCGCGTAATTTCATTGTTAGCTCGCTACCGATCTGTCCGGTAGAGCCAATCACTAAGATATTCATATTTTTGCCGGTTATTAAATCGTCTAATTCTCCAATGCGTGGCTTACCACATCTGGGTATCCACTCTGCAAAATTAGCTATATATTTACTATTTAGCTAAGCTTTGCTCACGGGCAAGGGTAAGCATCTCCTCAGGCACGGCTGCCCGAAGTGTTTGTGTCATAGCTTGCAAAATACGCTCTCTCATATAGTCCTTTCGGTAAACAAGCCATATAGCTCTTGCTGGCCGCGGTATAGCAAAGCGCTTTACTAAAGCTTTTTGCTCACTACTCAGGTAAAGCTCTGCCAGTGCAGGGATAAAAGTCAAGCCATGCCCCGACTCAACTAAGTGCATAAAGCCCGCTATACTACCCTCTTTATACGAGATGGGAAACTTGCTGCGCTGCGAAAGCTGGCAGAAGCGTAACAGTTGGTCCCTAAAGCAATGCCCTTCTGCCAATAACCAAAGCTTATCTGCAATGATATCGCTACTAAACAGCTTATCGGGCATGTCCGTCTTATAATTGGCAGATACATATCCAAGGAACTCCTCGTAATAGAGCAAAGAGCCGTCAAAATCGTCACTCTCAGGCTCTGAAGCAATTATCGCCAGATCAATATCCCAACGGCTAAGCGCAGCGTAACACTCCTTTGTCTTAAGCTCCTTGACATTGATCTTCATCGATTTGAACTGCTCTAACCAACGGGGCAGCACCAACGGCATCAAGTAGGGAGCAATCGTAGGAAGGATACCTACATTCACTACTCCACTCAATGAATTAACCGAATCATCCACTATTCCGGAGATCTTAGAAGCCTCACTCAGTATGCGACGAGCCTGCTTCACTAACTGCTCCCCCAGAGCAGTCGTTTTGATCGGATGCTTCGTGCGATCAAAAAGCTCTACTTGCAACTCTTCCTCTAAGCGTTGTACCATCGTACTGAGGGTTGGCTGCGTTACTTTACACCGAGCAGCAGCTTTTGAGAAATGCTGTTCCTCCGCTAAAGCAACCACGTACTCCAATTGTTGTAAAGTCATAAGTCGATCTGAATATTACTCTTGTACTGACTGAGCATTTTGTCGCTTTCTCTTGTGCCTCCTTATCAACCAGATTGATAGCAGGATAGCCACGACAATCAATATTCCAAAGCCAATCCAATGGCTATAGCGAGATACGAAAGCAATCAACTCCTCACGTGAGCCTATACCGGCTATCTTGGTACCATAGTACCCTAATGCGAAGAGGACTAAAATCCAAGCTCCTGCCCCCAGTGAGGTGTAAAGGAAAAAGGGCTTTAGCTTCATCCGGGCTAATCCTGCCGGAATGGATATCAATTGTCGGATACCGGGAATAAGACGTCCTACAAAGGTCGATAGGGCTCCCTCCTTGTCAAAGTAGGCTTCTGCACGGAGTAGTTTTTCTTCACTTAAGAGCAGCATCTTACCCACCTTGGAGCGAGCAAACGAATACACAATAGGACGCCCTAAGTAGTACGAAAGTGCATAGTTGATAGCCGCACCAAGAAGACTTCCCAAGAGCGCTGAAAAGATCACTCCAAAGCCATCCAACTCACCTAAAGCAACCATCATGGCAGCCGGAGGCACAACCACTTCACTGGGGAAGGGGATAAACGAACTTTCTATGGTCATCAATAGAAAGATGGTGCCATACCCCAAGTTATCCAGACACCAACCTATGATGCCAAGAGATTCTACCGCACCCAAAACAAACCCCTTCTAATCAGCTCTTGAGCGTAACCGTACGATTGAATACCAGCTTTTCTGCCGTGGAATCTTTATCTGCTACAAAGTAACCGATACGCTGGAACTGAAGCCTCGTGCCCGGCTGTACATCCTTAGCAAACGGCTCAATTAGGGCATGGTCTATTACCTTAAGAGAATCCGGATTCAACAATTCCTCAATCGGTGTATCTCCATCGGTCTGTGGCTGCTCATCCTTAAACAGACGATCATAAAGTCGTACCTCGCATTGTATTGCTTCCTCACGTGCGATCCAATGAATGGTGCTCTTGACCTTCCTACTTGCTCCTGCCATACCGGTCAATGTATCGGGATCATACTCACAGAGCACCTCTGTTACCTTGCCATCAGCATCTTTTACACAACCTGTACAACGAATTATATAGGCATTCTTTAGGCGCACCTCGCGACCTCCGGGGGTAAGTCGAAAATACTTACTCGGAGCCTCTTCCTTAAAGTCGTCACGCTCAATCCATAGATGCTTGCTGAAGGTCATGTCATGCGTTCCGCTTGTCTCATCTTGCGGATTATTCACAGCTTGGAAAACCTCCGTTTTATCCTCCGGATAGTTAGTAATAGTCAGCTTAACTGGATCTAATACTGCGGATACTCGCGTAGCATGCTCATTGAGATCTTCCCTTATGGCATACTCCAAAAGACTTACATCAATGGTGCCTTCATACTTTGTATATCCGACTCTTTCAATAAAATTACGGATAGACTCCGGAGTATAGCCTCTGCGACGCAACCCACACAAGGTAGGCATACGGGGATCGTCCCAACCATTTACCAAACCGCTCTTCACGAGATACAGCAACTTACGCTTACTCATTACCGTATAGGTAAGGTTTAAGCGATTAAATTCGTATTGACGAGGGCGATAGCTGTCATCCTTCGGTTTTAGTAAGTCAATAAAGTAGTCGTACAAAGGACGATGAGGCACAAACTCAAGCGTACAAATCGAATGGGTGACTCCCTCAAAGTAATCGCTCTGTCCGTGGGCAAAATCGTACATGGGGTACACATGCCACTTTGTACCGGTACGATGATGCGGATACTTACTGATAATTCTATAAATAATAGGGTCGCGGAAGTGCATATTGTCTGATGCCATGTCTATTTTGGCACGCAACGTCATAGCTCCATCCTCAAACTCTCCTTTATTCATCCTCCTAAAGAGATCCAAGCTCTCCTCTCTGGGGCGATCTCTATATGGGCTATTCTGCCCGGGAGTAGTCGGAGTCCCCTTCTGTTGGGCAATTTCCTCAGCTGTCAGCTCATCTACATAAGCATGCCCTTCCATAATAAGTCGCTCTGCAAATTGATACAGCTGCTCAAAGTAATCCGATGCGTAGTACACATTGGCAAAATTAAATCCCAACCAATGTATATCCTCCATAATGGCATCTACATACTCCTGATCCTCCTTAACCGGATTAGTATCATCAAAGCGCAAGTTGCACACTCCTCCGTAACGCTCGGCAATACCGAAGTCAATGCACACAGCCTTGGCATGACCTATGTGTAAATACCCATTCGGCTCCGGCGGGAAACGAGTTTGTATGCGCCCATCATTTACCCCATCTCGAAGGTCTTGCTCTACTATCTGCTCAAGAAAATTCAAACTCTTTACTTCCTCCTTAGATTCTTGCGTTGTCTTTTCAGCAGGGCGTGCATTCTTTTCCTCTTTCATACTCTTTCCGTTTCCAGGTGCCTTATCCATATCCGACTATTATTTTCTGAATAACAGGTGCAAATATACTAATTCCACCCTACATCTACCTTTTATCCCTTACTTTCTTCCACTTACCCTCATTACTATTAGGTAGTAAATGGGCGACTTTCATTACTTAAGGTGATTGTTAACCCTTTTTGCGCATTATACCTTTGCATTTGAAATAATACCACTCCACAGGAGTAAGATTAGTAAAAAGATAAAAATACCTATGAAAAAGATTGGAATTTTCTATGGCTCTTCTTCCGGCACTTGCAAGGACCTTGCCGAAAAGATTGCCTCCAAATTGAATGTAGCTTCGGAAGATATTCACGATGTAGCAAGTACAGGTGCCGATGCCCTCAGTAACTACGAGATATTACTTTTGGGAAGCTCTACTTGGGGACTTGGCGATTTGCAAGACGATTGGGAGTCATTCCTACCAAAGGCAACCGCACAAAACCTCAACGGTAAAAAAGTAGGACTCTTTGGATGTGGCGACAGTCAGTCGTACAGCGATACCTTCTGCGATGCCTTGGCTACTATTAAGGCGGAATTAGCCAGTACAGGCTGCACATTTATTGGCTCTGTAAAACCGCTTAACTACAGCTACGACTCCACACACTGCGAAGAGGACGGGAAGCTCATTGGTCTACTTGCTGATGAAGTAAACGAATCCGATATGACCGAAGAGCGCATGGAAGAGTGGCTCGCTGCATTGGGTCTCTAACAAAATTCCTACTCCTATGATCTGTGTTCCCCTTGACTCATTAGAGGACACCCATACAAGTGGTGAACTCCGTGTTTTTTCGCACATGCTCTATGAGATTGAGAAGGGCATCCGACCATTAGCCCTATTTACACTCTCTACTCCGTGTGCTATTGCGGCTACGAACAAACTCTCCACTCGGCATATTGAGTGGTACGTACAGTCAGTACCGGATTCAGAGCGTAAAAATCTCTTCTTTGGAGCTTCGTCCTGCATTAAACTCATCAAAAGAGTACTTAAAGGACGCTCTTTAGCGGACCTCACTCCGGAGGAAGACTTCATCTTAGGAGCTCTCTTGGGTTACGACCTTACACGTCAGTGTGACCGCTTTAACTTGTTGCGTTCGCAATCATAACACTACATATTGCGAGCACATTTCCTTGCTCCTCAGTACAACATATTCTGTACTGAGGAGTTTTTTTATCCCCTGAAAGTGTATGTGCCTCGTTTTGCCTGATCAATGGAGCATTTGTAAGAGAGTCACACTTCCCCCATCGATAGGTGCAAATCCTTTTTCATCAAATGACTCAGATAAATAGGCAGCCGGTACAAGGGTCAGCTCAATAAGTAAATCCTATCCGAATACCCATGCGGGGTTTACCATTGCTATCGGTAGGCGTCAACTGTACAAAGTATTGACAGGAAAATAGTTGGAATATATTTTCTATTCCCGCACCCATCTCCAAATAGCAGAAGTTATGCATGGGTCGGGCAGTGCCTGACACTCTCCCCGACACATTCTGTGAAGAGGATGCATTGCCCCAATACCCGGAGAGAGCAAGCACCTCCTTGAGGCGGAGTCTGTTGACATAAGGGATTCTATTGAGTAGCAGCCCGGGCGCATGCCATGCAAAAGAGAAAGCTAACCTCCTATCTGCGACCATCTCATTAGGCTTAAGTAGCTGATACTTACTCTCTTTTCCCATCATAAAAGAGCCATTTGCTTCGGGAGTAAAGAGGTCAAATTCGTGCGTTGTACCCCACTTCCAACCCAAGGCGAGCGACATATTGACAAAGCCCGCAAACGAAAGCGGAATGCGTCTCGTATGCAGCAAATCGATGCTACAATTAGTGAATAGATTTCCGCCAAACCCTTTGGGGAAGAGATCTATATTTATGCGGTAGCACGGATTAGTAGCCATAGGATCAAACAGCAATTTATTTCCCCAAACGCCCCTCTCCAAGGTTCGATTACGGTGATACTCAGCGAATAAAGAGAGTGCGCCTTGCCGAATCCAACCGGTCATCGGACCGCCATCTTGCCAATAGATAGTTGTACCGACTGCCCTTCTTCGTTTCCATGCCACGGAGAAGCCGGCACAGAGATTTCGAGAAAAATCCTTCTCGTAGCTCAGACGGAGCAGTTGCTCGTAATACCTATTTCGCACCCCGAGATTATTGAGCGTATAGTCCAACCTATCCTTGTAGAGAGGCGCAGAGGTATTGCCGGGGATAAATAGGTCGCTATAGGCCTCAATGCTAAGAAGAGACATCGGATAATCCCATTTATACGTATGTTTAGGGGTAAAACTATAAGCCAGGTTTAGCATATACTTCGGGCGTCGATCCTTAAACCCATACGCTATGTAACCGCTTGCAAACCAATGCGGATTAAGCTTGGCCAAAGTCATCCCGCCTACCTTCATTCTAAAGCCCTCTATTGGATTGCCCGACAGCAAAGCATCAATAGGCCCCAACAGCACATAACTATCTTCGAAACGCCTTCCCCCTATGGGAACACCAATAAACCCTCTCGAAGCGAATTGCCCCCACCACACAGCACTTCGATAGTTCTTTTTCTTCCGCAGCAGGTCCATCATAATAGTGTTCTGCACGGCTAAAGGCGTCAGCGCAATGGGCCGCTCCAATAAGCCGAATCGGTTGCCTGTACGCAACGCACTAAGCCGCCTCCGCTCCGCTATGGGTAGGGAGAGAGAGGGATCAAGACGTTCGCTTTGAAGTGCCGCCTCACCAAACTCAAAATTTCTATAATGCTCCACCACTTCAGCTTGTAAATGCACCGGTATTCCCTCTAATGGGGTAAGCATGAAGGAGAGGGTCATTTGCTGAGGCAGCCACAAGGAGGGTTGACTTTCTGAGGTGTGGCTGTATCGTATCTGAAACTGATTTGACTCCGTCATATTTACCGTACTATTCTCCGGCACAGACCCCTCAAAGTATGTAATGGCCAGCGTAGTCGTATCCAAAAGCATTTTCCCTTCTATGCCCGGGTCGTAGCAATTATTGGGAGAGAATTGAATCGAATAGCATACACTGCCGGCATGCTCCACCGTATCAGCCAACAAAAAGCGATAGTACCCCAATACAGCGACTGTACTGAGCGGTCCGGGCATCTCCCGATCAAAAAGATCTATATTAGCCTCATATGGATCAATAGAGGCAAACATTTTATTGAGTGTAGCGGTAAGCAATCCCTCGTCAAACTCCTCATCAATGCCCTCTATCCGCCTACCTATCGTCGTTTCAGGCAAGATTGAGTAGCTTCGCGAGGCTCTAATGCGCTCCTCTTCACGAAGAGACACCGGCAGCTGCCTATACCCGGCGAAAAGGCTATTGTGTACCCTTATCTGCGCCGTTGTATCAGTAAAGGGCAATACATGCTCATGCTCTCGCTCTGCGAAGGAAAGGAGCGTGCGACGATACATACGATAGCTCCAATTGGCATAATGGGTCAAACGGTTATTTGGCTTTTGCGCTATGGCTCGCTTTATGATGGGTATCGCCGGATTATTACGTCGCGGTGGCAACTTGCGCTTAGCCGAAACCACCACAGTAGGCATAGTTTCATCAAAAGCATATTCACTTGAGTCAACCACAGTGGCCCATGCGTGATAATTTATAATACAAAAGAGAAATATCTGGAGCAGGATATTGTGCTTCATTCAACGATCTTGCGCTTGCTTGCAGGGGGAATAAGTAAACTATCTCGATATTTGGCTACTGTACGGCGTGCAATCGGATAACCCAGCTCGTCGAACTTTTGCGCCAAACGCTCATCCGTGAGTGGGTGCCGCTTATCCTCAGCAGCAATAAGCTCTACCAACAAGTGTTTCAAATAGTGCGTTGCCACGGGATTTCCCCATTTATCCGGAACCCCTTCGCTGAAGAAATGCTTGACCGAATAGATACCGAAATCCGTTTCCACATATTTTTCGTTACTAATCCTACTGATAGTACTTACATCGTAGCCCACCCGATCGGCAATATCCTTAAGTATTAACGGCTTCATATCCTGTGGCTCTCCACTACGGAAATAATCTTCCTGCATAGAGACTATACACTCCATCGTGTGCAGCAGCGTATTTCTCCGTCTTTCGATCATATCTATAAACCAAGAGGCATGAGATACCTGCTTGCGAATAAACTGTTGCTCGCTTCGCTTCTTCCGATTTTGCGATAGCTTTTCCTTAGAAAGTGCCAAATAGGCAGGGGATACTCGTAGATTGGGGAGGAAATCATCGTCATTGATAGAGACCACTAAATCGTCTCCAACCACATGCACCAAGAAGTCGGGTATAATTCTATTGGCAATCGCATCAAAGTCGCTTCCGAATCCGTTTCCGGGCTTCGGATTCAAGGTTTTAATCAACGCAACCGCCTCAGCAACCAGCTCTTCGCTCCAGCCCTTTTCCTCCTCTATCTTGGCAAAACGTCTTGAGGCAAAGTCATCTAAGTGGTGGGTAACAATTTCCTTTGCTACCGTTACCTCTTCAGAAGGTGCCATACGCTCCAGCTGTAGCAAAAGCACCTCCTGTAGGTTATGCCCGGCTACACCGGCAGGATCTAAGGTCTGTACCTTGCGTATTACTGCGCTAATTTCACTGTCCGACATCTCAGGGGCTCCGTTGAAAACAAGCCAATCAGAGATCTCTCTATTGGTAGCACGCAGATATCCGTCCTCCGCTATATTGCCTATTACTAAGTCGGCTATCAAGGCCTCGCGCTCTGTTAGGTTGAGAGAGGGAATCTGCTCGCGCAAGTAGTCACTCAGAAGGTTTCGGTCGCCTGTGAAATTGTTTTCGCGATAATTATCCGTATCGCTCTCATTGTAGTATTGATAGGTAGGATCCCCATAATAATCCTCATCCCTCTCCTCAGGAAGCAAATCATCGTCATGCTCTTCGGCAGGCGCTTCATTAAGGGGTTCCTCCTCCGGTTGCGGCTCATGCAAAGGCTCATCGGACTCTAAGGCGGGGTTGCGGGATATTTCATCCTTTATACGCTGCTCCATCGCCTCTATCGGAAGGGCTAATAAGCCTATCTGCTGCAAACGGCGAATATTAAGCCCCTGCTTTTGCTCTTGAGTGAGTTGCTGCTTAGCCACGACTTTTACAATACATCTAACAAGGTCTGCAGGCCAATACCATGCGAACCTTTAATCAGCACTAAGCTACCCGTAATGGGGTGCTTCTGCAATGCTTCACGAAGCATCTCCGTAGTATCAAAGAAATAGAACGGCTTCCCATACTTTTTCTTCAGGGCGCCAAAACAGCTCCCCACCGCGTACAGCGTAAAAGCTTCTTTTCTCCCTGCAAGCTGCTCCAACACAGCGGCATGCTCCTCCTCGCTTTTGCTTCCCAACTCCAGCATATCGCCCAAGATCAACACCCTCGGTTGGGCAGTAGAGAGGGCAAAAAAGCTATCAAGAGCCGCCTTCATACTCGATGGATTGGCATTGTATGCATCGATCACTAAGCGATTGCGCCGCTCAGTCTCCGCCCGCAGTTCGCTTCGATTGTTGTGTGGCTCGTAGCACTCTATCGCTTGATTGATTTGGTCCGGATCAATTCCCTTACGCAACCCTAACGCAATGGCAGCCATTACATTAGGCAAATTATAGGCCCCCACCAACTTCGTTTTTAGTGGGTAAGCACTGTTTTCCCAATGCCACACCAATTCAAGGAAAAGCCCTGTGGGAATAGCCTCTCCCCAAAGGGTATCCGCCTCCGGAGAGAGCGCGTATCTACATGCAGTCAACCCCTTAGCCTGTGCCACTAAAAGGGGGTCGGAGGAGTTGAGGAGCACCCTACCGTCATGAAGGCGAAGATAGTCATACAGCTCTGTTTTGGTGCGAATTACACCCTCATAAGAGCCGAAGCCCTCCAGGTGAGCACGCCCAATATTGGTAATAATGCCCAGGGTGGGTGCAGCAATTTCAGTCAAATAACGAATATCCCCCGGATGGGAGGCACCCGCCTCTATAACGGCCACTTGATGGGTTTCATTGAGCTTCAAGAGCGTAAGAGGCAAACCAATCTGATTGTTTAGGTTGCCCTCGGTAGCCAGCACTTTATAACGAGTACGAAGCACTGCATGACACAGCTCTTTGGTGGTCGTCTTTCCATTGGTACCTGTAATAAGCAGTACATCAATAGCGAACTGCTTGCGGTGAAAGGCAGCCAGCTGCCCTAATGCAATCTCCGTATTTTCCACATAAATACAGCGTTTGTCTGATGCCGCCACTTCGGGATTATCCACTACTGCTGCATAGGCTCCCTTATCAAGAGCCTGCCGGGCAAAGCTATTTCCGTCAAAACGCTCGCCGCGAAGTGCCCAAAAGAGCACGTTTGGCGTTACACAGCGGCTATCCGTTGTGATGCCGCTACTTGCCTTAAAGACTGCATATACCTCTTCTATCGGTGTCGCTTTCATTCCTTTTGCGTCTGGTACAACAAAGATAAACGAATTATTCCTTCCTTTCTTATTTCTTTCCCTTTGGGAGCAACCGGCCGCCCCGGGAGAAGAGCGGATAAACGGCTTCAAGATCAGCTCGGAAAAAGATCTATACCTTTCAATTAAAACATCTGTACCTTTTGAATGAAACATCTATACCTTTTGAATGAAACATCCGTATCTTTTTTGAAAAGACTTTCGACAGCAAAAAAATTTCAAGGAAGCACCACCCGGAATGAAAACACATTTTCTCAATGTATGTGCAATAAAATAGCTCATTATTAGAGGGAGGGAAAAAGATGTAGTGTCGTTTCGTGTGCAAACTCTTTTATTGTAGGTTGGAATGACTATCTTTGTAAACGAAAAAAGAACTAATAAAAGGAAATAAAACTTACATTATGATTATTGGTGTTCCTAAAGAGATTATGCACGACGAGGCACGTGTAGCCGCGAGCCCCGAAGCAGTTGCCAAGTATGTGGCAGATGGTCACACCGTGCTGTTTGAGGCTAATGCCGGAGAAGGAGCCTTCTATCACGATGAAGACTATCGCGAAGCCGGTGCCGAAATAATCAAATCGGCTAAAGAAATCTACGACAGAAGTGATATCATCATCAAAGTGAAGGAGCCGCTCTTCAACGAAGAGTTTGGTATGCATGAGATTGATATGATGCACAAGGGTCAGTACCTGATCACTTTCATTCATCCTGCTTCACCGGTTAACCACGACATGGTTCGTAAAATGGCTGCTCAAGGTGTAATCGGCCTTACGTTGGATGGTGTGCCCCGTATCTCGCGCGCACAAAATCTCGATGCCCTTACTTCTATGAGTACTTGTGCCGGTTATAAGGGTATTTTGATGGCAGCCAATGATCTGGCCTCCTTCTTCCCACAAATGTTCACAGCGGTAGGTCCTATTCGCCCCGCTAATGTATTGGTTATCGGTGTAGGGGTAGCCGGGTTGCAGGCACTTGCTACGGCACGTCGCTTAGGCGCAGTTACCTATGCAGCCGATATTCGCCCCGCAGCAGCTGAGCAAGCTAAGAGCTTAGGCGCTAAGGTGGTAGATACGGGGGTACCCGAGGCTTTGGCTGTAGGAGAAGGCGGTTATGCACAGCATCTTCCTGAAGCAGAACTATTGAAAGAACGCGAACGCCTTGCCGAAGTGGTAAAGGATATGGACGTGATCTTCTGTAGTGCATTAGTACCCGGTAAGATTGCTCCGGTAGTGATTACCGAAGAGATGGTGAAGAGCATGAAGCGCGGTAGCGTGATCGTGGACATCGCTATCGACCAGGGCGGTAACTGCGCTATTACACCTGCCGGAAGCCGTGAAGTGAAACATGGCGTAACGCTTGAAGGAATTAAGAATATCCCCGGTATGCTGCCACAAAGCTCTACTTGGATGTTCTCACAAAATATGTACAACCTCGTGAAGTATCTGGTGAAGGACGAACAAGTTGTTCTTGATATGAACGACGAAATCTGCCGTTCAATCTTGGTAACTCAAGACGGCGAAATCGTTCACAAGGGTGCTCGCGAAGCAATGGGTATGGACTAATTTAATGTATTAACTTTAGGATGAATGGTGGTTGAGAGAAATATTAGCATAATCTCTTGATCACTATTCACCCTTTTTACAACGATATATACAGTATGCATCCGCTTATTTTAGTAGTAGTATTTGTAGTAGCTGCTGTGGTTGGCTACCTTCTGATCAAGCAAGTACCCACACTCTTACATACACCGCTGATGAGCGGTATGAACGCACTTTCCGGAGTAACTGTGATAGGGGCCCTTTCAGCTACCGGTCTGGCATTTCTTTTTAGGCAGAACGGCTTCGGGCAATTTTTTGGTGCTTTGGCTATTATCTTGGCTATGGTTAACGTAGTCGGAGGGTTCGGTGTAACGCATCGTATGCTCCGCATGTTCAAAGGAAAGAATAGTAAAAAATAACACACTCTTTGCGTAGTGCTTTGATAGATTGAGTACGGTATGAATACAGTAGAGATCGTTGTTTCGGTGGTACTATCCATCTTAGTGATGGTGGGTATCTCGCTAATGAGTAAGGTGCGCCGTGCTAAACTGGGTAACCTCATCAGCGCAGCCGCTATTTTAGGCGGTATTATATTTACCTTAATTACAGAACAGGCCAATGGGACTCCTATAGTCGGCGTATGGACGATATGGCCTGCGTTAATTGTAGGTGCTTTGATCGGATTATGGATGGCAGCCAGGGTCAAAATGATCCAAATGCCTCAAATGGTAGCTTTGCTAAATGGACTCGGGGGCGCTGCTTCTGCCATCGTGGGTATCCTCTCGGTTGCCAAAATAGGGGTGGATGCCACGGCCAGCAATGACTATGAAGTGTTCTATCGCGTAACGGGCTATTTGGCCATAGCGGTAGGGATGATTACGTTAGTAGGTAGTTTGGTGGCAGCGGGTAAGCTACATCGTGTATTACCACAGAAGCCTATGGTGTGGTTCCAGCACTCGTTGGTTACAATGCTGAGCCTCTTTGTTGCCGTAGTATTTATTGTCGTTGGGGCAGTTACACCTACAGTGGACAGCCGCTTTGTATGGTTAGTTTGGGGCGTAATCCTCTTTTCTTCACTCTTCGGTCTATACTTTTCAGTTCGTGTAGGCGGAGCGGATATGCCCATCACCATATCGCTGCTGAACTCATTGAGTGGGGTGGCAGGTGCTATTGCCGGTATGGCTATCGGAAATGTACTGCTGGTTGCCGTGGGTGGCATTGTCGGAGCGTCCGGACTGCTCCTGACACAGATTATGTGCAAAGCGATGAACAGAAGCCTGCTCGCTATTCTTTCGGGCGGTTCAATTAAGGGAAAGGCGAAAGCTCCGGTAGCTTCTCAGTCGAAAAAGAGTATAGCTACGTCGAAAAGCACATCACCCAAGGAAGAGACTTCCGCAAAGGAACCCTCTGTAGGAAAGATACTAGCCGACGCAAAGCGCGTGATTATCGTGCCGGGTTATGGTATGGCTTTGGCGCAAGCACAGCAACAGGTGAAGCAACTATTCGATACGCTTACCGCCAACGGTGCAGAAGTGCGCTTCGCTATTCACCCCGTGGCCGGACGTATGCCGGGACATATGAACGTATTGCTGGCGGAAGTGAACGTGCCCTACGAAGACTTATTCGAAATGGATGCAGTGAACGATGATTTTGCTCAGACTGATTTGGTTGTAGTAGTAGGCGCTAACGACGTATTAAATCCGGCTGCACGCGATGCAGAAGGTACACCTATCTACGGAATGCCCGTGTTGAACGTGGATCAAGCAAAGCATGTAATCATCTGCAACTACGATTTGAAGCCGGGCTATGCCGGAGTAGAAAATCCGCTCTATAGTCGTCAAACCGGCGTAACACTCTGCTTGGGCAACGCAAAAGAAACGGTAGCTAAGCTCATTACAGAGATTTCTGCTGCACAAAAGCCTGCTACTTCTCAAGCAGCCTCACCGGCTCAAAGCGATTTGAGTGCAGTACTTCACGACGCAAAGCGGGTGATTATCGTGCCGGGCTATGGTATGGCTTTGGCGCAAGCACAGCAACAGGTGAAGCAACTATTCGATACGCTTACCGCCAATGGTGCAGATGTGCGCTTCGCTATTCACCCCGTGGCCGGACGTATGCCGGGACATATGAATGTATTGCTGGCGGAAGTGAACGTGCCCTACGAAGACTTATTCGAGATGGATGCAGTGAACGATGATTTTGCTCAGACTGATTTGGTTGTAGTAGTAGGTGCTAACGACGTATTAAATCCGGCTGCACGCGATGCAGAAGGTACACCTATCTACGGAATGCCCGTGTTGAACGTGGATCAAGCAAAGCATGTAATCATCTGTAACTACGATTTGAAGCCGGGCTATGCCGGAGTAGAAAATCCGCTCTATAGTCGTCAAACCGGCGTAACACTCTGCTTGGGCGATGCAAAAGAAACGGTAGCCAAGCTCATTACAGAGCTTTCTGCTGCACAAAAGCCTGCTACTTCCCAAGCAGCCTCACCGGCTCAAAGCGATTTGAGTGCAGTACTTCACGATGCAAAGCGCGTGATCATCGTGCCGGGCTATGGTATGGCTTTGGCGCAAGCACAGCAACAGGTGAAGCAACTATTCGATACGCTTACCGCTAACGGTGCAGAAGTGCGCTTCGCTATTCACCCTGTGGCCGGACGTATGCCGGGACATATGAACGTATTGCTGGCTGAAGTGAACGTGCCCTACGAAGACTTATTCGAGATGGATGCAGTGAACGACGATTTTGCTCAGACCGATTTGGTTGTAGTAGTAGGTGCTAACGACGTATTAAATCCGGCTGCACGCGATGCAGAAGGTACACCTATCTACGGAATGCCCGTGTTGAACGTGGATCAGGCAAAGCATGTAATCATCTGCAACTACGATTTGAAGCCGGGCTATGCCGGAGTAGAAAATCCGCTCTATAGTCGTCAAACAGGCGTAACGCTCTGCTTGGGCGACGCAAAAGAAACGGTAGCCAAGCTCATTACAATGGTTCGATAGAAAAATAACAACAAAATAAGATTACCAAACAAAGCTTAAGATTAGTATGAATTTCCCTAAAGACTTAAAGTACACAGCCGACCACGAATGGGTTCGTTGCGATGGAGAACGTTGCTACATCGGTATTACCGACCATGCTCAGAATGAATTGGGCGAAATCGTGTATGTGGATGTGGATTGTATGGACGAAGAGTTCGGTCAAGGCGAGGTATTCGGCTCCATTGAAGCAGTAAAGACGGTTGCCGATATGATTATGCCTGTTGCCGGAAAGGTAGTTGCCATCAACGAAGAACTGGAAGATGCACCCGAGCTTGTGAACAGCGATCCTTACGGAAAAGGATGGATCATTGCGGTTGAAGGTGCGGACGAAGATCAGTTCAAAGCGCTTATGTCCGCCGACGCTTATACCGAAATGATAGGTAAATAAGCGCAATGACACCACTTGTAAGCGTTATTATGGGGAGTACATCCGATCTCCCCATAATGCAAAAAGCTACCGATGCGCTCAACCGCTTGGAGATACCTTTTGAGGTAATGGCACTTTCGGCACATCGTACACCTGATGAGGTGGCGCACTTTGCACAAAATGCGGCAGGGCGCGGGGTGAAAGTGATTATTGCGGCTGCCGGTATGGCGGCACATCTCCCCGGGGTTATTGCGTCAATGACCACTTTGCCGGTAATTGGTGTACCCATTGCCTCCACGCTTCAGGGCTTGGATGCGCTGCTCGCCATTGTACAGATGCCGGGCGGTATACCTGTTGCCACGGTAGGAATCAATGCAGCACAGAACGCTGCCCTGCTGGCTGCCCAAATCATTGCACAAAGCGATGAAAAGGTGGCTGCCAAAGTGGCTCAGGATAAGCAAAACCTAAAGAGTAAGATCGTTAAAGCAAACGATGACCTTAAAGGCCTCTGTCAGTACGAATACAGAGTTAATTAAGGCATTCGGATAACTATTTTCGCAGCCCTGCCCTTAGCGCGCAAAACGCTTCGGAGTGGGGCTTTTTTCATTATGAAGGAAACCGAGCTCCATTCTGTCAATTATCGTCGGCGCAAGGCTGAGTCTGTACAAATCGGTGCGCTTCCTCTGGGAAGCGATTACCCGGTACGCATCCAAACGATGGCGGACGTTGATACCACCGATACGGCAAGTGCCGTGGCGCAAGCCAAGCGCGTGAAGCAGGCCGGTGCGGATTACTTCCGTTTCACGGCTCAGGGCGTGCGTCAGGCGGAAGCGTTGGCGCCGATCCACGAGGCTTTGCACTGCGAGGGTATTGCACTTCCGCTAATTGCCGATATACATTTCAATCCGCAGGCTGCCTTTGAAGCGCTCAAACATGTGGAAAAGGTTCGCATCAATCCGGGGAACTTTGCCGAACGCAAACCTGCCGGTGAGCGTTATACGGAGGCAGAGTTTAAGGCAGGCGAACGGCATGTAGCCGACGTTTTCGGTACCTTTCTTGCCGAAGCATCACGCTTGCACCGCGCCATACGTATAGGAGTAAATCACGGTTCTCTATCCAGAAGAATGGTGGAGCGATACGGCAATACGCCGCTCGGAATGGTGGAGAGCGCACTTGAGTACTTGCGTATCTGCAAGGAAGCACGCTTTACCGATGTGGTGGTATCGATGAAAAGCTCCAATCTCATTGTAATGACGCAGGCAGTGCGTCTGCTGGCTGTGCGACTTGAGGCGGAGGGCTTTGCCGTGCCGCTCCATTTGGGTGTAACGGAAGCAGGCGAAAGCGAGGACGGACGTATCAAGAGTGCTATCGGTATCGGCTCGCTCCTTGCCGACGGCATTGGCGACACGATACGCGTTTCCCTGAGCGAACCGCCTGAAGCTGAGTTGCCTGTGGCCCGTTTGCTGCTACGACATGTGGCAAAACGCATATCGGCACCGAAGTTGCCCGATATAACCTACAGTCCGACGCAGGTTGCTCGCAGCGAAGCAATACGTATTTCCGGCTTCAACACGCCCGAGTTGCCATTTCCGCTCATTGTAGAGGCGGTGCATGCCGAGGCAATTTCCGAGCCGCTTGCGCCCAACGATCGGCTGATTAAACCGGGCGAAACGCTCCCTTCTTGGGGTGATGCGTGCGTTATCTCCCTACGAGCTGACGCGATGGAACAGCTTGATACTGAGTTGCTCATTAATCCGAACAACATCATTCTATTAGAGGCACCGGCAGACAATGCCATCGGCTATTGGCGATACGCGCTTGCCACGTTGCAGGCGAAGGGGATCAAAGCACCGGTAATACTGCATCGACGCTTTGAAACAGAGCCTAAGGAAGAGGTGCTGATAGCCGCCTCCGTAGACTTTGGTACGCTGCTGGCGGAAGGCACCGGTAGTGGCATTATGCTTACCGCACCGTATCTTGACGCGGTGTGGGTGCGTACGCTCGGGCTCAGCATCCTGCAGGCGGTTCGCTTGCGCTTTAGTCACACCGAGTTCATCAGCTGCCCCGGCTGCGGACGTACGCTCTTTAATCTGCAATCTACCGTTGCCAAGGTGAAAGCCGCATTGGGGCATCTGCCCAATCTAAAGATCGGCGTGATGGGTTGTATCGTAAACGGACCGGGCGAGATGGCTGATGCCGACTACGGATACGTGGGCGGCGCACCGGGCAAAATAGATCTGTACAAAGGTCACACCCGACTGCGGCAGGGAATAAAGGAAGAGGATGCAGTAAATGAGCTAATCCACATTCTCAAAGAGGATGGACTTTGGAGACCGCCTGTCCGGTAATCGGGTTAGGCCGCTCCTTTCAACATAATTGCCCGATAGGCATAATAGATGTAACGTAAGCGCACAACGCTAAAAGTTTATCCCTTACTATCGTTTGGGGATAGGCGTGTGCTTTAAGTATCAAGCGGTAGAAAAAGGATTCCCAACGGGTTGAGATTATTTTCCCAAGCGGATGGGAATCCTTTCCCAAAGGGTTGGGAATCCTGTCGGATCACTGATTTTTTTTGTAATGCGGGGACTTTCTACTTTTTTATTAGGATCTTTCATTTGAAACATCAGAACCTTTCACTTGAAACATCTGTACTTTTCAAATGAAAGATCAGAACCTTTTAATTGAAAGTTATATGGGTGATATATTACGTTGTGTATCAGCGTGCTGCTGTCGGGTGGGTGCAAAATTATACCTTTTCTCTTCCTCGTGCAAATGTATTACCTTTACGGAGGAAGTAAAACCAACTAAACAATAACGACTATGAAAGCGAAACGCATAACCCCCCTACTGATAGCTTGCGCCCTCTTGTGCGCTGCATGCTCCGACCCGAAGCCGGAGGAAAAACAAGAGCCTACTCAGAAAGAAAAGAAGTTTGAGTTTGACGATAATTCATATTTGTATCTTAACGTTGAGAAAAGCAGCACTATGAAAGCCGAAGCCGATAAACCCATACCCAAAGACCAAAACCTCACACCTCAGCAAATAATGAAATACGCTGATGCAATAGAAGCTATTCTGAAAAGCAATGAGGGAAGAAGGGCTGCAACTGGTGTAAGTGAGGAAATGAAAGACTATACCAACTGCCGTTTTGTAATGGCTCCTTGGATGGTCATAAAAAAACTGCCCGAGAAACGTCTCCCCGATGGCTCTTATACTTATAAGTATGAATTGAATGAAACGTGGATCACCAACCGAGATGTCACTTTATTAGCTGCTGAAAATCCAGCACTCGGTTTTGGTATTAGTGAGATTATCGGTTACATACCGAATAAGCAAATGGAGGAAGCCGAGAAGGCTATCCGCAAAGCATTTGCAGAAAAGGATAGCGAAAAGGTATTTAAGCTCTTCAATGATGCCTATACATTTATTCCCATTCGGCAAAAGGCATACGATGAGTTGAAAGCTAAAGGCGAGCTGTAAGTGTAGCTAAAATCTTATAACATAAAGGGGGCATCCAAAGCGGATACCCCCTTTTCTTTTTCTGTAGCTGATAAGTTTAGATACACTTTAATCACCCTTATAACAAACGTAATTAAAGTTCCAGCCAACGCTTGTTTCGTTGTTGTAGTTAATAAACTTGACGCCAAAGCTGTATGCGCTTACGTCTGTTACCTGCGGTACATCTCCCCATTGCCCTGCGCAACTCGTTACTATAGGCGTGTAGTTTGTATTGCCGATAGAGTGATAGACGGTGTACACTTTTGTGCTGTTGCTAAACTCCGCTTTTGGTGCGCCAATTTCTCTTTTATTCTTGTACTTCCCAAAGCTTGCGCTTACATATCCATCCTCTACTCTCCCCCCTGCGAGGACGCAGCCGGGCGCATCGAGAGGCTCTTCGAGCGTAAGGCGGTCGATCCGTGCGCCCCCCTCAATCCGTGCGCCACCCTTGACACGAAGCAAATGGGGGTTGAATCCACCTCCGGAAGGAAAAATGCGGTAGTCCACATCTATATACCTATCTGCACTGCCAAAGAAGCGCACCCCACTCTTGGAGATTAAACTCTGCTGTATGCCTGCATCGAAATACCCCCTCATAGAGACATCCTTTATCTCTGCTTTGCTGTCCTTGCCTACGCCTATCACCACCGAGTAGATAACGATACTGAGCGTGTGCGTGCCACTGGTTACGTATCGGGTGTAGCGCAAATTATTAACCTCAGTCGGTGTGTAGCTTGTCTCGTGGGTAAATCCGCCACCAAACGGATTAGGTATCATGGAATAGGATATGCTTCCCTTCCACCTACCGAGTACCTCTTGGTCTAAAAGCACCCTCAGCTCTCTAAATCCTTGGCTTTCGTCCGTTTCGCTGTACACCTCGCATAAGATATGCCCGATAGCTATATCTAATCGGGTATCGTCATTGGGTACGGTTATGGAAAAGCTAAACTGTTTGCGGTCTTTGTTAAGGGTTATCGGGTTCTCGGGTGAGTTTTCCGTATGATCATAGCGACTTTTTCGGAGTAGCCTTTCAATGAACGCAGCTTCTTTCATCAGAATAGAGAGCTTGGGGTCATCATTCTCTCGCTCTTTGAAATCTATTCTATCACCCCCGAAGTAGAGGTTACCAAAGTGACCCGTACCATTTTGATAAATGGCGACTTGCTCTTTCGGCTTGGGGTCGGTTAAGTCGTGGGTGTCGGTGATACCCGCCATTAGTACGGCATCTTTGCTCCCCCCTCCGCCTATGTAGGCGGTTACTTGCCCCGATGAGTTAGATAGTTCAATAAAGTTGTTAAGCGAAAGTCCTTGCAGTATTTCCTTGGGGGGCATCAAATGGCTTTTCTGAGGCTGAGCGTGCTGCAATCCGCTATCTATTCAAAGAGGAATTAAAAGAGAAGGTGTAACACTTTACAAATAGATATAGTTCTCCTTATATTCATTTCACTTCTACGACAACAGCCTTACAACAATAGACATTTATTTGCATATTCAAGTTTTTTCAAATATGTTTGCAAACACAAAAAGCCAAGCAAAGACTTATGCGCACACGTAAGCAGGAATAGCAATTATAAAAGAGTATAACAGTAATAACCGCAAGCAATGAAGAAGAAAGAACTACTCATTTTGCTTTGCTCCATGGCAGTATTATGCATCCCCATGGGGCTAACGGCACAACAAAGGGGCTCATCACCATTTAAGAGAGAAGAGGGAGTACAGATTCCAAAGTCCTACAATACTCCCCTAATCGGTAATGAGGTCCAAGCCTCGCCTATACTGCGAAGCAGCAACTCAGTACCTTGGAGTGTAGCGTTTACGGATAAGGCGACCTTCGAGACCTTTACCGTGATTAACGCCAATAATGATGACGGCACCTGGGGATTCTACAAAATGCCGGGCAGAGATCCGGCTGCGGCCTACAGTTACAGCTCCCGCAATGATGCGGATGATTGGTTCATTTCCCCCAAAGTCACGCTTCAAGCCGGCGTAAACTACGACATCAAGTTTCATGCCCTATCGGACAGCAAGTCTTATATTGAGAAGTTTGAGGTAAAGGTCGGCAAAGAAGCCACACTAACCGGCATGAAGGAAGGGGTGCTCATATTGCCCGTAACGGAATTGCAGGATCGCAAAAAAGTCTCTTTCGTTCAGCAATTCACACCCACCGAGAGCGGAGCGTACTGCATCGGATTTCATGCTTTAAGTGCAGCGAATCAGAATCGCTTGCTCCTCTATGATGTAAGCGTGGAAGAGGGAGCTGTAGCCGCAGCCCCCAAGAAGCCGGAAAACCTTACCATAACACCCGATGCCGGCGGTGATCTCAAAGCAAAAATTTCATTCACAGCTCCCAGTAAAACGGTGAGCGAGGCGCCGCTTTCTTCTATCGACAGCATCGTAATAAGGAGAAACACGGAGATAATCAAAGTACTAAAGAACGTCACACCGGGTAGCCCTGTTGCGTACAACGACGAGCAGGTAAGCCTCAACGGAATCAATCACTATGCCGTAGCTGCCTATAAGGGTGCCGACAAGAGTACCGATGCGGAGAAAGACGTATTTATAGGGGTTGATCTGCCTGTAGCTCCGGCTTCTTTTACCATCACGGACAATCAATCATACATAGGGGCGACTTGGGAAAAGGTGACAAAGGGAGTAAATGATGGGTGCTTTAATCCCGATAAACTGACCTACAAGATATACGCATTCGATAAGAATAATAGCCCCACTATCGAAGTGAAAGATGTGGCAGCTACCACAACGACTCAGATAGAGTTCAATACCACGGAAGGGCAACAGCATTTACAACAATATACCGTAGCTGCTGTAAATACAGCCGGGAAGGGGCGAAGCTGCTACTCCAATGCGCTCATTGTGGGAAAGGCGGATGAAATACCTTTTAGAGAGAGCTTCTCCGATGGTCTCTCGCAAAAATTTGAGCACTTCTGGTGGATGGATGGAGAAGGCAAGGGATATGAAAACGGCATGTCTGTGGCTACATTCGACAAGCTCTCGGCCGATGGCGACGGCTCTTGCATCAAACTTACCACATTGGGGTACAATGATAAACTGAACCTCAATACCGGAAAGATCAACTTAGTTAAATCCGATAATCTCAAGTTTGCTTTCAGCTATAAAACCGATGGAGCTCCGAATGCCCAACTCAATCTAATGGTTATCATGCCCGGAGGAAATGCGATGAAATTGCAAACCTTCGATATTAGGAAGAAGAGTGACTGGAAGACGACCTCAATTAATGTACCCGACTACTTAAGCAATATTAAAGGGGTTATGTTCCGCTTCCAATTAGAGGCTACAGGGGCTCCCAGCATACCGCAAGTGGTCTATATCGACAATGTCAATATTGCCGCAGCAAAGAATATCGATATAGCCGCCGGGCTTATACTTCCGGAAAAGGTTCAAAAAGGCAGAAGAGCCTCAATCAAGGTGAAGGTAAAGAACTATGGCAGTAGCGATGTTACAGCGTATAAAGTAACCGTAAAAGCCGATGACGAAACCGTATTCGAAGAAACTATTTCCGAGACCCTTCCGGCTTTTGGATATAAAGAAGTACCGGTCGTTTTCGTTACACATGCCATAGCTACCGGTGAGTATCTGAAAGTAACTGCCGAGGCATCTGTTGATGGTGATGAGGATACCACTAACAACACTGCCGAGGGCGACATTAAGCTCTACGAATATGTAGGAAATACTGTGGAAGATCTTAAAGCAGAAACGATTTCAGAAGGAGTAAAACTCACTTGGAAAGCACCTATTCCCAAAATAGAAAATATTAAAGAGGACTTTGAGCAGTATGAGCCTTGGCTAATCGACAACATAGGAGATTGGAAGGTCGTAGACCGTGACCAAAATATTGTGGGAGGTATCTTCTCAGACCTTGCCCTACCGCATGAACACGAGCGCTATGCCTTTATGGTAATAAACTTTGAACCGGATTACCACGGTGGAAGCTACTTCCCGGGTAATTCAGGCTACTCATACTTGGGCTCTTTTTACTGTATCAACGAGGATGGGACCTCACATTTGCCAAATGACAACTGGCTGATAAGTCCTGATCTATCCGGCAACGCTCAAACCATATCGTTCTATGCCATCAATCACGATGGACCACAGGATGCATTCCCTGAAAATGTCAATGTACTATACTCTAAAACCGATAAAGAACCGGATAGCTTTATACAGATTGGCCAGACACACGTGATCAGTGGCAATAAGTGGCAAAAAATATCTGTTGATCTACCCCAAGGAGCACTTTACTTTGCTATACAAAGCAAGAATGAGGCCGGCAAGAGTAACTGGCTCGGTATCGATGACATAAGCTTCGAAAAGGGGACCGGCGATGTAAAATCATACAATATCTATCGAGACAGTAAAAAATTATCTACCGTAAGCGAGGGGACAGAGTTTGTGGACAAAGCACCACTTAAAGGCACCCACACCTATCAAGTAACCGTGACCTATGCGAATGGCAACGAATCCATGCCGGCCTCAGTTAGCGTTAATAGCGAATTGAGTATGCAGGTAATAGAGGGCGAACCCATCGTATTCCCTTGTGATATATATGATGTAACGGGGCGTCTTATTTATGGCAATGCCACTTCCTTGAGTGACTTACCCAAAGGCACGTATATCGTAAACGGAAAGAAGATTATTGTAGAGTAATCCCTTTCCAACTATATTTTGGCAGACCCTGTGCGCTATCTCATAGGGTCTGCTTCTTCTTTATTATTAGGAGAATAGCTTTACCGGACAAGCAATACACAAGCCGAAAGCAGTAAGGACGCCCCTTCGGTATAAGCAAAAGAGTCGGGATAAAGTAGGCTATATTAGAATAAGGTGGCTATAATGCCATCGATCAGTAGAAGCCCATCCGCAGAGGCCTTCAGATGATTAGCGGTGTGCAAGAGCGCACCATTGGCGAGATAAGGAGCAGCTCTTTGGAGCAAAGTAGTACGATCAGGCTCACTCAAGGCTGCCAAGTTTACCCCCTGCAGGGTACGCAGTCCCAGCATAACCGACTCCTCATACACTTCCTGAGGCGAGAGCATTTCCGTAAAGTCAATCGGCAGATTCCCCGCTTCTAAAGAGCAAATATAGGCAGCCACATCTGCTACATTGGCACTTCTACACTCCGGCACATAGGAGTGTGCCGAGGGGCCTAAGCCGAGGTAGGGCACACGATGCCAATAAGATGAATTATGACAACTCCGAAAGCCAGGGAATGCGTAGTTCGATACCTCGTAATGCTCATAGCCCATATCTCGGAGCACACTTGACAAATAGCGATAGGCCTCTATTTCGAAAGACTCCGGCTGCTTGGCAATTTTTCCTTTTTGCCAAAGGCGTGTCAAAGGAGTTTCCTCTTCGTATGTTAACGAGTAGGCAGAAATATGCTCAGGATGAAGTGCAACCGCCCGCTCAATTGTCTCTTGCCAAGTGGAAACAGTCTGCTCGGGAAGAGCAAATATGAGATCTATACTGATATTATCAAAGCCACTCTCACGCGCTACCTTCACAGCACGCTCCGCTTCTAAAGCGTTGTGCCGGCGGTTAATGATACGCAACTCCCGATCCTGAAAGCTTTGTATACCGATACTCAAACGATTGAATCCAAGCTGCCTTAACGCTTGACAATAGCTCGGTGTAAGATCATCCGGATTCGCTTCTATCGTCCACTCTGCATCCGGAGCAATGGCGAAGCATGCTCTTAGGGCAGAGACTATTCGCTCAAGCTGAGAAGGGGTCAGACGAGAGGGAGTCCCCCCACCCCAATAAACCGTTTGGATTGTATCGGCAGTGAAGGGGGGCTTCGCACGAAGCTCTATTTCCCGCTCCAACGCCGCTACAAAAGGCTCAATAAGACGCTGTTGAGTAGTAGCATAAAAGTCGCAATAGAGACAGCGACTCTTACAAAAGGGGATATGAATATAAATCCCTGCCACAATGCAGTAGCCTACTCTACTCTGTGCTTCTTCAGATTGACAACGACAGGTGTGGAAGCACGTCCTGTAATCCCCAAACGATTCATCGCCTCTACGCGAAAGTGCAGCTTTGACTTCTTAGGAAAGAGATAAAGCGGTATCACACACTCCTTACCATTTACTGCCGGATAGAGTAATGCATCCTCCATGGGATTTCCCTTGCTATCGTATATATTGAAGAATATATTGTAACTAAGTGCTTCGTCACCGACTACCGACCAACGCAAAACGATTTCGTTATGCCGAAGTATAGGCTGTACAAGTACAGGCTGCGGTGGCACAGGAGCGTTTTTCTTATGAAAACTCAATGGACGCACGGGCAGTACAAAGTGGCTATCCAAAATAGGAGCCATACCACGAACATTCGGACGTATATTTGCCTCCCGATAAAAAGCTACGCCCCACATGCCCAACTCTTCTATTTCACTGATTTGGCGATCAATCACAGAGGGCGACCATTTGCTTTTGTCAGTCACCCGATAGGCAGCCAAACCGGGTATCACGGCTCTATTGCCGAAGACCTCTTTCCAATCCTTCAAGTAGGGCGAAAAAAGCTCATCTTTGTGATACATCATAGGCACGATGAAATCCACACTCCCCTGCTTAAACCAAATCAGGGGGTCTTGGAATACAGATTCCCGACAGGTCCATCCGGAGGATTTTCTACCGGGGATCTCTCTATAACGCCCCAAGGTGGCGGCACTCATCAATGCATAAGGGTTATTAACATGCACACTATCCGCAATTTCTTTTACTAATTGGGATATATTATCCGTTCGCCACTGAGCGCGGCTTTTCCCTTTTCCATAAAGGCGATACTCCTTTTGATCGGGGAACTTACTACCGTGATCCGGATAGCGAATGTAATCTAAATGCACCCCATCGACATCATACTTGCGCACCAGCTCAGCAGCTACAGAGGCCAGATAAGTACGAGCCTCCGGATTGGCAGGATTGAGATACCACTCTCCATTATGCTTTACACAAAGATTTTGCCTTTGCAGACAAACTCCCCCTCGCCCAAGTGTCCGTACCTGCTTATCCGTGCCCAGAGGAAGCGTTACAATCCACGCATGAATACTGAGGCCGCGCTTGCGACACTCCCTAATGGCAAAAGCCAAAGGATCATAATTCGGACGGATTTGCTGCGTACCGGTGAGTACACTACTCATAGGTTCTATATCCGAACGATAAAGCACATCACCTCGTAAGCGAACTTGGAAAAATACCGTATTGAACTTATCCTTGGCCAAACGATCGAGGATACGCTTAAGTTCCTCTCGCTGATCCTTCATACGGCTGCTGGTAGCGGCTACCGTTTGGGGCCAATCTAGTCCATAAATAGTAGTTAACCAAACAGCACGCATCGCACTGCGCTCCGAATAAGCCAGGGGGATATACTCACCAGTCGTAACCTCAGTAGAAGTAGATGTAGAAGTAGATGTGCTGGGTTGCGTGCCTGAGTGCTGCCCCTTCTTACGAGAGCCGCAAGAGGTGATCAGCAGCAAAAGGACTACCCCTAAAAGTAAACGAGCTACATTCTGTCTCATGAATAGTCTTATTTAATGGTAACGAATGTTATCAATAAGGCGCACGTGGCCACAGTAACAGGTAACACATCCCACTGCACGCTTAGCATCGCTCCAATGAGTAATTTCCTCAAGGGTCTCTTCGTTGACAATAGTAAAATACTCCACCTCCAAATGCTCCGTACTATTCAGCCGCTCTGTCACCCAAGCAATTACCTCTGCCACAGATTTTCCTTCCTCTTTGAGGAGTCGGCTCTCTTTTAGCGTAGCATAAATCGTTGGAGCAGCTGCACGCTCAGAAGGACTCAAAAGGCTATTGCGGCTACTACGTGCAAGCCCGCTTTCCTCTCTTACAATGGGTACACCCACAATCTTTAGGGGAAAACCGTAATGTGCTACCATATAACGGATGATGGCTAACTGCTGAAAATCTTTCTCCCCAAAGAATGCCACATCCGGCTTCACCAAGTCAAAGAGTCTACTTACCACCTGCGCAACGCCTTCAAAATGGCCGGGACGATACTTCCCTTCCATCACCTTATCCAAAAGTCCAAAATCAAAGTGTCGCTCCTTTGAATCGGGCGTATAGACCTCCTCCGGAGTAGGAAGAAAAACACACTGTACCCCCTCTGCTTCCAACAAAGCAATGTCAGCCTCTTCTGTGTGAGGATAATTCTTCAGGTCATCAGGATTATTGAACTGGCGAGGATTTACAAATACGGAAACAACCACAGTTTTACAACTATGCAAAGCTTCTCTTACCAATGCCAAATGCCCTTCATGCAGTGCGCCCATAGTAGGAACTAAACCCACAGGATGCTGTTCCTTCTGCATTGACTCAATGTATTTCTCGAGCGCAGCACGCTCTCTTGCAATAAACATGACTTTATAATAACGTTGATTTTTGTTTTTTATCCGATTCTAACGTTGCCTATGAAGCAAAGATGCATCCCCATAGCTTAGGAAACGGTATCCATTATCTAATGCATGACGATACACCCTATGCCAATCATCCCCCACTAAAGCTGCAATCATCAGCAGCAGGGTACTCTTCGGTTGGTGAAAATTGGTAATGAGTGCATCAGTAATATGCCATTCATACCCGGGAGCAATGAGTAAGCCACTAAAGAAGTGTAGATCGTCGATATTCATTTGCTGCATAGTGTGCAGCAAATGCTCCAGCACGACTTGAGTATCCGGCCACGCAGCTTCACTCTCATAAGGTTGCCATTGCTGTACCGAAGGCACACCAAGCAATTCTTCACTCGTAAGAGTACCTTTGTAAAGAGCTGCCGCCAAATGATATAAGCTCTCAATAGTGCGGACAGAAGTGGTACCGACAGCTACTATGTTTCCCGCTTTACGGAGCATGGCTTCAATAGCATTTTGTGATACACTGCACAGCTCTCTATGCATTTCATGAGCACCTATTTCCTCACTCTTGACCGGAAGAAATGTACCGGCCCCTACATGAAGGCATATATCGGCTATCTCTACCCCTTTGGCTGTAATACGCTCCAATAATTGATCTGTAAAGTGCAACCCTGCAGTAGGTGCAGCTACGCTGCCCTCAAGGGCTGCATACACAGTTTGATAATCTTTAAGGTCACTCTCCTCTGTCTCTCGCTTCAGATAAGGAGGTATAGGAAGCTCTCCTACCAGCTCCAAGAGTGTACCAAACGTAACATCCGCCCCCCGCCAAGAGAAGCGAACCTGATCCACAGCAAGCCGCTGCATGGTAAGGGTTACCGAAGAGCCATCGGCAAGTGTAATAGATTTGGTAAGGAGTTGCTCAGGATCTTTCCAACGCTTGGCATTTCCGATGAGACACTTCCAAGTAGTTTCTTCCGTCGAGGCTAAGGCTCGATCAAAAGAGGATGGCGCAATCGGAGAAAGACAGAAGAGCTCTATGGTAGCCCCGGACGGCTTCTCTGCAAATATACGGGCCTTGATTACCTTAGATGTATTGCGTACGAGCAGAGCCTCACCGGAGAGAAGCTGAGGAAGATCAGAAAAATGGTAATCCTCTATTGTATGCTCTTTAAGAAAAAGCAGCTTACAAGCACTACGATCCTCCAAAGGGTGCTTAGCTATTCGCTCCTCCGGAAGGGAGTAGTTGTAGTCACTGATGGCTACATGCTGCACAGAGGTTAGCTTACTCATTAGCGAATGGCACAGTTTGCACAGCGTGCCTTTATCTGCTCAAAGAAGTCATTACCCTTATCATCTACTAAGATAAAAGCAGGGAAGTCTTCTACTTCAATCTGCCATATAGCTTCCATTCCCAGCTCGGGATATGCCAAGCAAGTTACTTTCTTAATGCTCTCCTGTGCAAGTATAGCAGCCGGCCCGCCTATACTACCCAAGTAGAAGCCTCCATACTTCTTACAAGCATCAGTCACTTGCTTACTTCGATTTCCTTTAGCGATCATTATCAAACTACCTCCATTTGCCTGGAATAGCTCCACATAGCTATCCATACGCCCTGCCGTAGTAGGACCAAAGCTTCCACTTGCCATTCCCTTTGGGGTTTTGGCCGGTCCGGCATAGTAGATAGGATGCTGCTTAATGAAATCAGGTAAATCTTCTCCTTTGTCCAACTTCTCCTTTAGTTTGGCATGGGCTATATCGCGCCCTACGATAATAGTACCGGAAAGAGAAAGACGAGTAGACACAGGATAGCGGGAAAGTTCCTTACGGATCTCGTCCATAGGACGATTGAGATCCACCTTTACTACTTCGCCTTCGTGTGCTTGACGCATAGACTCAGGAATAAAGCGTGCAGGATTTGTTTCCAATTTCTCAATCCAAATTCCCTCTTTATTTATTTTTGCCCGAATATTACGGTCTGCCGAACAGCTAACCCCGATACCAATAGGACAAGAAGCCCCATGGCGTGGCAAACGGATTACGCGCACATCATGAGCAAAGTATTTACCTCCGAATTGTGCGCCTAAGCCGATCTTGTGTGCTTCCTCCAATAATTGCTTCTCCAGCTCTATATCGCGGAACGCATGTCCCAGTTCGTTTCCCTCGGTAGGAAGTGCGTCGTAGTATCTGGCAGAGGCGAGTTTAACCGTCTTAAGATTGGTTTCGGCAGAGGAGCCACCTATTACGAATGCAATATGATAGGGAGGGCAAGCAGCTGTACCCAAAGAGCGCATTTTGTCTACCAAGAAGGGCAATAGCTTCTCCGGAGTGATTAGTGCCTTTGTCTCCTGATAGAGATAGGTTTTATTGGCAGAGCCTCCCCCTTTAGCAATACAAAGGAAGTTATACTCACTGCCATCGACAGCCATCAAATCAGTTTGTGCAGGCAGATTAGTACCGGTATTTACTTCTCGGTACATATCCAAAGGAGCATTCTGCGAATAGCGTAGGTTCTCGCCTGTATAGGTATCGTACACGCCATGCGAAAGCGCCTCGTCATCTCCCCCTTTAGTAAAAACACGATTTCCCTTTTTTCCTAAAATAATGGCAGTACCGGTATCTTGACAGAAGGGTAACTGTCCCTTAGCACTTACCTCTGCATTGCGCAGGAATGTAAGTGCCACAAACTTATCGTTATCACTTGCTTCCGGATCGTTAAGAATAGTGGCAACCTGCTGCTGATGAGAAGTGCGCAAGTAAAAGGCACAATCATGAAAAGCCGTTTTAGCTAATAAGCGCAGTCCCTCCGGATCAACTTTCAGTATTTCTTCTCCGTCTAAAGAGAGGGTGGAGACATAATCCTTGGTTAATAGGTAGTACTCCGTTGTATCCTCTCCAACCGGGAAGGTCGGTTGATACTTAAACTCTTTTTGTGCCATTTTGTTGTTCCTTATCCATTTGTTCGACCTCTCGCTACTCATTAGAGCGGAGTAATCTGAGGCCTTGATTCTTTTGCAATTGACGTCGTGCCAAGAAAATACGACTTTTGACCGTACCTACCGGCAGCCCAAGCCGCTCAGCTATCTCTGTATATTTATTTCCATCCAGATACATTCTGAAAGGGATCCTATTAAGCTCATTAAGCTCGTCTATATAGTTATTGATCTCTTGGAGATTAAAAGCCGCATCAGGAGCGTAATGGCTTCCTTCAGCCAAAAGAGCGACATTGTAGACATCTACGTTACTGTCTATCATTTCACGTTTACGACCTTTGCGCTCCACATTATTGAGGAATATATTGCGCATCATAGTCATAATCCAGCCCCTAAAGTTGATATCTTCCACGAACTGCTTACTTCGGTCAAGAGCACGCAATATAGTCTCCTGCACTAAGTCATCCGCCTCTGATTTGTCGTTTGTCAAGCGTAGAGCAGAGCGTAGCATATCATCCTGCAAGTCAAGAAGACGCTGTTCAAAGTCTTTTTTACTCATCAATTTCTGCTCTTTCATATTTTCTTTCTTATCTACTTTGTTATCTCTGATAAGTCACCCTGTACACCCCCGTTAATCAATAGAAAACATTTGACTCCACAAAGTGGACAGGTGTACAAAAGTACCATATTTTAGGGACTTATCTATAAGCTTCTACTCACCAGTGAGTATAGCCACACTTACCTATCTCTATGCGTTAAGCCACTCATCAGACACTCGATATATCTCTTTGTACAAGATACGGAGGTATTTATCTGCATCTTTCCCCTGTCCATTCCAAGCCATTAGATAAAGCGGCAGTGAAGGCTGTGAAGGGGCATAGGACGGCTGAATATACTCTGTGGATATAATGGCTGCATCAAGAGATTGATAGAAGTGAAGACGCCTCTCCGCAATAGGGGTTACAGGCGGCTCAACTTCAAATACAAAGGGCTTTGTCTCTCGTAATTGCAGCAACTCTCGGAGCAGCATACGTCCCCATCCTCTACCTCTCAAGGAGGGCTCCATAGCAAAGTGCTCTCCATAGTTGATCTCCCCAAGATTCCAAGTGGTAAGGAATCCCGCAAAGGCATGATCTTCTACTGAAAAGATCAAGTTGAGGATAAATCGTGGCTCTTCACCTAACAACTCCAAAAAGCGGTGCCAGGGACGCCGCTCCTCGATCGGAAAGCTCTCTTCATATAGTTGCTTTACCGAATCAAGGAGTTGGGCATGCTGTGCCTCGTCATAAACTTCTACAAGTATAGGCGACGTCATCTTATTTACTTCTTAATAGCAGCTACACCGGGAAGCTCTTTTCCTTCAATAGCCTCTAACAGAGCACCACCGCCTGTTGATACGTAAGATACCTGATCGGCCAACCCAAGAAGATGTACAAGTGCTACTGTGTCACCTCCCCCGGCTAACGAATAAGCGCCCTGCTTCGTTTCTGCTACGATTGCTTTTGCCATTTCTTCAGAGCCTGCACGGAAAGACTCCATTTCAAACACACCGCAGGGGCCATTCCACAGGATTGTCTGAGCACCTTTCAGTGCTTCGGCATACCGACGAGAGGTCTCGGGACCTACATCCAATCCCATTCTACCCTCAGGAATGGCATCAATTGGATACACGGCTTTTTGCGCATCATTGGCGAATGCATCGGCAGCCACACAATCAGCAGCCATAACCAACTCTACACCACGCTCCTTTGCCTTGCGTTCAATCTCTCCCACTAAATCAAATTTATCCTCTTCGCAAAGGGACTTACCTATTTTTCCTCCGTGTGCCGCTACAAAAGTATAAACCATTCCACCCGTAAGGATTAGCTTATCGACCTTGTCCAACAGAGAGTCAATAATATCTATTTTGCTGGAAACCTTTGCGCCTCCCATAATGGCCACAAAAGGATGCTGTATATCCCCTATAACCCGCTCAACAGCCTTTACCTCTTTCTCCATAAGGAATCCGAAAAGCTTGTGCTCGCGGTCAAAGTGCTCAGCCATGATTGCTGTAGAGGCATGAGCCCGGTGAGCGGTACCAAAGGCATCGTTCACATATACCTCAGCGAGAGAGGCAAGTTGCTTGGCATACTCCTTCTGCCCCTGCTTAACGGCTGCCTTAGCAGCTTTCTTTTCCTCCTCAGAGGCATCCTCTGCAAGGCCTCTGGGCTTACCCTCTTCCTCTGCGTAAAAGCGGAGATTTTCCAAAAGAAGTGCCTCTCCATCACGCAGTGCTTCGGCAGCTGCCTTTACTTCTTCACCAACTGAATCCGGTACAAAGCGCACCTTTTGACCCAATAGCTCCTCTAAGTGTGGCACAATGTGCTTTAGCGAGAGCACTTCGGATGGCCCCTTTGGTCTTCCTAAATGAGAAGCAATAATCAGCCTTCCACCATCTGAAAGAATCTTCTGTAGGGTAGGTAGTGCAGCACGCATACGCGTGTCGTCTGTTATATGCCCCTTGTCATCTAATGGTACATTAAAGTCTACACGAACAAATACGGTCTTTCCTTTGAAGTTGAACTCTTTGATATCCATATGCTGTATTAATTAGTTGATTCCTTTTTTTATGCTTTCATACTAACGGCATCCAATAGAAGCCATACATCGTGGCAAGTAATCTTATGTACAAGCAGAACGGCTTCGTCATCCGCTACCATTTGGTAAATAGTTTCACTATCCCCCTTTTGTAGTGCAAACGCCTCACGGAAGCTCGTTACGGCATCTGTATAGCGACCCATTGCCATCATTAGATATCCTTGGTTGAGGCAATCTACACTATTCTTGTGCTCCATCTTATTATAATAAGCTTCACTTTGAACATACTCCTTCAGCATGAAAAGGGTCCATGCCATAGGACGCAGTACACGTTCGGGACGGGAGGACTTAAATTCGTACTCGTAAAGCAGAGGCTTAGCCATATCGTAGCACTGCATCTCTAAAAAAGTAGCTGCCAAACGAAGGAGTAACTCCGGATTTTCCTTATCCTTCTCACGCAACTCGCTAAGTAGCTCGGTTGCCTTCTTATACAAGCCTACAGAGCGATAGGATAGCGCTAATTCGATGATACTATCAGCGTCCAGATCACCAATTAAATCTGCGTGCTCATAGCTTTTAATCGCATCGATATACTCATTGAGTTGGTAATGAGCATGCCCTGAGCGAATAAGTAAATTTCTATCCGTTGTACCGCTCTTATGTAACTGCTCTACAATCTGAATAACCTGCTTATACTTCTTCTTATTCATAAGCAGATCAATCGCCTGTACCGCCAAATGGTTATAATTGGGTAGATAGGGACGGAGCACTATCATATCCGGCACCAGTAAATTATCGAAAAAGTTGAATAGACGCCTGCCGGAGAATGGATATAGCTTCACTAATCGGTAGAAGCATTGGAAATAGCTGTGGATAGCTTGATGAATCCTTTTTCTATCGTTGTGCTTTGCTTCTCCCTCCATCTCTCGCTTTTCGTCCAAAGCACGATTGAGATCCTCCGCACTGCCGTTATAAGTGATATTAAATGAGTGATAGCCCAATAGCGCACTATACAAATCCGAGTCACACACCACATTATGAAAGAGCTCTGTAAGGGTTCTCACGGCATCACCTCCGGTTTCTTCAAATCGGGCTACAATAGCACTATGCTTGATATCAAAGGGGATCAGCCAATTACCTACGGAGCGAAAGAAGGGAAACCGCTTAAAGTTACGAAAGAGTGCAAAACGTGTATCGTACCCTTCCTGCTCCAAGCGTGCTATCCGCTCCATTTCACTACGGAGATCCTCGTCAGCCATAATTCCTTCTAAGCCACTTTCCAACCCCTCTTCCATGGATTGGCGCATGACATCTATACTCTGCGCCTGAATACCGGGCATCTTCTTCTCCAGCATATGCGTTAAATCGCTCGTTTCAGTCGCAATTAGGTAGTCGCTGTAGAGCATCTCCAGCAATTCAGAGAAAGAAATCACCCCTTCATCATCTGAGGCATAGACCATATCACTTACTTTCTTCAATAGGGGGCCGAACTCCTTATCGTAGAGAGAAAGACGCTTATCATAGAGCGTGGCTGCCACCACAAAGGCAAAAGCGAGTCTCACCAAGTAGCCCTCGGAGAGGTCTTCACGTGTCAGCTCGCTTAAAATCCATTTTACTTTTGTTTCGTCCCATAGATACATCAGTGCCATTGTCATAGCTGAGGCAATAGACTGTCTCACATAGTCACTTGCTTGGCTGTATTCACCGAGTATATCGTCATCAATACCATGAGAGACCCATATAGTATCAAAGAGTTCTTCCAAACAATTGTCAAACACTTTGCGCTGTGCGCCCACAAGGGAAGCCGGATCCTGAAGCAATGGTTCACGAAGACGCAGAGCCGAGTCCACATTGGCTGCCAATATCTTCATCGTCACATAATACTGCTCACCGGATATACGTATTCCCTGCTCTCGCCTTAGCTCATCCATTTCCTCGAGTAAAGAGCGCTTTAGAAACGTAACTATTTCGTCCCTTTTGTCATCTCTCACTCCCTGTACCGCATAGGAGAGCATTTGGCGATAGGTAGTCTCTATATCTGCTATTTTTTCAAGATGAAAGGGATAGGGCAATTCTTCGCTGTATGCACGTATCCCCTTAATAGCATCATATAGCCGTCCGTTATATATTAGCTCTTCTATCTCTCTTTTTCTCATTCTATTTCTCCCTTTCCTTTGGTAACCTCTCCTCGCATCAGGATAGAGTGCACTCGCTCTGTACCAAGTTTCTACAAATGTAACCCTATTTTATGGAAAGAGGGGGTTGTGAGCCGCTTGTCAAACCATCTAAATAGGCAGGTTTCGTAAATTTACGGGGCACACGGATTGATTCTTTCAATCTCTTTTCGCTCCCATAAAGGGCTTCGTACCCATCTACACGGTGGTGCAGGATTAAGATAGCTTGATAAAGTGCTGCTATCATTAGGTACAGCGCCATCATTCCACCTAGGGTAATATGCACCCGGAGCATACCTCCGCTCATTTGCAAAAAACTTTCTATCACTTCAAGGATCACATTACACAACCATGCAATTACTGCGCCAAGAGTAGAGAAAAGCATTCCCGAGGGTATAAATAAAACAGTAATCAACACCAACGGAATTAGCGCACCGCTTAGTATCACCAAGGGTATGTTACTCCACAGGGCCCAAAGCGATGTAGAGCCAAAGTGGTATAGTATAAGCGGTATAGTAAGTACTTGAGCTGAAATGGACAAGGCTACTAGCCCATACAGATAGCTAATCAATGGGTTTTTGCGAAGCCGGTCTCTACTGGTCTTATAAAAGAGAGGATAAAAAAGCGCAATGGACAAAATGGCCATATAAGAGAGCTGAAATCCTATATCAAATAGAAAACCGGGATAGATCGCTAATAATACAAACGCAGAAAAGGCAAGGACGTTAATTCTATCTCTACTCACTCCCCATACATCCGCTATTTCATAAAGTGTAAGCATGAAGGCAGCGCGTATAGTAGGCGTGGAAAGGCCCGTGAGCAGAGCAAAAATCCAAGCTACCGCAATAACGACTATTGAGAGCCATCGACGCTGACGAGCCGAGCTTATCAGGGGAGCCAAGAGAAACCATACAAAGTAAACCACAATGCCCAAGTGGAGTCCACTTACCGCCATAATATGTGCTGCTCCCACTGTGCGAAATTTATCTGCCACTTCTCTCGATTCATTCCGATAGCCAAAGCATACAGAGTAAATGATCGCTCTACTCTGCTCGCTCTCTATCAGGCTGTCCACTCGCCGGAGCAGTCTGTCTCTTACAGAGAGAGCGAAACGCCGAACCGAAGTACTGTGTTGTGCCTTGTAAAGCCGGTAGGTATAGGGATAGCAAACTCCACAAGCCCCTTTGGACATAAGGAAATGACGGTACGAAGCTTGCGACTGCCGGTCAGTAGGCACTATGGTAGCCCGAGGGAGCTGTAAGGTATCCCCTATCTGAGGGCATTCTCCACTCAAGGGCAAATAGAGCATTACCTTCTTACCATCCGAAAAGCGGGTAAGTACTCGCTGATAGTGCTTAGTGCGATTTGCTTCGGAGAGTGTAACCGCCCTACAGGTACCCTCATACGCTGTTGCTCCGGTAGATAAATGCTCTTTGAAATTAGCTGCCACAAAGAAGCCAAAAGCCGAAGCAGCAAGCAGAAAAACAACCATCCTGAGGGGCGCAAAGTATCTTCCTCCACAAAGCGACACAGCTACTACAAGCAGTGCGCCAATAGCGATTTGGAGCGCATATGCGCTAAGGGTCGTGAAGCCAAGCGCAAGCCCGACGAGGAATACCAGAAGGGCTCCTAAAGCAGGCCTACTCCTTAGGCTGCTATTCACGATGCTTCAGTATGCGAATAGCCTCCTGTGGGGAGCGATGCTTAAATACGTAACTACCCGCTACTAAGGCACCAGCCCCCGCATTAACTAAAGCTTGGCCGGTTGCTTCATTGACACCGCCGTCCACCTCGATAAGTGTATTCAAACCCTGCCGGTCTATCATGGCACGAAGCGTCTCCACCTTATGTAGGGTTCGCTTAATAAAGGACTGCCCACCAAAGCCAGGATTTACACTCATCAGTAGTACCACATCACACACCTCCAGTACATCTTCGAGCATACTCACCGGGGTATGTGGGTTAAGCGACACACCGGCTTTCACGCCTTTTGCACGTATTGCGGTCATCGAGCGATGCAAGTGCTGCGATACTTCATAGTGGATGGTCATTACCTCAGTCTGAAGTGCTGCCAAGCGATCCAAGTAATCCATAGGATTAACTACCATCAAATGCACATCCAATGGTTTCTTTACTACAGGGCGAATAGCCTCTAGAATAGGAAATCCAAACGATAGATTAGGGACAAAGACCCCATCCATCACATCTATGTGAAGCCAGTCTGCATCACTTTGATTGATCATTTCCACACTATCCTGTAGGTGTAGAAAATCCGCACTCAGTAATGAAGGCGATACGATGGTTTGTTTACGCTGCATGATGAAGTAATATTGTTATGATGACTATTCAGTATTTGCTTTAGACTATTTGGACACCTATGTATTATCTATTGATTAAACGATTGCTGCGTGTTTTGTCGCTCATTAAATCGATAGACCCGATCATTCGGGCGCACTTTCTCGGGTACGGGAATAGAAATCACGCTGCCCTTCGGAGCCTCCGCCACGGGCTTTAGGTCAAGCCTTATCTCAGCGAGATCCTCTTCTACCAGTCCGGTAGTAGGACCCGTTATGATGATTCTATCTCCCTGCGCTAAAGAACCCGCTTCTAAAAGCACTTCGGCGACTCCAAGCTTAGAGAAGTAATTGGTGATCTTTCCTACAAATACTTTTTCTCTTGTGGCTGCAGAGCCATAAATAGGCGTCCACTCGCCAAGGCGCTGTCCGAGGTAGTAACCATTCCAAAAGCCTCTATTGAATACAGTGGCTAAACGTTCATCCCACTCGGCAATCTTCTCCGGACTATAGGTACCATTACAAACCGCTCGTATAGCCTCCTTATACACAGAGACTACTGTATGCACATACTCAGGACCGCGTGCACGCCCCTCTATCTTAAAGACCCGCACTCCGGCATCCATCATCTTATTGATAAAATGAACCGTTTTCAAGTCCTTGGGAGACATGATGTTGCTATTCTCTACCTTCAGCTCTATATCACTGGTTTCGTCAAACACACGATAGCTGCGACGGCACACCTGCCCACAAGCCCCTCTATTGGCGGAGCGCCCAAGTTCATGCAGGCTTAGGTAACACTTGCCCGATACAGCCATGCAGAGTGCACCATGGGCAAACATTTCGATACGCACCGGTCGACCGTTCGGCCCCTGAATAGGTTGCTCTTCTATAGCTCGATGAATGGCGCTCACCTGATCAAGGTTAAGCTCGCGCGCTAACACGACCACATCAGCAAAACGGGCATAAAAGCTAAGAGCCTCCGCATTGGTAATATTGAGTTGAGTAGAAAGATGAACCGCCACTCCCCTCTCTGCCGCATAGGTCATGGCTGCCACATCCGAGGCTATGATAGCGGATACCTCCGACTCCTTCGCCCGATCAATGATTTCGCGCATCAGAGCAAGATCATCGTCGTAGAGGATTGTATTAAGGGTTAGATAGCTCTTTACTCCGGCTTCCCTACAAATAGAGGTAATCTGCGACAGATCGTCCCAGCCAAAGTTGGCTGCCGAACCGGAACGCATATTCAACTTAGATATACCAAAGTAAACACTATCCGCACCGGCATGTATAGCCGCTTGAAGAGACTCATACGAGCCGACAGGTGCCATCAGCTCAAAATCCGATTCACAATACTTATCCTTTTTCTCCATTTCCTTCCCTTGACTGCTCCAAAGGTACTCATTTGATCAGAAAGAGGGGCTCTCGCAGGCGCGCAATACCCAATCAAACAAAGCTACATTGCCAAAAGATTCAGCTGTAATAAACTAAAGCGGATTGAACTTAGTGAGGGAGTGAAAATTCATCCGAATGAAAAAATCGTTTGGTCCGAAAGAAAAATATTTTTCTACCGAAGCAAACGAAAGTTTGGTCCGAATGAAAAAGAAGCACATCCGCATGCACCCAACGACCGCAATAGATGTGTTTGAACAAGAAAAAAGGTTCTGATCTTTCATTCGATAGGTTCTGATGTTTTGATGGAAAGATACAGATGTTTTGAATGAAAGGTTCTGATCTATTTTTCAGGGCATAGAAGCCTCTCTCGCTCAACGAAAGAGGGCGACAACGGAAAGCACTTCATCGCCTTTTCCTACCGATAAGTAAAGAGGCTGCAAGAGCTGCTTCTACAAGCAAAGGGAAGCAGCGAATAGGATTAATTGGGATAGATGCGATAATCCGCTCCGGCACGCTCGTTAATCACTTTCTGCAAGGTTTCCAAAGGAAGCTCCTTGCCCAAGAAGCGTATCGTAGCTAAGGGAGGATACAGGGAAACAATAGCATGCACCCCCTCCAAACTATTAAGTGCGTCCTCCACATGCTTACGACAATGCATGCACATCATTCCTTCAATGCGATAGATCTTTTCGTTCATATTTTTAATCTGAATCTGTTTAGAAAGTTTTACTCGTCGGCTACCGGTCGTTGGCGTACTCAGCTTATGCCGGCCGAGCCGAAGACTATTGGTCACCACGCTTACACTGCTCAAAGCCATAGCCGCACCGGCAATCATAGGGTTGAGTAAGAAGCCGTTTATCGGATACAATACACCGGCGGCAATAGGCACTGCGAGAAGATTGTAAAAGAAAGCCCAAAAGAGGTTTTGACGAATGGTCGTGACCGTAAGGTGCGATAAGCGAATGGCCTCCGCAATACGTCGCAAATCATCTCCTATGATAGTAATTCCGGCTACTTCCATAGCTATATCGCTCCCGCACCCCATGGCAATACTTAGATCTGCTTGAGCTAAGGCAGCCGTGTCGTTTATTCCGTCGCCCACCATAGCCACCTTTTTACCCTTTGCTTGCAGCGCCTTCACAATAGCCGCTTTTTCATGAGGGAGTACTTCCGAATAGTAACCCTCTATACCGACAGCCGCAGCCACCCTCTCTGCCGCAGCACGATTATCCCCAGTAAGCATGCACACTTCGATGCCTTTCCGCTGCAAAGCATCAACCGCTTCACGAGAGCTTTCTTTGATGCTATCCGCTATACCTGCCACGGCAACCATCGTGCGCTCTTGGGCAAAAAGAACGATTGTCCTGCCCTCCGCAAGAAGACGCTCTACCTCCGGACGAAACGGGTCAGGAATGGGGATCTCAAACTCCTTAAATAAAGCCTCATTCCCTATTAGGTAACGGTGCGCCCCTGAGTATGCCGAAACTCCTTTACCGGGATGGGTTTGCAAGTTGGTGAGCTCAGGTAGGTGATCCGTGGATAAGTAGGCAGCTACGGCAGCCGCCAAAGGATGCTCACTTCGTGCCTCCATAGCAGCAAATACCGACATATCGGTTTGCGGAAGAGAGTGAAAGTCGGTTACTTGTGGCTGTCCGTGAGTTAGTGTACCGGTTTTATCCACGAGAAGCGTATCGATACCTCTCGCCACTTCAAGGCTTTCCGCATCCTTAATAAGAATACCATGCTTAGCCCCTACCCCAACTCCTACCATAATAGCGGTGGGGGTAGCCAATCCCAAAGCACAAGGACAAGCAATAACAAGTACCGACACGCAAGCCTGTAGGCCATGCACAACCCTCTGATCGGCATCTAACAGCAACCAAAGCAAGAGGGTAACCACCGCAATGGAGAGAATCACCGGTACAAACACGGAAGCTATTTTATCCACTGTACGCTGAATGGGTGCTTTGCTCCCTTGCGCCTGCTCCACCAATCGAATAATACCGGCGAGCAGTGTCTCCTCCCCCACTTCATCGGCACGATAAGTAAGCGTATTGGTTCGATTGATCGTGCCGGCAAAAAGCTTGGCTTCTACTTGCTTCAGCTTGGCTTCCGGCTCTCCCGTGAGCATACTCTCTTCTACATAACTGCTGCCCTCAGTGACCGTGCCATCTACTGCAATTCGCTCGCCCGGTTTTGCCAAAAGAATATCCCCTTTGCGCAACACATTGATCGCTACCTCCTCTAAGCTACCATCCTCATTCACTCTTACCACGCGAGAAGGTTGTAGGCCCATAAGCTGATCAATTGCCATTGATGTCCTATGCTTAGCGCGCTCTTCTAATAAACGTCCCAAGAGAATGAAGGTAATAATTACGGCAGCGGACTCAAAGTAAATGGGCTGTCCTACAGAGTGTGTCCACCTGAAGTAGGGAGCAAACAGATTGAAAAGACTATACAGGTAAGCTATTCCGGTGCTTAGTGCCACCAATGTATCCATATTGCAAGAGCGATGCATTAGCTGCTGCCATGCGTTGCGAAAGAAGTCTCTCCCCATCACAAATACTACAGGCGTAGCAAAGAGCCACATCACCCAAGGCGCCTCGGGTCGATGCATCCATATCATCCCATACAGTACCACCGGTATGGTAAGAATAAGTGCTACAAAAGTACGGCGACGCAGTATGCGATACGCTTTCTGTTTGACTGCGGCAGCTTCTTTTCTGCTATCGGAGGCATCAGTAGAAACAATCAACTTATACCCTGCAGCAGCAACAGCCTTTTGAAGCTCCTCGAGCGTAACAACGGACTGGTCGTAGCTTACACGTGCCGTGGCTGTAGCTAAGTTTACGCTTACCTGCTCCACGCCCTTACTCTTTGCAAGCGCCTTCTGTACATGAGCCACACAAGCGGCACAACTCATCCCGACTACCGGGAAACTTTGTTCGGTTAGCATCGTTCAGTTTGTCCCATTACTTGTAGGCAAACGGTGCGCGATAGGATACTCCTGCCCATAGCTCCTCTTAATGCCTGATGAAACTTATATACCTTTCTCTCCATAGTTATATACCTACTTATATACCTCTTGATGCAAAGATATATACCTATTTTGCAACCGATATGCATTAAGTGCGGAGGGGATGCACTTGCCCGAAAGAGAAACGTATGCAACTACGACGTATCACGGCTCTATCTGTCTACAGATAAATAGCATCGGGATAGGCTACTCGGTACAGAAAGAGGGGCCATGGCTTGACGGATACTCCGGCACAACTACGATCCTTTTGCTCTAATATGCTCTGTATATCAGAGGAATTGAGCTCTCCCCTGCCTACTTGTAGCAGTGTACCTACAATCGTGCGCACCATACTACGCAGAAAACGATTGGCAGTGATAGTAAATTGATAGCAACCCGGATAAAAGCTTTCAGTCCAAAGAGCCTCCGTTACGGTACAAATATTCGTATGCGTGTCGGTATGCAACTTGGAAAAAGAGGTAAAGTCATGCTCCCCTATAAGCAATTGGGCTGCTTCATTCATACGCACTATATCCGGCAGAGGTCGAACCGACAGCACATAAGGCCCCATAAAAGGGTCCCGCTCGGAGGCGATATAGTAGTGATAAGTACGACTCACGGCATCAAAGCGCGCATGAGCCGTGGCATTGACCGCTTTAATAGAACGTACAAACACACTCTTGGGAAGAATGCCGTTCAAGCTACGTCTCCATCGCTCCGCCTGCTCGGGAGTATCCGGTAAGTCAACGTGTGCAGGTAGCGAAAAGGCATTCACGCCTGCGTCCGTTCGCCCTGCTCCTACGACGGTAAGGGGAGTATGAAAGAGTATGCTCAAGGCTTCCTCTACTGCCTGCTGCACAGAGTATCCGTTAGGTTGTCTTTGCCAACCCACAAACTCATCCCCTCGAAAGGCTATATCCAGGAAGAAACGCACGACGAGAGCTACTTCTTTTTGGAGGTCTTCTTGGAGGTTGTTTTTGAAGTTGCTTTACGCTTAGTTGCTTTCTTTGCAGTATCCGTTTTCTTGCTGCTGCCACTTCCTTTCAATTCGTTCAATAGCGCTACAGCTTCTTCGTAAGAGAGTTCCTCAGGCTTCTTGATACGTGCCGGGAGATAGAAGCGGTCTTTCCCTTTCTCAATAACAGGTTTCTTGCGCCACAGTTTAATGCGCAAGTCACTATCCTCCGGATAGGTACGAAGAGTTGCTTTGCGCTCAGCCTCGCGCTTAGCCTCAATGAGAGCAATTGCCTCCTCAAGAGTTATTTCGGAGGGATTGTAGCCGCGGGGAATACTTGTATTTGCGCCCCCATGCTTTATATACGGTCCGAAGCGACCTACCGCTACCTCTACTTCGCTACCCTCATATTTACCGATATGACGAGGGAAATCAAATAGCTTAAGCGCCTCCTCCAATGTAATAGTCTGTATGGATTGTCCATCGCGAAGAGAAGCAAAACGCGGCTTTTCTTCATCATTTGAGTCCCCGATCTGTACCAAAGGACCATAGCGTCCTATACGAGCTTTCACTAATTTGCCGCTCTTCGGATCAATGCCCAACTCACGTTCTCCGCGCGTATCCGTGCTATCAGAGCTCAATACTTTCTCTACTAAAGGATGAAAGTAGTGGTAGAACTGATTGAGATGCTCGGTCCAAACAAGCTTTCCATCGGCAATCTTATCGAATTGTTCCTCTATTTTTGCTGTAAAGTCGTAGCTTAGAATATTCGGGAAGTTAGCTACCAAGAAGTCATTCACCACCATCCCTATATCGGTAGGTAGGAGCTTTCCCTTGGTGGCACCGGTATGTTCGCGTCGTTCCTTGAGCTGCGGCTCGTTGCCGGCTATATAGGGATCGGTATCTAGCAGGTAATCTTTGTAAATTCTCAGCGTACCATTATCCTGTCCCTTCGTTACATATTCGCGATTAAGAATAGTCTGAACCGTGGGTGCATAGGTAGAAGGTCTGCCGATGCCTAATTCCTCCAAGCGACGAACCAGAGAAGCTTCCGTGTAGCGTGCCGGTGGATTGCTGTAATGCTCGGTAGCGGTATATGTATATGTTTTAAGCGTATCGCCCACTGCCATCTTAGGCAATCGCTTGACGTTACCTTCCTCTTCGTCATCTTTTTCCTCCGCTGTACTCTTATAATTATAGGCAGCGAGGAATCCTTCGGACAGAAGCACCTCACCGGAAGCGATAAAGCGTTCGCCGGTAGTGCTATTTTCGATTAAAACCTCTGTTTTTTCAAATGTAGCGTCAGCCATCTGACTGGCCAACGTACGCGAGAGAATAAGGCGATAGAGGCGTGCTTCGCGCTCGTCGCCCGGTATATTTCCCACGGCAAGATTGGTGGGGCGGATTGCTTCGTGCGCTTCCTGTGCGCCTTTACTCTTGGTTTTGTAGATGCGCCTCTGGTAGTTTGCCGCGCCCCAAGTACGGGTATTGATATCCTCCGCCATCTTTAATGCCACGGGAGATAGGTTAACCGAGTCGGTACGCATATAGGTAATCAGCCCTTCCTCGTACAGTTTTTGCGCCACACGCATAGTGGTGGATACGGGGAACCCGAGCTTGCGCGCCGCTTCCTGCTGAAGTGTGCTCGTGGTGAACGGAGCCGCCGGGCTGCGCCTTGCTTTCTTCTTTTCAATACTGATAACCGTCATAGTCCCCGGCGCATTTGCTTTTAGGAAATCAATTGCCTTATTTGCGGAGGAAAACTCGCTATTGGCATCGGCACGAAAGCGTATTTTGCCCATTTGGGTAGAGAGTGCTGCTTGCGCCCGATAGGTAACGGTTGGTGTAAAGTTGCGTATTTCCTCTTCTCGTTCACAGATAAGCCTTACCGCCACACTCTGCACACGCCCCGCCGATAGGGAAGGCATAATCCTACGCCACAGAAGAGGAGACAGCTCAAAACCGACAATTCGGTCCAGCACACGTCTTGCCTGCTGCGCATCCACCAGATTGATGTTTATTTCGCGCGGCGTTTGTATCGCCTTTTTAATGGCAGAGGGAGTAATTTCGTGGAATACGATGCGCTTGGTGGGCTTATTCTTTAGCCCTAGCACTTCGTATAGGTGCCAAGCTATAGCTTCCCCCTCACGGTCATCATCACTTGCAAGCCATACCGTATCAGCTGCCTTAACAGCTGCTTTAAGGCGGCTTACTACTTGTCGCTTATCCTCTGAGATAATGTACTTAGGAGTAAAGTTTTGGGCTATATCTACTCCCAAATCGCTTTTCGCAAGGTCACGAATATGTCCGTAGGAAGAGAGCACATGATACTGGTCTCCTAAGATCTTCTCGATTGTTTTTGCCTTTGCAGGCGACTCTACGATAACAAGGTTTCGCGCTTCACTCATAAATAGATACTTCAATAGCAAAATGGCCGTTCAAGGCACAAAGGTAGTAATTGATAAATAATCTCCTATTCGTATACTCGATAATGGGTACTTTTGTGCATGCCGATAAAAAGATAGGGCACGCATTACGCGCACCCTACTCTATTCTGTTTATTCTTCTTTGCGAAGCACCTCTTTAAAGCTCTTCAAAGTCGGCATCTGATATTTTTTCGTCACCGCCCTTATTCTGAGTATTTCCCGGCTGAGGTCCATCATTTGGATTAGGCTGAGCCTGACCGCTTGCCGCATTCTGCTTATAAAGCTCTTCGCTTGCCGCATGGAAAGCTTGGTTTAAGGCTTCCATTGCACTGTCGATAGCAGCTACGTCCTCCTTTTGTCTAGCCTCCTTGAGGTGTGCGATAGCATCCTCAATTGCCTTCTTATGGTCGGGAGAAATCTTATCAGCTATCTCCTTAACCTGCTTCTCGCTATTGAAAATCAGATTATCGGCTTGGTTAAACTTATCAACCTGCTCCTTAAGCTTCTTATCAGCCTCTGCATTAGCTTCTGCTTCTGCCTTCATACGCTTGATTTCATCATCTGTCAAGCCGCTGGATGCCTCAATGCGGATCTTTTGCTCCTTGCCGGTAGCCTTATCAATTGCACTTACGTTAAGAATACCGTTAGCATCAATATCGAAGGTTACTTCAATCTGAGGAATACCACGAGGTGCCGGTGTAATACCATCTAATATAAAGCGACCTATACTCTTATTATCGCTCGCCTTTGTACGCTCCCCTTGCAGTACATTGATCTCAACTTGCGGCTGATTATCGCTTGCCGTGGAGAATACTTCGCTCTTCTTGGCAGGAATGGTTGTATTGGCATCGATCAACTTGGTCATCACACCACCGAGGGTCTCAATACCCAGAGAAAGAGGCGTCACGTCAAGTAGCAATACATCCTTTACTTCTCCGGTCAACACACCACCTTGAATAGCTGCACCAATGGCTACTACTTCATCGGGGTTCACACCCTTTGAGGGTTCCTTACCGAATATCTCGCGTACTTTTTCCTGTACGGCGGGGATTCGTGTAGAACCACCCACAAGGATCACCTCATCAATTTGATCCTTAGAGAAGCCTGAATCCTTCATTGCCTGCTCGCAAGGAGCCACTAATGCCTGGATGAGCTTGCTGCTTAACTGCTCAAACTTAGCCTTAGTAAGAGGCATTACCAAGTGCTTAGGCACATTGTTGATTGAGGTAATATAGGGCAGGTTAATATCTGTACTATTAGCTGAAGAGAGCTCTATCTTAGCTTTTTCAGCAGCCTCCTTCAAGCGCTGCAATGCCATAGGATCTTGCCGTAGGTCAACCCCTTCCTGAGCTTTAAACTCTTCTGCCATCCAGTCTATAATAACGTGGTCGAAGTCGTCACCTCCCAAATGGGTATCTCCATTGGTGGACTTCACTTCAAAGACTCCGTCACCCAACTCGAGGATACTAATATCAAACGTTCCCCCACCAAGGTCGAAGACAGCGATCTTCATATCCTTATTTACCTTATCCAAGCCATAGGCAAGTGAAGCTGCCGTAGGCTCATTTACGATACGGCGTACCTTAAGTCCGGCTATTTCACCGGCTTCCTTAGTGGCCTGACGCTGTGCATCGCTAAAGTATGCCGGTACAGTAATTACAGCATCTGTAACTTCAGCACCCAGATAATCTTCAGCCGTTTTTTTCATCTTTTGCAGGATCATAGCAGATATTTCCTGCGGTGAGTAGAGGCGTCCGTCCACATTTACGCGGGCTGTATTATTGTCACCGCGAACTACTTCAAACGGCACACGGCTCGTCTCTTTACTTACGCGGTCATAGGTTTCACCCATGAATCGCTTAATCGAATAAATCGTCTTTTTCGGATTGGTGATGGCCTGACGCTTTGCAGGATCACCCACTTTACGCTCACCTCCGTCTACGAAGGCTACAATGGAGGGAGTTGTACGCTTTCCCTCACTGTTGGATATAACGATGGGCTCGTTGCCCTCTAACACAGCTACACAGCTGTTCGTTGTTCCTAAGTCTATTCCAATGATCTTTCCCATATTGTGTCGTATATCTTTTATTTCTAATGGTTATGTCTTTAATCTTTTCTCTTATATGCCCCCTTCGGCATCCCAAATCGAGCATACACCAAGTATAATACAAATACTATGCCAAAAGAGAACTCCCCGACAAATAGGACAAAAAGTATTATTACTGTCCGATCAAGAGCAGAGCGCAAAACGCCCCTCACCCGTTTACCCGGGAAGAGGACAAGCATCTACTGATCAGATAGTTAGAAAGAATAGAAAAAAGGTTCTGATCTTTTTCTTAAAAGATATAGGTATTTCATTCAATAGTTTCTGATGTTTTAAATGAAAGATATAGATCTTTTTTCTCAAGAAAGTAGGGCTTTAAAATAATGGGAAAGAAAAAAGGGGCGGACCTACTTATCAGTCCGCCCCTTTTCTTGGGCAAAGCCGGTGACCGGTAACTTCGTTACCCACCTAAGAGCTTTGTATAACTATCTCTTTTCCGAGCGTCTCATCATTCAGCTGCAGGTGTCTCTGCAGGGCACTCGGCAAGCGTGAAGATATACTCCTGAGCGCCTTCTACATTAGCACGCTTTCCTTCGCTGTCAAGCATATAGAGCTTATTTTCTTCCAACTCAAAGCTCTTATCGGCAAATGAGAGCTTGCCGTCAGCGAATGTATAGTCAGCGTCCAAAATATTCTCTCCTGCAGTAGTCGTATAGTCTACCTTGTTGCCCTCCTTAACGGTAAGGGTAGCTTCAATTACCGCAGCTGCATCAGCTTGGGGCAATGTACCTTTCCAAACCCCCATAGGTAACTGCGCACAGGTTGTGGCTGGGGTTTTATCCTGACAAGACTGGCAGGTGCATCCCTCCTTACAACCCATTTCTTCACATTGCGTACCATCACAGGTACAAGTGTCACTTTTCTTATTGCCATTGCATGCTACACAAGCCAATGCAATAACGGCTACTGCAAATAACTTTTTCATAATTCTTTATTGTTACTTTAAAGTTCTACTTCTTAATATTGTTGAGAAGGGCGGGCTTTACTGACTCCCTTCTGAGTGCGAAGATACTATAAATTATCGATTGATACACCAATACACTATCCGATAGCACTCCGGCAGACAAAATAACCTATGTTTACGATTACAACACACATTATATCCGACCTATCCGGATGGGCACTTTCTTAGAATGGATAGCCAATAGCCAAATGAATTCCAAGGGCATCCTTAAATTTGGGAATATTGTAGTACCCCCTGCGGCTCGTCTTGTAAGGAAGGTGAAGCCCGATACCGGCATCCAAACGAATCACGAAGAAGCCCAAGTCGTAGCGCAGCCCTAAGCCTGTACCCAAAGCGATTTGATCAAGGAAATCCTTGAAGTCGGCTACCTCGCGTAGCGATCCATAGGGTCGATAGGGATCCTTATGGATCAGCCATATATTACCGGCATCAAGGAAAAGAGCACCATGCAGATTACCGGCGAGACGCATACGCCACTCGGCATTCATCTCCAACTTGAACTCACCGGTTTGATCAATAAATGCATACTTACCCTCCATAGGACGATATGCCCCGGGTCCTACACTACGTACCGTAAAAGCACGAATACTATTTGCGCCACCCACATAAAACTGCTCACTATATGGAGCCACTTTCATATTACCAAAGCTGTAGATAACTCCGGTTGCCAAGCGCGCAGCTACCGTCTGATTACGATTGATCGTGTACGTATAACGGAAGTCAGCGGTAAACCGCACAAACTGAGCAAAAGGAACACTAAGTAGCGTTTTCGTATCGTTGTAGCGTTTACCGGCAGCCGCATAGATTCCATTCAATAGATTACCCGCTTCAGAGATGGAATATTCCATCCAAATCTTATGAGATCCATGATCTTCAAATACATTATTGTAGGTGTACACATATCCTAAGCTGGGGATAAACTGACTCCTCAGACTCAAACCCAAGGCAGGATTCTCCTTCACGATTTCCTTAAATAGGTCCGAACGATTGGACAAGCGGTTGAACTGCAATCGGAAAGGAGTAACCACATGCTTATTCGATTGATTTACATCAAAGGTATAGGATATAGAGGCACCTGCGGAAAGCATGCGGAAATACCCGGCACGATTGAGAATACTGGCAGAGAGTGTCAAGTCGGTAGCTGTAGGAAATGGGAGCACATTATCCTTCACTCCGGGGAGAAAGATAGCAGGAGCCTGCAAGCCTATATCAATACCAAACTCGTAACTATTGATCAATGCGGCACGACCCTCCGCATTATTCCACGACTGCCACTCATAGGAGCCATGAATACTGCCGGAGAGCGTTTCACCACCTCCGAGCAAATTTTGTCGTGCCAAGGAGAATGTGAGCGCAGGACCTAAGAAGTTGTTACTCTTTACCTTGAAAGCAGTTTCCAATGAGGTATCCCAAAGGCGATCCAACGTAGAGTTTACGTATAGATCCAGTACATGATTCACCGTATCGATCGGAGTAAAGACAAACTCCGTATAAGCAAATACGCCCAGTCGTGCCAACGCCTCGCGGCTCCGCATCTCAGCACGCTCCGAATAGATATCACCGGGACGCAGTCGCATACGACGCCCTATTACACCACTACGTACCTGCGGGCGTCTTCCGTTATAGCGGATGAGAATATCATTAAATTGGGTACTATCCTTCATCGTATCACTGCGAAAGCCATTGATCGTAAAAACTACGTTCCCTATTGTCCAAGGCGTAAATACAGACTCGGGGGTGCCCTGCTTGATACGAGCTTTCAGGTGTACTGCATTATCCCTGTGCAGCGTATCGGCTTCATAATAGATTACATCCGGAGTATAGTAATAAAAGCCCCTATTGCGGAGCATCGTACTGATAAGCTGTCGGTCTTCCAAAAGACGGCCCAGATTAAACTGATCACCTACTTGCAACTTAGAAAAAAGAGAATGATCAAACTGCACGCCTCCCACCAAAGAGATAGGAGGAAGGAACTCAATAGAGTCGTATAAGTAAGGCTTTCCCATGTTTATCGTATAAAAAACACGGGCCTGCAGAGAGTCTTTTAATGTAGCTATGCTATCCCTAACGGAGGCAGCAAAGTAGCCATGCTCGCGCAAAGCGTTTTTAGCATTGATGCTTCTAAGATCAGGATTCACATTACTAAGCAAAACCGGTTCGGAAGCAAACATCTTATAGATGCGCTTACCTAATGCCGTAGAGTCGTTTACATAGCGATTGTACACCCACAGACCAAAAGGAAAGGGTATTCTCATACGGGCACTTCCAAAAAGAGAATTATTTGGTTTTACATTAATGGCGCTTTCAGCGGCAGATAGAGCACGCTGCCCGGCAGACGAACCATCTTCATTGATAATCTTCGTCTTACCTATTCCCACATAGAGCTGCTCTCCTTCCGGAAGATTCTTGGTTGTGGAGCATCCTACTGCTCCACACAGCAGCAAAACCATTAGTATATAGAAAGGAACCTGCTTCTTCATTTCGGTATCTTTGTGGTAAGGGAATCGATAGGAGTTTCCTCACGGTTGAGTGTATCGACAGGAGGTACTGCGATCGGTGTAGTGGACAAGCTGTCAATCGGTGCTGACTTAATCTTTCGCCTTTGAGGGCGGAATAAGTCGCTCAACTTATACAAGCTGCGACGTAATATGTAGCTCACACCTGTTTCCGTAACCAAACCTTCCAAAATATTATCGTTGTTTCGCTTATGGAATAGACTCATATACTGGCTTCCGGACTTATCTATGCGATACTCGAGTGTAACGTTGTCGATAAATGTTTGCTCATAATTGGTAGGTAGGTTACCTGCTGCAACCTTTCCGCCTATTACGAAGCGCACCCGATCGTTGAAGAATCGCCTACTGAAGCTATACGTATAGTCAGTATAAACGGAGCCGGAGCCGGTATTATGCAGTTCCATGCCCACATTGAGGTCTGTCCCTTCGAGGAACTTACCGGTCAGGTTGTTCAATTCACTTACTGCAAAGCCGCTAAGAATACGCTGCATGCTCATCTCCGACGGATCTGTCGCCAGGAATGCACCGCTCACCATAAGCGCCATAGCCTGCTTTCCGCGCTCTTCCTTACTCATGGTAGCAAGTGTATTCTGTACGCCCAAGTCATCCGGCGCTTCCAAATCAAAAGCCAAATCTATCTTAGAGAGATCTTCACGAGCCACAATAAGCACATCAAAGTCAACCTTCCGCGAAGTGCCCGCTTCATTTACGTCTGCACGCACCCTATTGACCGCCTTGAAGTTGATGTAAGGATTGTCAATTGGTCCATTCCATGCCACATAACTCTCCTTATCAATTACAAAATCTTTACGTCCTACAACCGGGAACTTATAGCGCACTTGTCCTCCGCCACTCAAGTTATAGCGTCCTGTCAGGTTCATAACTCCGAAAGGCGGTGACTGGAAGCGCAGATCCCCTCCGCCAATTACCTGCACATAATCCTGATGTCCAACAGATAGATCTACCCCCAACTGAACAGCAGGATCTATGTGTATATTAAGTGCTATGTCGGCACTACCCGGCGAAGGCAAAGCGACCGCAGGCTCTTCCACAAAGAGTGTATCGGAGAAGTCTTTAAACACGACCACCCCGGCCATATTATCTGTTGCTTTAAGCGCACTACCGGCATATACATAGGTTAAGTTTGTTCCCCCCAATATATTCAAGGAGCCACGTATCACCGGCTTTGATACATTGCCTCGCAGCGTAATATGAGGACTGGTAATCAAGCGGCCATAAACCATCTGCCCACGGCTCTGCTTACTATCAATCAACTCTACCTCATCCCCATCTACTCGAAGATTAGCCTGCATAGCTTCAGGTCCGAAGAGCGTAAAGTCTCCATTGATCGAAATTGGCGTATGCTTATCACTATTCCGCAAACAGAAATTTTTGAGGTGTAGCTTACTGTTTTCAAAGCGCAACGGCTCTGTATCGATAGAGAATGTTTCGCCTACTTGCGGCAAATGCACTGCGGCATCCTTCAGGTTGAGTGCACCATTGAGTTGTATATACTTAGGGGTACCTGTCGCTTGTATATCGCCCTCCATAGAGCCATACAGCGAAGCTAAATCAGCTCCTAAGAACGGATTCGCCAGATCAAGCGGGAATTTATTGACGTGTGCACTCGCCTTTATAGGAGAGTGTTCATCGGCTGTGTCGTAGCGTCCCTCTACCTCCAAAGCCGGCTCTCCATTGTGGCTTAGATAGGCTGAGATATAATGCTTTGTTTTATCGTGCGGTTCATAGAAAAGCGCTACACTGACGTTACCCAAAGGCTCATGATTATAGGTCAAGTCATTGACCGACACATCCCCTACCGCACGAGGGAGCTGCGTATTTGAGTCACGCTCTAAGCGCACATCCGCGAAGGCAAGCCCACCAAGACCTTCCAGCCCTAAGGCATTCTCCAGTATGCTCAGCTGCAGCTTCTGTATCATCAACTTGATTTGATCATGACCACTTTCGGTAGACTCCTCGCTCTTCATGATCAATTGTCCTCCCTTCTCCTCCGTCAGTTGCAGATCCGCCTTGAGCGTTTGATCCTTGGGGTTATAGAAAAGTGCATTTTGGGCATTGGGAAGTAACTTAATGCCGGACACGATTACCGGCTGCGGCTTAAAGGAGAGTCCAAATCCTTGCTCATTACGGAAGGCTAGTGCCGCAAGCGAATAGCTCGCTTGTCCTTTTTCCCTGTATTGGGCAGCCAAGTCAATGGAGTTAAGGTCGGTAGAGGCCTCTACATCTATATTGAAGGGGTGCTGCCCTCGGTAAGAGGACTTTTGCACGGAAGCCTTTAGCTTTAGCAAGATGGGCGTGCCATTATCGGCTTGCTCAAAAGCAGGACGGAGCGGCTTCGTACCCGGCCACTTAAAATAAGTAGCGGCTTGCTGCACACTTTCGGTAAGACGATCCTCCGAAGTTACCTCCTTGGATACCAATAGAAGCCCCACCGAGTCTATTCGTGTCGTATCCTGACGAAAGTTAAGTGCTGTGGCCTTCAAGTGCATACGCTCCTGAGGGCGATTCACAAAGTCTAATTGCACACGCTCTACATACATGCGTTCATCACGCAAGAAGGGAATCACTGGATTATTCTCTCCCATTTCGAAATGCACTTCCGCAAACGGCATAGCATGTGCGATAGCGGTCATGTGGTTACTACCTGTCGTATCACTCAAAAGGACACCGGCAATTTGCCCCACTGAACTTACTTTTTGTATAAGGCTATCCAAAGGCTCAGCGATGTGTGCATTGAGCTTTAAGTCATCGGAGAAAAGAGCGACCCTACCTGACGTGCTGTCCAATCCGGCGGTAAGGGATAAGGGGAAACTGCGGGGAGGAAGCCCCTGCATGTAATACTGCAAGCTATCGCTCTGCCAGCTTAATGCATGATGTTGTTTAAAGTCTGACTCTACATCTATATGCAGATCCGTGCGCAGGGATAATGTATCCTGAGTAACGCCCAACTGAGAGAGGGAGAGCGAGTCTATCTGCCCGCTTAGCGAAGCTTTTAGTAAGCCATTCTGCAGCGTACCGCTCAATAGCAAATCTGCTTGGGCCCAGTTCATGCCACTTTGAAGTGCCAAGGAGAGATCTTCATGATCCATTAGCCCATCGAGTTTGATCTTTTCTATTCGGTTGCCTTTGTACCAAAGCTCCGTAACCTCCCCTTTGAGAGAGGCTTTACTACGCCCTGATAGAAAATCAAAGCCCGCCCCTTCTGCCGATAAAGACAAATCGGCTACTCCAATAGAATCTTGTGGCAAAAAGTCAAGCACATTAAAGCGATGCGCTTGAACGGAGGCTCTGTAGTGTTGCCTGTGCGCTGCATAGTGCCCTCGGATATTGAGCTGCCCACTATGCGGTGCCGCCAAAGAGGCGTCTGCCGTGTAAGCCTGTCCTGCTAAGTTAGCTTTTACCTTTAACTTCGTATTGCCGGGGATGGCTACACGCTGTTGCAAACTCGGCACATAGGTGCTGATTATTTGAGCTACATGAGGCTGCAAGAGCGCCTCTAAGCTCACCTGAGCATTTCGCTTGCGGGGGGAAGTAAGTTGACTTGCCTTTCCCTTCAGATCGAGATTTACAAGTCCCTTTCGCTGCAATTTGAGGCGGTTAATCTCCATCAAATCAAAGTTTCCGAAGGCATCTACATCTATACTAAAGAGCCCCTTAGGAATAGGACCAAGTAAATCGCTCGTTCGCTGCCCGGCAAAATAATAGAGATCTTCATCACTGAGCGTACCCTCCAGCAAAAGCTCTGCCACATGCGTTGTATCACCGGAGAAAAGAGCAAAGGGGAGCTTTATTCTGCCCACCAGGTTACTTCCGGGGGTACGCAAGGCAATATCCTTAACTTCGAGTACTCCGTCCTCCATTTTCAGGCGACCTCTGAAGCGATCAAGCGAAGCTCCGCTCCGTTCGTCCATGCTTAAAGAGATAAAGTCACCCGAAAGCCTACTGCCCTGCTGCTCAAAGTCGGCAATCTCTACCTGCAAGCTTTTAGCATGTAGGTCACTAAAGTTCACTCGATCAGTAGGCGCTGCGGTTAGATCGTTGCTGTAGTAAGTTTCGCCACTATTGACCTTAATGCGCTTACTTGTAACGAGTGTATTAGCCAGATCAATAGAGAACACTTCTACTTGCGCCTCCTGCATGTCAGCACGCACATAGAGATCACCATCCGGCATTTCAAGATCGAAACGAACCGAATCGAGAAGTATTCGATTAACGTCAATCTTCCATTTTACCGGTGCCGATTGGGTTGAATCGCTGCTCTCTCGTGCAAAATATTTGAAGAATCCCTCCCGATAACTCAATGACCCTACATCAACCCGTTGCTTCTGTAAATCTACCGATAGTGGGCCAAGGGCCAGTGCTTCAGATGAAGCCGATATGACGGAAGTGCTATCCTCTGAGGGGATAAATACCCGCACACGCTCCAACTGTAACTGATGTGACTCAATACGACTATTCAGCAGCGAAAAGGGGGATAAGGTCGTTTGGAGACTGCCCACCCCCACGAGCGTATCGCCTGTAGGCTTGACCACGGATACCTCTTCTAATTTCAGACTGAGCGGAAAGCCTAACCGAAACTTCCCCACCTCTATCTTCATATCTCCCGAAGCGTTCACCTCTTGAAGTACTTTGCGAAGTATAATGCGCTGAACGGGAGGCGTATAGAGTAGCACAAAAAGAAGTATAATCAGAAGAAGGAGACTTAAGACCACCCAACGGAGTACACGTACTACACGATGCGTACTTCGCTTTTTCTTGGGCGACGGGGCTTCCTTCCCGTTCACTTCCTTCTCCTTATCTGCTTCCATTGCAGTGCAAAGGTAAGCGATTTTATTGTCTCTTTTATCTTTGAGAATTCTTTACTGCATTCCTTTTCAGCGACTCTCATATAGAGAGAAAGAGAGCGTTCAATACTTGCCGCTTATTGGATAGAAACTTTGTGAGAAAAGGCTGTAGAGTTTTCACAAAAAGGCTATAGGGTTTCCAAGAAAAGGCTATAGGGTTTTCAGAAAAACCCTATAGCCTTCTGCCGAATAGTATAGAAAGAAAGATCCGACTCCCTACCCTCTACCGCTACCTATTGATAAGTTTGTCCATTTGCGCCATAAACTCATTGCATGCTCCAGACCTCCTTAACTCTGTAAACACCTCAGTAAACGAGAGTGAGATGTTACTCGTTTGCTTGAATAGCATAACTATTGCCCCTGTCAATTAATACTCTTACTGCTCCCCTCAATCGCACAATAAAAACATTAATAATCAATTACATACACAATATTTGAGGTCGGTTTTAGTGCAACAGTTTCAAAATAGAAATTAGCCGTAACAAGCCGAGGATATGAGTAATCCGCTGGAGGGATTCGATAAGCTTCCCCACAGCGGACTACTCATGAGTTTTATAAAGTCTAGGGCAATTAGAATCTAGAAAGTGCTATAATGCATCTGACCTATTGTCCTGGAGGACTGATCCCTCCTCGGAGTTAGAGCGTTATGATAAATGAGTTTTGACTTATGACTAGGACATAGTGACCAGTGGGTATCGTCTTCACATCTACTGTGGTACGCCCATCTAACGTAGTACCTTGTGTGAGCGATACGCCTCCCATACTGTACAGACGGTATTCCTCACCGGCTACCGTACCGTCAAGGATTAGCTGGCCACCACTCCTATATATACACCCCTCTGTTGAGGATAAGTGGCTTATGGAGGTAAACTCTCGCTCGTTAATGGTGCCGAAATCTCTCCATACCTCACTACTTTCATAGGAGGCTTTAGCTCCTGTTGGTACGGTGAGTGTAGCTTGGCTCAAAGTTACCCCGGTAAAAGGATTATTCCCGAAGGTCGGTGGCGTAGTAGTAGCTGATACAAAAGAGCTCAGACTAGAGCATAGCGCAAACGCCTCGTTGCCTATGCCTTCTACCTGTGAACCTATTTGGACCGTTTTCAGAGCTGGACACCCGTAGCAAATAGCGGAAGGAATCTGAGTCAAACTGTTGGGGCAACTTATCTCCTCAAGAGCATCGCAGTAAGCCAGCAACTTGCTCCCTAGACTATCTATCTGCTCAGAGAAAGAGATAGTCCGCAGTGCTGTACAGTGACTGAAAGCCCCCTCTCCTGCATACTTTAGGCTCTTCGGCAGCTCAATCGTTTCAAAGGCCGTGCAGGCTCTGAAAGCTTCTTGCTCTATAACCTTAAGTTGAGCCGTATTGGGCAGTGCTATTAAGGCTTGACATGCACGAAACGCCCCCGCTCCAATAGTGTCTAAGCTCATAGGAAGCTGCACATCTTTAAGGGCTGTACAGTAGGCAAAGGTCTCAGCAGGTAGACTAGATAGGGCTGGTTGTATATTGACTCGCTCAAGGGCACTGCATTTAGACCAAGCCTCATCTCCAAGTTGTTTTACGGAGGCGGGTATAGCCATCTCAGTAAGAGCTACACATTCTTTGAATGCCCCCTTGCCAATCTTTTCTAGTCCATCAGGCAGACTAGCATCACGGAGTACCTTGCATCCATTGAAAGCAAAGCTCCCAATCCGCTTGAGCTCCTTAGATAGAGTAACTTTTGCAAGTTGAGGATTCTGGCTAAAGGCATATTCACCAATCTCAGTCACAGTTTGGGGCAGAGTCACACCGGCTAGACTAGCGCAATTGCAGAAAGCCCCATCCCCGATACTTAGTAACCCCTCAGTAGGCATCTCAACGACGGTCAGACCACTGCAGTCCCTGAAGGCATCTGATTTGATACTATCCACCGATGAAGGTATATGTACGGTAGAGAGCTTCTTGCAGAGACGGAAAGCTTGACGACCGATGCGCTTGGTTCCTTCGCTGATTGTTACTTTGGAAAGATTTCGACAGTAGTTAAAAGCATTGTCTCCTATGCTAATTAAGCTACCGGGGAACTCTAGGGATGTTAGCTTGCCACAGTAGCTAAAGGCCGTACTACCCAGCTCCTGTATCCCAGAGCCAAACTGTATCTTAGCGAGTCCGCCACATTTGTAAAAAGCCATAAACCCGACTCGCTTCAAGCTGTTAGGGAAAGCTATCTCAGTGAGCTTTGAGCAACTCTTAAAAGCTTCATCGTCAATCTCTTCGAGCCCTTCGTGAAAGGTGACAGCCGTTATCTTCTGATTCCCTTGGAAAACCTTCTTGCCGACTTTTGTAACCGACTGAGGAATCTCTATATGCCCAGTCGCATCGGGCCAAGCAGTAAGTACCCCCTGCTCAATCGTTTGAGCAGAGAGTAGCCCACTACAGAAAGTACCTAAAAAAGTGAAGAGGGATATAATACAAACAAATCTCCTCTTGCTAGCCAATCCACTAAATAGGACATTAAGTGGACGTAGTCTTGTGTTGTATTCCATATTTGTGTAGTAATGTTTTTAACGGTGCAAATATACAAATTTGTACTCACGAGAAGTTGTTGTACATTGTAGTTCAGAGGCTTCAGATTGACATTTTGCCAAGCATGTCAATTTGCACTATAAACTCATCGCGTGCTCCGGACCTTCTTAACTCTGTAAACACCTCAATGACGAAATATTATAGGTCTATTTTTTCGTACAACGCTCTTAATAAGGGAGATAGGTAACCTTACAGGCCGCAAAGATGCTTTTTATACCCTCTTACAATGCAAATATTCGGATAGTGCACTATACAATAGTTGCTATATCATATTTAATATGTATCTTTGTTGCACAAGGAAAAGTGATCTTTAAAACAGATTGAAAGCATCGGATGGGGTTTCACCCCACAAAACGTCACTTAAAGTGCGTAATATATGCCACACCGGTTTTTGGGAAACTCATCAAATATCTACGATGCCTCGAGTTACTGACAGCGATCAATGGCGTGCCGGCCCCGTAGCCGGATTACAGAAATCGTTGTAGGACTCATAATCCTTACATTCGGGGTTTCTACAAATCAAGGTGTGGCACCCATAAGAAAAGCGGATACGGCTTCGGCTGCATCCGCTTTTTCTATTTTGGGTGAGCTTTATTTGTCCGTAGAGAACAGATAGGTTCGGGACATTATCCGGAATAGTAAGCGATAGGTACCCTATGGACTTCAGAAGAGAGGGCGTTCAGTTCAATCGAGCCGATAATGTAATTGACCCCTTTCATCCATCATTTTGAATCACTCCTATATCCTTTCCCTATAAATTCATTAAAGGATTTGTCGATTACGAGTGAAGGAATATATACAAGGGAACAACTGAAATGCACAGGAGAATAAAAAGAACTGCATAAGTGCACGACAGAGGGTATATGGGAGTGTGGCAGAGAATGCGGGAAAAACACGGTATTCCCGTGGCATACACACTGGGGTAGCGGAGAAGCCCACACGGAATTATGGACGAGTAGTCCGAAGTATAAGCTCGGTGAAGATACGTTTTCACATGTTGGTTCCCTCTCCGCAGCAGCGTAAGATACAAAAACTCCGGAACTGCTCCTTTACGGATGCTCCGGAGTCTGAATACTCTTAGGAGAGACTATCCGTCTTACTATGCAGAAGTCTCCCCCCTATAAATGCGTATCTTATTCGTTGCTGAAGAGCCAGATCGGGAAAAGTACGTCTTTAAGATACCATTGTTTGGTATCTCTGTTAGCGAAATAACCCATATTAGAAGCCCAAAAAGTCTTCTCAAACAGAGCTGCGTAAGCGTATTTCAATACATCGCTATTTTTATCATTGGTCCAAGCTTTTGCGGTAAGAACCTGAGCTTTTGTCCCCATTTGGAGGTCATAAGTAGGCTCCGTAGGTTCGTACAGTGGGTCTAAATTGTCCAATGCATAGACCATGCGCGAAACATCGCTTTCCTTATTAGCGTTCCAGAAAGTTTCGTCAGCAACAACATCAACATTACCGTCCCAATTGGCACCCAAGTAGCGTGTAGTTACTTTGAAGTACGAAGGAATGACATCATCTTCCCAATCCACCCTTTGGAAGTCGCCTACCCACTCGAACCGATAGGCCATACAGAGCATATTGCCTAAGCCATTACGCTCTTCATTTTTGAAGCGTAGCCCGTAACTTACGTGGTTTGCTTTGTCCGTGCGATAGTCTGATGCCAACTTGGAGATATAGTTTTTCTTGTTAACACCGGCATTAAGCCATCCGGGGAATACTACCCATTCCAAGCTGTTTTCCTTTCGCACCTTTACTTCGGGACCTTCACCGGCATAGCGTTCCTCCGCTCTTGCAGGGGGAAATAAAGAGGTAAGCTCGTAAACGTCTGCAGGCATATGGTACTGCTTGCCGTTGATGGTGCAGTTCTTGAAGTTCTTGACTGCGTGAGCCAGATGCGCAAAATAGCCGATTTCGGAAATCTTGTTAGGAGATGTAGCAAAGCCATCTCCCGCTTTATTGAGAGGGGTTTCGCTGAAGTATTCCGTAGGCATTTTGATACGTCCGTGCTTGACGGTAAATGCCTTGGTTGTTTCGCCGGAGAAGTTCTTCGCCTCCAAAGGAATTTCGAAGAATTTAGGAGCCGTGAGCTTATCGGAGGCATCAAAGTTGTTGAATGCCACATAGCCGTCCCTCTTCGGAAGCGTCAGCTTGTAGGTACGCGTAATACGTCCCGTGGTTGCATCCTTTACGGCTGTGCCAGTTTCTTCCAAGCTGATGCCCGCTTCCGGTATATACCCTTCTGCAAAGGCAAGTGCGCCTTCACGTACATAGGTATGTAACTTAATCGTTACTTCGGTAGCCTCTTTCGTAGTAGTATAGATATCCTTCTGCGAATTCTTCAGATAGGGTGTCATATACGGAGCATTGGCAAGCTCTGCATCGTACTCCACAATAAGAGGTTTCTGTACCTCGTCTTCACTCAGAGAAATATGATCTCCCTCTTCCCAGTCGGCAACCTTAATCTCATATTTCAGTTTGCCAAATTCGCTTCCAGGCTCGTTCGGATCTACCGCACCGCCCAACTCATGCAGAATGATGTTGTAGAGGTGGTTACGTTTGATGACGAAGTTTTCCAAACGAACCGTCTCGGGCTTCAGCGGTTTGCCTTTGTAGGTAGCTTCCACGGTGAAGAACGTTTCGTTGCGTGTATCCGTTTCGTAGCCGTAAACAGTAGCGGTCAGTGCTCCGTTTTGGAAGAGAGTACCCTCATAGGTTTTATCTTCCGTAAAGGTCAGCTCGTCCATCTGCTTTACTTGTGCAAAGAGGTGCGTCGTGGTGTACCGCTTGCCGAACGTAATCTTGTTAATGACCAAATCTTCAATCTTGTTGTAGAAGTCGAAGCGGGCCGCTACGCGCACAAGCTTAATCGGATTGCTCAGCGTGGTGGATTGCTTCGATTGTACCTTCACATTCACCTGTTCGGAGGTCATCAAGAAATTCGTGGCGGTATTGTCGTCGCCTGGCGTCTGTGTTGCAACTAATTTGCCCAAATCTTCCGGCGTACTGGGACCGGCATTCAGGGCTTTCGTCAGTGCCGCATCCGGGTTGGCAACGAGGAAGAAGTAGAAGTCACCGCTCTTTTCGTTGTCGAACTCATAGGTGCCCGCAGTACTTCCGGCAATACATTCCACCGTTTTGTAGTGCAAGCCGGACGAAGTGCGGTATACTACCGCATAAAGCTTGTCTACACTCTTTTCCCGATCCAAGGCAGGAGTGGGGTGCGTTTTGCTTTCATCCCCAACAGCACGCAAGGCACTACTCAGCGAGAAGCGCACTACACCTTCTCTGCCGTCCTCCTGTTGTGTACGTAGCTTTTCTCCTGCACAGGATGCCACAATGAGCGGCATCAGCAGCACGGAGATATATTTAATTATTCTATTCATACTGTTTCTCTTTATTTAAATGCCGGATTCTTATAGTTTGTGTCATAGATAATGGTAATATACCGCTTCAGCGTAGGATCGGCATCGCTGTACACTTCGAACACCGCTTTATCGTGTTGAAGTTCTTCTCCAGGTTTTCCGTAAAGCGGAGAATCCAAGTAATATGTGTCATGTATATCCGGATCTGTTATTTTTTCAATAGGGTAATCTTTTCCTGATTCCGCACTGATAAGCTTAAAGGTAAAGGTGGTATGATCCTTGAAACGAGTAACTAATTTGATCTTTAGTTTCTGTATTGATCCCGAAGTATAATAGGTTCTTGTCAACAGATCATAATGAGTGGCGACAGTTTCAATAGCAGAACACTGAATATCGAGTATCTGCATTTCGTGGTTCAGGATAACCGAATTCCACGGCGTATCTTCTATAGTGAAAGCCACTTTGCTGCCTTCTTCCAGATCCGAATTGTCACCGAGTATAATCTTGTAGAGGTAGTTACGGCGTACGGTTACCGGTATATAGCTGGTGGAAGAGCTTACAAAAGGAATATCTAGAACGACCGTCTTCCCATTGGCTAGCTTGCCTTCCACTACAACGGTAGTAACTTTATCCTTATCGGCTGCGTTGGCAGGCTGTTCTCCTTCGTACAGATAGAACGCTTTCTTCAACTGATTGCCTTCCGCACCGGCAATACCGGTAAAGTTGGTAGGTACATCGGCAAAGCCTGCGCTCATATTGACTTTCTGTGCATCCGCCGGTGCTGCATAAGTAGTTTCGCCGTTGGCGTTCTTCGCCGGGAAGGTAGTTGTACGGTCGTACGTATTGCGGAGCGATAGCTTCGTGATGGTGAGGTTCGGGATATGGTTCGCTACATCGATACGGGCTACCACACGCGTCAGTGTCACCTGTACCGGTGCCGTCGTTCCCGTAACCGATATCTGCGTACTGTTACCCTGATGCGCTACTCCGGTCATAGGAATTACGTCCTCGCCGTCCTGGTTGGTCAGCAATTCTTTGGAAGTACCGTCAGCGGTAAGCACCTGCGTCATAGGCAACTTTTCAAAGTCTGCTTGTGACATTCCTACCGTTGCACCAGCCACTTCGTCATTTGCCACAAAGAGGAAGCGGTACACGCCTACCTTTTCCTTGGTAAACTCTTTTGTATAAGAGTAGGCTGCCTCGCCGTCGGGAATCAAATCAGTCATCTTGAGCGGCTCTATTTCAAGCAGTTTACTTCCGTCATTATTGAACATGTAAAGGGTGAGTTTCTTTACCGTCCATTCCGGGGCGTCGTGCACTGCACGATACGTATATGCCTCGCCCTGAGGCAGTGTCAGGCGGAACGTCACCGAAGCATTCCTGCCGTCCTTATTGATTTTACCGGGTTCATCATTCCCTTTGCAACCGCCCACTGAGAGCATCAACGCTGCGGATACAAGAAAAAACAACCCTTTCCACACATTCTGTCGCATAAACTTCTCTTATTAATTCTTCTATTTAATTTATAACAAAAAAAACTTTTTAAGCATCTTCTGAAAGGCACTTCTCTTTATGCTCCAAGCATCCGCCAAACACAGACACTCTGAGAGGTGCACTTCTTATTCATTACTGAAGAGCCAGATCGGGAAAATAACGTTTTTCCCTTTGTATATATCTTTGTTTCTGTTTGCCGGTATTCTCCTGTTGGCACTCCAAGAACTCTTGTTTAATATAGCACCATCGGCATGCATACTATCATCATAGAATTTCGGAGTGAGAATGTCTGCACGGGTTCCCAAGCGACGTTCATAAGCGTTTGTATCGGTTCTCTCTTTGTATAAGTCGTCCAAACTGCCCAATGCATAAATAATTCTCGTTACATCGCTTTGGGTGTTGTTTTCCCAGAAATCCTCACCGGCAAGATCATCTACACTTCCGTCCCAATTAGGTCCGAGATAGCGAGTGGTTACTTTGAAGTACGAGGGTACAATATCTTGGGCTATCGTGATGCTGTTGAAGTCTCCGACCCACTCGTAGCGGTACGCAGTGGCCAACATATTATCCAATCCTTTTTTGCTTTCTTTCTTAAGGCGCAATGCGTAGGTCACGTGATTGGCTTTGTCGGTAAGATAGTCCGACACAAAAACGGACACGACAGGCTTTCCGTCATGAAACCAATTCGGCAATCCGATCCATTCTTCCTGATTGTCTTTCTTGTTCACTACTTCTCTTCCTTCTCCCACAAAGGCAACGGACCCCATTGCGTAAGGAAATAAGGAACCCAGTTCATAGAAGTTTTTGGGCATATGATATTTTTTACCCTTTATCGTACAATTCGCAAAGTGCTCCGCTGCATAATCTCTATGCTCAAAGTAGCCGATATCGGAAACCTTATTGGGAGATGCCGCAAAGTCATCGCCGGTTTTGTTGAGCGGTGTATCGAAGAAGAACTCCGAAGACATCTTCGGGCGCCCATGCTTTACCGTAAAAACCTTTGTGATTTTGCCGGAATAGGTGCTTGCAACCAAAGGTATTTCAAAGAATTTGGGTATCTCCAGCTTACCGGAAACATCGAAGTTATCGATAGCCACATATGCATCTCGTGCCGGAACAGTCAGCTTGTAGATACTCGTAATACACCCCGTGACCGCATCCTTTGAGGCAGCTCCTATTTGGGTTAAGGTCACTCCCGTTTCCGGTGTATAACTGTCGGGAAAAGCAAGTGTCCCTTCGCGTACATAAGTATGTAACTTAATCGTTACTTCGGTAGCCTCTTTCGTAGTAGTATAGATATCTTTCTGCGAATTCTTCAGATAGGGTGTCATATACGGAGCATTGGCAAGCTCTGCATCGTAATCTATGCGACGGGCATTAAGAATACTATTTTCTTCATAGCTGAGTCCGTCGCCTTTTTCCCAGTCGGCAACCTTAATCTCATATTTCAGTTTGCCGAATTCGCTTCCAGGCTCGTTCGGATCTACCGCACCGCCCAACTCATGCAGAATGATGTTGTAGAGGTGGTTACGTTTGATGACGAAGTTTTCCAAACGAACCGTCTCGGGCTTCAGCGGTTTGCCTTTGTAGGTAGCTTCCACGGTGAAGAACGTTTCGTTGCGTGTATCCGTTTCGTAGCCGTAAACAGTAGCGGTCAGTGCTCCGTTTTGGAAGAGCGTACCCTCATAGGTTTTATCTTCCGTAAAGGTCAGCTCGTCCATCTGCTTTACTTGTGCAAAGAGGTGCGTCGTGGTGTACCGCTTGCCGAACGTAATCTTGTTAATGACCAAATCTTCAATCTTGTTGTAGAAGTCGAAGCGGGCCGCTACGCGCACAAGCTTAATCGGATTGCTCAGCGTGGTGGATTGCTTCGATTGTACCTTCACATTCACCTGTTCGGAGGTCATCAAGAAATTCGTGGCGGTATTGTCGTCGCCTGGCGTCTGTGTTGCAACTAATTTGCCCAAATCTTCCGGCGTACTGGGACCGGCATTCAGGGCTTTCGTCAGTGCCGCATCCGGGTTGGCAACGAGGAAGAAGTAGAAGTCACCGCTCTTTTCGTTGTCGAACTCATAGGTGCCCGCAGTACTTCCGGCAATACATTCCACCGTTTTGTAGTGCAAGCCGGACGAAGTGCGGTATACTACCGCATAAAGCTTGTCTACACTCTTTTCCCGATCCAAGGCAGGAGTGGGGTGCGTTTTGCTTTCATCCCCAACAGCACGCAAGGCACTACTCAGCGAGAAGCGCACTACACCTTCTCTGCCGTCCTCCTGTTGTGTACGTAGCTTTTCTCCTGCACAGGATGCCAACAGGAGCGACATCAACAGTACGGAGATATATTTAATTATTCTGTTCATACTTATATTATTCAATTACCCGTGTACCTGTAAGTTTGATCGTAGACAATAGTAAGATATCGCTTAAATTCCGGAAAAGCGTCGCTATATATTTCAAATACAGCCTTATCTTTCTCGACATCGGGATTATGGGCGTCAAAGTCGGGCATCTGTATGTAATAGGCATCATTTTGGCGCGGAATAATCTTGTATTCAACTCCGCAATCGGAATGAATCCATTTAAAAGTAAATTGACTATGATTCTCGAAGCGTGTAAAAAGTTGAAAGGAAGCTTCATCGAGGCTGAACTTTGTATAAAGGGTGCAAGTCTTTTTGTCGAAATGACACGAATTATTTTCAATTTCCCAAGACTTAACTTCAATCATCTGCATTTCATGATTCAGAATAATTGAATTCCAAGGCGCATCTTCGATGGTAAACACCACCTTGCTGTCCTTTTCCAACGGCGTATTGTCGCCTATGGTGAGTGTGTACAGATAGTTCCGACGTACGGTAATCGGATCATAGTCAACAGAAGAACGAGTAAAGGGCACTTCGAATTCGATTGGCAGACCGCTGGCCAAAATTCCGTTTACCACAATAGTAGTCGCATTATTAAGATTAGTCTTATCAGCTTCTCCGGTTGCCTTCTCCGGTTGCTGTCCTTCGTACAGGTAGAATGCCTTATTCAGCACATTGCCCTCATCGCCTGCAATACCCTTGAAGTCAGTGGGCAGATCAGCAAAGCCTGCGCTCATATTGACTTTCTGTGCATCCGCCGGTGCTGCATAAGTAGTTTCGCCGTTGGCGTTCTTCGCCGGGAAGGTAGTTGTACGGTCGTACGTATTGCGGAGCGATAGCTTCGTGATGGTGAGGTTCGGGATATGGTTCGCTACATCGATACGGGCTACCACACGCGTCAGTGTCACCTGTACCGGTGCCGTCGTTCCCGTAACCGATATCTGCGTACTGTTACCCTGATGCGCTACTCCGGTCATAGGAATTACGTCCTCGCCGTCCTGGTTGGTCAGCAATTCTTTGGAAGTACCGTCAGCGGTAAGCACCTGCGTCATAGGCAACTTTTCAAAGTCTGCTTGTGACATTCCTACCGTTGCACCAGCCACTTCGTCATTTGCCACAAAGAGGAAGCGGTACACGCCTACCTTTTCCTTGGTAAACTCTTTTGTATAAGAGTAGGCTGCCTCGCCGTCGGGAATCAAATCAGTCATCTTGAGCGGCTCTATTTCAAGCAGTTTACTTCCGTCATTATTGAACATGTAAAGGGTGAGTTTCTTTACCGTCCATTCCGGGGCGTCGTGCACTGCACGATACGTATATGCCTCGCCCTGAGGCAGTGTCAGGCGGAACGTCACCGAAGCATTCCTGCCGTCCTTATTGATTTTACCGGGTTCATCATTCCCTTTGCAACCGCCCACTGAGAGCATCAACGCTGCGGATACAAGAAAAAACAACCCTTTCCACACATTCTGTCGCATAAACTCCTCTTATTATGTTATCAGTTAATTTCTCTTTTCTCAAAGACACTTTCCTCCCCTCTGGCAATGTTGCCCCCTTGTAGGTCAGGCCATGTCCGGCTATTCTCTATTGTTTGCTCATTCTTTTCCCTATATATCGCATCGATGACCGCAATGCTCTTTATTGAAATAATACACCGCCCGGCTGCCAATCCTCAACGCTGCCATCGTACCACGGACGTATTGTCACACTGCCATCGTCATTAATGCGTATTTGTATGCGGTAAATCTGTTCTGCCCGCCGATCCGGGATCCACCCAAAAGCGCGAAACGCACGCTGCAAGTCTAGTTGCTGCGTAAGTGCGCGATTTCCATACATTACCCGAAATGTCGGTATGTGGTCGTCCCGATAGCGCAGAGATACCGCCTCGCCTCTCAGACAATGATTAAAGAGTGGCACTTCCTGGTACAAAGCAGTCGTTTCGCTTCCATGAAGCGGGAAGTCGTGTCGCACTTCTTTCACCGGATTAATCTCGATCGACAGATTGCTCTGCGCCGGATCGAGCAGGTATCGTTCTGTCAGCCCCGTCAGTTCAATGCGGTAGCTGCCTGACTCGGGCGGTGCTGACTGCCAACTCACTTCGTATATCAGGTGGCAGTGGATGTTGGCAAGGTCGCATACGTAGCGTTGCTTTTCTGCTTCCTTCACTTCAAAGGTCTTGCTATTCCAAAAAAGCTGCTCCGCTCCGGAGTATGCCTGTTCGTTGTAACGTGCTTTCAGTCGCAATGTAAAATCACTCATATGGCTCTTTCCTGCTTCCAAATCGGTAAGCATCGTGCCCTCCTGAGTACTATTTCCAACGGTCACTACCGTATAGCTACCCGGTGTCAAACCGGAAATTCGAAGCTCCTGAGGGGTAACTTCGTTTTGCTTCAGTTCACGAATATATTCCCCCGCAGTATTGAATAAAAAGTGACGCATCTGTTGCACTTCTGTACTATACTCATCCTCTTGAGCACGTATATAGCGATACTCCAAAGTCGTTTCGCTACACTTGCTCAGATCATCAAAGAAAGGACGGCATCCTACCGCTGTCATTGCCATCAACAAGCAGGCAAGTAGGGCATATTTTCTATGCATCGATAATTGTCTCATTGTGAATTTCTTTTATCCCAAGCACAAAGATAAAGAAAACAAATCACACTAACGAGAGAGAAAAAATTATACCTCTAAGCGGGCAAAAGCATTTCATTATTACAAAAGGGAAAACCTTGAACTATGCGAAATAGACAGATTTTGAAAAACAGCACCGCACAATTAGTTCTTTTCGGTAGCCATTTTATCAAAATCATGCTCCTATAACAAGAGAATCATTATGACCATCTTTCTCTTCTGCCGTAACAGAGTGACTGATTCCTCTGCCCGGCTTTGACTTCGGATAGATTAGAGCTACACACTATCTTACCGGGCAGCGCACCACCCCTACCGCAGTATCAGTATGCAGAGCAGTACGTAGCGAAGCCTTGATTCAATGCAAACAAATCTTTTGGGGAGGAGATAGATCATTCCAACCGTGCTATTTGCGAAAAGGTATAGATGTTTCGTTTGAAAGGTTCTGATGTTTTAATTGAAAGATACGGATCTTTTGATCGATAGATTCTGATGTTTTTAGTATGAGAATAATAGGATCTTTTTTGTGAGGGAAGCACTCAGGTAATAAGACCGGGTAATCGGTAAAAAATAAGAAGCGGCATAGGGGACTTTGTACCCCATACACCGCTTGCTTGTACCTCATGCGCCACTATTTGACGCAGCGCATTTCCCTATAACTTCCGCAAAAGGCCTCGGGATTACCCGCTCTGCTACTTGAGCGTAAAGAGGAATCCGTCAGCTACCTCTTTGGCTTGTGCAGCACCTACTAATTCCTTGAGGATAGCAAAACCAAACGCCATGGCATAAGCAGGACCTCTACCGGTAATTACCTTTCGGTCCACTACAACTCCATCTGAGAGGAGCTCAGCACCGTGCTCTGTGATTAAACGCTCTTCGGGCATCGGATAGCCGGTAGCTTTATGCCCCTTGAGCAATCCTTCGGGAGCAAGTACAAAGGCCGGGGAGGCGCAAATAGCCGCTATATAGCGGTTGTCGGTACGCATATGCTGTAATAACGTATTCACCTCCTTTGACTCGTGTAGGTTGGTCGCTCCGGGCAGACCACCTGGTAGTACAACGGCATCAGGTAGAGCGGCTGTGTCGCACAACTTGTCCCTGCTATAATCTGCCGTTACGGTAACGCCATGCGCTCCCTTGACCTCTTTTTTATCGGTAATGGAGATGGTTAGTACCTCAATCCCTCCACGACGTAATATATCTACAGGTGCAAGTGCTTCAACTTCTTCAAATCCTTCGGCTAAGAGAACCCAAACTTTTTTACTCATAATAAATCTCCTTCTATAGTTATTTAATTATCAATCCATTGATTATACATACTTATTCGTGTAGTAGGCAGTGCCGATAGCGACGTATGGTATCCTCCAATCCCAAGTAGAGTGCATCGCATATCAAAGCATGACCGATAGAGACCTCACTGAGGAATGGTATCGTAGCGGAGAAATAGGATAGGTTAAGCAAATTAAGGTCGTGACCGGCATTTACTTCCAGCCCCACTTCTCGGGCTTTTTCAGCGGCTTTGAGGAAGTCTTTCACTACCACTTCTTGCCGTCCGGCTTCATAGGCTCGTGCATAAGGCTCTGTGTAGAGCTCCACACGCTGGCAGCCTGTCTCTGCGGCATAAGCTATGTTGTCGAGATCCGTTCCCACGAAGATAGAGACGCGTATATTCGCTTCTCGGAAGCAGGCTACAACCTCCTTTAGAAAAGCCATATTGGCTTTTACATCCCATCCTGCATCGCTCGTAAGGGCATCCTCTGCATCCGGCACGAGGGTTACCTGCGTGGGTTTTACTTCAGTGACTAAATCTACGAAGCGTGGTATGGGATTGCCCTCAATATTGAATTCTGTAGTCACTACCTGCTTGAGGTCTCTTACGTCCTTATAGGTAATGTGCCGCTCATCAGGGCGCGGATGTACGGTTATTCCCTGTGCTCCATACCGCTCGCAGTCAAGTGCTGCTTTTACTACATTCGGCAGATTGCCTCCGCGCGCATTACGCAGCGTCGCTATCTTATTAATGTTTACGCTTAGTTTTGTCATTGCTTTATTCGTATCTTTGCTTGTAACAAATGTACGTTAAAAAGACGTATTGAACAACGGATATATGGTTAGAATTGCATTGCTGGGCACAGTTCCTTCGCCAGGACATGTACAAAAGGTAGTTCATTTCATTCATGAGCTGGCCAAAAGAGAGACGCAAATTAGCTTGGCTAGTGGGTTGCGTGCTGCGCTGTGTACTGAGGGAAAAGGAATAGAGGCAATTACTGTTTTTGAGGATAGAGTGCCCGAGGAAACTGATTGTGTGGTCTGCTTTGGTGGAGATGGCACTCTGCTGAGGAGTGTACACAGGATGCCGTCACTCTCTATACCTATCTTGGCGATCAATAGTGGGCATTTGGGTTTTCTTACGGATATAGATTGTGAGGAAGCACTCCACTATATTGAGCGATTGTTTGAAGAAAACCCCTGTGTCGAGGAGCGAAGTCTTTTGGAAGTGACCGATGGGGCATCATTCTTTACTACTGCGCTTAACGAAATAGCTATCCTGAAGCGGGAGACCGCCTCTATGATCAGTATTGAAACCTATATCGACGGACACTATTTAGCCGACTATGCAGCCGATGGCTTAGTGATAGCTACTCCGAGTGGCTCTACTGCCTATTCACTTAGTTTGGGGGGACCTATTACCTATCCCTCCTGCCCGGTTATCTTGCTGACTCCGATTGCTCCGCATAGCCTTAATATGCGTCCACTTGCAGTACCCGACAATATCTCTATTGAGCTTAAAGTGAAGTCGCGGAGTTCTACTTATATGGTGGCAGCCGATGGGGAGGCTTCTGTTTTTCCTACGGAAACTTCGCTTGTAATAAGGAAGCATAACGATACTCTAAAGCTGATAAGATTAAGCAGTCGCTCCTTTTCGGAAACTATTCGCAACAAACTATTATGGGGAAAAAACTTACGCTAATGAGAAAACTAAAAGCTCTATTGTGGGCTACTATTCTGCTGCCCGCACTTTTGGCCTGTAATCGTCAGGGATTGATACAGAACCGGTCAACGCTCGCTGCGTTAGATAGTGTGTCGCGCATAGCCGGGCACCTTGGCATGGAGCGGATGAATGCACAGCTTGAGGAAGTGGGGTCGCTTACCGAAGCTGAAAAAGAGGCACTTCGCTTCCTATACGCCTATATGCCGGCTTGTGATGTATTAGACTATTCTTTGGCTTTTCATTTGAGTAATGTGCGCAGTGCTCTGGCGGCACGTGAAGCGATGCCGTGGGGTAAGAAAGTACCCGAGGAGGCTTTTCTGCATTTCGTCCTGCCGGTAAGAGTCAATAATGAGCATTTAGATAGTAGCAGAATCCTCTTTTACGAGGTATTAAAAGAGCGCGTGGCCGGTATGACTATGGAGCAGGCCGCCCTTGAAGTGAATCATTGGTGCCGTCAGAATGTTACTTATGCACCGAGCGATGCACGCACTCACTCCCCTTTGGAAACGTTTAAGAATGCCTTAGGCCGGTGTGGAGAGCAATCTACTTTTACCGTAGCTGCGCTTAGGGCTGTTGGCATACCTGCACGACAAGTTTATACCCCCCGTTGGGCACATACCGATGATAACCATGCTTGGGTAGAAGTATGGATAAATGGTAAATGGCACTTTATGGGAGGTAGTGAGCCGGAGCCTACTTTGGATAGGGCTTGGTTCAATAGTGCTTCGAGTCGGGCCATGCTGGTGCATACAAAGGCTTTTGGTCATTATGCCAATCCCAATGAGGAGGTAATCAAAGAGACGGCTAACTACACGGAGGTGAATTGTATTACTACCTATGCGCCTACACAACGTGTGGAAGTGAAGGTTAAGGCAGCCGGTTTGCCGGCTGCGGATGCCTCTGTGGCGTTTACCATATACAACTATGCAGAGTTTTACCCTGCTGCTAAGCTGAGTACGGATGCAGCTGGCAAATGTGCCCTTACGACCGGTAAGGGAGATATGCTCGTTTGGGCTTGGCTTGGAGATAGTTGCGGCTATGCGGTTGCAAGAGCAGATGCTTTGGAGCCGCTGCAAATAGACCTTGAACCATTGGACAAGCTGCACTTCCCCGAATCTCTGAAACTGACTCCCCCTATGGAGAGTAATTTTGTAGCTTTGAAGGAGGTCACGCCCGCTATGGCAAGGGAGCATGCGTTGCGTATGGCCTACGATGATAGTGTGCGTACTGCCTATGAGGCTACTTTTGTTTCGCCTAAAGAGGCTGTAGAGGCGGCTTTACAGATGGGATGCGATGGGGACCTTTTGTCCCACATTTTACTCAAAGCGAGAGGCAACAGTCGCGATTTGCTCGCCTGGTGTAAGGCGAATCCTTCGCTGAGGGACAGAGCGCTTCGCTTATTGTGTGTGATGAGCGATAAGGACGCTACGGACATTGATACAGCGTTTCTCTCTACTTGGGTAGAGCGTATGCCCCAGCAGATTGATGACAGGCAGCTCCGTTATCAGTACAACCCACGCATCGAAAATGAGCATTTGAGTGATTGGTATGCTGCCGTGAGGGAGCTAATAGACGAAAATACCCTGGCGCACTTCCACGAACAGCCCGAGGCGATCTCTCAATTGGTCACCTCTTGGGAAAGAATAGATGATACGAATACGAATGGAACGCTTATTTCTCCGCTAAGTGTTATTCAATATGGCAAGACGGATCAGTATAGTATGAAGCTTGCTTTCGTAGCGATAGCACGTAGTGCCGGCCTTTTGGCACGTATCAATCCGCAAAATCGTCGAGCTGAAATAGTGCTTCCGAAAGAAACTGATTTTCGGGCGGCTCCGTTTGAATTGCTTGAAGCAGAGAACGCTTCTCTCAAAGGGTTCCTCTCCCTTGCCTATGAGGGCAAAGAGCCTGCTCAGAGCATCAACTACTACACGCGCTTTTCTATTGCGCAGCTTACCCCTGCCCATCCATTTCCTGCCACACAATACTATGATGAGGAAAAATCGAGTTTGCCGACTCTCTTTGGAAATGGTCGCAAGCAGCCTTTAGATGCCGGGCTGTGGCTGCTTACAGCCGGTACGCGCATGGCGAATGGCTCTGTGCTTGTACGCATTACTCCGTTTAATATGGTGGCCGGTGTAGATAATAAAATGACGCTCCTCCTACCCTACGATGAAAACGACGTGAGCGTGATCGGTAATATCGATTGTGAGCAGCTTTACTACAGGCCTAACGGAGAGAAGCGCTCTATTCTTAGTACCACGGGAAGAGGCTATTTTGTTCTGGCGATTCTGAAGACCGGTACGGAGCCCACACGGCATCTTTTGCACGATTTGGAGAAGGTTAAGGCACAGTTGGATGCTTGGGGCAGACCCTTCCTCTTCCTCTTCCCATCAGAGCAAGATGCCGATGCTTTCCGTAGTGCCGATTATCCTCGTCTTCCAGCCAATATCTGTTACGGATTAGATGCCGATAGCTCGGTTGCCGATATGCTACGTGCGGCAGTTACAGCCAAAGGAACAGAATGGCCCATCATAGTGGTAGCCGACTCCTTCGGACGGGTTGTCTACTACCGTCAGGGATATAATATCTCCACAGGAGAAGAAATAGTGCTTACAATCCCTAAACTATGATGCAAAACCGGGATGAGCAGTACATGCAGCGTGCGCTCGATTTGGCACGTGTAGCAGAAGGATTCACAAGTCCTAACCCTATGGTTGGGGCGGTGATCGTGTATAACGACCGAATAATAGGCGAGGGATATCATCATTGTGCAGGCCAACCCCACGCAGAGGTCAATGCGGTTGCCTCCGTGAAGCCTGAAGATAGGGCTTTGCTCAGTGAGTCTACTATATATGTTTCCTTAGAGCCTTGCGCTCATGTGGGAAAAACACCACCGTGTGCAGATTTGCTTGTTGAAAAGCACTTTAAGCGTGCGGTGATCGCCATGGAAGATCCTTTTCCTCAAGTAGCAGGGCGAGGCATTAAACGGCTGGAAGATGCCGGTATAATAGTCAAGGTGGGCGTATTGGCAGAGGAGGCACGTGCACTCAACTGCTTTTTCCTAACCGCAGTCCGAGAGCAACGGCCCTATATTACGCTTAAATGGTCGGAGAGTGCAGATGGCTTTATCGATTCGATACGAACGAAGGAGTGCGACAAGCCATTCCATTTTAGTGATGCCTTGCGCGATAAACATGTGCATCGCCTACGGCATTTGCACGACGCTATACTCGTGGGTAGCCATACCGTTGCATCCGACAATCCGCTTCTTACCAATCGTCTGTGGTGGGGTCGGAGTCCCATTCGGATAGTGCTTGATAGCGGCTTGCGCTCTGTCGCACCCCATGTGCGACTCATGCACGACGCTTCCGCTCCTGTGCTGATCGTATGTAGCGAAAAAGCCCCCTTATTGTGCGAACTACCCTCTCACGTATCCCTACTAAGGAGAAGCAACTCCCGGCCCAACGACTTGAGTTCCCTACTACATGAGTTCTACGAGAGGGGAATTCACTCTGTTTTGGTAGAGGGAGGTGCTTGCACGCTGCAAAGCTTTCTCGACAGCGGTCTGTACGATACAATTGATCGTGAAGTAACAGCAGTACGCTTGCGGCATGGGGTGCCGGCTCCCTCTTTACCCGAATAGGGAGTTGTTCGTTGCTACTTTTCATCCGAGCATCGCAAGAGAATAAAACTATTTGAGGAGTGCTTCCATAGGGAGGCACTCTTTTGTTTATACCTATTTGGATAATACTCCGAATGAGGGAAAGCATCGCAATAGAATGCAGCTCGATGAGCAGTGAAGCCAATAAAAAAACTCCAAGGTGCTTATTCGATAAGCCTCTCGGAGTCTTGTGGAGTGGTGCCACCAGGAATCGAACCGGGGACACAAGGATTTTCAGTCCTTTGCTCTACCAACTGAGCTATGGCACCTCCTCTTTTGAGCTTCTTTGGAAGTATCCCACACAGAGTACTTCTTTGGCGAAGCCGAGTGCAAAGGTAATACATTTTTTGTAACCTGCAATACATTTACCCAATTTAGCGGTGAACAATTTGTTTTTTCGATTGTTACCAAAATGATATACTATATAGGGAGAGTGAAAAAGAAAGAGGATTAGATAGAGCATGAAGTTATCATCATTTAAGGTAGATGTACCCAAGCATTTAATTGCCACTGAGCCTGCGCCTCACCGCGACGAGTCGAGATTGATGGTATTGCACCGCAAGAGCAATGAAATTGAGCACCGACAGTTCAAAGACATCATAGAATATTTTACTGCAGGCGACACCTTTGTTTTCAATGATACGAAAGTAATCCCGGCTCGCCTCTACGGAGTAAAGGAGAAGACCGATGCACGCATTGAGGTATTCCTCCTACGTGAGTTGGACGAAAATAATAAGCTGTGGGATGTGCTCGTCGATCCGGCGCGTAAGATCCGTATTGGCAATAAGATATGCTTTGGCCCCGACCGATCACTCATTGCAGAAGTGGTGGGCAATACCGTAAACGGAGGCCGCGCGCTCAAGTTTCAGTACGATGGACAGCACGAGGAATTCAAAAGCTATATATATGCCTTAGGGGTGCCCCCACTGCCGGATTATATCAAGCGCCCTGCCGTAGAGGATGACTTTGAGCGATTCCAAACCGTTTATGCCAAGCGAGAAGGCTCCGTAATAGCCCCGGGAGCCGGACTGCACTTCAGCCGTGAGCTTATGATCCGTCTTGAGCTGGCAGATATTCGCAAGGCATTCCTTACTGTACACTGTGGGTTGGAAAACATGGAGGATAAAAAGGTGGAAGACCTCTCCAAGCACAAGAAGAATAATGAGCGTATGATCGTTCCCAACGAGTGCTGCGAAAAAACAAAGCTCTCAGTAGAGGCCGGCAAGCAGGTAGTAGCTGTGGGATGCTCTACCCTACGCGCATTGGAGACAGCAGTCAGCACCGATGGACTCCTGAAACCTTTTGATGGATGGACCAACCTATACATAACGCCCGTAAACGAGGAAAAGCCCTTTGAGGCGCGCTTGGCTACTGCATTGGTAACAGGCTTCCACATGAGTTACTCGCAAGCTCTCTTTATGACCTGCGGAATGGGTGGCTATCAAGAGGTAATGAAGGCATACAAAGTAGCCGTTAAGGAGGGATACAGATTCGGCATCTACGGAGATGCAATGCTGATTATCGACTAATGGCTCTACTGGCTATTGCCTTAGGCAGTAACTTAGGCAACAGAAGCGACTTCCTCTGCCGTGCCTTAGCGGCATTGGAGGAGGAAGTGGGCACTTTAGGGGCTATATCCCCCTTCGTAGAGAGTAAAGCGGAAGGCTTCGAAAGTGAGCATACCTTCCTCAATGCGGCTGCACTTATACAGACCACACACTCTCCCGAAGAGCTTTTGGAAAGGACGCAACGCATAGAGCAACGCCTCGGACGCACCAAAAAGAGTACTCCCTCCACAGGCTATTCCGATAGAACGATCGACATTGACTTGCTGCTCCTGGAGGATTGCATTATGCATACCGATAGGCTTACCCTGCCGCATCCCCTCATGCACCTCAGATCCTTTGTACTTGCACCGCTCTGTTGCATAGCCCCCACTATGGAGCATCCCATTCTAAAGAAAAGTATTCAGGTGCTTTTAGAGAATGAACGACACTAATACACTGCAAGACACCATCATAGCTCCCGCCACAGGGCAAGGAGGGGCGGTTACATTGATCCGGCTCTCCGGGAAAGCGGTTACTACCCTTCTGGCAAAGAGCTTCCGCTCTTCTCTACCTATCAGCCACGCACATGCAACCTATGGGCACATCGTAGAGGGCGAAGAGGTGATCGACGAAGTACTCGTTACTTACTTCCAAGCCCCCAAGAGCTATACAGGGGAGGACACCGCCGAGATTAGCTGCCATGCCTCTCGCTACATAGTGGAGCGCATAGTGGCACTCTTTGTGGCGAGTGGAGCACGTCTGGCAGAACCGGGGGAGTTTACGCTTCGGAGCTTTCTCAATGGGAAACGAGATTTAGCAGAAGCAGAGGCAGTGGCCGATTTGATCCATGCCGAGGGAGAGGCACAGCATCGCCTGGCTATGGCGCAGCTCAAAGGCGCCTATAGTGAACACCTTCGAGAGGTACGCAGTAGATTAATTGAGTTTGCTTCGCTGATCGAATTGGAACTTGATTTCTCTGAGGAGGATGTCACCTTTGCAGATCGAGATAGACTGCTAAGCCTTGCTGAAGGGGTGCGCTCCATGATACAGGAGCTTATCGACAGCTACCAAACCGGACGAAAGATTCGCAACGGAATAGCTACCGCAATAGCCGGTATTCCCAATGCAGGTAAAAGTGCGCTCCTCAATGCGCTCTTGCAGGAAAATAGGGCTATTGTAAGCGATATAGAGGGGACTACACGCGATACAATCAGTGAGACATTACTTATCGAAGGGCATCCCTTTAGAATCATCGATACAGCCGGCTTGCGGCATTCCGAAGACCCCATTGAGCAAATGGGCGTAGCGCGCACAATGGAAGCCATTGAAGAAGCCGACATTGTCCTACTGCTGATTGATGCAGTACGATGCGATAAACCGGAGCATATAGCGAAGCAACTCGCCCCTATCGGCAGCATCAAAGTACCGGCACTTTGCGTTCTCAATAAGATTGACCTATTGGAGGCGGCCGCAGTAGAGGCTCTGACTGCGCAACTAAAAGGAAAAGTACCTTTCCCCATACTGCCCATCTCGGCGAAAGAGAAAAAGGGTTTGGAGCCACTTCGGCAACAGCTACTACACACCGCCAAGGGAGATGTAACAGAGCCGTCTCATGTAGTAACGAACTTACGCCACGTGAAGTTACTCAAGGTGGCTGCCCACAGCCTAAATGCCACTATCGAGGGACTAAAAAAGGATATGGAAGGCGCGCTGCTCGCTATTGAGCTACGCAGTGCCATTAAGGCGATCGGAGAGATAACCGGCGAAACCATCAGCGACAACAACCTCTTGGAGCACATCTTCGCCAACTTCTGTATCGGCAAATAATGCGCACTATCGTCTATGATCCGGCATTATTGGGGGTAATAGCGCATTTACGCTCTGATAAGACGAGTGCCTCCCCGATGGGCGTATATTATTCTACGATGCTCAAGACAGCACATTCCTCAAAATCGAAGAATACGCCGTAGGCAATGTAGAATATTTCGAGGTGCTGAAAGTCGATAAACTCCTTTTGCGTCGGGATATTTTTAGACAGATTGCCCGTTCTTTATAATGCGTTGATTGTACGCCCAATAGATTTCGTCAAAATTAAACACCTGTTGGACTTTTCCAGCAGGGCTTATTTTAATGATAAACGGGTTTCCCGTGTAACGTGGACGACCTGTGAAGTCAAGGTGGAAATACCTGTACCCGTTACGCTCGGCTGTGGATAGCTGCACGATATCAAACCCGTGCTGTGCCGCATACTGTTTTGCGATGTCGTTATAATCTTTCATATTCCTGTTTCCAAATTTAGTTGTTATCACCCTAAAAACGGCAAAATAGTTTTTTCTTTTTCGCACCTCAACGAATAAATACCCAAAATTGCTGTTTGCTTGCGTTCTGCCGGCTTTGAGTTTGTTTTTGGTATAAGTTTAATGGCTTACGCGGAATTAAAACGCCTTTTCCTTAAAATCGGCTCTTTCGTTATTCTGCACCGCCTCCCCTCGTAGGGGTTGCCGTGCAATACACCGATGGTCCGGAGGCGGGTTACCTTGCAGCCTATCTGCTCCGCCGTGAATAGCTCATAAATAGCGGAGGGGCTGTGGAAATAGAGCTCCTTGCGCTCGTCCTCTCCGAGCAAGGGGAGGGATCTGCCGGGTAAGATGCGTGAGAAGAGGGAGCTTTTAATCAGATTGAGCTTGCGACACGTAGAAGAGAAGGAAAGCAAAAGCGCCTCCGGCACATCTTGTTACGAATAGAAAGAAAAAGGAAGTAATCAATATGGGGAATGGGGCTGCACCGATACGCCACGGCAGCCTCGCTTAATAGAAGCAGCAGGGCGGATTATTTACTCCACCATGAAGACATCCGCCGTTATCTTGATCCAATTATTGTATTTGGCCTTACCCGTTACCTCCGCATAGAACTCCTTACCGGCATCCATTAATCGGGAGACCACGAGGTTCATCATCTCAGGGATATACCCAATGCGATCCTGCTCGTAGAAGAAAGCGATGGCATATTCGTCGTATTCATTTTTAGGCTGACGCACCATTCTCAAGAGAGAGCCTTTATCTATATGAGAAGCGATCTCCTCTATATTTGGTACAAACGATGTGCCTGCCACGACTACGCTCAGTAGATATATCTTCTGCTTGGGCAGCCCTAAGCTATTGACCCCACCGGTAGCCAGTAGCGCCACCAGATTATCATCTAACCTACTCAGTTCGTTTGCCATGATTCCCTCAATCTATAATCCGCCGACCTAAGTATTGCGATCGATACTCTTCGAGCAAGGAGATAACCTCCTGTAGTTGTTCTTTTTCCTTCATTCGCTCTTGAATGCTTTCTTGTAGCTGTAGCTCTCTCTCTTTCACCCATTCAGGATCTGCAAGCTTCTCTTCGTGACTAAAGGGGAACATGAGCCTAAGCTTCGCTATTTGTTCGGCTAATTTATCGATCCGCTTTCTTAAGCCTTCTATTTTTTCGTCCCAATTAGCATACATACCATCGAGTATCACATTATCAAGCAGCCCCTTTGAAGCCAACACCTGATACAGTGTGGTGAGTTTCTCTAAATCACCGGTTTGATACGCTTCTGTGGCGATATGAAATACTTTAATTGCAGATTCACCGGCCTCCGGATTCAAGTCCGGATGGGTAGCCTTTACAATCGTCTGATAGAGCTTTCGCATCTGCTTAGTCTCCTCTAAAGTGAGCTTGGGTAAGCTGAGCAGCTCCTTGGCTCTCTTTATTTCCTCGGCTTTATCGTCCAATAGCTTTTGGTGAAGCGAAGTGAACTTTGCGATCTTCTCCTCTATGTCAGTCAGATCAGGTGTCTCATCGCGGTTTACATACTGCTGCAGAAGGCGCTTGCGCTCAGAAAGGATTCGCACACTCAAGAAGAGCGACAGATCCTCATACTCAAGCTTACCGAAGAGGCTCTGGTAGGTTGCCGTAAGCTTGGGCCCTGTGTGCTCCTCCATCTCTTTAAGCAACATAAAGAGTTCGCTGAAATAACGTCCCAGCTCCTGATACTCCTGCTGCTTTTTCTTCGACTCCGGACTTAGCTCAATCATACGACAGTATCTACTTTATCTTCTTTTAACAATCCAAAGATATAAAAAAAGCCTCTCTTTTATATGCCTTGCCTTCACTTAATCCTTAAGCGAAAAGGTGCCTCTTCACCTCCGCCAAGCGCTATATCGATGTGGCTCTCTATGGAGAGGGGTATGGGTTCGGTAGAAGATTTACGCAGCAGAAGGATATCCCCTTGATGGATTACATTAAGTTGCGAAAAGGCGGCTACGGCACACTCCGGCATATAGGAAGCAAAAGACTCCGAGCGGTGTGAGCCATCAGGCATAGTCACAGAGAGGGTCAGTTGCTCTGCCGCATAGTGCAGTAGGTTGCCCTCTTCAACCACTCCGGGCTGCACATAAGGCTCCGAGAAATGTGCTACTGCACTATCCTGAAAAGCTACAGCCGCATCCCATGGATAGCCACAATCTGACAGTTGTGCCAGCCGTCGGGGGGCCAGAAGTTCAAAGCCTACGCCCAATGCTTTCACGTAACGAAGGGCAAACTTAGTGGCCACCTCTTTACCGGTCTTTGCTATCATGAGGGCTAATACAGGCACAGCTTCGTAACAAGGCTCTCGATCTGGCAGAAAAAAAGGAAAGCCGCTCCGCAGCACGCTCTCACCTTTATAATAGAGCAGCGGCGCCTCTTCGCTTTCTTCTGTGAATAATGCGGTATATACCTTCATTGTGCTTTACATTTACTGCTGAGCGTCTGCCGTGCCGGCCTGAGCATCCTCAGCGGGAAGCTCATTGGGCTGCAGCTCTCCTATAACCACAAACTCGGTGCGTCGGTTCAACTGATCCGCAATGGCCTGCTGCTCCTCACTTAGCGTAGCGATAAGCTCGTCTGTGAGTTGGGTAGCCTCCTCGGGTAGGGGCAGCTGCTTACGAATAGCCTCCGTGATCGTACGGGGGCGGGTCTTTCCAAAACCCTGCCACTCCAGTCGCCCTTCCTCTATCCCCAGAGTAATTAAGTAGGCAACCACGCTGTGGGCTCGCTGCTCCGAAAGGGTCTGATTGTAGGCATCGGGTCCATGACGGTCGGCATGCGAAGAGAGCAAAACCCGTATGTCGGGATTCTCTTTAAGTATTTTTGCCATCTCTTGCAGTGCGGTTTCACTCTCCGGCCGAAGGGTTGCTTTGTCAAAATCGTAATAAATATCACTAAATACCTCGGGTCGCTTGCGTGAAGCAAGAAAGAACTCTATCTCATAAGTCTCACTCTCCGTAACACTATCGGTAGCGAAAGCGAGGTACTGATTGAGGTAATCGGCATGAGAAGCAAGTAGCAGGTAAGCGGTTTGCGTATCCAATTGCAGCGTAAAGAAGCCATCCACACGCGAAGTAGCCGTACGATATTCCAAGGGATCACTATCGCTCACCAAGCGCACAATAGCCCCCTCAATGGGATATCCCTCACGATCCGATACATATCCCTCTAAGGTAACCGTAACGGCATTCCGATAGAAAGAAAACAGATGGGGATAACCGCGTCGATCATTACGGGAGGAGGCAAAATAACCCTCTTCCGAATGCGCTTCGTCGGGAGTCGGGTTAAAGGCCATTCCATAGTCATCGAATGAGGAGTTAATAGGACTGCCGGGGTGGCTTACCTCCCATTCGCCCTCTTCGTTAAGCCGTGCGCAGTATATATCTAAGCCTCCCAAACCCTGATGTCCGTCCGAAGCGAAGTAGAGGGTACTATCATTGTAGAAAGAGGGATACATTTCGTCGCCTGATGTATTGATACTACTACCCAAGTTAGTAGGCGGCATGACACCAATCTGACTCACTGCAACGGAATAGAGATCCTTTCCCCCATAGCCGCCTGTGCTTACAAATACCAGCTTAGAGCCGTCAGGCGAGAGTGCCGGATGGGCTGCCATACGAGTTGAATCATCCCAAAGGGGTACCTCCGTACCGGCTGCATAGCCGCCTTCGCCACTTCGTGCAGCACGATAGATTTTAGCTGTGCGGTCATATAGGTCGCTCTGTGCCACGCAAGTATAATAGAGTGTACTGCCATCGGGCGTAAGCGCAGGGGTTGCATTGTCGTTGCCGTTATTGATCCCTCCGCTGATACTATCGGGGCGCGACCACTCGTTGCGCAGATTCTTTTTGGTGGAAAAGAGTTGGTTATTCTTCTCGCCTGTAGCCGGCTGATCGGCAAGCGCCTCATCCCTACTGCGTGCTGAAGAGAAGATAAACTCGCCTCCATCGGCTGCAAAGACACCGGCAAAGTCACTCCTTGCCGAATTAAATGCCTTCATCTCCCTTACGTGATAGCGAAGCCTATTCTCTGCCAAGCTATCCTTCATACTCAAGAGCTGCATCATTGCCGTTGCTTCGGCATCATCGGGCTGCCGCACCAAATGGGCTTCTGCAAGCTTCCGTGCCTCCTCATACCGCCCCAACATCTCGTAAAGGCGGGCCTCCACAAGCCAAGATGCACTATCCGACGGCAATAGATGATGAGCGATACGGTAATAGCTCAAGGCACGCATCGGATTGCGCATCATACGATAGTTTTCGGCCGCTTTATAGGCAAAGTATCCTTTTTGCTCCGATTCCTTACGAGGCGTGGAGCGATATAGCTTCTGATATAGTTCTGCAGCCTCTGCATAGCGTGCGGCTCCATCGGCCCGCTCAGCCTCCTTGATCCGCCGTGCCCGACAACCTGCGGAGCAGAAGGCAAACGCACAGAGAAGCAGCAGGGTCAGCGAAACCCTAAGAGCTTGTGTAATTGTATGCTGAGTCGCCATTCCGGATGCTGCATAATATAGTCCATACATGCTTGTAACGTCTCATGCGTGCTATTTATTACCTCATTGGGCTCGATAATCGGGCTGAGGCAATAGCATTGCGCAGGAGGCAGCGCAGTGATAGATGGGGGTAAGGGGGCGCCCGCTCCAAATGGGAAACGCCACTCATTCACCCCGGAGGGAAAGTTGCTCTTTAGAAGGGGAAACGCCTCCGGCTTCGGACTCACCGTAACCCAATCCAAGCCGGGCGGCACAGGGCGTGTGCCGTTCGTTTCGATACTTTGTCGGTAGCCATGCCGTCGGAAGAAGTCAATTACCTCCTCATCGATACTAAGCGTAGGCTCACCCCCCGTCCAAAGAAGATTGTGCGTCGGGTAGGCCCGTAGTGCTTGAAGAATTGTTTCCTCGGAAAGCTCCTGAAAAGCAGCAAAGTCAGTATCGCAATAGGGACAAGAAAGATTGCAATGCGACAGACGCACGAAGCACATAGCCATACCGCTCTGTCCGCCCTCTCCCTGCAGCGAGTAGAAGATCTCGTTTACCGGCAACCGCTTCATAGCTTCTATACCCACTGCACCGACTCTAGCGAATAGGTGGCACTACACTTGGCCGTCTCCTCTACTTTGCAAGCTACCAGCGTAACGCCACTGCCTGTGAGTGCACAGGGGGCGATCTGCTCAACCAAATAGCGGGCAATAGCCTCTGCCGTCGGATTAAAGGGCACTACTACTATGCTCTCCTCCTCCACGGCCTGAAGGGCAGGCAACCAAGGATCCGCTTCCCAAATCAGCGTGCGATGATCCCAATGAAGCTCTAGCCAAGCACAAAGACGCGTCTTAATCTCACTAAAGTCAATGATACGTCCTAAGCCATCCACCTCCGGAGCACTACACACGAAGTGGATACGATAGTTATGCCCATGCAAATGCCTACACTTACCCTCGTGTCCTACTACGCGGTGTCCCATGCTGATATCGTGGTAGCGCGTCACCACAATGCGCCCACCTGTTTTCTGCTTATCATTCATATTCTCGTCTGCAAAGATACTGCTTTCTGCGCTGTGCATACATTGTTTTGCAGCCTGCTTAGGGGGAAAGGTTTTGTTTTTTGCTGCGGGATCCCTACCTCATGGGTTGAGGAGACGCTCTTGGGATCATATCCCTAAAAATAAAAGAGGAGACCGGAGCATACCCCAATCCCCTCTTTCGAGCCTCTTGTCGGATTCGAACCAACGACCCCGAGATTACAAATCACGTGCTCTGGCCAACTGAGCTAAAGAGGCGAGGAGGGTGAGCGATCTCGATCGCACTGCTACAACCCACTACCCTTGCTGCGGTCAAGCCCTGGGGGATTCATAGGGAGCTAGTCGTCGAGGACTCACCCATAGTGGCTGCAAAGATAATAACTTTTTTGCTAACCACCTACTTTTATCCGACTGCTTCCTCAACTTTTCTTGCATTTTCGACAACGGATGGCTCCAATCTGCTCTATTTTCCCCTGTAGAACCTCGCTTTAGTGCAGGGCTTCACTTCCTTTTCCTCTAAGCAAAACCCTCAATGCTCAATCCTTTTTTGTGAGAAACCCCCTTTTGTAGATCCTTTGTGGCCGGGGGCCACTTAAACACAGACAGAGTGACCGAAGTCACTCCGTCCAATCTATGAATGTAAAACCTTGAGCGGCAAACGAGGCTCGAACTCGCGACCCTCAGCTTGGGAAGCTGATGCTCTACCAACTGAGCTATTGCCGCATCGCATGACACGCATCGTATCACGTGCTGCAAAGGTAATATTTTTTAGCAAAACCAAATGTACCCACTCATCGCCACAACCATCCACCATGAACCACACCGCACAGTACACCGGGCAACCCCTCTCGCAGCTTGAAGCGAACCTCAAAAAGTCACAAAGGAAAAGTTTCCATATATAGAAACTTTGTATATCTTTGTTCTATGAACAGACGGATTAGAACCTATGGGGGCTACTTCCAAGCTTTTGTCCAAACGTTAGACGATGACGTATTGCGTAAAATAGACTACCTGCTTCAGCTCCTCAAGAGCGAGGAGCGACTGTCCGCTCGATTTGTCAAGATGGTAAGTGATGGGCTTTTTGAGCTTAGGATTAGCGTCAAGGGAAATATCTATCGACTGTTCTTTATCTTTGACGAGGGAGATATCGTGATACTGCTCAATGGCTTTCAGAAGAAGACGCAGAAGACCCCTCGCAAGGAGATTGACAAGGCACTAAAGATTAAAGCGATGTACTATGCAGACAAACAATCACAAGATCGAGGACTATGATGCCATATTGGACAGCCGCTATGGAGCTGAAGGCACGGACAGCCGCAACGCTTTCGAGGAGGAGGCACGAGCCTTCTATGCCTCTCAGATACTCCTTAAGGCGAGAAAAGAGGTAGGACTCACGCAGGCTGAGCTTGCAAAGCGTGTCGGCACCTCTAAGTCGTATATATCCAAGATAGAGACCGGATCGGTAGAGCCGAGTGTAGGGCTTTTTTACCGCATCATCTCAGCCCTCGGACTAAGGGTGGAGATCGTCAAGCCCTTAGGCGTATAGATTGAAGTGCTTGCTCTACTTTAACGAGGTCGCAAGCCCACACCATATTTTCGCTTAGCACGTCCGGCAGAGAGAGGCAGCTATCAATAGGCACTGCATCTGTAAATAAGTTGATAACTTAGCGTCAGTTAATAAAGCAAAGCGCAACGATGATAGAAATCAGACATACCGAGAAGGATAATAAGGGAGTTTTCTCTCTACTGGCAAGCGGTCAACCGGCAGGCGAGCTTACCTATCACCATGCCGGCAAAGGGGTAATAATCATTGATCATACAGGTGTACCCTCATCATACGGAGGACTGGGGTACGGCAAACAGTTGGTCAAAGCAGCTGTGGAGTATGCACGCCAAAAAGAGCTGAAGGTGATTGCCCACTGCTCTTTTGCCCAAGCGGTCATAAGCAAGACGCCCGAGTATCGGGATGTACTGGAAGATCCGTCCGCAAGATAATCACCCTTTCGGCACATTCGTTCGCCCATTTTCAGAAGTTGGTGTAAAGGTAGTCACTCTCCTCCTCTGCACTATAAAGTGCACAACGACAGTGGCGCAACAGCACCATTATTCACAATAAATAAAGTACCTTTGAAGTACCGTAAGTTGTGCTTATTGATCCACTGCGTGCAGCTTACCGAAATAAATTAAGTAGATATAGTAAGTTTTTGATCTGATATGACAGAACCGGACACTTGCCCACACGATGCAGAAAAGACCCCGGATGGACTTAAAGGGCTCTCTTCCAAGGCCAATCATAACTTCTTTCTAATCTCTCTTTTACTCCTCATTTTCATCTTGGTCTTTCTCTTCGGCAAGCCGGCATGGGGGTACATGAGCTGTTTTTTGGGCGCAACTACCATCTTCGCCCTACTCCGCAAACAGATGCAAAAGCTAACTTATAAGTATCATTGGAAGCGGGGAGGCGCTGCGTTACTCTTAGTGGGTGAAGCGATTGTATTCTTTCTCATTCCTTTAGGTGCGATTGTCTCCATGCTCATCGACGTATTTAGCAATACGACGATTGACTATAAGGCGATCATGGATCAGATCAATGAGTGGAATAGCTATGTAGAGGAGCGGTTCGGCTTTACAATTCTCTCTTTAGACAATCTCGGCTATGTAAGTTCCTTTGGGCAGCGGGTAGTGAGTTCCTTAGTCAGTGGCACCTATTCGCTGGTACTCAATGGCATCATGATGCTTTTTGTACTCTTCTACATGCTGTATGAGCGTGAAGCCTTCGAACGCGCCATTGAGGAGCTACTTCCCTTCTCGCGGAGCAACCGACGCATACTCATCGACGAGTCGCAAAGCATTATTGTAGCGAATGCCATCGGTATTCCGCTCTTAGCGATCATTCAAGGGCTGTTTGCCTACTTTGGGTACCTTATATTCGGTGTTCCTACGGCACTCTTCTATGCCGTGCTCACTGCCTTTTCGACTATTATCCCGGTCGTGGGTACTATGATCGTATGGATTCCGCTGGGGCTCTTCTTTGCCCTCTCCGGTAATTGGACCGGCGCCATTGGACTGTGGATATACGGCCTATTGGTCATTGGGGGCGTAGACAATATTGCTCGCTTATTGCTGCAAAAAAAGCTTGCCGACATACATCCGCTTATTACCATCTTTGGGGTAATCTTTGGGATACCGCTCTTTGGCTTCTGGGGCGTTATCTTTGGGCCGCTGCTTCTGTCGCTGCTGATCCTCTTCCTCAATATGTTTCGGTACGACTATGTACCCGGCTCTACGGCTACACCGAGAGTAACTACCGACTACGAAGCCTCGGCACAGGGCAAACGAATCAATAAAGCGATAAAAGAGACGGCAGAAAAGATCAATACAATGACGAAACAATAACGAAATAAGCGACACGGGCGGCGGATCTGTTTTTGCCGTGCCGTTTCCACCGGAGCAAATGCCCCTATGGATATGTAGCGAGTGGGGTGTGTAGAGTGGGCAAGCAGTAGGCATAGAGTCCCTACACCCCTTGGGCAGAAGTCCGGAGCTATATGAGCGCAAAAGTAGGAGACAGCCACCCGATCACGGATAAACCGCAACAAAACTTTATTTAAACCTTATATGCCACACTTCGAACGACAGACACTCCTACAGGGAGTGCTTTATGTAGCCTTCTTTTCTTGTGCTGCTCTACTGATTGGGAAAATGCCTCTCTTTAGTGAAACGCTGCGGCTCTCACCGCTTATCATAGGCGTACTGATGGGGATGATCTATGCGAATACCTTGCGGAGTAGCTTCCCTGCTGAATGGGAATCCGGGCTTAAGTTCTGCGCCAAGCGTATTCTGCGCTTAGCCATTGTCTTCTACGCGTTCCGCCTATCCATCACCAACTTTGTAGAAGCCGGTTGGGCGGCTTTCCTTATTGACGTCACCATTGTGACCGTAACGGCACTACTGGGTATAGGCTTGGGGCGTCTGCTCAAATTGGATCGACAAACCTCCCTCTTGGTGGCTTCGGGGAGTGCTATCTGCGGAGCGGCTGCCGTATTGGGCACTGAGTCCGTAATTAAAGCCAAGCCGGAGAGAACCGTGGTGGCTGTAGCTACGGTAGTACTCTTTGGTACGCTGAGCATGTTTCTCTATCCGCTGGTCTATAGTACGGGCATTCTGGGGCTTACGCCTCATCAAATGGCTATCTATACCGGTAGTACGGTGCACGAGGTAGCCCATGTAGCCGGTGCCGGAGGGGCCATGGGTGCCGAGATAGCGGCTACGGCTACCATTACGAAGATGCTGCGCGTGGTGCTCCTTGCGCCCTTCCTTGTGGTCGTAGGGCTCTTTACGGGCAGAAGCAAAAGTGAAGCGGGCGGTACCAAGCAGCGAATCCCCATTCCTTGGTTTGCCATCTGGTTTCTGGCGCTTATCTTCGTCAATACCCTCTTTACCCAAGTGGCTCAATCGTGGGGAATAGGCGATGCCTATACTTCCGTCACAGACGCTATCAAGCAGATCGACGACTTTGCGCTTACTATGGCTATGGTTGCACTCGGTATGGATGCCACTTTTGCTAAGTTCAAGGCGGCCGGGGCGAAGCCTTTCCTCCTTGCCTTGGCACTCTTTATATGGCTTACGCTGGGCGGCTACCTCTTAGTGCGCCTCTTCGTGGCCTAACGCCGAGTAAAGGCTCTTGCGGAGCACCCACCACTTTACACACGCCTACGCATAGTAATAAGTGATGGGTACTACGTATGCAGCGGGCTTAATCCTCCGGCTGCATAATGGCCAGAAACTCGTGCGGAGTACCTAAGTACATAACGATAATACGCACCATCTCGGGACTCAGATAGCGAATACCCTGTCGGTACCCTATGCGCTCCAGCTCACCGAGAAGCAACGGATCGCGCCGTATAAGGGCCGATAGGGAGCGTGTTGCATTCACTACGGAGGGGAAATAGAGCATCGCCAACTCCTTTACGCGATACATACGGAAGTCAAACTCGGGCAGCATTCTCTGCGAAGCCGATGAGGTCCGCCCGGAGGACCGTGAGGATTCATTCATAACGTCTGTAATACAATAAATTAACAATACAACTTGCGTCTGCCTCCTACTTATCTCACCGGAGCGACGCTGTACGGAGACCCTACCGAAAGAGCGCGTGCGCCTTTCCACAATATCTATTTTCTTATGGGACTCCGTAGGCAAAGGTAATGCTTTTTTCATTGGTAGCGAAGCGCGGCATGCCCCCTTTTTCTAAGCCTCAGGAAGGCAGTTGATCGGCGCACTATCTGCTCATACCGAGTAGGTTACACCGCATTAAAGGGATAGCGACGAGTAGCGCACAGCGCACTTTGCCCTGCCCTATGGACGATACAATAGAGTGCTTTGCGATACACTTTAGTACAGCTTACTTCACTTTAGCACAAACGGGCGGTGCGCTGCATACTACCTTTGCATCGTTGCTTGTGAGAAATAAGAAGGCGCCAAGCTCCAAGGAACAAAAAAACAAGTTGAATGAATAGAATTAATATTTGTATTATGGCATTAACCTACAAAATTGTAACCCGCAAAGCAAAACTCAAAGGCGAGGAAAAGATGCTCTCCTACGCCTTAGCTACCAAGCAGAATGTATGTGCACTCGAAGAGACTATCGCATTGGTAGAGAAGATCTCCGCTATATCGAGCGGTGATGTAAAGAGCGTATTGGATACTTTAAGCGATGTAATGGCACGGCAGCTCGCCGCCGGACGTATCGTAGACTTAGGAGACTTGGGTCGCTTTCGCTTGAGCGCAAGGAGTAAAGCGTGTGAGAAAGCGGACGACTTCAACCGCACCATGCTCCACTCACCCCGCACCATCTATGTACCGGGCAAGCAGATCAAGCAGGCAGCGAAGCGCACCTCCTACATGCTATACGATGCGCAGCGGAATAGCTTAGCTAAGAATCCGGCTACAGGCGATCCCTCTACAGGCGGAAGCAGCCAAGAGGGCGATCCGACCTCTAACCCCGGTGGTGGCAATTAATCAGCACGCCCACTCTGTGATACTCCCTCGCAAAGAGGGGGTATCCGTACATGAAGCCAACCTTTGTATAATGTGAATGCGAATATGAATCCCGAAAATGTACGATACATTGTGGTCCACTGCTCAGCCACACGAAGTAATATGAGCTATCCCGCCTGGCTCTTAGAGAGCGACCATATCAAGCGCGGCTACCGACAGGCCGGCTATCACTACTACGTAAGGCGCAACGGAGAAATAGTGGCGCTGCGGCCGCTCAGCATGAAAGGCGCGCATGTAAAGGGGTACAACGGCTGCTCCATAGGTGTGTGCTACGAAGGCGGACTCTCTCCGGCAGGCATACCCACCGACACGCGCACCGCTTCGCAGAAGAGGGCGCTCATCCGTTTGCTGCGCACGCTGCATCTACGCTTTGCGTATGCCTCCATTGTGGGGCACCGCGATCTCAGCCCCGACCGAAACGGCGACGGCAAGATAAGTCCCGACGAGTGGCTCAAAGCATGCCCCTGCTTCGATGCCGCTAAGGAGTACGCCTCGCTATGAAGCGCATGGCATGGTGTCAGCTTCTGCTGGCTTACCTGCTCACGCTCTGCGGTATAGGGCTACTCATAGCCGCCTTTATCGTGCCGCCTCAGGGAGAGATTGACGGCTCTGTACTCGGGGCCTTTGGCGAGGTAATGGCCTTTGTGGGTGCACTCATGGGCATCGACTACCACTACCGCTATGGGCAAGCGGAGTAAGAGCAACCCGCGCCAAGGCTTTGCCCGATAAACCGTGTATATAAAGTATTGCGCCCTTGCGTGGCAACTAACTGCCACACAGGGGCGCAAATCTTTTTAATATAGGGTGCCTACCCGAGTGCCGGCATACGCTGCACGGCTACCTCGCTCCCCACCTTAGCGACGGGGGCGGAAGAGGGCGCGGGTAGCGTTCTTTACGTTCTTGAGCACCGCATCCTGCGTATAGTCGAGATAGTCGCTTTCGACTTCGTTCTCGATGCAACGCACGTTGTAGTTACCACTGGCATAGGTTTTTTGGTCACCTGCACCAAACGAACCATCCGTATCGGTGAAGAACCATTCTCTTCTACTGTTATCGAAATAACAGATTACACGTTTGTCAGAGTTTCCAAAGCAGGTTGCCAAATGTAGGATAACTCCGTTTGCCACTGCTCCCGTAGCAAAGCCAGAATTCCCGTTTAGATAGGCACAAGTCTTGGACCATACGAGGTGGGGATTGTTCACCATGTTGAGTGCCTCGGCACCGGCAGAGGGCACCTTCCACCCGTAGGGAGAGGGATCAAAGGGCGTCTTTTTCGTCTTAAAGGGGAAAGCGTTGAAGTTACGACGGTTATTCAATATGGTAGGTCCTTCCCCGCCTTGCCAGCTCACCTTCCCAAGCGTAGCGGAGATTTCATTAGAACCAAACTCTATGATACCACATGAAATAGCATCTCTATAATGAAAATCAGTCGGATTTTTAATCAAATCGTTGAGGGACACTAAGGCTGCAAATACATCACCGTACTTCGCGTTATCCAGTGTCCCCTGCTTCCGATCACTTGCGTATGGGAAGAGCGTCGGGTTATACCACGCCTTCGTGCAATGCGGTCCATTCTTATATTTTGCAGATTCCTTCTGTGGTGCACTATTGATATCATAGGCGTGGTGGGGGATAGGCGTACCGTGGCGGTAGTACAAGCCTGCCATATCGTTGAAATACTTATCATAGTACTTTGCGGTTCTCTCTTGGACATCATAAGGCATACGATACGCACCCAAATTACGGTTCATATAGGGTTTACCGTGGGTGTTGTTGTCGCTATCGTCCCAGGGGTAGCCGTGTCCGTTATCCGCCATCTTCTTTACCACCCATATGGTCCAGCTCCAAATAATAGTTCCATTTTTAATAGCGGATACCAATGCGCAGCCCTCATACTCAGCTCTGGGCTTTACGTAGATGTAGTTTTGTCCCCCCATTTCGATATGTACATGGTGCACATCTTCCAAGCCGTGACTGAATCCGGCAGGGTCTAACGTACTCCAAACGACCTTTGCATCCCATTCCTTATCCGAAGGCTGGAGATAAGCCAATTCGCCCCAAGGACCATTTTCATTTACGTATCTTGTGTATTTATCCCCATTCAATCTCTGGGCACTAGCAATATCCCTACGAGATTCAATCATCGTTTCAATCTCATCCTTATATTGCGCCATCCAGTCGTGCGCCCTATTGAGCTGCGAGCAGGGGATAAGGATGGGGATCTGCCCCGCTTCCACCACATAGGTATTTGCCTCGGGCTGAATAATAGCGGAAACAAAGTGTACGATAAACTTCTTCGGGGTAAAGTAACCCTCCTGACCCTTTGCGGCTTTAGGCTTAAGCCACATCGTAACATGTGCGCTCACAATGTGCCCCCCGGTCAGAAGTGCCTTATCGGTTCCTTTTATGTAGTCGTAGGTTTGGAAGAGTACCTCTTCCCCATCTGCATAAGCGGGTTGCACCTTCTCGTCCACCAGCTTCCCTTTGTACCAGCCCTTGACCACCTTGCTAGGCTGCGGGTCGCCTGAGAGCATTTCAACGTCTATATTATCAATTACGAGATCATATCCGGCATTGGCACGAATAAAGAAGTGGTGATTATTGGGACCAAGGACGTAAACTGCATCGTTACCCAACATATTGTGCGTAAAGGCACTATCCTTGTAGGGGATGGCATCCCAACGCATCACCTTGAGGGTGAAGTCGCTTTCCATCTTAGCGGAACCTTTCACTACACGGAACTTAGTTATTTCACTGGTCCAGAACTCCTCATCGGGGAAATCCTTTAGGTTCATCACTGCTTCATACTGTGCAATACCGTTCACAGGATCATCGCTGACACGGTTCCAAGTGAACTGTTCGTCACGGTCGAGCGGAATACGGCCCAGCTTAGAGTTAGGCGTGTATTTAACCCAGAATCGGTAAACGCTATCCACCATACATGTATGACCACTAATGGGGTCCTTTTCGCAATCGGTGCGCCAATTGCCTGTTTCGCTGAGATAAATCTTTATGTCGAGCTCTACTTTGTCGCTCTGCTTGATATTGAGCGGCCACTTGATGCGCCCTGCCTGTACAAAGATGCTTCCCTTTGCTGCGGAGCGTGCGTCACCGGTCGTATTTTCAAGCACAAAGACCTTTTCTCTGAAATCCTGATCCTTTGCAAAAGCAGGATCCTTGGGATCGGACAGGTAGTACCACATGCCCTTTGCCACAGCTTCCTCCTTAGACTTAGGCAGTTCGTTACCCTCGGCATCCACAAACTTATAGCCCCCTTCCCAGTTGGTACGCACGGTAAAGGCATCATCGCTCTCATCTTTGCCGAATTCGAACTTATCCTTATTCACGGCAAGATAATACTGCCCATCGTAGCGCACTTCGCCTACTTGGGCTTCGTCCCAAACTACTACATCGAAGTAGATATTTACGGGCTCTCCGCTGAGTGCCTCCTCGGGCGTATCGTAGCCGGGGCCGCTTACCTTAGTGATATTGAAGCGGTAGCGGTGGTTACGCAAAATGTCAAGTGCTTCGGCCTGATCGCGTGGCGAGGCGGGTGTGGGCGTTTTGATAAAGTCTAAGCGGTAGTAGGTAGCCTTCGCAGCTCCGTTGTACTTACCGCCTATCACAAGGCAGGGGCGATCACTCTTGTCGCTGCCCTTAAGCCGCTCGGGGATATAGATATCGCGCACGCTGGTGCGATCATTGATCGCTGTGAAAGAGAGGCACTTGGTGTCCTCTGCTATAGCCATTCCGTCGGGGAGTACAGGCTTAGGCTTACGCACTCCATTGTCGCTGTAGTAGGTATTGGTCTGTGTACCGGGTACCAGGAAGGAGGTCGCATAGCGATAGACGCGTACCGACTCTAAAGTAAGGGGTACATCGGTGGTGGGGGTAGTCTCCTCTGAAGCGACATCGCCATTGAAGCTAATGCCCACATCCACACGCGCCAGAGAACGAATCAAATGTATCTTGGTCTTTCCCTCACCGGTCTGATCGAAGCAGTCGGAGAAAGTCACTCCTTCGGTGATTACCTTGGCATCACTCTCACCCCACATGGGTATAGTAGCCGCAGCATCGTTGGTATCCCACTTTTTGGTAAACTCTTCCTTCAACCCCGAAGCAGCAAAAACCTCCGCTTTGCTCATACCCTCGGCAAGCGCATCGGCATCGAAGCTGTGATTGGCAATCAGCACCAAACGGTAGGGCGTAGTATTGTCGTCGCCCTTCAGCCGAGCCACTACCTTGTAGTACTTACCGCCATCCTGTGGCGTTACACTGGATATCTTAGCCTCATACGCATACTTCTCTTCCTGATCGGAAAGCGTAGCTCCGGCATCCTTAGTTTTGAAAACAAGTATCTTCAGGCTCTTCACCGCACTCTCCTGATGTGCAGACATCTGACGCATGTTGTTGTCTACATCCATGGCAGGCGCACGGAGTATAAGCGTAATCTCTCCATCTTTACCTCCACGGCGCAGGTGGTTGCGCTCACCCATACAGCCGCTGAGTAAGAGCGGCATACAGAGGGCTACCCAAGCCGCTATAAGAAATGAAGTTTTTCTGGTAAGGTTCTTCATGATAATTCTATACTGTAGCGTATTTATCGAAAGTGAATAATCTATCTTTTTCTACTGATGCTGTAACCGACCCGTCGGCATCTATTTTTTGAATCCATCCGGCCGGATATTGATACTACCCCACTTGAAGGGCTCAATGGTAAGAGCCAGCGTGCCGCCCTCATTATCCAGCTTAATCAAAATGGGTATATTGACCTCATTTACTCCTTTTACAGGTATTGCCTTCTCTGCGGCATACTGCATAAGGGGAAGCGCGACAAGCGGCTCGGCATTAGGCTCAGCGGTATTGGTGAGCAGGAGTGACGCATCGGCAATCTCCTCAAAGCGGAGCAAGTCGAAGCGTGCTCTATATCGATCACTGCTTGCATCGTGTACGGTAGTCGGCTCAAAGGGCTTGAGCACATCGGGCTGGGGAATATATAGTGGAGCGCCCGTCTCCAAATGATCGGTAAAGCGATAGTGCGTACCTGCCGGACAAATGGTAAGGCAGGGCGCAGCATCCTTGTTTTCCGTGCCGAATACTTTGTCGAAGCCTTCAACTACGACATCTAAGCTAATGTGTGCAGCGGCAAAAGGCACTACAAATACACCTCCTTCGGGAAGTGCAGGCACATCCAGCATTACATCGGCATAATAGAGTGAATCAGTGGTGCGGTACACTCCCTTCTCATCGGGGAGCGTATAGAGCTCGGCCTCTTTGAGAGGCGTTTGGGCCTCCGTAAGGCGGGTATGCGATGCCACATTGCCCCAAGCCACGATACGCCACTTACCACTGTGTATATTGCTTAAAGTAAGTCCATCCCTCAAATCCAGGGCATAGAGCTTCTGTGCGTGGTAGAGATGACCACTCTCGTCGTAAATAAACAACTCGCCCGACTCGATGTATTGCCCCAACACGTTGTCGGTACCATTAGCTGTATAAGAGAACTGCAAACGAGGGGTCTTACACTTACTTAGGTCGTCGAAAAAGGGCTGACAAGAAGTAGCCAGAAGCAGCACCGATAAAGTAAAAAACAGAATTCGAGTGAGCCGTTGCATAAGTTTATTCGTTAGTACTATCTAATCATTATATTTTCTCCGGGGATGTGCGGGAGGAGTCTGCTTTTCGTGCCTACAACACCATGCCGTCATCCTTGAGGTTCGTTAAGGTAACCGATTGACCGGCAGAGCGCGAAGCTCCGCCGATCACACGGTATAAGTTTAGGGAAAATGAATTACTTCTTGAATCCGTCAGGAGTGATGTTTACAGCTTCCCATGTGAAGGTTTCAACCTTTACGGTCAACTTGTTGGCACCATCGTGCTCGGGGTCGGGAGTAACCGGCGTATCGGGGTTACCATCCTTATCGGTCTTGAAGTGTGCGCTCAATTCAGCAAGGTCGAGCTTGTAGATCTTACCGGCTTCAAATTTAGCGATAGCGGAGCTGGCTGCTTTATCCTTGTACCTAACAATGGTTACATAACCCTCTTCAAACTCTTGCGTACGATTCTTTACAACATCCAAGTCATACTGAAGCTTAACCTTAAGAATGATGTGATCAAAGTCTGTTTCACCAGCCTTCGTGGGGAAGATCTGATAAGCAGCAGCTACATTCTTTTCCTCGAACTTTTGCTTCATATCGGCTGCGATTGCATCGTTCATTTCAGCCTTGAGCGCAGGAGTGCCTGCAAAGGCGGTATTACCGTCTGAGGGAGTGTAATAGCGATTTTCATCGGCTTTCTTATTGAGGTAGTTGTTCATATAAACAGCTTCTACATCAATGTTCTTGAAAGCATTCTTATGGGTGTCAGCATTTTCCTGACCAACGATCTTACCGCATACTTCTATACGAGCTACATCAGGTGTAGGCTTAACGGTAGCGGTATAAACCTTATCTTTACTACCGGCAGGAGTTGTCGGACCTCCAATTGTTGTGGTAGAGCCAATAAGAGGGATCTTCTTAGAGAAGAGAGCGATCTTATCTGCTGCGTTGGCAGGATCATAGGTAGCATCTACAGGAGCTACACCCTGAAGGGTAGTAATTTCGGGATCAGCTACATAGCTATTAGCTTCCACAACCACTTTGGTCGGTTTGCTCTTAACAGCGAAAGTGTAACCATCTGTGCTTACTGCTTTTGCGATTTTTGCAGCATCCAGATTTTCTACTACTTCACCGTCATTAACGATAACCTTGAGGCTTTCAAAGGCTGTCGTTGTACCACCGGGAACAGGAGCTTCCATGCTACGAAGTGCAGAGAGATCCACACGAATGTTCATTTTGGAAACCTCCTTTTTGGGCTCATCCTTCTTGTTGCAAGAAGCGAAGAGCGTGAGTGCCATCGTGGCGATGGCTGCCATCTTTACAAACTTCATACGTTTAATACTTAATACTTTTGGTTAAACTAAAAATTATTTTACGTTATTATTTACGTTATTATTCCATTCTCTATTATCGGTTCCTCTCTAATATCCTCCCACTAATATTCTCCCGAGTTATTGGGAGCGGCGAGAGGGGAAAGGTCTATTTCAAACATTTTCGTATGGCTTTGATCCACATAGAATAATTAATTGCTGTACTTATAGCGCTTCTGTAGGTAATTGAGCAATTACATCCGGCTTGATGTGGATAGATCCCCACACGAAGGGGGTAACAATTACCACCAACTCCTTTTCGAAGGTGATCAGCACGGGTATTTCCACTTCGTGGCGCCCCTTAAGGGGTATATGGTGCTCTGCCACATAATCGGGCAGGGATATAGATAGGTACGGAGCAGCCGCGGCATCGTCCGCATTGAGGAGCGACAGCGTAAAGCCGGCTTCGTTATCAATACGCAGCAGATCAAATCGCGCCCGATACATATCATCGGAAGCGGAGTGACTGAAATTAGGTAGATAGGGCTTCAGCTCCGTGGGGAACGGGATATCGCCCTTATAGCCGGCAATGGAATAATGAGTACCGGCAGGTGCGGCCTTGAGTTGGAGCTTTTGGTCGGGGTAAACGGCATCAAAGCCCTTTACCACTACATCTAAGCTTACGTGTGCCGAGGAGAAGGGCACTTCCACATCTTTACCCTCCAGTTTGGAAAAATCAAGCTCGTACTCGGCATAATAAAGTGAATCGGATGTGCGGTAGATACCCGCCTTATCGGGCAAAGCCGTTACGGAACCCTCGGAAATAGATTCGGGTGCCTGCACATCGGTTGCGCTATTGATATTTCCCCAGGCAACCAGCGTCCATTTACCTGAGTGTATGTCTTTCAGCTCCATACCATCGCGAAGTTCGGCAGCGCCTAAGGGTTTGATATAATGAAGCTTGCCGGATTCGTCGTACACATATAGACGTCCGCTTTGGATATGGTTCTTGAGTACGTTATTCGTTCCGTCGGCATAGTACACGAAGTGCAACTTAGGGGTTACGCACTTACTCAAATCGTCAAAGAATCTGCTACACGAAGCGGTGAGAAGTGCCACTACCGTGAGGATAAGGTATTTTGCCGCTGATTTCATAAACGTATATTTGTTGTTTTCGCTGTTACTTGTTGTTTGCTATTTGCGGTAAGGGATCTGTTTAAACGCCCTGTATCGCTTTTTCCGGGTAATGCTATCTTCTCTACGTTCTCCAATAGTGTGCTGCGCTCTTACTTATACTCATTGAGGCTCGGTGTGGCGTTATTATCCGTCCAAGTGATTGACTTCGTTCTCAGCGCTGTACTGTGCGGACTTCCGGATTCAGGAGCCGGCGTAATAGGAAGATCGTTGCCCACATTAAACATATCGCTCAACGTGCCAAGGTCGAACTTATATATTTTACCCGGCTCAAAGCCCTTGAGGTCGCCCTTGCTGTTTTCGTAGAAGCTACGAATAGTGAGGAAACCCACTCTTGCCGTTTGGGAGGGATCGGCCGGCACAGCCTTTATTTTCAGGATGAGGTGATCGAAATAAAGCGAAGGAGTGGCAGCGGCGCGTTCTTTTTCGGTAAGCGGGAAAAGATGATAGGCAATTACCTTTGTTCCATTTTGGAAAGCTGTCTGCGAATCCACGTCGCGAGGAACTATATCACGCATTTTACCATTAATGCGGGGGGATCGAGCAAAATTGTCCACCCCATTCCCCGGGGTATAGTTACGACGCTTACCCTCATATTTGATTAGGTAATTATTCACATATACCTCCTCTATTTCGAAGTGATCCCAAGCAGGATTTAATGCCTCTATCTTTCCGAATACTTCCAAACGAGCCATTATGGGCATGGGGGAAAGATTTACGCTATAGGTTACTTTTTCGCTGTCCTTAGGATTGACTGTGGCCACAATATCTGTGCCGGTAGCGGTTGCGGTCATAGGCACTTTGGCATCCGAGGCCTGAAATTGCGTTACATTACGGCTAGTACTCCCGTTTGCGGTGAGGGTTACTTCAGTTACAGGATCCGTTACGGGCACTCTGTAACCGGCCGGTGTCATAGCCCTTTGAAGGGCAGTACCGTCCAAAGTGTATCTTATGGCACCTTTATTGACGGAAATGCTTACTTCGCTGATTTGAGGCACTGTTCCATCGGGAATAGGATCTGCAAACGCTCGTGTTAGCTCCGTTCTACTTATGCGGATGGTCATAACACGCACCTGCACATCCACAGGCTCTTTTTTATCCGTACTACAGGAAGCGAAGAGCGCAATTGCCACGGAGGCGATAGCTGCCATCTTGAAAAATTTGTTCATACTGCTAACGTGATCACTTGCCGTCTTATTCGTCTTGCTGCTAAATTCCAAACGGTGGTGCCTAAATTCGTCCAAGTTGCTGTAAGAGGCTGTTTTATTTTCCGTTTTTGGGCAAATGGGTAGCTTCTTACGTTTTGTCCTTATGAATAGGTAGCCGGTAGGAGGGTATATTAGGGGAAGCCCCGGAGGGAGGCGAAGCACCGTGTGGCGGATCGCCTCCTCTCGTAGGGGAAATTCCGTTTTAGTGCATAAGCCTGGCTTACTTCTGGATAATGTCGGGCTTAATGTTCTGTGCCTTCCATGGAACGGCTTTAACCGTTACGATAAGCGCCTTTTTGTCAGGCTCGGGATCCGGAGTAACAGGGTTTTCGGGATCTAAGTTTTCGTCCGTTTTGAAATACTTGCTCAGGTCAGCGAGGTCGAGCTTATAGATGGTACCTGCCTGGAAGCCTTTCAGGTCACCAGTCGCTGCAGTCATAAAGGATCTGATGGTCACATAACCTGTTTCTGTGTATAAAGGCCGAGTTATACGTCCCTTTTGCTCTCCATATGTAATATCTACCTTCAGGATTACGTGAGTATAGAAATCCTTGGGTAACGGATCTGCCACGAGTTCTTCCGGTGTTTCAGGGAAGAGCTGATAGCCGGCAACAAGCTTCTTAGCAGCAAAGTCTCGAAGATAATCTCCTTGAATTTGATCCATCATTAGGGGATCTGGGTCTGTTTTGAATCCGTTCAGATCTTGATTTGCCTTAATGTAGGTACGACCCGACCTGCCGCCTATAGTCCGATAGTTATTGATGTACACTTCTCTCACCGATATACTTGAGTAAGCATTTTCACCCAGGGAGTTAGGTTGACCTTTAATCTCACCGGCGATTTCAAGACGTGCCAAAGCAGGTTTAACCTCAACATTAGCGGTAAACGTAATGACGTCACCATCCTTACCCTTGGTAATAGTGGTTGTTTCTCCATAGAGAGGTATTTTGGTGTCAAACGTCATGGGTCTGTTGTTGGTGGGGACCATATCGTCTGTGAAGCTTCCCAACCCTTGGAACGTGTTGATGTTCTTCCCGTCTGTTTCACCGTTAGCGATAACAGCCACCTTGGTGGGAACCACCTTGATAGCTTTTCTCCAACCGGTGGTCGATTTAGCGGCATCGATATCAGCCTGACTAAGGGTGAATTTTTGTGCACCGTCGTTGATGATCACCTTTACATTATCAGTGACCTTACTTAACGTACCATCCGCAATCGGATCTTCGAATGCGCGCAGCGCAGTCTCGTTCAGCCGAATGCAAATGGAAGATATATCCTTTTTGGGCTCATCTTTCTTGTTGCAGGAGGCGAAGAGCGTGAGTGCCATCGTGGCGATGGCTGCCATCTTTACAATTTTCATACTTTTAAAGCTCTATGTTGTACTAAAATCATTTTACCTTATTATTCCATTTTCTATAGGTTCCTCTCTAATACTCCCCGGGTTACCGGAGCATAGTGCTGCGAGCGATTCGCCGGCCGGATAAGGGGGCATATCAGCACCGCACAAGAGGGGGCTATAGCTCTATATCAATACCTTCATCATCCCAGGGTGCTACGTCCACATTCCCTGTAATCTCTTTATAGGTCTCTTCCGGCCGATCGTCGGTCGGATCCACTGGATCGCCCTCCTCGGGGGTTACAAACAGCTCCCCAAGGCTACTCAGATCCAACTTATACACATAGCCGGCCGCAAAGGTCTTGAGGTTGGTGCCGTGGGAGTCCTTATACTTAGCAATGGTAAGGAAGCGATTATTCTTCTGCACCCCCTTTAGCTTATAGCTAAGCCGTACAATCACATGATCGATTTCGGTAGGTGCCGCAGCTTTATCGGGGAATAGGTAATAGGTATCGCACTTCGTCTTCGGCTTGCCGGCCTCTGCCTCGATAGCAGCCCCAAGGCCTGCCTCTAAGTTGTGCATAGCCTCCGGATGATCGGTCCACACTCCACTCGATTTGTCGTAGTCGTTGGGCGTGCGCTTCAGACGCGTGGGCGCATTGGCATCCTTAATGAAATTATTCACATAGATGCCGGTAATCTTTATATCGGAGTAATCCGTTTTATCCTTTGCATTCTTTACAGGCACCAAAGAGCCAAATACCTCGATACGAGCCACAGCGGGCTTGGGCGCAAGTAGCGCATTGCAGCCATTGGCCTGAAAGTAACTCTCGCTACGATCAATCGTAGTCTTGCCGGTACGATAGGGCAGCTCCTTTAGTGTCTTACCCTGATAGCTGTATATATCGTCGGAGGGAGCACCCCTAAAATTACAATCCGCCGTGATCTTCTTTGCCTTTGGCGATACATCAATGGCCAAACCGGTGGCACTGGTAAGCTTATCCATATCGGCAGTCCCCTGCACAAATATCTTACTAAAGGGCCAAACCGCTTCGGTACCCTCTTCGTTCCAAAATCTCAGTAGCACGGAGGAGTACTGATCGATGGTAAGTGCAGTACCCTCGGCCGGAGCAGCCAAAGCACGCTGTGAAGGAGCAAGAGAAAGCTTCACCCGGAGAGAGAGATTCTCTGCGGGATCCTTTTCCTTGCATCCGCCTAAGAGTCCTACAACAGCTCCACATGCTATTAGCAAAGCACTCAGTTTCAATATATTATGATTGCAAGTATGCCTTAACATTATATAATAGTCCCTTTATTCATACTTATTACAATCGCAAAGATAGTAATATATTTAGAAACAGCAACAAAATCCCAAACAAAATATCCCAAACAAAATGCGAAATAATAATTTCGGGTCAGAATAAATCAATCACTGAGCCAAAATTGACATTATTATTCTTTTGCATCCCTTTGTGGGAGAGAAAATGCCCCCGAAAGGGCGTTAACAAAAAAAAACATCTTGCCCCATTTACGCAACATTTCTTTTCAAATCCACCATACGGGAGGATCGTGCTACCCTCTGAAAGTGTACCTCCGAAGGGAATCGAACCCTTATCTACGGTTTAGGAAACCGACGTTCTATCCGTTGAACTACAGAGGCAACAGCACCAAGTGCCTACAAAGATAGCAATAAGAGTTGAGACCTCGTCAAAAGTACCTTTACGTAGTGGCAGGCTTTTCGCAGCGTCTACGCCCAACGGCAAGCGCAGAGCTGAGAAAAAGTGCGATAAGTATTCCCCTAAAAGTTTCTGCTCTTTCACGTGAAAGATCAGAACCTTTTAGCGCAAACATCAGAACCTTTTTGCGAAAGCATCAGAACTTTTTTTTGTGGGAAGGCTCCCCGTAGACTGTTGCATAAAGGCGAATCGCTGTGTTGCTTTCGGGATTCGGCTTTGGTCACATACGGAGGTATGCTCCCTTCAGACCTCACCCTCAGTGCCTTGCGCTTCATCCTTTCTGCAAAGCCTGGACAATCTTGCGAGCAAGATTGTGATACTGTTGACTTTTGCAACAGTCTCACCCGGGTATGGGTTCACTTCCTGCGAGAAATGCAAAAAAGAGCCTCCTGATAGCCCATAGGTATCGGGAGGCTCCTATTTAAGTATTAATTCGCCTTATGCCTTTGCCCCTCAGAGGGAGGGAGCGGAAAGGCCCTTTCGGACGATTAGAGCGAAGCTTCGCGCTTCTCTAACTCTTCCAAGTTGAAGGCTGCAGACTTACTGCCCCTCTTCATAGCGGCTGTAAAGTAGGCTTTTGCACCGGCTACATCCCCCTTATAGAAGAGTGCTATCGCCTTATTATTGAGCGTCTCGACAGCATCCTTCGGTGCTTTCTGCAGCATAGCTTCTACCTGCTTCAGGGCATCCTGACTTGCGCTCGGCGCATCACTATTGAGGTATGCGGCAGCGGCATTGAGATTGGCTACGGCATCGTTGGGGAAGTACTTATGCGCTGTGAGGAATACTTGCAAGAATTCTTCGCTACCCTTATTAAAGGTGTTAGCTACACGGAAGAACTCTTCGATACTGAGCTGTGCAGGCTTCGTGCGATAAATAACCAGAGCTTCTTCCAACTCAAATGCCCGGACCGTATAGCCCACCGTCATTTCGTTGCGACGAAGAGGCGGATAAATCTCTTTGAGCAGGTAGCTGTAGGTCTTTCCGCCCTCCAGAGCTTTGAGCTGCGCCTTACGCTGTACATCGCTGCTGTATGTATCGATAATGCTGATAATCTGATCCTTATTAGCCAAGTTGCTCTTTTCTACTGCTGCGCGGAGTCCGTTCCAGTCTTCTCCGTACCAATTGATACGCATTTTGCTGCGAGAGATGCCGTACTTAGATTGCATATATTCGGCAAACGAGTTGGCACGACGTTGCGACAAAGCCATATTGCTATTGAAGTTACCTTCCGGTGAAGCATATCCGTCGATTACATAGTCGCTCATCTGGATATTTTTATCCTCGCTAAAGGAGTGCATAAACTTGTCGACGCGCTCAAATTCCTTGGCGTTGTTGCCGAAGTTGCGCAGTAGCTCATGTCTGGCCACCTTGTAATTGAAGTGCGTTTCGATTTTATCGGCACGACACTTGACCTCTTCTACTTCAGGCTTGATGTATTCGGGCTTAAAGTTGGGTATATAGGGTTCGGCACGAAGTGAGCCCAGTAAAACGCCATCGCCATAACGAGAATTATAGCAAGTAGCGCAACCGAGGGTCTGCTCACGTACATAGAGGTCGCTCATTTTCATCCACTCTTCAAAGGGAATAGTGCGTTGTAGCGTAATCACCTTGTGCGCCAACTTGCTGTACTTCACCAGCTCGCTGCCGTCTGAAAAGCTTTTGGGTGCATTACCGAGCGCAATACCCCGCTTAATAGCCAAAGCTCGATTATTACCTGCCACAATCAACTCCTTCAGATCCACCCGCTTGGAGGGATCGTCCTTCGAAGCCAAGTAGGGGGCAACTGCGAGAGCTTCGGTCGATTGTATATTCAGCTTAGAGACATCTACCTGTACCCTAACCAAGAGCTCTTTGTCCTTACCGGTGGCATCTTTTTGCCTAATCAGCTCTACACCGTTGTAGGTAGCCCTTAAGGGAGCGTTAACAGCCACATTTTGCTTTTTGGATTGTGCTGTGGGCGTTGCCTTCTGTGCCATAGCAAAGGAAGCAGCGGACAGAAGCAGGGCAACGGCCATGAGTATATTCTTTATTTTCATTGCTTTTGAATGATTCTCTCTGTTAATGTTTTTGGGGAACAAAGGCTCTACTACTTAAAGAAATAAGCGATGGAGAGCGTAAACTTGGTCGGGCCTACGTAATGAGCCGTTTTGGGATCTGTAGGGATCTGCGCATCACAGGGGTTACCGCCAAACTTCTTAAACCAAATGTGGTTGTATCCTCCACCTACGCTCAACTCTATATTCCAGTGCGTACCTATCATCCACTGATAGCCCACACTGATACCGGCTCCTGCATAGTAGCCCTCGTAACGTCTACCGGACTCCAAGAGCAGACCGTCATCTCCCTTTTTATCCTTTAGCTCGGGGATGAACTTTTCTTCACCGGTCCAAGCCAATTGCGGCAGATTGACACGTGCGAAGTTGAAAGCACCGCCCTGTGCGTGCACCCCAAAGAAGAGGCCGTTGAACGATTCGCAGGTCCAAATACGCACTTCCGGCTGAGCAATCCAATGGTGCCACTTGCGGTTCTTCACTATGTCAAAGCTGTTGTACGCACCATAAAGGTCTAAGGTAACCCGCTTTCCTAAAGCGACCTCAAGAGCCAAGTTAGGCGTAACGGAGGCCCAATGCGTCAAATTTGTCTTGAGCGCTACTTTTTGTGCCGATACGCCCAAGGGGAGTATGGCCATAAGCAGTAGCATGATGAGTCTTTTCTTCATAAACTATTAAGCTGTTTCGTATATATATTGCATCACTTGAGGAGAGCATTTTTTTGAGCACTTCTCCTTTTGCCCACAAATGTAGCTATAATTTATAGCAAAATCGATATACTTGCCCCAAAAATGTGGTTTCAAATGTTTCTTTTTAACAGAAAAGAGAGAAAGGGACCCAAAATAGATGCTCCATAAGGGTGCTTTTTGGAACATGGGGTAAGGGGTAAGGGGTGGTTACACTTATAAAAAAAAGAGCTGCAGCATGCCGCCCGGCACCCTGCAGCTCTCTGTAGAGAAAGCTTATTATGCGCTTCGGTATTAAGCCGCCTTACGGGTCATCGGCTTTTTATCGCAAGCCTTCTTGGGGCAAGCCTTAGCAGCCTCCTTCTTGCAGCACGGCTTCTCAGCAGCGGCCTCTTTGGAGCAAGCCTTAGCGGCTTCCTTCTTGCAGCACGGCTTCTGTACAGGCGTATCTACCAAGGTGAGCTCTTTGATCAGACGATCGCCCTTGGCCCACTTATCGATCATGAAGAGCACGTAGCGGATATCTACACTGATCGTGCGCTGCAAATCCGGTTCGAATTCAATGTCACCGCTCATTGCTTCCCAGTTACCATCGAAAGCCAATCCAATCAGTTCCCCATTGCCATTGAATACGGGACTGCCCGAGTTGCCACCGGTAATATCGTTATCCGAAAGGAAGCAGAGGTGCAACTGTCCGTTTTCGCCATACTGACCAAAGTTTTTGCTGCGGAGCAGATCCAATATCTCGGGTTGTACGGCAAATTCGTGGCTCGTGGGATCCTGTTTTTCGAATACACCCTTTTCGGTGGTGTAGTAGTTGTACCAAGCACCATCCTTAGGCTGGTAGCCCTTTATAGAGCCGTAGCTCATGCGCATCGTAAAGTTGGCATCGCTCGGCATAAGGCGCTCGGGATCCATTACACGACGTGCAGCGAAGTACTCGCGGTTACCCTTATCGATATTGAGGTAATTTTCAGCGACACTTTCCTGAACGCCCTGAATAGCTGTTATCACGCTCGCCATAAGCTCGCCGGCGGGATCCTTCTTCATCACCTTATTGCGCTTTGCTTCAGGCAAGGCAAGGGTAGCAAATAGCTTATCTTCGTAAGGAACTACGCTCTTTTTGAATACGTATTCCGCATAGCGTTCATAATTGCCTTTGAACTTTTTGTCGATGGTGGTAAAGATGTCGGGCAAATACTGAGCCGGTACGTTGGCACGCACCACTTTAAGCATCTCGGGAAGCACCTTTTGGTCTAATGAAGGCATATAGTCCTTATAGGTTTCACGGAGAGCCTTTTCGGCCTCTTTTGCTTCCTCCGGAGAAAGATTTCTACTAAGATGACTTACCATTGATGCAATACGAGGCAGTTCGGTTCCGCCCCAAAGCGCTTCAAACAGATAGTAGAGCGCACGTGTATTCTCAGCGGAAGCGGCATAGTTCTTTTGCAGTTCGGGCAATATATTGCCGTAAAGGCTTTGCTGTCCAGTTTTGTTTACCCAAGCGGTAAAGGCTGCTTCTTCAGCCTGCTTACGGGCAATTACGTCCAGATTCTTGATACCGCGGTTCATACCGATGGCATTCTTCCAGTAGTTACTGCTCTGAGCGTACTTGGAGTCGTACATAATACGGGTTGCCTGGTCGGCATTCATAGCTTCACGCCATATGCGCTGCTTGATGCCACGTACCTCAATACGGGGATTATGCTCGTTATTGACCATATCCTCAATCCCCCACGACGGAAGATAACGCTCCGTAGAACCGGGGAAGCCGATAGTCATCGCATAGTCGCCCTCACGATATCCGGCAAGCGATACCTTAGCGAAGGATACCGGCTTGTAGGGACGATTATTGACACTGTAATCGGCAGGATTGTTGTTGGCATCGGCATATACGCGGAATACACTGAAGTCGCCGGTATGACGTGTCCACATCCAGTTATCCGTATCGCCGCCAAACTTACCTACAGAGGAGGGAGGCGCCATTACCATACGTACGTCGTTGAATACGTTGTACACAACAGCATAGTACTTATTGCCGGCATAGAAGGGAATTACCTCAGCCTGGACGTGACTATCGTTGCCATAACGGGCTGCGATCTTTTCGCTCTGCACCCTGATTATATTGATGCGCTCCGATTCGTTCGTTACACCGGCTACTGCCTTCATTACTTCATCCGTTACATCGTCGATACGCTTCAAGTAGCGTACAGAGAGTCCGGGTATGGGTAACTCGTCCTGCAAGGTGGCACTATAGAAGCCATCCTTCAAATAGTCGTGATTTACAGTACTTTGGCTTTGGATAGATCCGTAACCACAATGGTGGTTAGTGAAGATAAGCCCTTGGTCAGACACCGTAATACCGGTACACCCACCGCCAAAGATTACAACGGCACGCGCAAGGGACGGCTTATCCAAATTGTAGAGATCATCCACGGACATATTGAACCCCAGTTCACGCATCCGATCGATGTTCTGCTGATTCAGCTCATTCAAGATCCACATCCCTTTGTCGGCATGTGCTGTTTGAGCGGCTACGATAAGTAGCAAGCTACATAGAAGATACTTTATTCTCATACTCTATTACTAAAGGTTATTGTTCGTATTGTATTGTTATTTCCCAGCAATAATAGCTACGCTGTCCTGCTTCGTGCGTACGGTGATCCACTTTTTTATACGGTTCACTTCTTCATTAGTCAGCTTATGACGTTCATTAGGCAGCAGCGTAATGCGCACTACAGAGTCGGCTCCATTGGCCAAGCGCACGAGAGAACCTATATAGGCATCCCGGACAAATGGGAAGGCCACCTTCATTTCGTTCACCAAGTCAAGCTCTAATTTACCGAAATTGTTGTAGGAAGCGAGCTGCTGTTTGAGCGAATCGATGGTACGGCTTTGGCGTTCGATGATCACTTCGCTATTGGCATATACATCTTTGAGTAGTACGCTACTCAGCGCCTGTATATCCGTTTCACCGCCACTCACACCCTGATTTACTACCAAATGCATGTTGCGGAGCTGGTAGTTAGGCATCAATTCACGAATTGAGTCAAGTGTGTGCTGCGTAAGCGGCTGTCCTATTACCCATACTTTGAGCGTTTGTACCCCATCGACACTAGTCAGTTCGTGCTTCAGCACCTGATTCTCCGGCAGATCAAACACATTTGCTACAAAGCTGTTTGCCCGGCTTTGCGTAAAGCTTTCGCGAATAATCAGAGTCGTTAGGTAAATACTTGGGATAATGGTAACTACGGCAACCATTGCAATCCAACGACGTACGCGCATACCCCGCTTGGCATCGAGAAACGACTTCTTGGGAAAGCGTAAGAAGCGTGCCACTAAGTAGGTGGCAAAGGCGATAAAGATGGAATTGATTAGGTATAGATAAAGCGCACCGGCTAAGTACGCCCACTCCCCATTAGCCAAACTATAGCCGGCAGTACAGAGTGGCGGCATCAAAGCCGTAGCAATAGCCACGCCCGGAAGCACCTGTCCCTTATTTTTGGTACTTACGGCAATCATACCGGCGGCACCGCCAAAAAAGGCTATCAGTACATCAAAGATAGTCGGATGCGTGCGCCCAAGCAGCTCACTTCCCGCTTCCGAAATAGGCGAAAGAAGGAAATATATGGTGGCCGTTAGGATACTGAATAGTGTAGTCAGACCCAAATTGCGCAACGAACGCTTCAAAAGCTCAAAGTCGGCTATACCTAAAGCAGTACCAAAGCCGATAATAGGACCCATCAGCGGTGAAATAAGCATCGCACCGATAATTACCGCCGTGCTATTCACATTCAGCCCGAGTGAGGCTACAAACATAGCGCAGATCAGTATCCACAGCTTAGTGCCGCGGAATACCACATCTTCACGAATGGAATCCAATACGGCCAGCTCGTCCTCCTTATCCCGCCTAAAGTCCAACAGGCGAGAGAAATACTCCTTCCACTGCTTCCAGCGCACTGCTCCGTTCGCTGCAGTGGGTTGCTCACTACCCGTCAATGGTTCATCGGCAAGAATCAGCTGATCCGCCACATCCTCCTCTTCGGTAGTAGAGGCATGTACAGGAGCTTCCTTACGTTTACTTGTTTCTTCTGCCATACTTATTTACTTTTTGTTTTATTCTTTGCAGCGCATGCCTCAACGGAGCTTCCTTATAGAAAGCAACAAAACCGAAGAGCAGTACCACCAATATATTCATCACCCAATGCGCTACCCCCAAGACCGCCGCATAACGATCCGAGAGGATTAATGCACCGTATAGTACTGCAGCAAAGAGCAAATAGAGCAATCCGCCCTTTATGTTGTACGTAACAGGATAGTACTTTTGCCCTAAGAGGTAGCTAATCAGCACCATAAGCGTGTTACTCAAGGCTACTGCCCAGGCGCAAGCCATAAAGCCGTAGCGCGGCACGCCCAGCACAATGATCACTACCCCTATTAAACATCCGAGCAGGGATATGATTGCGCCCCACAGCGTTCGGTCCGTAAGTTTATACCAAGTAGAGAGGTTCAGCGCAATTCCAATCATCATTTCGCCCCACATCACTAAGGGCACCACCTTAAGTCCGGGGTAATAATCGCTTACCACGATATGCTTCAGTATCGGCATTGCCGCCACTACGGCGAGGAAGATCCAGAGCATAAAGATCCAGAAGTAATGCATCACGGAAGCGAGATTATCCTTGCGCGTTTGTTCCTCATCGGTGCCACTACCCTTTTCAAAGAAAAACGGCTCAAAGGCATAGCGGAATGCTTGCGTAAAGAGCATCATCACTACTGCTATCTTAAAACAAGCGCCGTAAATCCCGAGCTGATTCATCGCTTCATCCGGATCGTGATAGAGCAACGGAAAGAGAATTTTGTCCGCCATTTGGTTAAATATACCGGCAATACCGAGCAAAAGGAGCGGAAGCGAATAACCGAGCATGCGTTTCATAAGCTGCCATCCGCCGCTATTGCCACGTCCAGCCTCGCACATCGTAGGGATGAGTAGCGCAAAAACCACTGCATTGGCTATCAGGTTGGATACAAATATGTACTCCACGCTCCAATCGGGCCGGTAGCACCAACTGATCGCTTCGGGAGACGTGCGGTATATATAGGGGCAAAGTAGCAGGAAAAAGAGGTTGAGCAGCACATTAACCACCACAAACGATAGCTTTATCACGGCAAAACGCACGGCGCGCTTCTTGAACCGTAAGTAGGCATACGGAATAGACATAAAGGCATCCGATGCCACAATAAAAGCAAGCATAATAACAAGTGATGCGTATTGCGTCCCAATTCCCATCCAATGCGCCAAATCACGCCTAAAAACAGCCGCCAGAACGACAAAAAGCGTACTGGTAATGGAGAGCAGTTGCATAGAGGAATAGTACACTTTGTGCGAATCTTCCTCTGCTTTGTTAGCGAATCTCAGGAAGCCGGTTTCCATTCCGTAGGTAAGAATGACCAACAGTAGCGCCGTCCAGGCATACAGATTAGTCACTACGCCGTATTCTCCGGTAGTGGCGAGCACGCGCACATAGAACGGCACCAAGAGCCAATTGATCAGCCGCCCCAGTATGGTGGATAAGCCATACCATGCAGTGTCCTTTGCCAATCTGCCTAATGCACCCTCTTTAGCCATCGTTATGTTACCTTGTTTCGTTTGGAATACCTTTTTGTCCAAAGCATATCCGCTTACAAAGTTACGGTATTATTACCGAAGCACCCAGCCCTTTGCTATCTATCTTTTTGTCCTACGCGCTTTCACCCACACTATATATAATGTGTTACTGCGCTCTATCGCTAACAAATTGACTACTTTTGTGCACAGAATAGGACACAACCATATGATGAATAAGGAAAATAAGGCACAATTGTCCGATGCATTGGCATACTTTCACCAAGCACCCTACAAGTTAAATTGCGCGCAGAGCATTATGAAAGCAGCGCAAGGCGTTACCGGTATTAGCGACGAAGCAATCGCCCTTCAGTACGGTGATAAAGGCGGTGGCAAAGCACCGGGAGGTTTGTGCGGCGCGCTCTATTCCGCCAAGCAGATCTTGGGACCCGATAGCCCCGAAGCGGCAGCTCTGGAAGCCGAATTCGAGGCTACTTTGGGTGGAAAGTGCTGCAAGCAGCTCAAAGGCGAATTAAAGGTTCCGTGCGAACGCACCGTATCGCTGGCGCAAACGCTTCTGGAAAAGCATCTTAAAGCACGCTAAGCAGTTATTCGTACAGATAGCGCTTGATGCTCTGTTTGGGCGTCTTTTCGAAGGGTTCATCCCTGAAGACAAAGGCGCTGATGGGTGCGTATGCGGGCAAACGATGGTTCAGTGCGGTGCGTTCATCGCTAAGCCGCTGCCGCGCCTGCTCCTGATTGAGCCCATCTGCCTGATAGGCAGCTTCGTTCAGCACGATTAATGCCACCAATCCGCTCTTACGTTGCACCACGAGGCAATCCTCTACATAAGGCAACGAAGCAACCTTGCTTTCAATCTCTTCGGGATAGATATTCTCTCCGCTCGCAGAAAGAATCATATTCTTACTGCGCCCCACGATGAAGAGATTATTCTGCTTATCAAGATACCCCAAATCACCGGTGCGCATCCATCCGTCCTCCGTAAAGAGCTCTTTGGTCGCTTCAGGCTGTTTGAAGTAACCTTGGCACACATTCAAGCCACGCACTTCTATTTCGTTTTTCCGCTCCGCTACAATACGTACCTGCATTTTGGGGAGTGGCCTGCCACACGAATGCGGCTTACGAATACGACAGGGCGAATAACAAATAAGTGGTCCGCACTCTGTCATACCGTATCCCACAGTGAGCGGGAAGCCGATTCGATGGAAAAAGGTATCGATTTCGGGCGCCAGAGCGGCTCCACCGGCAATTACTTCGCGAAATTCGCCGCCAAAGAAGGAACTTAACCGCTTGCGTATATTGGCGTAGACCACGTTTTTCACTATCGGAATGGCCATCAGCACGCGCATATAGCGCTTTGCCAGCTTAGGTTGCAACGCTAACTTATATATCTTTTCGATAATTAGCGGTACCGTGAGGATGAGATTAGGCTTAACCTCTTGGAATGCCTCAGCCAACACACGTGGTGTAGGTATCTGCCCCAGAATAACCACCAATTCTCCACTGGCCACGGGAGCTAGCAGATTGAAGGTGCAACTATAGGTATGAGCCAACGGAAGGAAGCAGAGCAGTCGATCACCACTACGGAACATTTTCCGATCTTCCACCGCATAGACCACATTGCCCGATAGGTTCGCACCGGTCAGCATAACGCCTTTGCTCATTCCGCTGGTTCCGGACGTGTAATTAAGTAGCATCAATTCATCGTTGCTGCGCCGCGAAAAGCGGATATCTTCTGGCGCAAAGTCCATCGGCAGCTCGTTTGCCGCACGCCACACCTCACTATCGCCCTCCCGCAGGGAGAGATCCTCCAAATTGAAGCGCAAACGAACGTCTTCGAGCGGATAATTGCTCAGCATACCGCGACGTACTTTATCGGCAAAGAGTGCCTTTGCCTCACTGTGCTCTACAAGATGCGCCATATCTTCCGCCGGAAAGTTGGGCATCAGAGGAACCGCTACTGCGCCGTAGGTAATAATGGCCATAAATGCGGTACACCAGCGGAGCGAATCGGCACCGGCAAGCGCGATTTTGTCACCCTCCTTTATACCATTGGTACGGAACTGCTCGTGTAACTGCATAATCCGGTAACCCGTAAGTCCGTAAGTAGCCTCTTCACCGCTCGTATAATCCCGAAAAACCGGCTGTGCAAAGGCCGCGCGGAAGCTCTCTTCGAAGCGCTCCAACAGGTTCTTTTCGTAATTAGGTTCGTTCATTTTATTGCTCACTTCTTCTATTTCTGTGCAAAATACTATTTCTTCCCTAAATAGCACCTATCACACCGAGAGGAGAACCCATAAAAAATAGGGACCGAGGATAACTCACTCCCTATAACAAGTGGGTTAGGGACCCTTGAAACTTTATTTTGCGCTGCCATTCTGATTACGAATTACCAATCCATTGATCTTCTTAAAGCTGATCCATCACTAAAGTAGAAAGGAAAGGAAATCAATACTTTATAGACTTAGAGCTTGTGGAGTAGATATAGTTATTCACCAAGATAGTCGCTCTCCAACCAATCCACAAAACTTGCCACATCATCTTCTAAGGATCTATAGCCGTCGAGCCAATGCATATAGCGATTGAAGAGCAGTAGCTGAAGAGATACGGGCACAGCAGAGAGTTTACCCTTGTTAGCGTTTGCCACAGACGGGAACGCAAGGTAACTGGAGAGAGTCATTTGATCATGAATGTAGTTGCCCTTGAGTTCATTCACCCAGAGATCTTCATACGACCAAAAGAGAGACTCGTCTTGGCCTTCATCTTCAAACGGGCACTCCTCCTCGCCTTTGTAGTATCGGCACTGCTTAATCAATTCGTCTTTCGTTATAGCATATCTGCTTCTAAAGGCAGTAATAACCGCTTGCATCTCCGATGGGAGGAAGCGCCACGCCTTTTCTTCAATCGCTTGTGGTACACCATAGTAAGCCTCCGCCAAACTCCCGGCGATAGCCCCAATGGTGTCACTATCTCCACCGATAGAGATAGCAAGGCGAATAACCTCTTCAAAGGTTCTTCCCGCTAAGAAGCAAGCGAAAGCCTGCGGAACAGTCACTTGGCAAGTCTCGTCAAAGAGGTTGTTCGCACGTATATCGTCTACATCTAAGGACAAGTCATAGTGATAGTTTGCTTCTATATGACCGGCCAGCTCTTTCTTGGTCATTCCATTGCGGAGCATATAGATAGCCTCAGCAGTAGCCTCAGCCCCCTTTATACCCTCGGGATGGTTGTGCGTACACGCAGCACTGGCTCTTGCTTGCGACAAAACCTCCTCACGGGTAGGGAGCCAACCGCAAGGGGAAACACGCATTGCGCTGCCATTGCCAAAGCTCCGATAGGGAACCGGTGGATTCGTATATATCCACTGATGAAAACGACCGCCATAGGCTCCCTTAGGATGGGGATAACGCCTGCACCACGCCTGCAAAGATGCGGCAAAATCACCCCTGCCCAGCAACGCATCAGCTACAGCTATCGTACAAATAGTATCATCTGTATAGTTGCAACCATCTGCAAACAATTCAAAGTCTGTTCGGTGGGTATTTGCAAACTCAAACCGAGAACCCACTATATCTCCAATTATTGCGCCCAACATAACTTGCTCATTTTAACGTAAATGTAATAAAAATCTGCCTATTTGCCCTATTCTTCTATGAGTGTGAAGCACAAAAAAGAGATTTGCCCCAATGAACCACACAATAACAAAGCCGACCCATCCAATGGCCGGCAGCATGCCGAGCAACCCGATAACACAGAAGATCAGTGCATAGCGAAAACTATTCGTAACCGGGGATAGTTACATCGGAGAAGTCTCTCTCGATAGCGTCTATGAGTTCTTCATCGTGCAGGACCTCAACGGCTATTTGAATGTAGAGCCAAACGTTTGTCTCAGGGTGCTTTTTTGCATATCGAATAAGCTCTTCCTTATCTTCCACTACGTGTCCGAAACCACCTCTTATCAGTTCCTCATCCGTGCAGAAGTCAAATATGGTCTTATTACGTAAATCTGTATAGTCTTTACTCTTCATAAAACGCAACATCTTACACCCCAAATGTACAAACTAATCGGGGAAAACAATATAACGTAAGTGTGCACTGCTGAGATAGCGCACATCATCGCACACAATGGATATTTTGAATTAGAAAAAAGGTACAGATGTTTTGGTTGAAAGGTTCTGATGTTTCAATCAATAGGTTCTGATGTTTCATTTGAAAGGTAGGGATATATTGAGTGCAAGATACCGATCAAGGTTCAACGGGATACACTATACCCTTTATGATACATTAAGCTCGCAAGCGGATAACCGACACTACCCTATACCTATTGCGTACATAAAGAGCTCCTTTCTTTCTATTGCCAAAGAGGGGCTGCGGGGTTTTGCAGCCGGGACCATGCCGGTGCGCCATTTTAACAAATGAGAGACGATCAGCAAGCGAGCAAAAGAGAAAAGGGGTAATGAGCTTATGGCTCACCACCCCTCCCACACTTGTGCGAATGGATCTTTTAGAAGAAATTGATTGTATTTCCTCCTGTTTCGTTTTCGCGATGCGCTTTGTCGGTAGGTTCCTTAGTACGACTGAATATATCTTCATCCTCTACTATACGCCTACTATTGGGCCTTAATTGAGAGCAAAGTCGCTCTAAGCGCGAATGGTCTCTTTTGGCTGCCGGTTCAGCATCAAGGATACGAATAATCTCTTCGTTGTCTAATTCGTCATCCTCCAGAATGAAGGGGCGTGCTTGCGCCATAGAGCCGGAGAGATAAGTATCATTATCTTCGTAGTAAAGGCGAAGCAGCTCATTATCCTTCTCTTCTCGCTCCGCTATTTCCTTCTTGGTTACGGCATCCACATCAAAAGTAGTTATATCACTTTTAGTGGTAGCGAAGTTGAAGCCGGAAGCGAGGATGGTGATCTTGATCTTTTCTCCTAACGAATCGTCTACCCCATGACCGGTAATTGAGTCGAAGTTACGCTCCATAGAGAGGGCAAGTGCATCTAACGGCTCCATTTCGTTGTTCATTAGGGGGCTGGTACTACTCTCGTAATGGAATACCAAAAGGCGACTGGCACGATAAACATCATTTCCATTGAGCAGAGGTGAATTGATCGCTTGATCAATAGCATCTTTTACTCTGTTTTCACCCTCTCCGATACCGGTCGATATAATAGCCACCCCCCCATCTTTAAGGATCTTAATCACATCATTGGCATCCACATTGATCACTCCATTGCGATAGATCAAGTCGGAGACGCTCCTCACGGCATTGGCAAGCGTCTGATCGGCTAAAAAGAGGGAGCGCGTGTAGCTCTCTTCGGGATACAGCTCTAATATTTTTTGGTTATTGATCACTAAGGTTGCATCTACCTCTTTGCGAAGCTCTTCGACGGCATTGATTGCTTTTACTATTTTATTGCGTCCCTCACGAAGGAAAGGAATAGTAACAATAGCTACGGTGAGTAGCCCCAACTCCTGCTTTGCGATACGTGCCACTACAGGGGTAGCACCGGTACCGGTACCGCCTCCTATTCCCGCTGTAATAAAGACGATTTCGGTTTGTCCGTCCGAGAGTGCTTCCCGAATCTCTTCGCGACTCTCTTCTGCGGCCCGCATAGCTTTATTGGCATCATCTCCAGCGCCTAAGCCTTTAGTAACATGAGGTCCCAATAGAAGCTTATTGGGTATGGGCGACTTCTCCAAGTCCTGACCATCGGTATTAAGCAACAAATAGGAGATCTGATCAAAGCTCTCCGAATAGAGATGGTTCAGTGCATTGCCACCTCCTCCGCCGACCCCCACAACCTTAATCACACGACGCGTGGCTAGCGGTATATCAAAATCAAGGGTTTTCCCACTCTTTATGTCCTCTGCTCGATTGATGGAGCTCCCTTCGTCTACCTGCATATTCTTATTGTCCTGACTCATAAGTCGTCTAAATCGTCTTCTCGATCTTGATCATCTAAATCGTAAGCTTCCAATTCATCCTCGGTAGAGGAGAACTGATTGAAAAAATCTCTGAAGTTGCCGATAGAGAAGAGCCCACTATTCTCTTTGCGTGCTGACTTTTTCTTTCTACTATTAACCCCTCTCTGAGGCTCTTCAGGCGCTACAGTTTGCGGTGAGACTCTCTCTTCCACCTCGGGAGTAGCCGGGTCTTTGGCGGTAAGCCCCTCTATAGTGTAGCGAAGCGCTTCGGTGCAATTCTCCTCTGCAGTCCAAGCAAGCGCCAGGGCACTTCTGTATTCCTTCTCGTAACTCAGTGCATTATCCTTATCGGCATACTGCAGCAGTTGGGTATAATTGCTAAAATTACGCACCTCGCTACGAAGCAAATCTTCTGTACGAGCCAGTGACAGTCCTCCACCTACCATCACATAGCCGCCCTCCATACGGTTTAGCACACCGGAGTGGTTCACCGTAGCCACCACATTGGCAATGATTTCTTTCATTCGGGCTGAGGCGTATCGATTGACATCCAGTACGCGTATGGTACGCTCCGATACACCATCTATATCATTGATAACGAATGTTTTCTCCCGATCTGCATTGGTCGTTGCCCCTGCATAGTTCAATTTAATTTCTTCTGCATCCTCCTCGGAGAGCTGCATGTCCATCAAATCGGAAGTTATATTCTTACCTCCAAAAGGCAATACGCGCAACCGTCGGAATACACCACCCAAATAAATAACGATCGAAGTGGTGCCGCCCCCTACATCCACAAATACACATCCCAGCTCCTTCTGGGTATCGGAAAGAGACAAAGAGGCCTCGGCAAGTGGGGAAGCAAAGATGCCGGCAAGCTTTAGTTTGAGACGATCTTCCACCACCGCACGGATACTCTCATATACACGCTCCTTAACGGTAATGGCAGATACATGCGCCACTAACTCCGAGGCAATTAGGCTCTTGGGAGACTCTTCAATAGATCCGTTCACCTCATAATAAGGTTTGGTGAGCGTGATGATCGTGCGACGATCATAGTGTAGCTCATCGATCTTTTTTTGGATATAGTCCAGATGCTTATCTGTGATCTCCTCTCCCTCAGAGCTAATCTCTGCATTGATTACCTCCTCTTCGCTTCGCAGTGAGGGGGTGGAGATACCTACATAGAGAGAGGTAGTACGCAGATTCTCCTCTTCCAAACGCTCATCCAGCTCTTTTACAATACGTGCTATCTTTTCGGAGACACGATCTATATTATAGACAGCTCCATGACGTATATCGTCTTCCGCCGGTTCCTCGGCAATAGCAATAGGAGAGACCGACCCATCCGGCAGCTTGGATGCTGCCAATCCGCGAATAGTGGATGAACCAAGGTCTATGACGACGTACACAGGGTTTACACTCATGAGAAATACTTAAACTGCTTCTTTTGCGGCTTGCCCTCAGCCGTTTTCTTTTTCTTCCATTAAGATAGGCTCAAAAGGTGCCACAATCACTTGATTGGGGATATGCAAATATAGTCGAAAAATACGAGCCTCACCAATAGTGGGCAATGTGTGAGCGATAAAGATTTTGAGCGCATCGCACTGTTGTGGGAAAAGCGACCGCTCCTTGCCGAAGAATAAACGCATGCCATGTTGCGATCCGGTCGCCTCTAAGTTGCCTTTTGAATCTACATGTAATGCCGTTATCATACCCGAAAGTACAGAGTCGGCCTCTATATATTTTACTATATCAAACAGGGGTCCCAGAGCATCCTTCACAGAAACCTTGCCATACAAAACAATCATAGGGAGCGTTTGCGACCTCTTTTCCCCCACCGGTATCGCCTCTCGCTTTGAAGTGATATAGAACTGTTCATCTCCACTCATCAATAGAGCCAACGGCTTACGCTGCTTTACATTTACATGCAACGTACCATCCGGACTAAAGTAAAGATTACTCACTCCCATGAGGGCATTACGATTGATCAATTCACGCTCTACCCGATAGCAATCAAAGGCAGCTACTGAGTGACCCACCGGATTGGTTTCAAGCGAATAAATCTCTCGAGCCAAGTCCTTTTCCTCAATTACCTTACTATCCACAGGCGCCTCCACCGAAAAGCGCACCCTGCGACACTTGATAGGCTCCACTATATGGGGCAAGGCAAAAGCCACAAAGCAAAAGTAGGCAGCAAGAAGCGATACACCAATGGCAACAACGATGTGTCTGAGCATAAACAATTACATTGAACGAAGTTTCTTTGCCAAAGGCATCACCAAGCGATCTATATTTCCTGCCCCTACGGTAACTATAACCCGTGGAAGGGAAGCATGCTGTCCTATAAATCCTACTAAGCGATCCTTATCCACCATATACTTATTCGGAATAGTCAACTCATCGTAAATAAGCTGTGAGGTAACGCCTTCAATCGGCTCTTCTCTGGCGGGATAAATAGGCAAGAGGACCACTTCATCGAAAGCATCTAAGGAGTGGGCAAAACCTTTATAGAAGTCCCTCGTTCGGGTATATAAATGCGGTTGGAAGATAGCCATTACTCTATCGTTGGGGAATAGACGCTTCAGCGAAGCAGCCGCAGCAGCTATTTCCTCCGGGTGATGCGCATAGTCATCTATCAGTACATAGCGATCATCGTGAAGTATCACCTCAAAGCGGCGTTTTACACCCTTAAAGGAGAGCAATGCAGCGCGCAACTCATCGGGTGTAACTCCTGCCAGTACAGCCGCCCCCATGGCAGCGGTAGCATTCTCCACATTCACCTCTATAGGGGTAGCCAGTATCACACGCTCCATATGTATCCCCATAGCCGGGAAATGCCAATCAAAGAGCAGCTCCTCATCCTCTACGCGTATTCCATCCGAATATATATCGGCCTCACTATTTATACAATAACTATAGGAGGTACACTCGGGTAACTCGGAAGGTGCTAAAACACCCTTCTTATATATTAACGCTCCCGAATGGTCGATTCGTTGTATAAACTCTAAAAAACCTTTGTGATAGCCCTCAGCCGTGTGATATATATCCAAGTGATCCGGACTAATTGAGGTCACAATAGCTATCTGAGGACTCAGCTTGAGGAAGCTATGGTCATATTCATCCGCCTCTGTAACTGCCCACTCGGCATCTTCCTCTATGATTACATTGGTACCGGTATTGACAGAGATACCTCCCAGTACAGCGAAACAGCCCTTGTGAGAGTTGTGCATAATGTGCGCAAGCATTGTGGAAGTAGTAGTTTTGCCATGCGTACCTGCCACTGCTGCCTGCTTGTAACCACTAAGTGCTAAAGCCAATGCCTCAGAGCGTTTGATTACATTGAAGCCATGCTCTCTAAAATAGATCAGCTCTCCCAATGAGTCGGGTACCGCCGGCGTATAGACAACCACTGTATCTTCCGGAGTAAAGTTCTCGCCTACAAGCTCTTCTCCCCTATCCTCAAAATGAACTGATATACCCTCTACTTGGAGTGCTTCCGTAATACGGGAAGGGGTTAGGTCATAACCCGATACATCAAGCCCCTGCTTATGAAATATTCTTGCCAGGGCACTCATGCCGATACCTCCGATACCTATGAAATATACCCTGGTATACTGCTTACTGCTATTCATTGTCATGAGTCTTTGCTATGGCATCTTCTATCAAATTAACTATTTTCTGAGGCGCATTGCGCAGCGCCATTTCCTTGGCCGCAGCCGAAATGGCGGCGAGTGCCTCTTTATCGCCAATAAGCTTCAGCGCCTCACTCACCAGCGTTGCCCGTGCATCGGCATCTGTTACAAGCACCGCTGCACCACGTGTAGAGAGAGCTTTAGCATTATGCGTTTGATGATCTTCTGCTACATTGGGAGAGGGCACCAAGATAGCCGGCATACCCAAGATCTCTATTTCAGACACCGTAGAGGCTCCGGAGCGAGAAATCATCAAATCGGCTGCACCGTATGCCCAATCCATATGCTCCACAAAAGGCAAGACTACTATATTTTTACGAAGAGGCTCGGACAATGCCTCATAGTGGCTCTTTGCTTCTTCATAATAACCTTTACCGGTTTGCCATATCAAAGCTACCCCGGCAGCAGCTATCTGCTCTAATCCCGCTGCGATACTATCGTTCAGTGTTTTGGCACCCAAGCTTCCTCCCACTGACAGGAGGATAGGTAGCGATGTATCCTCTATTCCCATTAAGCGGGCGGCTTCCTCGCGCTCCGGCAACTTACCCTCCTCGATGACAGGTCTAACGGGATTGCCCGTAAGGCGCACTTTATCAGCCGGAAAGAATCGCTCCATGCCCTCATAGGCCACAGCAATATAGGCTGCCCTATCCGCTAATCGCTTATTGGCTTTCCCTGCAAAGCTGTTTTGCTCCTGTATTACTGTGGGGATACCCATATTTTGAGCGGTAAGCAGCGTAGGAAGAGAGGCATATCCGCCCACACCTACTACCGCTTGAGGCTTAAAGTCAAGGATGATCCGTTTTGCCATTTTAAGTGACTTGAGCAGCTTCCTCAATACGCTGATATTGCGCCATAAGTGCTTTCTATCAAGTCCGCGTACCGGAAGGGCTTTAATATTGAATCCGGCTTGAGGTACGCGTGTCATCTCCATTTTACCCTCAGCCCCTACAAAGAGGATCTCACACTCGGGATATTGTGCACGAATAGCCTGTGCAATAGATATAGCCGGGAAAATATGTCCACCTGTACCGCCTCCCGATATAATTATTCGTTCCAAAGTAGTCTGACTCATGATGATAAGTTAGGATAATTGGGTTAAATTGTTTTCTTCCGGATTAGTGGTTTTGAGCTGTTGCGCTTGCATCTCGTCAATTTCTCTCTTCTTGGCAAGCAAGGCATTTTCTTCTTTTATAATACGGGTAAGCCCCACCATCAAACCAAATCCAAAAGCCATGCAGATATAAGAGGAGCCCCCCTTACTAATTAGAGGAAGAGTCTGTCCGGTGACCGGCAGTAAACCCGATGCAACTGCCAAATTCAGCAGAGCTTGAGCGGTGAATAGTACGCCAAAGCCATATAGGAGTAGCCGCTGTTGCTTCAGGAGCGCTCGTTTGCCCCACGCAGCTATTCGGAAAAAGAAGAAGAGGTAGAGAATAGGCACGCCCAATACACCTAAAATAGGACCCCACTCCTCTATGATAATCGCATAAATAAAGTCATTCTTTGACTCGGGCAGATAATCTCGTCCTCTACTATTACCGGGCAGTACACCTATAGGCGAGGTGCCGCCTCGTGCGATAGCTATCTTGGCATAGTTCTTTTGTAAATTGTCATCAGTGATACAATACTTCAAGTCATCTCTTTCTTTCGGAGAAAGCGCATAGTATTCCTCTTTCGTTAAGCCTCCGTAATCTTTTTCCACTCGAGCCATCCACGTCTTAGCGCGGCCCATATGCTCTATCATACTATTGGGCAACATAGGCAGGATAAGGACGAGGAGTAACACACTGACCAAACCCACACCGGTCAGTTGCAAAAAAGGCTTTAGAGGGGGAAGGGATATAAAGCAGAGCGTCCAAGCAAAGAGTACGATCAGCACAGAGGTAGAACCGCTTTGCGAAACAATCAAGGCGACCGATATTAACGTAAAAACTATAAAAAACCAAAACGCTTGTTTCTTGGGCATCCGGATAGGTGCGCCCAGAAAATAGGCTCCAAGGAAAAGAATGGCCAGCTTTAGTATCTCAGAGGGCTGTATACTGATTCCCATTATTCTGATCCAACGCTGTGCGCCATTGGTTGTTTTCCCCATTAATAAGGTGAGGAAAGCCAACAGCACGGCAATTCCATAAAGCCAAAAGTGCATATTCTTTATATACTTCCACTTTATCCTCGAAGCGATGATAGCAATTACAGTAGAGCCTATTATAATGAGAATATGCTTCACGATCGGCATCATGTCACCGGACTTATATATTTCCTGCCCGGAAGCACTGAAGCCCTCCACAATAGAGAGAAGGACAAAGAAGAAGTAGATACCCCAGAGCCCTAAATCGCCTCTAAATAGGTTCCTAAAACCATAACTTTGCTCTTTTTCCATACCTCCACTCAACGCTTTGTCATTGCTAATACATCACTGCGGAATTGATCCCCGCGATCCTCATAGTTGTGGAATAGGTCAAAGCTGGCACAGCAGGGAGAGAGGAGCACTACATCGCCCTTCTGAGCCATTGCGGCACATTTGGCTATAGCTTCCGGCATAGAGGTTGCCTCCTGATAAGGCAGTACACCGTCAAATGCTTTCCGAAGCTTAGCATTATCCACCCCCAAAAAGAGGAGCGAGCGACACTTCTCCTTCACCAAATCCAATATCTCGTTGTAGTCGTTTCCCTTGTCGGTCCCCCCTAATATAAGCACTACAGGACGAGTTTGAGCCTCTAATGCATAAATGGCGGCTGCCACATTGGTAGCCTTACTATCATTCACATAGGCTACGCCTTTGTACTCAGCCACCCACTCCATTCGGTGAGGTACATTTTCGAAATGACGTAAAGCATCTAAGATAGCCTCAGGCTCTATGCATAAGCTACGTGCTGCCAAGCCAACCGCCATTGCATTCAGTATATTGTGACGTCCGGGCAAGGCCAAGTCCTTTACAGGGAGAGTCAATTCGGACTGTGCTTCATTTGCCGCAAAGCAAATCGTGCTTCCATCAGACGAAAGATAAGCTGCTGCTCCTTCGTGTGCGGCCTCTATCGAAAAGCTATGCCGCTGATAGGCAGCTCCTACCGGGATCATCTTGGGGGTTAACTCATCCTCGCGCCAATAGATAAAGTCATCCTTCGCAGTTAGGTTCATGGCAATTCGCATCTTAGCGGCTGCATAGAGCTCTATCTTTCCTTGATAGCGATCCAAGTGATCCGGTGTTACATTAAGTAAAAGCGATACAGAAGGATGAAAATCTTTAATCCCCTCTAACTGGAAGCTACTTAATTCGACCACATAGTATTCGGCTGATCCGTCCAACACGGCACGCGCTAACGAAAATCCTATATTTCCGCAAGCCACAGCACGTCTGCCGGAGCGTTTCAATAAATGGGTAATCCAGCTTACTGTGGTTGTTTTCCCATTACTTCCCGTTACGGCGATCATCTTATTCTCTTGAGGTAGATAGCGAGAAGCGAATTCCACTTCACTGATAATAGGCACCTGCCGTGCTTCCAAGTATTGTATAGGCTTTGCTGTAGGGGATACGCCGGGGCTCTTGATTACCTCTCCGGCTGTAGACAAAAAGGCCTCACTATGCCCTCCCTCTTCAAAGGGTATGCCGGCAGCAACCAACTCAGCCCGATAGGGAGCAGGCAAAGAGCCGCTATCACTTACTGCACAATCAATTCCTTTTGCATGTGCCAAAAGAGCAGCACCAACTCCACTCTCTCCTCCTCCTAAAATCAATAAAGATGCCATCTTTCTTCTGATCTTTCTTGCTTTCCTTCTATGCCTACAAAGGTAGGAAATAGCCGGCATTATTTTTCCTCTTTGACCCGAATTAGGTATATATTCTTTTCTTAGACTGCCTACTCCCTAAAAAACATCCCTATCTTTCTATCAAATCATCAGAATTGATAGTCGAAAGTTCTCATGCGCTCCGCATGCATTCGGCACGTAGTCGCTCCACTGATCTCCGTACACAAATCGCGCTGCCCGGTCTGCCTCCCGGCGGAAGGCGGTCGATCCGTGCGCTCCCCTTTACACGAAGCAAATAGGGGTTAACGCCACCTCCGCGAGGAAAAATGCGGTAGTCCACATCTATATACCTATCTGCACTGCCAAAGAAACGAACCCCACTCTTGGAGATTAAACTCTGCTGTATGCCTGCATCGTAAAACCCCCTCATAGAGACATTCTCTATCAGTGCGTTCGGTGCTTTGATGTTCATGTCCGCCACTGCTCCTTCCGAGTAGATAACGATACTGAGCGTGTGCGTGCCACTTGATACGTATCGGGTGTAGCGCAAATTATTTACCTCGGTCGGATTGTAGCTTGTCTCGTGGGTATATCCGCCACCAAACGGGTTAGGCGTCATTGAATAGGATACACTTCCTCTCCACCTGCCGAGTATCTTTTGGTCTAAAAGCACCCTCAGCTCCCTAAATCCTTTGCTCTCGTCCACGTTGCTGTAGACTTCGCATAGGATATGCCCGATGGCTATATCCAATCGGGTATCGTCAGAGGGTACGGTTATGGATAAGTCCATCCGCCTTTGGTTGGTGTCAAGGGTTATCCCCCCTTTTCTCGGGTGAGTTTTCTGTATGATCAAAAAGGTATAGATCGCTCTACAGAAACATCAGAACCTTTCATTTGAAACATCAGAACCTTTCATTTGAAACATCAGAACCTTTTGATGAAAACATCCGTATCTTTTGGATGGGGCCTCTACACCTATATCTACGCTTACCGGAGTTTGCACCCACTGCACGCCTCTTCGAGCCATACGACAAGGCTATCCAGAAGAGAGAGAAATATACCGGGAGGGAGGCGCCCATTCGATACAACCATCCCAAACTCCGGCTACATTCGTACAGATGTATATAAATTCAATATGTATTGAGCTATTTGTATTGTCATGCACTTAAATAATATTAATTTACTAAAGACACCATGATTCGGTTTCAAATCATTTATGTACATTAGCGGTCGGTTAGGTTTCGAGAGGATATTGGCAATCTTCTCAAAGCCGCGACTTGAATAACAAAGAGTAAAGAATGATTCTAATGTTGAAGAAAAGACTCCAAAGAATAGGAGGAACCCTACTGTTGTGCTTGCCCATATGCGCAATGTCAGCACCACAAGAGGTTTTCGCTTCTAGTCGCCCCTCATCTCCACCCCATTCGGTGGCACAAATTCATTCTCATAAGGCTGACACGACATCCAATTTTTCCCCTTTAATGGCAGATGGGAAAAGCATCCTTGAGCAGATTAATGAGAAAAGAAACAAGCGAAACCAAGAGCTTGAAGATGCCATTCTACGTGAAAGTCTCGAATATCCGGCTATTGATCTGTATGGAGAAAACAGCTGGGGACGCTACGTAAACCCTTTTGTCGGGACCTCTACTGCAGAGATACCCGCCACGTACGAAATCGATTGTAATGGGTTCGTTATGCCTTTGGACGGCAATATACGACTCACTTCGCATTATGGCTACAGAAGACGCTTCCGTCGTATGCACAGAGGTGTGGATATGGGCCTTACTACCGGCGATACCGTACGTGCAGCTTTCGATGGGAAAATACGTATCGTAGACTATGAACATAAGGGATATGGCAAATATGTAGTTATACGACATCCCAACGGCTTAGAGACCGTCTATGGACACATGAGCCGTCAATTAGTACGCGAAAACGATATTGTGCGTGCAGGAGAGGCTATTGGGTTGGGTGGCTCTACCGGGTTAAGCACGGGACCGCACCTACACTTTGAGCTTCGCTTTATGGGAATTGATATCAATCCCACTCAAATCATTGACTTTGCTAATGGAGCACCCCTGAGGGATATATTTACCTTCAAACGAGGATCAACTGCTCAGGCCGGTGGTAGCTATGCCTCTTCGGCTCGTCGTACGAAGGCCTCTTCCTCAAAAAAAGCTGCTCATAAGCCGGAAGTGTACCGCATACGCAAGGGAGATACCCTGAGTTCTATCTCTAAAAAGACCGGAGTATCGGTGAAGAAGCTGTGTCAAATCAATAAGATTACCCCTAAGACCACCATTCGTCAAGGGAAGACACTGCGCATACGCTAAGTACCGTTGTCTCAAGAAGAGACGAGAATATAATAAAACGTCCGTTCCCCTCCACTGAGGCGAGCGGACGTTTGCTTTAGGGGCACAGAAGGTTTAAGCAAGAGGACTTTTATAACCCACTCGCTCAGTTAGGACAGAGCCGAAAGAATGCTCAAACCCTCCACGCATCTCATAGTGAAAAAGGGGCGCATAGGCACCCCTTCTTCACATGGTAAGCTAAGTAGTAGCTACTTATCGTATTAGCTTGTGCACAGCTCCGTGCTGCATGATAAAGTAAACACCTTGAGGCAATGCTTCAAGAGAAACGCCATCGGCACAACCCTCATATAGCTTCACTCCTACAGCATTATAGAGCTGTATCGGAGCCTTTGGGTCCTTTGCATTCCATTCCAAGAGAGTGGCAGACGCACCTTTGGCCTTGAAATTCACCACTATATTCATATCGCCATCGACTAATACCAAACGATACATAGAGCCGGGAGACATTACACTCTGCTTAAAATCTTCAGGATGATACGTTCTTTCATTGATAAGCACGCTCTCTACTTCGCTTGATTCATTAGGGATCAGGTCAAGTACAATCTCTACATCCTTAGGAATCTTATCGCCGTCCTTAAAGTGCTTGTCTTGCAAATAGACATCTGCCAAACCTTTACTTGCATCATACTTCAACGATAGCGTGGCATATCGGATAGCATGTGCCGTAATGGTAATATTTACATCCTCACGCACGGTAAAATAGGCTGACAGCGTTTTGCCCTCCTTATCAAATGAATAGCGCTCAAAGTGAATAGGGGTACCGTTGTAAGTTGCCTCATCCATTACGTATCCATCTAATGGTTTCACAAGCAGCAATACATAAGCCCCGTCACTGATACGGTCTCCACTCTGATAAACTCGCTGGAAACCCTCTACAGATACCTCGCACATGGCCTTATCATAGGTGAGGGTGAGCAGATGCCCCTCATCATTGCCTGCATACACGGCTAACGTGGGCAGCAGAAGGAGAATGGAGGCAAATAGTAATTGAGTAATTCTTTTTTTCATATCTCTTTTTCCTCATTAATTGCACTGCAAAGGTAAGGATAAAGGCTCTTTTAGGCATCCGGAATGAGCTGAAATACCTACTTTTGCGATATGGATACAAGTCAGAGCCGTTCGGTACTTATTTTCCTCCTGGCTGTGCTGTTTCTCCTATGTTTTCCATTGGGAGGTATAGCGCAGCAAGTACGTATTCGTGGCATAGTTAAGGATAGAGATGGAGCACCGATACCCTTTGCCAATGTAAAGTTATCGGGGCGTGCCGTAGGCGCAGCTACTGATCTTCAAGGGCGCTATAGCTTTACGTCAGCACCGGTTAAGGATTCTGTAGCCATTCTTTTTAGTGCTATCGGCTATCGAACTGTAACGAAAACTTTCCCTAACGGTATTCACGACTCACTTCGTATAGATGTATCACTTCCTGATGATGCTATTGCGCTGCAAGGCGTTACGGTTACCGCAGCAGCGCAACAGAAGAATGTAATGGAACAGATCAAGCCGGAGCACATACTCATTACAGCCGCTCCGGTAGCCGGTGTAGAGGCATTGGTCGCCACTTATGCAGGGGTCACGCAAAACAATGAGCTAAGCAGCCAGTATAGCGTGCGCGGTGGCAGCTACGATGAGAACATGGTGTACGTAAATGGCATGGAGGTGGCGCGACCCTTACTGGTGCGCTCGGCACAACAAGAGGGGTTGAGCTTTGTTCATCCGCATATGACGGAGCGAGTTAACTTCTCTGCCGGAGGGTTTACCGCTGAGTTTGGGGACAAAATGTCGAGCGTTTTGGATATACGATATAAGCGTCCTAATCAATTTGAAGCTGCTGTAGATGTAGGGTTACAAGGGGATAATGTATATATAGGCTCTCGTCGGGGGGGATTTTCTCAAGTAACGGGCATTAGGTTCAAAGATGGGCGCAATATGCTCTCTTCTTTAGAGACAAAAGGAGAGTATAGGCCTATCTATTTCGATGCTCAAACCTATATGGTGCAGCGCATCTCTTCTCGCTGGCAACTCTCTCTTTTGGCGAATGTCTCGCTCACGGACTACACGTTTATTCCTCAAACGCGCGAAACCGTCTTTGGCACGATGAGCAATCTGAAGAAGGTGCGCATCTACTTCGATGGTCAAGAGCGGGATAACTTTCTTTCTACCTTTGGGGCGCTCACCGCTGCTTACACGCAAAACGAATCCATTCGCCACACACTTAGTGTAGCTTACTTCGGTAGTAGGGAGCGAGAGCGTTATGATATTGAAGGAAGCTACTTTCTGCAAAGCGACGTATCCGAGAGTGATCGGGATCTTCCGGGGGATGTGTCCCTATCTGCCTTAGCTACGGGGAGCAATTTGGAGCATGCGCGCAATACCCTTCAGTCGCACCTGCTGACTACTTCCTATCGACTGACCTATATTCTCAATGAGCGGCACACGCTGCGTGCCGGTGCAGATATACGGGGAGAATGGGTCAGCGACCGTATTTCCGAGTGGACTCTACTTGATTCTGCAGGCTTTAACCAACCTCATTATGAAGACCGTATTGAGATGCTCTACAATCTATACTCAGCCCAACGCATTCAATCCTTACGTGCTTCGCTTTTTGTACAAGACGAGCTTAAAATAGGGCAATGGCATTTGGTTCCGGGTCTCAGAGCCTCTTGGTGGTCTTTCAATAAGGAGTTGATCGTAAGTCCCCGCTTCGTTGCCTCTTACCACCCTAAGCGTGCCCCCAATCTATTAGTTCGATTAGCTGCCGGACTCTATTATCAAGCCCCCTATTACAAGGAGCTACGCACCATTGAACCGGATGAAAACGGCAACAACTACGTAGCACTCAACCACAAAATAAAGTCGCAAGGCTCCATACACTTTGTTAGTGGTGCGGATTACTCTTTCCGAGCTGCCGGTCGTCCCTTTAAGCTCACCGGGGAGGTTTACTTCAAATACCTTTTTCATCTGAACCCCTACCGAGTGGATAACGTAAAAATCCGCTATATGGGAATGAATCCGGCCAATGGGTATGTAGCCGGTGTAGACATGAAGCTATTCGGAGAGTTTGTGCCGGGTGTAGACTCCTGGATTACAGCCTCTTTGCTTCACAGTCGACAGAGCTTACCCGGAGTGGGACATATGAAGCTGCCTAATGCACCTTCGTATAATCTTTCTCTATTCTTTCGCGACTATTTCCCTAATTTTAAGCCTATTAGCCTCAGCCTACGAGGACTTCTTTCCGGTGGCTTGCCACAGTTTAAGCCCGCAGAGGGCTTCGAATTACCCACTTTCACAGGGAAACCCTATATGCGTGTGGATGTGGGGCTCACCTATCGATTCTTTGATCGCGAGCGTGCCAGACGAGCCTCTTCGTGGGATATATTCAAGTACATAGAGGCATCGGTAGATCTATTCAACCTATTTGACAATGCGAATGTAAGTGGGTACTACTGGGTTACGGACGCCAATAATCACGTCTTTGCCGTACCCAACTATCTTACGCGACGACAACTCAATATTCGCCTGTCTGCCGCTTTCTAAATTTCCATTATTTGCTCTACCGCTATCTGCGGATAGTCTCTACTCAGCCTGTCTGCCGCCTCATTGATACGGGCAAGATGCAGTGCCTTATCTTTGGGTCTATGGAGTACCAATCGCTGAAAGGCCTCTGCTTTTTGCAATGCAGTATAATCCTTTGGATCAAGCCAACCCGACATAAGCCGCTCAAATAGTATTTGGATGGCCACTTCCGAAGGGTGTACCATATCTTCTGCATAAAAGCGGTAATCGCGTAGTTCATCTAATACAATCTCATACGCAGGAAAGTATAGCAACCGCTCTCCGTACCGCTCCTCCAACAGCTCTCTCAAGAGTACCAAGCGTGCCTTACTGCTTGCATTGCCCGCCGCCCCATAAGCCATGTAGCGTATAGGACTTATGGAGAGCAGCACCTGCAGTGTAGGATTCATAGCCAATAGCTTATCCAGCACCGGGGTAAGCGCATTGTACATCTCCTCCACAGAAGCCAAGCGACGTATAAATTGATCGGCAGGGATACGATGACAGTTAGCCACCACAGCACCACTCTCTTTCCATTGATAGTAGTAGGATGAGCCGAATGTAAGCACCAGCCAATGGGCATCAGCAAGGCAGCTACGCGCCTCTTGCAGGGCATCGTTTAGTCTATCCAGAAGAAGCTCTTGCCGCACATCACTCAAAGAGGAGTGATGCATAAGACTAACCCAACGTCCATCTGTGTATAGCAAATCATCCGCTGTATAGAAGCGTTCGGGAGAAGCTATATCGTCCAAGGCACGGGCTATGGAGAGAGGATTGTACAGTGTGCCGTAGGGATTGACTAATATAGAGAACCCCAAGCTGTACAGTTTGTGTGCCATTGCATCACTAAAGCAGCTGCCCAGCGACATGAGTTGTGCTCCATAGCGCAAATAGCTGCTTGATGTCACTCCATTCCACTCGACCGGTGTGGTCAATGAAATACTTTTTCGTCTTGTTTCTCCCATCTGTATGGCAAAATTAGCCTTTTCATTCCAACTTTATCGCTTCGCGCTCCGACAGCCGGTAGCTACGACTTATTCATGGCGCAAAGGATCCCTTTTCAAAGGCTGAAAGTATATAGCGCTCATTCCCCTAAAAGCCCTTTGAAAAAAGGTTCTGATGTTTCATCTAAAAGGTATAGATGTTTCATTCAAAAGGTTCAGATGTTTTGAATGAAAAGTTCTGATCTTTTTTTGCCACTCATCTTTCGGGTTGCCCATAGGAATGAATCAACCGCTTTATTCCATAGATGAGCAATAAGAAAGAAATAAATAAGTATATTTGTCTCGGTTTGTAGATAGCTACTCACTTTTTTATAAAAATGATTGCGCTAAAGTGCGCATACAGGAAAAAGACAGTTTAACAAAATAACCAAATAGCAAATCTATGAAGCGACTATTACTCATGCTTTGCATGATTCCGCTTTGTGTAGGGACACTTTTTGCACAAGAAGTATCCGTAAGCACAACGAATTATGTAGAATTAATTGTAGCAGAGGGCTCTACAGAGTTTTCTTGCTCCGTACAGAACAACGATAAGAAGCCCATTATCGTGGATTGGGGCGACGGGAAGACGGAGTCTATCCCCAGTCTATCCTCTTATTACGGCACAAACATCAATCATACGTACAGCACTGCTACTGCACACGGATTGATTGTAAAAATAGATGCTACGGATCTTTCGGCTCTTAAACTTAATTGGAATAGTAAAAACCTATCCGGCATCGGCAAGTTCTTTGCGCCTGAGCTAAAGGAGTTTGACATGGGACTTTCATCCTTTACGCTAAACGACTCCAAAGAATTAGACTTCACCCATTGCCCAAAGTTAGAGTACCTTTCTATTCAGAATACCTCTATAGTGCCCAAGCTGGACGGACTAACAAATCTAAAGAGAATAGCTATACGCTCTTACTTCGACAAGAAGAGCAAGCTCTATGCGCAACTTAATGTCCCTGTATTGGATTTATCTGCAAGTACTTTAACCAGCCTCACGGACCTGCGTATCACCAGTCAAAAGATAGACAAGATAATCCTGCCAAGCCAGCCTATGCCTAACTTGACCTCTCTCTCATTGGAGCAAAACGAACTGATGCGAGCAGAGAATCTGAGTACGATTACCGCTAATAAAGACCTCACTGATATTGATGTAAGCGGCAATTATTTAGGATTCAATGATCTACCTGTAAAGAATCCGGCTGTAAGCTATTATGATTACGACTACAACACGACCTATAAGATCAATCAAAAAAACTACATCATTCAAAAGGAATGGGTAAAAGACAACCAAGTAGACCTCAGCTGCATGATGGGGATCCCCGACCCTTATGCCAATACGACTACCGATAGTAAGATTTCATGGTTCAGAGCCGATACTAAAGCCGCTATTCCTGAAGAAAACTATACCATCACTAATGGTATAACCACATTCGATGCAAAGGCTTTCCCCGAAGGAAAAGAGGAAATGGAGGTATTTGCTAAGCTAACTAATTCACTGTTCCCCGGAATTGGGATGACCGGATCCCTCGCAACACTCCCCGTTACCGTTAAGAAGATTGCACCTACGCCAACCGGCCAAAGTGTAACCTATACCAAGAGCTACGAGAATGGCGATATAGCAGTTAGTGTAAGCCAAGAGGATGGCACCGTAATTGAAAGCGGGAGCTTGGTAGAAAAGAAAACAAAGCTTAAGCTGAAAGCAACTGTACTCAAGGGAGATTACAAACTAAAGAGCTTTAAGATCTCTTGGAGTGATGATGTCGGTCCAATATCAGATGTACTCTACTTCTCTGACTACGACTTGGTGGACGGCTCCTATGTCAAGCAGTGGACTATGGATGAATACCCCGTCAAGATTGAACTATTCTACGATTTACCCGCACCCAAAAAGGCTAAATTGACCATTTTACCAAGTGAAAACGGAACTATTGAGGTAGAGCAAGAGGGGACTTTCCTTAATGATGGAGCTGAAGTAGCCGTAGGTAGTGCCATTACCGTAAGAGCTATGCCCAAAGAGGGTGGCTTTGAGGTAGTTTCTATTACGATAGGCAGCAAGGTATACCAAGGGGATGAGCTACCCCGCAATGGATTTGGCGTCGCTGTATTAGAAGGGATCATTATCAACGAACCAACTACCATTAGTGCCCTATTCCAGGCTATTCCATTACCGCAGCATAAAGTAACCTATAGCTTCCCCGATCAGATAGCATCCTATATTACCGTAAAGGCAAATAATAAGGATCTCGCAAGCGGTACTCTTGTAGACGAGGGTACAGATGTTGTATTCACCTACACAAAGGGAAACAACAAATGGGACATTGAAAGCTGGGTTTTGGATGGCAAAGAAGTAGCAAACACTAAGGGCCAAAGCATCTACGTGCTAAATGTAACGAAGGATAGCGAGGTGAGTGTGAAGATCTTCAATGAAGCAGCTACCGTAACCACAGATTTGATCAGTGTATGCCTCTTAGACAATGGGAATACACTTGAGGTCAAAGGACTACCGGAAGCAGCTTTTGTACGTATCTACGACTTACAAGGCCGAGAGCTAATCGCTACCCAACTGCATCAAATTGATGTAAGTAACCTGCCTAATGGCAACTACATAGTAAGTACCGAGCAGGTTAGACTGCGCTTTATGAAGTAGAGCTACACGCTTCTTAACTAATACCTACAGGCAGCCGCCGCATCTTATCTAAATGCGTGCGGCTGCCTCTTTTATGGTATCTACAACACACTCCCCGGAAAACTTTTGTATTTCTCACAAATTAACAGCTTGCGTTCAATTAAAAAAGCTATATTTGCTAATAGATAGCAGAGAAATATATCCTTGTAAAGAGCAAAAGATACGTCGCATCACGTAGAACATCGTATTTTTAGCAAAAGAGGATTAGACAAAAATTAGGATAAGATAATATAACAGAATAATTTATGAGACGACTATTACTTACTTTCGGCGTGATGCTGATAGCTACCTGTGCATTAGTAGCTCAGGATCCATCTATTAGCACCACTGAGTACGCTGAATTAATCGTTGCCCCTAAGGCAAGCAGTTTCAGTGTTGAGGTTGAGACGGAGGAGATGAATCCGCTTATCATTGACTGGGGGGACGGCTCTCCTATTGAGACAAAAACTCCCATTTACACAGGAGCAAGAACTCGTATTAAACATACTTTTAAGTCAGTTTCTGATGAGCCTCGTATTGTTAAGATAGACGCCACTCACTTACTTTACTTCGGAACAAGCTATTCAGAAAAAAACTTTTCCGGGATCGGTACGATTATGGCTTCTAAGCTTGAGACCTTTGATGCCGGTTACAATGCCAACTTCAAGGATAGTAAAACGGACTTTTCAAAATGTCCCAAGCTAAAAGTTCTAAGACTGTACAATTTAGGTAGTAAAGCGCAGTTAGCCTCTATGCCTGAGTTGACTGAGTTAACCATAGAGTCCGCTTTAGACTTCTCGACCTGGCTACCGACCACATCTGCCCACTGGGAAGTTTTTGACTTGGGTCTTTTCCCCAAATTGGAGAAATTGAGTATTAGCAACCAGAAAATTGACAAGGTCATTGCACCTGAAGGCGGAATGCCTAACCTCACTTCCATAGAGCTTGGCTTAAATGACATCCTTCATGGGAAGAATCTCAATACACTTACCAATAGTAAAAAATTGGTTGCCGTTGATTTGAATGGGAACTATATGACCATTGAACAACTTCCTCAGAAGAATCCCGAGGTAACATACACAAGGCCCTATGGTTCGCCCTTTAATATCCAGCAGCTTGGTGCCCATTTGGCTCCCGAAGTGGTAAAAGGAAGAAAAGTAGACCTCAGCTACATGAGCAGCATTGCACCTCAGTTTGGCACCGGTGATCCTGTAGCAACTAAGTTTGTGTGGTATTTCGGAAGCGTAACTGATAAAGAGCTAAAGCCTGTCCCCACGGAAGCTTATACGATTGAGAATGGAGTTACTACTTTCAAAGATGAAGCTTTTGCCGAAAACGAAGAGGAAATTAAAGTCTTTGTTTCTATAGAAAATGCACTATTCCCCGCCATCTCCTATAACTCAACTAATAGAGACATCCTTTATAGTAATACACTGGTTATCAAGAAAAAGGAAGAGCCGGTTCAGATGGCTAAGTTGGCTGTTACGATTCCCGACTGGTTTGGAGGCAATGGAACCGTTATCCTTAGTGCAAACGGGAAACAAATCGGTGAACCCATTACAAAAGACACAACCATAGACATACCCTACGGCAAAGTAACGGTAAAGGCGATTCCCGATAGTCAGAGTGTACTCTACTGTATTGAAGATGACTTTACAACATACTTAGCCAAAGATTTAACTCTGGGAGAAGACGGAAGTGGTGAGATAACTGTGGATATACAGAAACCACAAAAAAGTGTTGTTGCAAGCTTCGAAAAGAAAAAGAGCGATACGGACGGACAGATTTTATTCCAAGAAGAGTATGAAGAGGGCGACATTGAACTAATGGTCTATCAGAAAGAAGACAATGGTCTTCAGAAGCTTTACAATGAAGATACCGTACCGGTTGGCACTCAACTATTATTAGGAGCGCGCATAAAGAACGGATCCTATAATCTGCTTGCGTTCAAGGTAGCCTACAAGGAGGACGGAACTCCTACTACCGAACGTATTCCTCTTAACGAATCAGACAAAGACGAGAGCGGAGTCTACGTAAAAGATTTTGTAGCAGTTGCAGGCACTATGACTATTAGCCTCGAATATGAAGCTAAGACACTCGCCTCTTACAAGATCACTGTCACACAGCCCAAGAATGGTCTTATCCAACTCAAGGATGCAGATGGTAACGATTTGGAAGCAACAGATGGCGCTTATGATGTAAAAGAAGAGGATGTAGTATATGTAAAGGTTTTTGCCGATGAAGGTTATAAGGTAAAATCTGTTACCATTGGCGACAAAACCTATACAGCAGCTGATGGCACACTTGAAGTAGATGACGAAGGAAATGCTGAAGTTGAATACACTGTTGCCGGCAATGTAGCAATCTCTGCCGTGATAGAGCAGAGTGCCACTATGTATAAGGTCACCTATAGCTTCCCCGATGAGGTAGCCGACAAGGTTACCGTAAAGGTGGATGGTGCTGCTTATGCCAGTGGAACGCCTGTAGCTAAAGACAAAGAAGTTGTATTCACTTATACCAAGGGCAACTCTAAATACGCAGTAGAAAGCTGGACAGTAGATGATGCACCCGTAGCCAATACAAAGGATCAGGATACTTATATACTTAAGGTAACCAAAGACACCAAAGTAGGTATGGTAATCTATAATGGTATTGATGCCATAGCGGCTGGCCATATAGCTGTTCGCCTTACCGATAATGGTACTCTGCTCCTCATTAGCGGTGTAGAGCTCAATACCCCGATCGCTATCTATGATCTCAATGGCCGTGAATTGATCGCCACTACATCACAACGCATTGACGTAAGCTCCCTCACTGAGGGTGTGTACGTAGTACGCATAGCAGGTGCAAGCTATCGATTCATCAAGTAAAACATCAAAGCTCGGCTGCAAAAGAGCAGCATAAATAAACTTTTCGGACAGCCGTTTGCAATCGCAGGCGGCTGTCTCTTTTCTATTTACAAAAGACACAACGGAAAACATCCGTATCTTTCACTTAAAATATCAGAATCCTTTCAAACGAAACATCTATAACTTTTAGATGAAACATCAGAATCTTCTCCCGAAGGCTTTCCAATGCTCTATTGAGTAGGTATGAGCGTGTCTTTTCCCATACCCAAAGAAGAGCCGCACCGCATTAGTTTAGTAACGCAGCACGGCCAAAGAATAAATTTCAATTACTCCGATTTCAACGTTGCTTTCTGTAGTAGAGCCTGACTCTCCAAAGCATTACGAATGGGCAGCCCCTCATTACGGGCGGCCTCTACTACACTATTTTTCTCCGGAGGAAGCGAGCGGGCTATGGCAATAATGGCCTCTTTGCGTGCCGGACCCAAATCATTTACTATAGAAAGGTAAGTGAGATAGGGAAGCACCACATTGAGTATTATTACATTCGCTGTATCCCGACTTATAGATCCCAGAGGTTTATCGGTAACTTTACCAAAATCATAGTGGTACTGCCAATACTCACTTGGCGCCACTGCCAAGATACTTTGCACCTCATCAAGTGTTTGCACCGCAGCTATTTGCTGCTCAATAGAGGGATGCTCATAGTGAAGCTTTGCCATGTGTGCCAAACGACGATGGGGAAACGCCACAGGTCGTAAGCGAAACTTCCTCACCGCTCCACAAATACACATCAAGCCATACTTAGCTCTAAGGAAATTCCACTCCTCTTGCAGGTGCCTCATATACTCATCCTCAGGGGCAGGATTAAGCAACCCGGCCGTACCGAAGTATAAAGCCTCTAATTGATCCAGATGGTCGGTATGTTTGCGGACTACACGAAGGGGTAATACACGTGCAATCTGTTCAAAAGCTTCGTTATTAACCCTCGCTCCCAGATAGCGAAGCAACATCAACCTAATGAGTGCCCCCTCATCTTCATTGATCGACTTTGAGTGGAGTCTTTCCCGAAGCGAGTCTACTTGTGCCGAGAGACGTTGCCGATAAAGCGTTTCACTTTGCTTTTCCCAATCCTCTAAGAGATTCCCCAAGCGGGTAACCCCTTCTCTGTTTTGCTCAAAAAGAGAGCAATCCTCAGGTAGAACCATACGACACGTGAGAATCGGTTTACCTGTAGTACGATGCATTATCGGCATATCATCCTCCACTACCACATGGAGGATTACATTGTCGTAAGCCGGATCTGTATCGTGTGCATGCAACTTCCATTCAGAGGCTGCATAATGCAACTCCACATTCCCGGTATGGATCAACTTACCGATACGCATTTTGGCAGCAAAAAAGTCGGGACCGGCATCCCTATTTCGCACACCGGGATGCAAAACTTCAGGGTAAACCATTGCCCCACTCCGATCTTTGATAGGCTCAAACAGCAACTTTCGGTAAGCTCGTTGCTCCCAAATTTGCTGTAGAATCTCCTCGGGCAGATGCTTCACAGCTTAGTAGGCGCGCTAAATATACTCGTTACCAAAGCGCAACTCGCTATCAGCCATAAAGGTTTTGATACGCTGCTCTTGGTCTTTCTTGCATATCATCAGCACATTGTCGTGCTCAGCTATAATACAATCAGAGATGCCCTGTACAATTGCAATGCGCTTTTCATCGGACAGCGTGACTAAGTTGCCCTCGGCTTCATAGAAAACTGCGTGGGTAATAGGTGCTGCATTGCCCTTGCTATCCTTTTCTGCAAAATCATACACACTGCCCCACGTACCCAGATCTGCCCATCCGAAGTCACCCGGCAGCACCAGTACGTTGTTGGCCTTCTCCATTACCCCGTAGTCAATTGAGATACCCGGAGAGTACGCAAAGCGCTCCTCAATGAAAGCACGCTCTTCCGGTTTTCCATAGGGGGCATCCTTTACAGCAAGGGCATTATAGACATCCGGTAGATGGCACTGCACAGCATAGAGTATAGTAGGCACATTCCATACAAACATGCCGCTATTCCAAAGAAAGTCTCCGCTTTTAATGAATAGTTCAGCCATCTCCCTACTGGGTTTCTCGGTGAAAACTTTCACTTTATGGAAGCCCTCTATCGTCTCCTCACTCCACTGTATGTAGCCATATCCGGTTTCAGGATGGGAAGCGACTACCCCTATCGTGATTAAGAAGTCGTTGCGTTGTGCAAAAACCAGAGCCTTTTGAGCCAACTCTTCGAAACGATCTTCATCCAATATCATATGATCGCTGGGCGTAACAAAGATCGTTGCATTGGGGCAACGTGAGGCAATATGCAGTGCAGCAAAAGTAATAGCAGGTGCTGTATTACGTCTGACCGGCTCCAATAGTAGGTTATCGGGGCTTAGTAGGGGCAACTCTCTGAGCGTTTCCTCTGCATATTGATCATTGGTCACCACAATAATATTCTCAGTGGGGATAAAGCGGGCGAAACGATCAAAAGTACGCTGAAGAAGCGTCTTACCACACCCAAAAAAGTCAAGAAACTGCTTGGGTTTACTTTCCCTGCTGACGGGCCAAAAGCGGCTACCAACCCCACCGCTCATGATCACACAATATGTATTATTCATATAGGACACTCTGGTTATATACTCTCACCTTTTTATACTGAGGGGCAGCTACGCACCCATTGTCTTCATTCATCTTTTCCAAGGCATTAGAATGATATACTACAAAGATAGTAATACAAAAGCAGAGCGTAAAAGATTGATGGGCATCACCACTCACTATTTTGTATGCAATACATTATTCTTTGTATCTTTGACTACAGATTAGGAAAAGGTCAATTACGTATGGCGGAAAAGAAAGAAAGTGGGGAAGGGAGGCATCGGACCTCTGTCCGATTACTTTTGACCCATATCGCTCTCATGGTACTTCTATCGATAGTGATTATTGTAGTTGCATTGATACTACTGGACGTGTACACCCTACACGGCAAATCAACCGTAGTACCCGATGTGCTGGGTAGACCTATTGAAGAGGCTCAGAGCATGTTGAAGAAGCAACATTTGGCTTATGAAATAATTGACTCTATTTACACTAAAGATGCGCTTCCGGGTAGCGTGCAGGACATACAGCCCAAAGTGGGCAGCCGAGTAAAGCCTAATCGCACCATGTTCATAGTGATTAACTCCAATCAGCGTCCACAAGTAGTTATTCCGAGCTTATCGGATATGTCATTACGTCAGGCTGAAGCGACGCTTCAAGGCTTAGGTTTTACACAACTCTATGTAAAGTATATTGCGGGTGAGTATGATAACCTTACGCAAGGAGTAGCCAATTCCGCCGGACAAGTGCTGAGCCCCGGACAACGTGTAGATATCTCTACACCGCTTACGCTCATCGTAACGACCAATAATATTTCAAAGGCTGTAGACTCCACCTCCTTAAGTGTAGATTTGAATACACTACCGGCAGCCCCTTCCTTCCCTACATTGGAAGAAGACACGCTTACAACGGACAAAAACAAAGAGAAGCTTAGTGGCGATGAAACCTGGTGGTGACGAAGATTTTGCTCCCTTTGACGATCTACCCGATGAGGATTTTTCGCTCGATCAAGAGGAGGAAGAGGGCATAACCTCCGGGGAACTCTACGAACACTACCGATTAATTGTAGATAAAGGGCAAGCTCCGCTCCGCATTGATAAGTTCTTAGCGGATAAGATGGAGCATGCTTCTCGCAATCGCATTAGCTTAGCAGCCGATGCTGGGGCTATCTTTGTCGGAGAAGCACCGGTCAAAAGTAACTACAAGGTCAAGCCGGGCGACATAATTACCCTACGTTTAGCACGTCCTCCCCATGAGCATGGTATTGTGGCAGAGAACATACCCATTGAGGTCGTCTACGAGGACGATGATCTCATGGTGGTAAATAAGCCGGCAGGTATGGTTGTACATCCCGGAAATGGCAACTTCACAGGCACTTTGGTCAATGCACTTGCCTACTACTGGAGAGACTTAAAGGGCTATGATCCTAATGACCCCAATGTAGGCTTAGTACATCGTATCGACAAAGACACAAGCGGCTTACTACTGGTGGCAAAGAAGCTGGAAGCAAAGACCTACTTAGCACGGCAATTCTTCGATAAAACGACAGAACGCACCTACTACGCTTTAGTATGGGGTCGCCCCGAACCGACAGAAGGTACTATTGAAGGCAATATTGGCCGTGACCCAAAAGAGCGGACACGTATGGCTGTTTTTCCTCCGGGAAGTGCAGAAGGCAAAGCGGCTATCACACACTATCGGACGATAGAATCACTTTCTTTCGTCACTTTAGTAGCCTGCCGTCTTGAAACGGGGCGTACTCATCAGATTAGAGCTCACTTCAAGCACATCAATCATCCTCTACTTTGCGACGAACGCTACGGAGGGGATAAGATACTTAGGGGAAGACCTACCTCCTCTTATTTGCAATTTGCACATAATGCCATGCAGCTATGTCCGCGGCAAGCCTTACATGCTGCCACATTGGGCTTTACCCATCCGACAACACATGAGTGGATGCAGTTCGACTGCCCTATACCTACCGACATGGCTTCCATGATAGATGCATGGCGCAATTATACCCAATTAACTCTTAAAATATGACAAACGACACATTTCATATAGCTGTCGTGGCCGGTGGATACTCAGGAGAGCGCTCCATCTCTCTACTAAGTGCCGGCACCATCATGCAGCGGCTCAGCAAACAACCGCATATTACCCCACACTTAGTGGTAATTGACCGCAAGGAATGGGTACTCTCTGAAGAGGATAAGCAGTATCCCATAGACAAAAATGACTTTTCCGCACTGCGTTCGACGGGAGAAAAGCTGCATTTCGACTATGCTTTTATAACCATACATGGCACTCCCGGAGAAAATGGTCTGCTTCAAGGGTACTTTGACCTACTGGGTATTCCCTATAACACCGGAGGGGTATTCACAGAGTCCCTCACCTTTAATAAATTTCATTGCAACCGCTACCTCAGCAGTGTAGGTATTCGCACCACACAAGGCCTTCGGATTGAAAAAGGGGAGCAAGTAATGGCCAAGGATATAGTGGCGCAATATGGCTTACCGCTTTTTGTAAAACCAAATTCGGGAGGATCCAGCATAGCAACCACCAAAGTAACAAAAGAGGAAGACCTTGTAAAAGCCATTGAATTAGCCTTTACCGCAGACCATACCGTACTGGTAGAGCAGTTTGTAGCCGGTCGGGAAGTAACGTGCGGTTGCGTTGTATTGCGCGACTCGCTGTATACGCTTCCGCTTAGCGAAGTGGAAGTACCGGCAAATACATTCTTTGACTACAATGCAAAGTATCATGGTGCCAGCCGTGAAATAACACCCGCACAGATCAATCCTGAGATAGCTGAGGAGGTGCAGCGTATAACCCGCTCCGTCGCTCGTAAAATAGATGCGCACGGTATCATTCGCATAGATTACATTATATCCGCATCGGGTGAACCAACGCTTATTGAAGTCAATACGACTCCGGGGATGACCGAAGCAAGCTTTATTCCTCAGCAGGTAGCTGCTGCCGGAAGGGACTTAGGTAATATATTATACACCATCATCAAAGATAGCATACCATTATGAGCTGTATCGATTACGACCACACAACCTTAGAGCGTATCCGTCCCTATAGGGATGAAGAAGTGCCGGAGATCGTTCGTACACTTTTGTCAGATGACGAGTTTAATCAGCTTATGAAAGGGCTTTTTCCTCCTCTGGGAGAGGCTCTGCTTAAGAAGCTGCCCTCTATTCAATCCATCTACTCCTTTAAGTTTGAAATTGTTGCTCCTGTGCTACAGGCTATCGCTAAGCAAACTGCCTTCTCAGTGGATCTGAGCGGGAAGAAAAGAATGGGAGGCGATGTACCGGCGACCTTTATCACCAACCACCGAGACATCATCTTGGATTCAGCCTTTCTCAATCTTCTTTTGAAAGAGGCAAACTATCGGATGCCACGTGTGGCCATAGGCGACAATCTATTGCTTCGCCCCTGGATACGGCATGTTGTGCGTTTAGCTGACTCTGCCATTGTAGAGCGGAGCCTATCGCCCAAAGCATTCTTGACCTCTGCCACGGCATTTTCCTATTTCTTAGCCCAATCCATTTCTGTAGATAAGGCCTCCTTTTGGATTGCGCAGCGTGAAGGACGCGCTAAAGATAACGAAGATACCACACAGCCGGCTATCCTAAAGATGATGACCCTGGGAGGAGAAGGCGCACCCGTAGAGCGATTAAGAACCCTCAACTTAGTACCGGTGTCGATAAGCTATGAGTTTGATCCGTGTGATTACCTCAAGGCAAAGGAGCTTTTAGCACGTGCCACCACAGGAAGCTACACCAAGAGCAAGAATGAAGATATGATCAGTATGCGACAGGGGCTACTCGGGCAAAAGGGACGTGTACACTTTACCATTGGAACTCCGGTAAACACATTCCTTAATACCGGCACATGCGATAATCTATCCGCCAACGAACTTTACCGCACCATAGCAGGCTATATTGACCGTCAGATACATACGCACTATCGCCTTTATCCTAATAATTTCATCGCCGAAGACCTCCTTCAGGCCTCCTGCTACAATTATGGCGAGGGACAGTATAGCGGTCAGGAGCGGAATGACTTTGAAGACTATCTCGCACAACGTGTTGCTTTAGCCAACCTATCGGAAGAGAATGAGCCATTTCTACGCCGCATCATGCTATCCATGTATGCCCGCCCGCTTATCAACTACCGCATGGCGGCCAAGGCAGAGCAGTTATCAAAGGACCTTTAAGGCGGCGCTCACAGAAAGGTTCAGATGTTTGAAATAAAAGGTATAGATAAATGAATTAAAACATCAGAACCTTTCATTGAAAACTTATAGATGTATTTTGGGGGTTAAGAATAGCTCTGCAATATACCACAAATTGAATATCAATAATAGCATCACAGAAATATGAACGAACTATCCATTCAAGAGTGCTATGCAGCACGATTCAGTCATTGCTTTGGCTGTGGTCAATCACATCCCACGGGGCTGCACCTACGAAGTTATTTGGTAGATAATGGGCAAGCAGCTATCTGCCACACCACTCCCCCCGATGAGTATACGGGCGGTGTGCCGGACAACCTCTATGGAGGATTTATTGCTTCGCTTTTTGATTGTCACGGGACTGCTTCAGCCGCAGGATTCTATTTGGTATCAAAAGGCAAACCTCTTGCCCCCGATACCTTAGAGCGCTTTATCACAGCACACTTAGAAGTAGACTTTCTCTCCCCCACTCCAATGGGACAAGAACTGACGCTCAAAGCGACACCTATAGAAGTGACCGATCGTAAGGCCATACTTGAGATGACCCTCAGCGTAGGTGAACGCACGACTGCTCGCGCTAAGATGGTAGCAGTCAAGTGCAAGTTTTAAGCACCCAATCCAATAGTGCAAAATACTCTATTGGGCTATGAGGAAAATGCAACAGCCGACCGCACAATCTTAACTATTCCACAAAGTCGGCAGAATTCTGACCCGTTTTTAATAGGCCACACGATGCTAATTTGTTAGAAAAGTGTACATTTGCGGAAGACAGGTAAGGGAGAATACAATATTTTGCGAAGTACTACTACCGAATATTAGTACTAACATGCAGAGTATTAGACAGTTAGGAGTATGGAAAATATAAACGTTGAGTCACCGACCAAGCATAGAGGTTACTTTTCTTTTATGTTTAATCTCTATAAACATGGCTTTCGCACAATGAGTCGTACCAGTAAAACGCTATGGATTATTGCGCTGATTAAGCTATTTATTATGTTCGCCATACTCAAGCCCTTTTTCTTCCCGAGCGTAATTGCGGAGCAGGGGGATCGCTCTGCACAAACAGAATATGTAGTAGAGCAGCTTACCAAGGACTAAAAGCCCCTGAAAGAGAAGCTGCCGTAAGAGGTAAAGAAATATAAATATAATACTACAATAATTATGGAAATGACTGCTTTACTCAATTGGTCGCGAGCCCAGTTTGCACTCACTGCATGCTATCACTGGCTCTTTGTTCCACTGACATTAGGCTTAGGTGTCATCATGGCTATTGCGGAGACCATCTACTTCCGCACCAATAAGCAGGAGTGGATGCGCTGGGCTAAGTTTTGGCAAAAGCTCTTCGGAATCAACTTTGCCATTGGCGTCGCTACAGGTATTATTTTGGAATTTGAATTTGGTACTAACTGGTCAAACTACAGCTTCCTGGTAGGGGATATCTTTGGAGCACCCCTTGCCATAGAGGGCATTTTAGCCTTCTTCATGGAGGCAACTTTTATTGCCGTAATGTTCTTCGGCTGGGATCGCGTATCGAAAAAGTTCCACTTAGCTTCCACTTGGCTGACTATTATAGGGGCTACCATATCGGCTGTATGGATTTTGGTGGCTAATAGCTGGATGCAGGATCCGCAAGGCACTGTATTCAACCCGGATACAGTACGAAGCGAGATGAGTGATTTCTGGGCAGTGGCCTTTTCCTCTACAGCGGTCAATAAATTCTGGCATACGGTATCTTCTGCATGGCTTTTAGGTAGTATTTTTGCATTAGCTATTTGTGCTATTTACCTGCTACGCAAAGACAACAAACATTATGCCTTTGCTTTTGCAAATGCAAAAATGATTGCACCATTCGGTATTGTGGCTGCCCTATTAACTGCCGTTACAGGTGATACGAGTGGCAATAATACAGCCCAACGTCAGCCTATGAAACTGGCTGCTATGGAGGCTCTATACGAAGGGGGCGAATGCACACCTGACGGCAAAACAGCCGACGGGAAAGGTGCTGCCCTAAGTATTTTTGGAGTGATTGATGGAAGTAAAACAACGCCCCTGAGTACCGAAAGTGCAGATCCTTTCTACTTCAACTTTAAAATGCCGCATATGCTCTCCTTCTTGGCTACGCGCTCAATGGACGGCTATGTACCGGGCATCAACAATATTCTTCGCGGTGACTACTATCTACAGGACGGCACGAAGGCACTTTCTGCAGAAGAAAAGATGGAGCGTGGGCGCATCGCTATAGGCGCACTCAAGGCTTATCACGAAGCTAAAGCCGAGGGCAACGAGACAGTACAAAACGAGCAGCGTGCCCTTATAGAGGAGTACTTCCCCTATTTTGGATATGGATATGTACAGAATGTAGAGGATCTCGTACCCAATGTAAAAGTTAATTACTATGCCTTCCGTATAATGGTAGGCTGTGGGATGCTCTTTATCCTGCTCTTTATTGTAGTGACCATCATGGTCTTCAACAAAAAGAACAAGACGCTTTACACAAATGCTCGCTGGCTACACGTAATAACCATTATTTGCTTACCACTGGTTTACCTGGCAAGCCAATCCGGATGGATTGTAGCTGAGATGGGGCGTCAACCTTGGGCTATACAAGATATTCTGCCACTTAATGCAGCGGTATCCGATGTCAGTGCATCAAGTGTAATGACCACCTTCGTAATGTTTGCTATTCTCTTTACTGTTCTACTGATTGCAGAGATCAATATTATGATCAAAGCCATCAAGGCAGGACCAAAGGGACACGATACAGAAGGCATGAATTCAGCTCACGCCGATAAATAGAAAACCACGCTAAGACATATAGAAGAAAAAAAATGGATTACACGATGTTACAACAATATTGGTGGCTGGTAGTATCCCTACTGGCAGCCTTGCTGGTCTTCCTGCTATTTGTTCAAGGTGGACAGACATTCATCTTTCGCTCACGAAAAGATGCTACACTTCAGAAGATGCTGATCAACTCAACCGGTCGTAAGTGGGAATTTACACTCACCACGCTGGTTACCTTCGGAGGTGCTTTCTTTGCTTCATTTCCACTCTTCTACTCCACTTCGTTTGGTGGAGCCTATTGGGTATGGATACTGATTTGCCTACTCTTCGTACTACAGGCAGTATCCTATGAATACCAATCAAAGCATGGTAATGTATGGGGTAAGAAAACTTTCCACTGCTTTTTAATGATCAACGGTATCTTGGCCCCCATCCTTTTGGGAGCAGCCGTATCTACACTCTTCACGGGAGGCAACTTTATTGTAGACAAATCCAATATATACAACTTTGAAGGCGCAGGACGCTTTATATCCTCTTGGCAACCCTATGCAGGCGTACAGCTACACGGCTTGGAAGCTGTATTGAATCCATGGAATGTAGTCTTGGGATTAGCTGTGCTTTTCTTAGCCCGCATTACGGCACTACTCTATTTCATCAACAATATAGATGATGAAGTGGCACAGAAGAAAGCACGCAAATCACTTCCTATCAATGCCCTCGTCTTCGTGGTACTCTTTGTGGCTTATGTAGTATTCCTCATGCTCTCTACGGGCTTGAGATACGATCCCGCAACGAACCTCTTTACTGAAGAGAAGTACCTCTACTGGAATAACTTCATGCAGATGCCCATCGTGCTCATCATCTTCTTGGTCGGTGTGCTGCTTGTACTGTATGGCATAGGGGTTACGATCTTTAAGAAAGGCTATCGCAAGGGTATTTGGTTTGAAGGAGTCGGGGTTGTACTTGCTGTATTGGGGCTTATGCTAATAGCCGGATGGAACAACACAGCTTACTATCCTTCGCTTGCCGATGCACAAAGCTCCCTCTGCTTAGCAAATAGCTCCAGCAGCCCCTACACACTAAAGGTAATGACAATTGTATCTATTCTCGTACCTTTTGTAGTTGCTTATATTTGGTACTGCTGGCGGGCCATTGATATACGACGCATTACGCGGAAAGAGATTGAGAACGAGGACCGCACTACCTATTGATTGATCCTATTTCGAGGCGCTCAATTTAGGTAACCTGCTTGAGAGCGTTTCGTAAGCTATGCTGTGCTTTATCTTTTGCAGATAAGGCACAGCTTTTTTTTTATGGTCTCTGCATTACCGCTATTTATTTGAAAGTTTTTTCTATCTTTGTAACAGCAAGGGCAGAACCGCTATTCAAATAAACAGACTTCCCTCAATTCATTCTTTTGTATATGAGGTGTTAAAAGGGAAAGGCAGTTTCTATGTAGATAGTATTTATCGCATTAGGAGAGAGAGGAATACGTGGTGCTCAGAGCCCTTTGTTTATACCCAATATAGCTAACAAATGCCCCCATTTCATGGGAAAAGCAGAAAGAACAAATGCCAAAGTACAAATTATTTGATTTAGATAGCAAGTCGAAGGAAGAGCTTGTAGCAATCGCCCAAGAAATGGGCATTGAAGAGATTCCCGAAGAGCCGCGCGATATTGTATATCTTATTTTAGATCGCCAAGCGGCTTATGAAGCTACCAGCAAGACTATTAAGGACATCAATAAAAAACGGGCCGGCAACGAACCGGCGAAGCGTAAGGGAACACCCCGCACACGCAAAACAACGGAAATAACCAATAGAGAAAAAGTAGCAACTACTGTGAATAAACGCCCCGCTCGAAAGCTGGATGATGCTGATACAAAAGAGAAGACGGATAAAGATAAACCAATTGCCTCCAAAGAAGCAACTGCTAAGCCTAAGCATCCCGCACTCTTAGACGATAGCCAAGAAGCTACGCAGCCTCAAGGGAAAGGGAATAGGGAACACACCTCCGATATTATCTCCGATTTAGATGATGCAATAGGCGATATGCATTCACAGCAAGCTAAGGATCGCCGCAACTCCTCGAGCAGTACAAGTGCTTTAGATGCTGTTGTGAGTGATTTGGACGAAGTAATAGGCACGCTCCATGCTGCGAAGAAAGGAGAAGATTCCTTCCGTCATCCTGCCATTGTGGAAGAACCTGTCGCTAACAATAAGCCGGGCAGCACTTTATCGGAAGTAATCACCGACTTGTCAAGCCAAAGCATTGACATTCAGAAGGAGGCTTATGAGGCAGATAGTGCAAAATCACTCAACTCAGTTGTATCTGACTTAAATGAAGTATTGCCGGAAATGCGAAAGACCAATACAACGACCGGCAAAACGAAGATGACATTTTTGCACGATGAGGAGAGCGATACTCTACTTGATAGCATGCTCCCGAAGCGTTCCTCTGAAGAGAAAGACAAGAAACGTACGCCGTCAAAGAGCAAAAAAGAGGAGAAGACTAAACCTTACGACTTCAAAGGTGTACTTCCCGTTACCGGTGTATTAGAGGTAATACAAGAGGGCTACGGCTTCCTCCGCAGCTCAGACTTTAACTATCTACCTTCGCCTGATGACGTTTATCTATCGGCACAGCAGATTAAAAACTTTTCTCTTAAAACCGGCGACGTGGTAGAAGGAACCATTGTACCTCCCCGTGAAGGCGAAAAATACTTTCCGTTTTCACAACTGAAGAGTATCAATGGACGCACCCTACACGAAGTACAAGACAGAGTGCAGTTCGATCACTTGACTCCGCTCTTTCCGCAAGAGAAATTCAAGTTGGAGACGCTCAATATACCCACTATCTATGATCCGATAGCCATGCGTATTGTCGATCTCTTTTGCCCTATTGGCAAGGGACAACGCGGGCTTATCGTATCACAGCCAAAGACAGGTAAAACGATCCTCCTGAAGGATATTGCCAACGCTATCGCTGCGAACCATCCGGAAGTGTATGAGATTGTACTTCTTATCGACGAGCGTCCTGAAGAGGTAACAGATATGTCGCGCAATGTAGATGCAGAGGTTATTGCTTCCACCTTCGATGAACCGGCAGAGCGTCACGTTAAAATAGCTGAGATTGTACTCAGTAAGGCGAAGCGTATGGTAGAGTGTGGTCACGATGTAGTGATTCTTTTGGACTCTATTACCCGTTTGTCACGTGCCTACAATACGATTCAACCGGCCAGCGGCAAGGTACTTTCCGGTGGTGTAGATGCTAATGCATTGCAAAAGCCCAAACGCTTCTTCGGAGCTGCTCGTAATATTGAGAACGGAGGTAGCTTGACTATCCTTGCTACTGCACTTACCGATACCGGATCTAAGATGGACGAAGTGATCTTTGAAGAGTTCAAAGGGACCGGCAATATGGAGCTACAGTTGGATCGCCGCCTTGCTAATAAACGCATCTTCCCGGCTATTGATATCATGAGCAGTAGTACTCGACGAGACGATCTGTTATTGGATGAGATCACCCTGAATAGGATGTGGATTCTGCGCAAGTATCTTAGTGAGATGAACGTGATAGAAGCCATGGAATTTGTGAAGGAACGCTTTGATGCGACCGAGTCCAACTTGGAGTTCCTTGCTTCGATGAATAGCTAATCCATCATATATTAAGGCGTGCAGCCCTCTGACTGCACGCCTTTTTTTTAACCGATGACGCACACTTCGGACCTTATAGAGCTAATAGCTGATAAGTTTTCCTCTAAGCATTTACTCAAATGGCTCAATCCTAATACGGGTAAATGGGAGCAAATGTGCGGACAAGCCTTCAGCCAAGCAGCTATAGATGCAGCAAAAGCACTGGTAGGCTGCGGCATCGCTCCGGGAGAGCGGGTAGGCATCTATAGCCCTAATATGCGAGAGGCTATGTTTACTGAGTTAGGGATATTTGCTGCAAGGGCTGTTTCAGTTCCTTTATATGCCACTTGTTCTCCGGATCAAGTGGCTTTTATTGCAAAGAAAAGTTCCTTTAGAACCCTATTTGTCGGGCAACAATATCAGTACAACAATGCTTATGAGGTACAGCGTGAGCAAAATCTCTTTGACCGTATTATCATATATGACCGCAAAGTAGTTAAGCAGTTCAACGATCACACTTCGCTCTATTACGATGAATTCATTCGGATGGGAGACTCAATGCGTAATGAGACGTTGGTGAAAGAACGGCATGGAGAGGCTCTTCCTTCAGACCTCGCTCTACTTATTTACACAAGTGGCACGTCGGGCGAACCCAAAGGGGTACAGGTATTGCACAGTCAGATCTTAAAGCAGATTGAGAATCACCACCGTTTATATCCCTTTATTACCGCTTCGGATACTAGTGTAGATGTACTCCCTCTCAGTCATATCTTTGAAAAGATCTGGTTTTATTTCTGTCTATCACAAGGGGTACGCACAGCGATTGTAAGCGATCCAAGGAGCATTATTGAGTTAATGCCGCAGATTCGTCCTACGCTGATGTGTAATGTACCACGCTATTGGGAGAAGATTTATCGGGCTGTTCGTGCCCATATTGAGCAGAGTACGCCTTTCATGCGTTGGCTCTATAAATGCGCCATAAGAACAGGGGAGCGCTTTCACTTTGACTATTACAACAAGGGCGTACATGCCCCCATATGGATTTCCCTTCCGTATTGGCTCTACGCACACACTATCTTTATGGCGCTAAAGCGCTTTATAGGCATTGATCACGGCAGATTCTTTCCCACTGCCGGGGCAGAGCTGAATGATGAGATCAATCACTTTTTACAATCGGTGGGGATACCCATTATTATCGGCTATGGACTTTCAGAGAGCTGTGCCACCGTATCGGCTTATCCGCGCAGAGGGTTCATACCCGGCTCAATAGGTCAGATCATTCCCGGGTTAGAGGTACGCATTGATCCGGAGACTCAGGAGATCCAGCTCCGCGGTGAAACCATAACGCCCGGCTACTTTGATAATCCGGAGGCCAATAAGGAGGCTTTTACGGAGGATGGTTGGTTTCGCACGGGGGATGCAGGACGCAAGGAGGGCGATACACTTTTCTTTATAGAGCGACTCAAAGACCTGTACAAAACAGCTAATGGGAAGTATATTGCACCGCAACAGATAGAAAATCTTCTCACGGCAGATCCCTACTTATTAGAGGTTGCTGTCATTGCCGATAGGCATCGCTTCGTAAGTGCCCTCATATACCCTGACTGGCAGCTCCTCAAGGAGAAGGCCGTAGCGCACGGCATAGTAGACAATCAGATTAGTATCGACGAGATGGCGAATCGGGCGGATATAAACCGCTTTCTCATGTCGCATATTGAATTGCTACAGACTAGCCTGGCCTCTTTTGAGAAGATCAAGCGTATCTCACTACTCAAAGCACCTTTCTCTGTAGAAAGAGGCGAATTGACCCACACAGGCAAGCTCCGGAGAAAGCAAATCAACACAAATTATGCCTTACAAATTGCGGATATGTACCGTGAAGGCGACGAACAATAATATCAATCATTTAGATCGGACAATCAGAAAAAAGTATGATTACAACAGACCAGCTCAATGACCTGCTGGAGCGCACCGAAGCGCTGGGGAGGTATCTTTGACATCGACCAAAAGAAAATCCAACTAACAGAAGAAGAACTCAAAACACAAGACCCCGATTTCTGGAGTGACTCCAAAGCTGCCGAGCAGCAAATGCGCAAAGTAAAGGAGCTTAAAAGGTGGATTGACGGCTTTAGCTCCGTTTCTTCAAAAGCCGAAGAGCTACGCTTATCCTATGAATACTTCAAAGAGGGCATTATAGAGGAGAGCGAAGTGGATGAAGCTTATTCGGTTGCGCTTCGTGAGATAGAGGACTTGGAGATAGCCAATATGCTTCAAGCCGAGGAGGATCGCTTAGGAGCTGTACTGAAAGTAAATAGCGGGGCCGGTGGTACCGAGAGTCAGGACTGGGCTTCCATGCTGGTGCGCCTCTACCAAAGGTGGGCTGAACGCAAGGGATTTAAGGTAACCATTACCAACTGGCAGGATGGCGATGAGGCAGGCGTTAAAACAGTAACGATGCAGATTGAGGGAGACTCCGTATATGGCTTCCTAAAAGGCGAGAATGGCGTACATCGCTTGGTACGGGTATCGCCTTACAATGCACAGGGCAAGCGAATGACCTCCTTTGCAAGTGTTTTCGTTGTGCCACTGGTTGATGATACCATCCATATTGAAGTCAATCCGGCACAACTTTCATGGGATACATTCCGTTCAAGTGGAGCGGGAGGACAGAATGTGAATAAGGTGGAGACGGGAGTACGTTTGCACTATATGTACAAAGATCCCGACACGGGCGAAGAGGAGGAAATCGTGATTGAGAATACCGAGAGCCGCTCGCAGTTGGATAACCGAGAGAATGCGTTGCGCCTGCTTCGTTCACAACTCTATGACCGTGCTTTGGAAAAGAAGCGTGCAGCACAATCTGAGATTGAAGCCGGTAAAAAGAAGATTGAGTGGGGAAGCCAAATAAGAAGCTATGTATTTGACGATAGGCGAGTCAAAGACCACCGCACCGGCTACCAGACAAGCAATGTAAACGCTGTAATGGATGGAGAGATTGACGACTTCCTAAAGGCCTATTTGATGGAATTCGGTGCCACTAATACCAATCCGTAAAAAGGCTACACATCATAGTCAGGAGCTACAGCATTCAATCGAAAGTAGTACAAAGCATTGGCGCCTCCGTGTGCAAAAGTGTGTAAGTAGTTTACTACTTGCACACTTTCTTTTTATACACTTGTGGGGAGCCGCTCATATGTTCTGATCTTTTTCGCAAAACATCAGAACCTTTCAAATGAAACATCTGTACCTTTTACACAAAACATCTCTATCTTTTACCCACCGATTAAATAAGGATTGTGCGACGGTCGGATTGGGGGTTGAGGAGTACGGCATGCTTGACTTCTTTAGTCCGCACCTAGTGTATTGACACTACCGAAGCAGGCTAAATTAGGTCCGAATGAAAATATTTTTTCTTGGCGAAGAAAAAATATTTTGTTGGCGAAGAAATTTCCGTTTGTTCACGAGGAATTTTTCCGCAGCTCCGTACTACTTTTTACTTTATTCGTATACCTCGTTGGATAGATTTGTAGATAACGCTACTTACTCCCCTACCCTTAGGCTTTTTTCCTCGCTATTAGAAGAGTGAATAACCCTATCATGAGCCGAAAAATAAGGCACCATTGTGTGGGCACACATGATAAATGCGTACCTTTGTCCGGAAATATGTAGAAGAAACAAGAGGATGAAAATCAACTTTATAGAGGAATTGAAGCAGCGCGGTATGCTGCATCAGGTCATGCCCGGTGCGGAGGAGCTGCTCAACAAAGAGGTAACCACCGCCTATGTAGGGATTGACCCGACAGCAGACTCATTGCATATCGGTCACTTGGTCAGCGTAATGATGCTGCGCCACTTACAACGTGCCGGACACCGTCCTATAGCTGTATTGGGAGGCGCTACCGGTATGATTGGGGACCCCTCCATGAAAAGCAAAGAACGCAATCTGCTTGACTTAGACACGCTCCGCCACAATCAGCAAGCTATTGCCGCTCAATTGGAGCGTTTCTTAGACTTTGATACAAAGTCCGCTACAGGTGCTAAACTACTCAACAATTACGATTGGATGCACGAGTGGTCTTTCCTCGACTTTATTCGCGATATTGGAAAGCATATCACCGTCAATTACATGATGGCAAAGGACTCTGTACAGCGCCGATTGGATGGTAGCGCAGCAGGTCTTTCCTTTACTGAGTTCTCGTATCAGCTTCTACAGGGCTACGACTTTTTACACCTCTACCGGACGGAAGGCTGTAAATTACAGATGGGAGGCTCGGATCAATGGGGAAACATTACAACAGGCACCGAACTGATCCGTCGTATTGACCAAGGCGATGCCTTTGGCATTACTTGTCCGCTCATTACCAAGGCGGACGGCGGCAAGTTTGGGAAGACGGAGAGTGGCAACGTATGGCTCGACAGTCGCTACACATCTCCTTACAGCTTCTATCAATTCTGGATTAATACGGGTGACGATGAGGCTTACCGCTACATTAAGATCTTCACTGAATTAGGAATTGACGAAATAGAGGCACTGCACAAAGAGCACTTAGAAGCTCCCCACAAGCGTCTGCTACAGCAACGTTTGGCACAGGAGATAACGACTATGGTGCATGGGGCCGATGCAGTGGAGACAGCCGAAAGTGCAGCCCGCATACTCTTTGGGCAAGATACGCATGCAGCACTAATGGCTCTTGATGAGGCTACCCTGTTGGAAGTAATGGAGGGCGTACCTACTTACAACGTGGCACGTAGCACTATTGAGGCTCAGACACCGGTAGTTGATCTACTTGCCGAGAGCGGTGTATTTGCCTCTAAGGGAGAAGTACGCAAGCTCATCACGGCCGGTGGCTTAAGCATCAATAAAGAGAAGGTGACCGATCCACAAGCAACGGTTACCCCCGAGATGCTGGTAAGCGGCAAGTACCTACTTGTCCAACGCGGTAAGAAGAATTACTATTTGCTCATTGCCGAGTAAGTGCTTATAACCGTTGTCATTGTCAACTATAAAGTAAAGTACTTTGTAAGTCAAGCCATTGAGGCGCTTCGCATAGCGTCCGAGGGCTTAGACTGCGCTACCTATGTAGTGGACAATGCCTCAGAAGATGGCTCCGTGGAGTATCTGCGTAAGCGCTTCCCTGAAATAAATATTATCGCAAACAAAGCCAATGTAGGCTTTGCAAAAGCAAATAACCAAGCAGTACGCACTTCACAAAGTAAGTACGTACTGCTACTGAATCCGGATACCCTAATAGGGAGAGACACCCTTCAGCAAGTGCTTCGCCATATGGAGTCACATCCCGAAGTGGGAGCTGTAGGCGTCAAAATGCACGATGCCCAAGGCAACTTTCTGCCGGAGAGTAAAAGGGGAAGCGTATCGCTATGGAGTTGTGCCTGCCGTTTTAGTGGATTATCCCGACTATTTCCCCATTCGCGCCTTTTCAATGCTTACTACATGGGATGGCTTAATCCGACAGAACCCCACTCAGTAGGGTTGCTCGCCGGTGCCTTTATGATGCTGAGGCGGGACGCCTTCGAAGAGGTGGGATTGCTCGATGAACGATATTTCATGTATGGCGAGGATATTGACCTCAGCTATAGTCTGCGCCAAAAGGGGTACAGATGCGATTACCTTCCTGTGCCCCTACTGCATTACAAGGGAGAGAGTGAAGCGGCTTCCGGTGATCCGACCCGATACCGACATGCCTTCTTTGGTGCCATGCAACTCTTCTACGAAAAGTATCATCCCCACAATAAGTTAGGTCAGTGGATTATTGGCCGGGCAGCTGCTATACTCGCACATCGCCATGCCAAACAAACCAAAGAGCCTGCCCATGCACACAAACGCACTTTGGACGACCTCAACTTGCTTTCAATCGACCTATCACAGGCAACCAAGGACAGCTTGCCCCATAACCGCAACTTGTTGGTAACACTCTCAGCCGATACATACGACAAATTTCTCGCTCTACTCAGTGAAAGCGAAGGGTTGGGTTGCACCTTTTACACACTCCACAAAGACGATGGCTATATACTTGGCCCCGGAGGGGTGTGGCACATCTGAATAAATACTGCCGACGCTTGCATTAGGACGACACCATCAACCTTTGCAAAGCACGCCTTTTTACCCTACTTAAGGCTTATATCCTAAGAAAACCCTGCAGAATTACACTATTTTCTTTATCTTTGTGAAGCAAGAAGTGAACTTCAATTTAAGGAGTAACCATGGCAAGAATACTGATCATAGGCGCAGGGGGTGTTGGTACCGTTGTAGCCAAGAAAGTGGCTCAGAACCACGATGTCTTTACCAACATCATGCTCGCGAGCCGTACTAAATCCAAATGCGACAAGATAGCTTCCGAAATAAAGGAGGTAAAGATCGAAACTGCTCAGGTAGATGCTGATAATGTAAGTGAACTTGTGGCACTCTTTACACAGTGGAAGCCGGACTTGGTTATCAACGTTGCACTGCCCTATCAGGACCTAACCATAATGGAAGCTTGTCTGGAGGCGAAATGCAACTACTTAGATACCGCAAACTATGAGCCACGTGATGAAGCTAAATATCAATACAGCTGGCAATGGGCTTATCATGACCGCTTTAAAGAAGCCGGACTCATGGCTATACTTGGGTGCGGATTTGACCCGGGCGTAACCAGTGTTTTCACCGCCTATGCGGCAAAGCATCACTTCGATGAGATGCATTATCTCGATATCGTGGACTGCAACGGAGGAGATCACCACAAGGCTTTTGCCACTAACTTCAATCCGGAAATCAATATCCGCGAGATTACCCAGAAAGGAAAATACTATCAAGACGGAGAATGGCACGAAACAGAGCCACAGGAGATACACAAAACGCTACACTATCCTGGAGTAGGACCCCGTGAAAGCTACCTGTTGTACCACGAAGAGCTCGAATCTCTTGTAAAGAACTATCCAACCCTGCGTAGAGCACGCTTTTGGATGACCTTCAGCGAAGAGTACCTAACCCATTTGCGCGTTATCCAGAATATAGGTATGGCAGGCATTGAGCCTATCAACTATAATGGGATGGAGATTGTGCCTATACAGTTCCTCAAAGCCGTATTACCCAACCCACAAGACCTCGGACACGACTATACAGGAGAAACTTCTATCGGTTGCCGCATTCGGGGTATAAAAGATGGGAAAGAGCGCACCTACTATATTTGGAATAACTGTAGCCACCAAGCTGCATATCGCGAAACAGGTACCCAGGGAGTGAGCTATACCACGGGAGTACCCGCTACAACCGGAGCCTTAATGTTTGCTAAGGGGCTTTGGAAGGGTGCCGGAGTGTTCAATGTAGAAGAATTCGATCCCGATCCGTTCCTTGAAGAACTTGCCAAACAGGGGCTTCCATGGCATGAAACAATTGATGCCGATATAGAATTTGAGAAGTAACCCTCGCCTTTAGAGCCGTTTCTTCCGAAAGAGCGGCATGATCCCTCTGCTTGAGAGATACTTTGTAGTTAACGATACGAATTATTCCGCCTCCGAAGCACGACTTGAGTAGCGCAGCTTCGGGGGCGTTTGCGTATTTCAGGGGGGCGTCTACATATTTCTAGGGGGGCGTCTACGTATTTCAGGGGGCGTCTACGTATTTCAGGGGGCGTCTACGTATTTCTAGGGGAGGGCGTCTATGTATTATAAATACTACTCATTGCTTTTTGCACGCTTCACGATAGAATTCGTGCATCCCCTTCACCCAACTTGGGAGCATCATATCCAAAGCTTTAAGAAAACATGCGCGCAAGAAGTAAATAGTCACCAAGTATTTACCTTCTAACGCTCTTGTATATGCAAGGAATTTAGTGTACTAAACATCTTTTGTACACTACTTCTTTGCAGAGCTCACCTATAGCTTTTCAAGCTAAGATCAGCACCTTTTACAGAAGCAATCAGCACCTTTTTAAGACTTTATTTTGTAGTAAACGCTGAGCGAGCTACGCACATAGTATAAATTTTCTTTACTATCTCCACTTTACACCGGCTAACTATGTAGCACAGAGCGCTAGTTATTGGGAAATAAGGAGGAGCATATAGCGCAAAAAGCGTAGTTCCTTCAACATAAGTACGCCTATATTTTCCTATCTATACGCTACACTAATGACTTATTTTAGAGAAATAATGGCACAGAAAGTTTATTTATTACTTTTTTATGTATCGTCCTATTGTTCTATATGAAAATAAATATACTATATTTGCATACAAGAAGAAAGCGAAACAGTTTAACGCATTACATTGTGATAACTACAACTCAATAAACAGTACTTAATACAACCATAGGATTACCAAGGTATTCTTAAGAAACAATTCATTAAATAGAAGTAATATATAAAAGTTAAACAACTACAACAAGCGTATGAAAAGGTTTTTGTTACTGCTAACCGCTATCGTAGCATCAATAGGGTTAGCCTCGGCTCAGGTAAGAGTCGTCCGAGGTACAGTAACCTCATTAGAAGATGGAGAACCCATTATTGGAGCTTCCGTAGTAGTCAAAGGGAATCCTACCATTGGGATTACAACGGACGTTAATGGACGCTTCTCACTGGAAGTACCTGCAAACGCAACTCATTTGCTCGTCAGCTATGTAGGCAAGCATAAATTGGAAGTTGCCATCATGCAGGGGGAAATGAAAATAACCCTCGTTGATGACACACAAGTGCTAGACGAAGTAATTGTAACCGGTTATCAAACCGTATCAAAGAAGGCCTTCACCGGTGCCGCTAGTGCAGTAGGCAGCGAGACAGTAAAGGCTAAATTTGATGCAAACCCGATCAACGCATTGAACGGAAATATACCGGGGCTTCAATTGTCTCTCAGCAGTGGTCAGCCCGGTGCTCCTGCTACTATCTTTGTACGCGGACGAAATTCATTGAACTCCGGCACGCAACCTCTATACGTAATAGATGGTGTGCCCATTGAATCCGGTACACAAGGCTTTACGGCATCAGAAGGTGTGGCGATAAGTCCTCTTTCTACACTAAGTAGCGATGACATAGAGTCTATTTCCGTACTAAAGGATGCTGCAGCTACCTCTATTTATGGAGCACGTGCCGCCAATGGGGTTATTGTGATTACTACAAAGCGCGGTCACGGAGGATTCAAACTCAACTTCAGCTCTCGCTGGGGTGCCAGTGCAATGCCTCACTTTCCAAGATCTTATCACCGTGTGGATAAAGCCACTTATTTGGAGATGTTGATTGAAAGTATTGAGAATGGTATCAAGTACGATAAACTATTCTCCAGATTCAGTGCCCTAAATGCCGGTCAAGGATTAGGATTGGATCCTAACAATAAAGAAGATTTGTACAAATATATTTCCTGGTATACAGGTGCTCCTGTAGATCCCAATACTCCGGGCACAGATTGGCTTAAGGAGGTAACTCGCGTAGGCTTCTTACAGAACTACAACCTTGATATAAGCGGAGGAGGCGAAAGCCCGTACTCACCACACTATTTCATTGCATTTGACTATCTATCCGATAAAGGTATCGTGATCGGTAAGGACTTAACGCGCTACTCACTGCGTGCCAACTTAGATCAAGCGCCTACTTCTTACTTCAAGTACGGACTGAATACCTCTCTATCCCTGACAACAACCAACATGGGTAGCGGAGGTGGTTACTTCTCAGACCCGATTACTACTGCTCATAACGAAATTCCTATTGACCCTGTGTACAATGAAGATGGTAGCTTCAATACAACTATTCTTTGGTCAGGGGCCAATCCTGTAGCCTTTCGTAGTGAAAAGGGGGATAAGAATACGCAGACCCAATACCGTGCCCTGATATCTCCTTTTGTTACGTTCACCATTACTGATTGGCTTTCATTTACCAGCCGTTATGGGTTGGACGCTTATATCTTTAGATGACTACACATTCTGGTCACTATATGGAAGTGATGGTCAGAGCGTAAACGGTATGGGGAACAATGGATTCTTAGCTAACTTCTACAGCACCATTACCAATACATTCAATGTGAACAAATCGTGGAACGATGCGCATCATATGAATATTTTGGTTGGTCAGGAAGGACAACGCACCTATACAAAGAAAACTTACTTGGAAGCCAATAACTTCGCAGTAAACGATCTAAATGATATTTCAATGGCCGCAGTACCCAGTGCGGCTTTTTCTAACCGAGATGAACTTCGCTTACTCTCATTCTTCAGTAACGGAGAGTATAACTATATGGGTCGCTACTTCTTCTCAGCAAGCTTCCGTGTAGATGCCTCCAGTCGCTTTAGCAAAAAGAATCGTTGGGCTCCTTTCTGGAGTGTTGGTGGTAAGTGGCGTATGGCAGAAGAGCAGTTTATGGCTAATAGCCGCGATTATATACAAGACTTCACTATTCGCACCAGCTATGGTACTAGTGGTAACCAAGCTGTCGGATCGGGTTGGTATGCAGCTCGTGCTCTCTATGACTACGGATTCCCGTACGATGGACAGCCGGGTGCCCTCTTCTCTCAATTTGAAGCTCCTGACCTGAAGTGGGAGCAGACAGCTAAGTTCAACTTAGGTTTGGATATGCAGCTCTTCAACTTCATTACCTTTGGCTTTGATTATTACTATCATAAGACAAAGGATATGGTCTTTGCTGTACCTCAAGCAAAGGAGGTAGGCTTACCCACTTATTTAGGATCGGCTTATTATAAGAATATCGGCGAATTGGAAAACCAAGGGATCGAATTTGAACTTAAGTTCGATGCCATCAAGACTGCGGACACTCATCTGAGCTTCGCATTCACAGGCTCTCACAACAAGAATAAGATCCTCAAGCTGAGTACCGACAAGCCGATTGAGTCAACACTGCAGTACATTGCACCGGGCTACGACATCTACACCTTCAAGATGAAGGAATGGGCAGGTGTAGACCCCGCAACAGGCTTTGGTATGTGGTACAAAAATCGCGCAGAAAGTGATGAGACAACCTTTAACTACAATGAGGCCGCTAAAGTGATTGTAGGCAAGGCGAGTCCTGACTTCCAAGGCTCTTTCCGCACCGACTTACAGCACAAGGGTTTTGACTTCTCTATTCTGTTTACTTATTCTATCGGTGGCAAGATCTATGGGGATAACAACTCATACGACGAACACGTAGGTGACAAAGCAGGTTGGGGCTCAAACTATAGCTATTGGGTAGCCGATAATCGCTGGAAACAACCGGGTGACAATGCCAAAGTGCCTCTCTTAGTAGAGAAGAACTATGGTTGGGCTAATGCCTCCACACGTTTCTTAATGAACGGAAGTTATCTGAAGATTCAGAACATAGTCGTAGGTTACACTATTACCGATAAGGCACTCAAGAAGGTTGGGCTGAGCAGCGCACGAATCTATCTATCCGCTGACAACCTCTACACCTTTATGAACAAGAACTACCGAGGCTTTGACCCTGCCAGTGTAGACGCAAACGGCTTCCAATGGTGGAACTACCCACAGCCCATGAAGGTAACAGGTGGTATCGTGCTGAGCTTCTAAGCATCAATATTAATTAGTAAAGAAAAGTATCTTATGAAAACGATATTCAAAACATTAATATTACTTGCGCTCGCATTTCCCCTTTTCACGAGTTGCAAGATGGATGTAGACCTGCATCACAACAAAGAGGTGAAGGATGCGACCAGCAGCCCGCAGGACATCAAAAACATCATGAATGGCGCATTCAATCAGTTTGCCAGTTACCGCTTCTATGGGCGTAACTACATACTCATTGGTGATATCTGTGGGGGCATCTCCACAGCTAGCCCCAACTACGGGTGGTTCATGTCTTATGAAACATGGACCTTTGCAGATACCGAAAGCGAACTAAATGACCTCTATTCGAGTGGCTTTGTAGTAATTGACGCTTGTACAAGAGGTATTAAGGGTGCTAAAGAGCTCATTGAAGCAAAAACAAAAGAGCTTGAAACAGCCCAAGGAACAAAGAAGGACAAATTAATGGGTGACATATACGAGCTCAATACGTATCTACCTCAATTCTATTCCTTGAAAGCATTCACCTATTTCTGTCTAAGTAACCTCTTTGCTAAGTGCTATGCGCCTGATCACCTGAACGACCTTGGCTTGGTACTGGTAAAGGACGAGACCATCGAACCTAATACCACACTCCATCGCTCCACGGTGAAAGAAACGTATGACTATATACTTGAATTGATTGGTATGGCAGAAGCGTTTGATGCCGATTACTTCGACAGCAACCTCTCCCCCACTACCTTTAATCCGGTAAATATCAAGGCACTAAAAGCTCGCGTACTCCTCTATATGAGAGATTATGAAGGAGCTAAGACAGCTGCAGATGAAGTAATTGCCGCATTAGGCGACGGAGCTCTCTCCGCCAATGCCTACATCGGTCACTGGCGTAGTACCGCGTTGGATATGGAAGACTTGTTTACATTACCTAAGAGCGATATAGACAATCTTTCCGCTAACTCGCTGAACACCATGTACAGCACTTATAATGCAGGCATAAACTTCGATCCTGAAGAGCTTTTTGGTAAAAATGACATCCGTGCAAGTTTGATTGACTTCGACTCCGGTCACCCAATGAAGTTTGACGGAACTCGTACTTCTCAGGTAGTTACCAATATCCCGGTTATTCGTAAGAGCGAAGTATTCCTTATTGCTGCAGAAGCTAAGGCACAGCTCAACGACATAAATGGCGCATACGAGGCACTGAATTACACAGCTTCTCGCGATGCATCCTTCGCTGAAACGCAACTAACCACAAAAGAGCAATTCATTGACTTCATTGCAAATGAGCGTATCCGCGAATTCTTCCAAGAGGGACACCGCTGGTACGACTTACGTCGCATGGATTTGACTGTTACCTTGAACGGCGTAGAGAACTATCGTCCGAGCGAATTCGTATTCCCGATTCCGGCCTCTGAGATCAACGCAGGCCAGATGACCGAACAGAACCCCGACTGGAAAGATCATCTGCCTAAGTAATAGCAATACAGTAGTTTTTCCTTTTTATTTTGTACCTGTGAAGGGGAGGCTTTTAGCTAAGCCTCCCTTTCTATTTTTACCCGGGTCAGTCCCCTCTCGTAGGGTTACAAAAAAGATACTGTTGTTTCGTTTAAAAGGTTCTAATATTTCATTTGAAAGATACTGATGTTTTGATGGAAAAATATAGATGTTTTATCCGCAAGCCTATTGTCCCTCTGCAAAGGGGATAAATAGGCGCTTAGTGTAAGTACAAAGGGAGCTATAAGGCACAGAGAGAAAAGGAAAACTTCAGACAAGCCGAAGAAAGCAGTATCTTTGCAGAACGCACATCCGGTAGTCCATTGGCTCCCAAAGAGAATAGGACCGGCACAGGGGTATTACTTACGCTATGCGGACCACCGAAGCTAAGTTAAATGAATATATGTATGATCTATAAGGTAAATTGAGGAGAGTAAGGCGATGAGTAATTATAAGCTATCAAATAAAGTTTGCCCGGAGGGAATGACCACCGAAGAGTGGCAAGTAGCATTACGTCGTGAAGCGGCTCGCCGTGAATCCTTTACGGTAGAGCACTTAGACAATGGGCGCATTTGGGGTGACTACTTAGTACGACACGGCAACAACAGCTACAAAGTAGCTTTTCGCGGTGTGGAAAGTGATTGGAATTACTGTTCCTGCCTGGATTTTCGGACAACGGGCCTCGGTACCTGCAAGCACATTGAATCCGTGGTGCATATGCTCGAAAATGAAGTTGGAGGCTATCCCTGGGGAGGCTTGGTATATCGCCCCGCCTACAGCTCTATTTACGTAAGCTACAAAGGAGGCCGTAAGGTGCGCTTTAGCTGTGGAGTGAACGAAGAGAACCTTTTTCGGTCATTCAGAAAGCGATATTTTGGCGAAGAGAATTTATTGGACGAAAGCGACTATCCCGATCTGGATAAAATAGCGGCAGAGGGACTCCGCTTGAGCGATTCATTTCGGTGTTACGAAGATGTCTATGAGATTGTAGACGAGGTCGTGAGTACCAACCGCTGGCGGCAAGTTGTGTTAGATACATTTCCTGAAAAGAAAATGGATACTATCTATGCAGCTACTTGTGGTCATGAGGCTATCCAAAGCGAGCTATACGATTTACTCCTGCAAGGTAACGGCATTATGGTAGGCGAAAGCACACACACCCTCCGCAAAGAGATCATTGCTATGGCGAGCTTCATCGTCTCTCACGAGGAGGGACCTGCCGTCATTGTGAGCTCCTCAGTACAAACCTTAGGCGCTTGGCAGAGTCTAATTGCGCACTCTCCGTTGGCTGCAGAAGACCGCATCTACATTTTTTCACAAGAGGATTTTGATGCTACACGGCGACTCCCCGCAGGCCGGCTCAGCTTCCTCTTTGTGGAGAATAGTGATGTACTTAAGGAGTGGGCCAACCCACTATCCATTCTAATCAAGCGGCTTAGTATCAAGCATTTATACATGCACTTACCCACACTTAGCAAGCTCTCTCCGGTGCAATTTTCCAGCATTACGCAGCATATTTCTCCCTACCTATTGGCTCCTTTTTATCGTTTTATCAACGATTTCCGCAGCTCTTTTCCCCTTTCGGATATGGGGGACAATCTACCCGAAATGGCACATTCGTTTGTATTCACACGCAATCAAACGCGGTCGCTTACGTGGCGTGAAGAATCTTCCGACCATGTACACGAAGAGGATGCCGAGCTATTAGTAAGTAACTTCATGAGTGCACTTACCGGTATTCTGCAGAACCCACAAGCCGTTGCTCTTCTGCAGGATCGGCTATCGCAATTATCTCCAAAGCCTACTGATCAATAAGCCTCAATTTCCTTACCCGGCATGAAGCCTTTAGTTAGTGTCATTATCCCCATTTACAAGGTTGAGCGCTACATAGCGCGCTGTCTACACTCTGTACTGAGCCAAGATTACACGCCTATGGAGGTGATTTTAGTGGACGATGCCTCCCCCGACCGCTCCGTTGAGATAGCCCGACGCATAATAGATACCGAAGCAAAGGAGGGACACTCGGTTCGCCTACTCACACACGAGCACAATTGTGGTCTGGGAGCCGCACGGCGTACCGCTATGGAGGCAGTAAAGGGCGATTGGCTACTCATATTGGATAGTGATGATTGGTGGGACAATACACACGTAGTAAGCGACTGGATGCAAGTAGCATTAGAGGGTTCACACGATGTAGTTATAGCGAATTACAGCCTACACTACCCCAATAAGGACATCTTTATGGAGGTTCCGCAGCTCGCTTCAGGCAAGGAAGCAGCGCACTCCATACTCTGTTCCTTACAAGAGAGCTATGTGTGGAACAAGCTATACGCTATGCAGCTCTTCAAGCCTTTTATACCCTGCTTTGAAAAGGGGAGAAATATGTGGGAGGACTACTATAGCGTACCCAGAATACTCTATCATGCCACCTCAGTCGGCTACTACAAAGGATGTACGGTGCACTATGAGCAGGGGAATGCAAGCTCCTACACCCATCGCCTCTCAAAGCAAAATATCCGGGAGATGCACGCTATTATCCAATCTTTAGCGCACTACTTTCTTGATGAAATGAGCGATCAGGCGTTCCGCGACGCTATCGATAGATCGCTCCTCAACCTAAAGATGCAGGCTTACCGATCTCTGCCGATAAGAGACTTCGGGAAGATTCGCAAAGCTATTCCGGCATCGGTAGATCGTTATATTGCTGTAATGCCCTGGAGCCGCCTTGCCAAAACAAAATATCGTCTGATGAATCGGCCCCTCACAGCACCTTTAGGAAAAGCTATTCAGTGGGGAATTAGCCTAACAAGACGACTTATTTATGGATAATACCCCTATTGCTTCAGTCTGTATTCCGGTATACAAGGTTGAGCCTTATGTAGCGCAATGCATTCGCTCTGTGCTTCAACAGGAGTGCAGCGGGCTGGAAATTGTAGTGGTCAACGATGGCACGCCCGATCGTTCCATGGATATAGTAGCGCAATTGGTCGCTGAGGAGAATACGCACGGACATGCCGTACAACTGATCTCACTCCCCTCGAACAAAGGCCTTTACAAAGCACGACAAGAGGCTATCCGAGCTGCACGAGGTAAATACCTTTTCTTTATGGATAGCGACGATTATCTGACTGACAAAAGGGTTTACCGCAGCGTAATAGAAGCCATGGAAGCGAGCCATGAACCAATGGCCATTTTTGACTTTACGTGTGGATATAAGCACCGCAATAAACGCTTCAGCCACCCCAACCATCGGCAAGGCGAAGAGGCTGTTGCTGCCTTGATTGATGGAACACTACCCGGCTATCTGTGGAACAAATGCTTCCGAAGAGAACTATTCCTCCCCCTTGCGTCACTTATGGAAAAGGAGATCACGCTTTGGGATGACAAAAATGTAGTTATCCCTTACGGGTTTCTCTATCCCGGTATATGCTATGTAGAGGGGAGCTACTATTATTACAGATGTTATATGCCGGGGTCAATGAGCAATACACCGAGTGCGACAGCTTTGCACTCCGTTTGCGTTGTACAGGAGCGCATGAAGCAGTTCTTTGATAAGCATCCCCACAGCAAAGTAATTGACGAAGCCCTGGAATATCAATCAGTTGTGGTCAAGCTGATTCAATATAAAACAGATGACTACCGCACTTTTTGCGCAGCTACACAGCACTTTCCCATTAGCCGTAGGGAGGCGTCCCTACTCAGAGGCGCATCTGCTGTACCCTATCAGCTCATGGCTTGGCTCAATCGACACAAACTCTTCAAGAGTGCATTCGCTCTTATGCGTACCATTCAAGGCGCCAAAACGTTATTGTAAGAGATGTATTCGCACAAGCCTACCGTATCTATCATCATTCCGCTCTATTGCGTAGAGCAATATGTAGCAGAGTGTATTCGCTCCGTACTTAATCAGGACTACCCCGCTTTGGAAGTAGTGGTCGTAGATGATGACTCTCCCGACCGAAGTGCAGAGATCGTATCGGAGCTTTTCATCAATGAAAATCCTTTACGGCACAAGTTGAATATGGTTAAGCATCCGCATAATAGAGGGTCGGCTATGGCACGAGAGAGCGGTGTGCAAGCAGCAGGCGGTGAGCTACTACTCTTCTTGGACAGCGATGATTACCTCATTACTCCCAATGCGGTTAGTCTTATTGTGGAGAAGATGCTTCAGGAGCAGGCAGACCTACTACTCTATGGCTGGAAAGAGCTATTTCGTCATTCTACACGTACCTCTCTGCCAAAGCACTTTTCTACCTCTTTAGCACTTGCAATAGCCATCATTTCGGGGAGGGTACCGGGCTATCTCTGCAATAAGTGCTTTCGTAAGGATTTCTTTATGCAGTACGCCCGATTCTTTGAGGGTTGCGATATGTGGGAGGATATAGTAGTAACCTCCATTTGTGCTTATCAAGCGCAGCGAATTGCCTACTTGGATACGCCACTACTCATGTATCGACGTACCAACGAAAATGCATTGACCTATCGCCTAACCCCAAAGAAGCTGCACTCCATGCAGCATCAGCAAGGCTATCTAAAAGAGTATTTCGATAAAGAAGCGCTACCACAGGAGCAAGACGCCCTACAAGAAGCTTTGCACTTTATGGGACTATCCATCTTACACACCGAGCTTAGCTACAGCAACTACTCAAGGTATAAGGAGCTGTTAGCCTCTCATCCACCCCTCCAAGCGTACCTACGTGCCGATGGCAGCTTAGCAGCACGCTTCTCCCTAATGAGTATTCGCCTCTATAATGCCGGCTTGCGGCGATTGGGTTATAGGGTACTACGTTTCAAGCACTATTTATTACGCCTTCGCTGATATGCCTTTAGAAAGCCTCATTCTCTATATCACCTTCTTTGTGCTGTGTGGATTGGCCATAGGAGCTGTTGCCCAAAATAAATATGGCGAAGCGGTGCCGTTATCCTTCTTGGGGATTGTACTCATACTCTTCTCTGCGCTACGCGACAACGTAGGACGAGATTATATTATTTACGAGGAGGCTTTTCGGACAACAGATTACCCCTCCTACAAGCATTTGGAGTGGATTTGGCAGCGTTTCTATGACTTACTGAACTTCTTTCACTTAAGTTTCTACCACTGGACGCTGATTGTAGCCATTATATTTATCACGCTTGTCTTGTGGTCACTAAGGAAGCAGAGTTATACCCTATGGATAGCGCTTGCATTCTTTGTATTTACTTTCAAACTCTACTTTGAGTCTTTTAATTCCGTACGGCAGTGCATGGCGCAAGCTATCGTACTTTTCGCCATTCCGCTCTATGCCAATCGCAAGTATTGGTCAACGCTTCTCATTCTATTGGCAGCGATAGTGGTACACCGCTCAGCTATAATCATGATCGTGCTGATACCCTTTCTCTTTGTGCGTTTTAATCCGATTTTCATCGGTACCATGATTGTATTATCGCTGACCATCATCCCCTTACTGCTAAAGCCCTTCTTAATTCTCATTACGCCTTACCTTCCATTTGACACCTACTACTTAGAGAATATGTGGGCCACACAAGAGGGTGGAGGCTCAGGGATATTTTATTTCCTCAATACTATTCTTTCCCTCTATCTGATTTACCGAAGTAAAGAGCTGTACAGAAAGGATCCAAATATACTCCCCTATCTAAACAGCTTCCTCTTCAGCACAATTATCTGCAACTCGCTTCCCTTCTTCCAAGCAGGTGCTCGACTGTACTACTATATGTTCATGTTTCTGCCCATACTCATGTCTAATCTCTACACTATAGGCAATAAGTACGACAGAGCACTGGTCATGGGCTTACTGTTTCTTCAGCTCACGCTCACTGCTAAAACAATTTCTCTACCGGATGAGAGCTTTGTGCGCTACAAAATTATCTTTAAGGATCGAGAGAAGCGGAAAACTTACGACTATCGAACGGAGGTATTAAATTACTCGGGAAAAGAGGATCAACGGACTGCTTTGCTGCAATGCTCCGGAAACTCGTACTCAATCGTTCGTTTCAACGCATCCGGAAGCGTATAAGGAGGGGTAAAACTGATGGCATGTGCTTTATTGGCATTCACTACCGTAGAAGCGCAAAATTTTTTGATCCGAATAGAGCTTATGGTCATCGGCTTGCGTCTGATCCACGCCACAAAGTCGAAGAAAGTTCCCCCCATTATACCTAACCAATAGGGTATTCTCAGACGGATGAGCTTGCGTCCAAGAGTGCTCTCTACAACAGCTACCAATTGCTTCATTGTTAGATCCGGCTTATCTGCATAGTTGTACACCTCCACTCCGGTTGCGATACCGCGCGTAAGCAGAAACGCTATAAATTCACACAGATTACCCACATAGCCCATTGACTTGTGGTTATTACCTTTGCCCACCATCATAAAACTCTTATTCACGATGGAGTGCAGTAAGTTGTACACATTGCCTCTGTTTCGTTCTCCAAAAACCACACAGGGTCTCAGCACTACAGCACGGCGGGTAACATCCTGCGCCGACCATTCCTCAAGCACCTGCTCGGCTTGATACTTACTCTTCCCGTAGTCATTAAAAGGAGCTATCGGACTCTCTTCAGTAGAATCACCTTCGTTCAATCCATAGATAGCCACCGAACTTGTGAAGACGATCTGCTTAATGCCCTTTCGTCCCAAAACGGCGAGCAAATTGCGCATGCCTTGCACATTTACCTCATAGTATAGCTCTATAGGATGCACATTATCCTTATGCTCGGCAGCTAAATGAATTACTACGTCACTATCGGCATCTATCACCTGATCCAACGCAGCCTCATCGCGTACATCCGCTATGCGGGTCAATGCGGGGTAATGTGCCGACATTGCTTTATCCACGATTACCACCTCATAGCCTCGCTGCAGCAATAGCTCCACAAGGCGTGTACCTATAAATCCTGATCCTCCTACAATTGAAACTTTCATTTTGTTCTTCTCAATGCATGCTCATACAAGAAAGACAAGAGGGACGGCGGAAGAAAGCGAAGGGGGACTCTCGTCACCACACATTTCAACCACTCTCCGTGGGAGAGAAAGCCTATCTGACGTATCTTCTTTAAGAATGCAAGCTCATATTGGGCATAGCGTCGCCCCCGTCTTCGCTCCAGCGCATTTTTGTCCATGCGAAAAGCGAGCAGGGACTCTTTTAGATTATGGAATCGACTTCCTGCCAGTAACATCCGCACCCATAAATAATAATCCTCAAAGTAAGGACAATGCTCATAGCCACCCACTCGCTCCACCTCAGATTTACGAAAGATGACCACCGGATGATTAATCGGATTGCGCTGTTTGGCAAAGCGATAGATAGCCTCATGCTCCATCGGTAACTCACGGCGCCCAAGGATATTACTCTCCTCTCCCATAAAATCGTTGATAGTAGCACTCAGCACGCCTACTTCAGGGTGTGTATTCATGAATTCCACCTGACGCTCAAATCGCTCGGGATAGCTTACATCATCGGCATCCATACGTGCGACAAGTTCATAACTGCAATGGGTTAATCCGACATTCAAAGCCACGCCCAAACCGCTATTCTTCTCCAAGCGAATCAGTCGGAAAAGATTAGTGAAGCGCTGCATATATTTACTAATAACCGCTTCCAAAGGTTCGGTAAGTGGACCATCACATACCAACACGACTTCTTTGGGCAGAAGCGTTGCTTGCATTACAGAGGCGAGGGCTCGGTCAAATTGAGTCGCCTCCTCACCACTATACACAGACATCAAAAGCGAGAAGCCTTGGCCTGCATCCATAAGAGTTTGGCTCATTCCACCTTTCCTTTTGCTTCCATATTCTTCGCAAAGATACAAAATTGAGACCTTTAGCAGACTTATTGGAGCAAATCGAACTCTTTTGAAATAGAGGTTACTCGGGGAAAGCAAAGTTTTTATCAAGACAGCTTTACTGTACATTTCAAGTAAGAAGCCAGGACAGAGCATGTAAAGGGTCGTATAAAAGGGGAAAGAGAGCCAATACCCTCGAGCGCAATTGCCCGCTAAAGGCTCCAAATACCCTTTTCTTAGCTTCAAGAAATCGCACGTAGTGGATAGCCTAATGTAGTGACAATACGCTTTTCCAATTGCAAATCACTAACTTTGGGGCGGAAAGCATTGAATAGAAACATTAGAACCCATCCAATGGTTAGCACACTAACGACAATCGCATTCGGCATTCTAATCGGCATATTGGTGTCATGTCCTATGGGACCAACCGGTATACTCTGTGTGCAGCGAACCCTACTCGAAGGACGTAGGAGTGGCTTATTGACCGGGCTTGGTGCTTCATTAAGTGATATCCTCTATGCAGCCCTGTGCTCTCTCGGAGTAGGCGTTGTGATAGACGTGCTCGATAAATATCGCGCAGGAATAGAGATATTTGCAAGCATTGTGCTCATTATTTTCGGTATTTACACGTTCTTCTCCGTTCCTCGCTATGTAGCACCCAACAAAGACCAAGAGCAAAAAGGAGATTCCTATCTGGTGGTATCCTCCTTTTTACTTACCCTCTCCAACCCCCTGATCATATTTTTCTATTTAGCGCTTTTCAGCTTCTTTCCCATCTTCTCGGAGCGTGTATCTCCACTGCTCACCAGCATCATCTTATTAGTCTCAATTGAGATTGGGGCACTACTATGGTGGTGGTTGATTACGCTTATTGTAAGCCGACTCCGCGTACACTTACGGCCAAGTAGAATCCGCCGTCTTAATCACGTCATCGCTATCCTCCTCATTGCGGCCGGCATCCTCCACTTTTTCTTATAGTTAGCCCGCCTCAATGCTTCGCCTTCACTAACCTGTAGTGTATTCTCTCGTGTATAGTCCTACGAAGTGCGCTCCGTTTCCCCATACTTATTGCGCATACTACCTATCTTTTCCAAGAAAACCCTATAGCCTTTTCCAGAATACCCTATAGCCTTTTTCGAAAAACCCTATAGGGTTTCGGCAAAAGGGATAGATAAATCATTTCACTTCTACCCATATTCTATTGTAACAGATTGGATCTATTGCTGCTAACTTCGGAAAATCCTATACCTTTGCATAATGTAAATGGACACTTTGGGCAAAGGATCCTCTCGGGGAATGGCTAAGTTTCCCCTAATGAACCCTTTCAGAACAGCTAAACTGCAACGCATGGAGCGTAAGATAAAGGGATTCATTTAATGTAATTCCAAGCGGAATACCACCGACAACCCTTCAGATAAGATATCAGACAAGGGAATCTCAAAATAAGTCAGCAAACAGAGAACATCATTATAAACACAACAGTTTCATGAAAAACGAACCTCGCACAGTAAGCACATTACGCTTACCCAAAATTCTTCATTCCTTTTTATGCCGCAGCCTACTTCTGCTCGCTGTAGGTATATACGGTGTGGGTACAGGCTTTGCTGCACCCTATGAAATCACCATTGAAGAGGCCGGTAGTAGCGAATCACTATTTAAGCAAGCTGCAAACGAAACCGACCTCGTAATCAAGGGACATATCAACCACGTAGATTTACTCCTGCTACGTCAGTACTGTCGGAGTGTGGAGCGTATAGACCTTACAGAAGCTACCATTGAAGCTTATTCAGACCCAATTAGCTACGATGATTACGAAGCTTCAGAGCTATCCAGCGCACTGGCAGACACCAAGACGCTCAAAGAGCTAATCCTGCCCACCTCGCTCAGGAGCATTGCCTCCAGAGCACTTTTCGGTTGCAAAGCATTACAAGTATTGGTAGTGCCTTGTAGCGCAATGCCTAAAACAGCCTCAGGCACCTTTGTCAATAAGGAGCTATTGAAGACCATAACCCTGAAAGTACCCGAAGAATTAGTAGAGACGTATCGCAATACTACGGTAGCCGCTTGGAAATTTGAGCATATCGAAGCTATAAGCTCCGAGCCTTTTGCAGGTCTGGTTTTCGATGATGTATATGGCGACAACTACTTTCCCATCATTGAAGGCGAGAAGCCCCAAATCTTCTATGTTGCCTACTTTGACAACGGTAGCAAAGAGACCATCAACACGATTGAGCTGACCTATTGGTACGATGACAATGAGGCCGAAAAGAAGACAGCCTCGCTCAACGATGTACAACTTCTGCCCGGTAGCAGTATAGATGAGGGCTTAGGCTTCTGCATTTTTGAGGCACCCAACGACACGAAAACCCATCTCTTTAATATAGTTCCGACCAAAGTAAACGGCATAGAGGTTAACTTGGGTAGACGTGCTCGGCCTATGAGACGCTACTTAATTGACAACGGCTTCAAACGCAAGCACCTCATGGAGATTTTTGTCAATCCGGAAGACCCTAAGAGCATGACCCGCTATCAAACAGCAGTTACTGCCGTAACTCGTTTGCTGGGCAAAACGAAGCAGGCCGACAAAATAGCCATCGTAACCATTCCTTGCCAAAGCAATGACGGTGTCACCTCACCAATTAAGGGAATGGAGCAAACCATAAGCAAGTACAGGATTGATTCAGTGCCGCTTTTCCTCTACAACAGAGATTTGATGCAGCCCTACGGCTCCCTCAACAATAGTGCACAGTTACTGGATCTTAGCACTTATACACCGGCACTCCGTATCGGAGAATTAACAGACGTGTACGAATACCTTCTGCAACGCTCTTTCCACAAGACAGCATTTGCAGATCTCCAGCCGACCCTTAAGCGGGGCAGTAAGGATCAGAAGATCTACCTCTCTGTAAAGGGAAAACTAAGCGTTGACGAAAATAAAGAGGACAAATACTATTTGGTAGCCTATATTACCGAAGACAGTGGATTGCCTCCTTACGACAAAGAAAGCGATGAAGTAACCATCGACCCGACTAAGCTATACGGAAAGGTGGTAAAGCTTCTCTCCGATGCACAAGAAGCCATCAGTATTGGCAATGACTACAGCATTCAAAAAAATATTGAGCTACCCGATGCCCAAACTTACTTAGAGGGGAAATACCGCTTAGTACTGGCACTGCTTCGAGAAGGAAAGCAGCCCTACGAGAACTCAATCGTACAAAGCATTACACTCCCTATCAACGAGGAGAATATCACCGCTGCCGAAGAGATTGTCCTACCCGCTCCCTCTTTGCCTGTATTAGGCGACTGCAACGGAATAATCCACTCAGTAAATGAAGCAGAGAAGATCGTAGCAATCCACGCTATGAATGGTGTATCAATGCCCCTCAATCAGGCACTGGCAAAGGGCTGCTACATCGTAACTATTACAGGGAATAACCACGAAACAAAACAGATTAAATACATTCTTAAGTAAGTGTATATGAAACAATACTATCACTTTTTTGCTACCATAGTAGCCTGCTTGGCGATCGTTTCACCGATTAAGGCTCAGCAAGTAATCAAAATGACCACCGTTGCAAAAGTAGGTACTGCTACTTCCTTCGGATTGGCCGCTGCGCAAGAGAATACCCCCGTTAGAATAGACTGGGGGGATGGTCAATTCGTAAGCTATACCATAGGCAAAGACTTCTCAGAACCGAAAAGTGCTTCCAAAGGAAAGAACTTTGTCATTGAGGGCGATGTAACCCGACTCAATGTAATAAGCAGCAAACTCACTACGCTTGACGTTTCCGGCTGCCCCTCTCTGGAGGTTCTTATGGCTGCCTACAACTACATAGGCGAGATAAATCTAACGCGAAATACAGAGCTCCGCAACATAGAGCTTTTCGGTAATTCGCTCAAATCATTGGACGTAACCAAATGCCCTAAGCTGCAGCGTTTAGTGGTATCCGGTAACTTCTTGGATGCCCTTAACGTAACAGAATGCACCGAACTGACCTACTTCGACTGTGCACGTATGGCAAGGCTCAACACCATTGATCTATCGCAATGCCACAAGCTGACCAATGTGATCATTAACGAGTGTAACATCGAGCACTTCAAAATAGCTACCGATGCACCCCTACAGGAGTTCCTTGCAGATAAGAATAACTTCGTAGTACTGGATCTGAGCTCTTTTAATCAGCTAACCACCGTAAGCTGTAGCGACAACAAGAGACTTACCTCATTAAAGATTACCTCCCCTGAGCTTACGTCGCTCAATGCAATGAATGGTGCACTTAGAGGAATTGACTTGAGCAAAAGCACGAAACTCTCCTACCTTATGCTGGGAGGCAATGCATCGCTTACTGCTCTCGATGTAACAGCGTGCCCGCAGATTACTGACTTAGGTGTCTCGGAATGCGACTTATCCACTATCGATCTAAGCAAGCAAAGCAAGATCATCAATCTGTGGATCAATAAGAATAAGAAACTGACAAAGCTTGATGTATCTGCCTGCCCTGTCATCGAACAACTGCAAGCCAAAGAGTGCGCATTGAAGGAACTTATACTTCCCTCAGATCCTGCGAAACTCAAAAAGATGCTTCTCCCCAGAAATCAATTAGCCGAAATACAACTCAAGAATCTGACTGCGCTTAAGACATTGGACTTAGGTACAAATCAATTTAAGAAAGTAGACCTGTCCGGTTGCCCGGCTCTTGAGGTTTTCAGTATTCGTAACTGCCATCTCTCAGCTCTTGATCTTAGTCACAATACCAAACTCATGATGGTTGGCTTCCACCAGAATGGAATGACTTCAGAGCAACTTAACGCAGTGTACAAGACTTTGCGCACACTACCCAAAAAGTCCGGCAAAGTGAATCTGCTAAATGGAGAAAATGACAAGGACAAAGGCGCAAAATCAAGCGACACAAGCATAGCAACCGATAAGAACTGGACCCCCAAAGTAATAGGCGATGGATCCGGTAGTGACCTCTCAGCTGACGAATTAACGAAGGCTACAGACCTCACAATCAGAACAGCTAACCGTACTATTATGGTAAGTGGAACCGCTACGGGTCGTCTTATGATTTATGACCTCAGTGGTCGCTGTCTCTTCCAAGGCGAGAAGGGCGAAGCGATGCTGCAAGTAACTCTACCCGCTACAGGTAGCTACTTGGCAAGCTTCATAGACGCTGAATCAGGAACTCTATTGAGCGAAAAACTCTACCTATCCGACAAATAAAATAGCCGGGTACTGAGTACTACAGTAAAGGGAAGAGGCATACCTGCGGGTATCCTCTTCCCTTTCTTTTATCCACTCCCGTACAGCTGCCAAGCGGAGGAATGGCTGCTAACCATTTTACACTGCACTTCTTTGTATAGGCTCTGTCTTATAGGAGGGAAAATAAAATTCAAACGCTAAGAAAGCGCACAAGGGCATACCCTGATAACGAGATCCAATCCCTACGCTTCAAGGCAGTACACGACCGGAGCTTCTATAAAGTGGGCTTAGGAGCTTATATAAATGCAAAGGCGAGAATATGGAACCCCATACTCTCGCCTCTATTTAATGAACTGCGAATTTATTTCTTATCGACTAATCTTCAGAGCGACGACCGCCTTGTCTACGATCGCCATGATGCTCTCCATCGCGACCACTGCGCGGACGTCTTGCAGGACGCTCAGGCTCAGTCCAGCCTTCCGGCTTGGGAAGAAGAGAGCGATGAGACAGACGATACTTGCCGGTCTTAGGATCTATCTCCAAGAGTTGTACACGGATACTATCCCCTTCTTGCAAACCGGTATCCTCAATCTTCTCGAAGCGTCGCCAATCTATTTCGCTGATGTGCAGCAATCCATCCTTGCCCGGCATGAACTCTACAAAAAGTCCGTAAGGCATTACACTGGTTACCTTGGCATCATATACTTCACCCACTTCAGGCACAGCGACAATTGCTCTGATCATAGAGAGTGCCTTATCTAAAGCAGCCTTATCGGAAGAGGATACTTCCACACGTCCTTCTCCATCAATCTCCTCAATCGATACATTGGCACCACTCTTCTCTTGTATGCCCTGTATGATCTTTCCACCCGGGCCTATAATAGCACCGATGAATTCTTTCGGTACGTTGAAGATCTCCAAGCGAGGTGCATTGGACTTCATATCGGCACGAGGAGCCGGCAGTGCCTCTTTTATCTTGCCTAAGATATACATACGTCCTTCGCGAGCTTGTGCCAGGGCATTCTCCAATATCTCATAGCTCAAGCCATCCACCTTGATATCCATTTGAGTTGCCGTAATACCCTTTTCGGTACCGGTCACCTTAAAGTCCATATCGCCCAAATGGTCTTCATCACCAAGTATATCGCTTAGTATGGCATAGTTCTGACCTTTATTCTCACTGATCAAGCCCATTGCGATACCTGAAACAGGTCGCTTGATAGGCACACCGGCATCCATCAGTGCAAGTGTACCGGCACATACGGTAGCCATAGAGGAGCTTCCGTTGCTCTCCAAGATATCACTCATCACACGCACTACGTAGGGATAGTTATCCGGTATCATTCTCTTTAGGGCGCGAAGTGCTAAGTTACCATGACCTATCTCACGGCGTCCGACGGCACGCCAAGCTTTTGCTTCACCGGTAGAGAAAGGAGGGAAGTTGTAATGCAGTAAAAAGCGCTCCTTATCATGATTCAAGGGATCGTCCACTAACTTCTCATCATCCTTAGTACCTAAGGTAACCGTGGAGAGGGACTGAGTCTCACCTCGAGTAAAAATAGCACTTCCGTGAGGCATAGGCAAGCAACTGGTTTCAATCCAGATAGGACGTATTTCGTTGGTCTTACGTCCATCGAGCCGCTTACCCTCATCTAATATAGCACGGCGCATTGCTTCCTTTTCCACATCATGGTAATAGCGGTTGATCATGACCTCCTTTTCGGCCAAATCTTCCTCGCTAAATGTAGCTTTATATTCTTCAACTAAAGCATCAAAAGCCTCTGTACGCTCTTGCTTTCCGGTACCGGAAGTAGCAATATCGTATGCCTTTTGGTAGCACTTGTCGTGTACATCCTGGCGTAGCTCATCGTCATTTGTTTCGTGGCAATAGGTACGCTTTACCGTCTTACCAACGGCCTCGGAAAGCTCCAATTGGGCCTGACACTGCTTCTTGATGGCTTCATGAGCTTGCCTAATAGCTTCCAGCATTTCAGCTTCGCTTACTTCATCCATCTCACCTTCGACCATCATGATATTGTCTAAGGTGGCAGCAACCATCATATCTATATCAGCCTTCTTAAGCTCAGAAGCAGAAGGACTGACACACCACTGACCGTCAATTCGAGCAATACGCACTTCACTGATCGGACCCTCAAAAGGAATGTCCGATACAGCCAATGCGGCAGAAGCAGCTAAGCCTGCCAAAGCATCCGGCATATCATCTTCTCCGGCAGAGAAAAGCACTACATTTACAAATACCTCAGCGTGAAAATCGCTCGGGAAAAGAGGACGCAAAGCGCGGTCAATCAGACGAGACACTAAGATCTCATAATCCGATGACTTACCTTCTCTTCGAGTGAAACCACCGGGGAAACGCCCAACGGCCGAGAACTTTTCTTTATAATCTACCTGTAAAGGCATAAAATCCACATCCGGAGCAGCATCTTTTGCTGCACATACAGTAGCCAATAGGACTGTATTGCCCATTGTTACTGTTACGGCACCATCGGCCTGCTTGGCCAATTTCCCCGTTTCGATCTTTATTGTTCTTCCATCGCCAAGATCGATCAGCTTTGTTACGGGTTCTAACATATTCAATTCGTCTAAAACACTATTCTAATTGTTCTTACAAACAAAGGTAGCCAATTTAAGCCATATAAATGTATCAAATATATCTAACGGCACGCAGTACTTGACGCTTTCCTCGTGTACCAGCAAGACGCTCTACTTCATAGCCTATAGCGTGCAATGTACGACGCAGAGTGCCTTTCACTGTATAGGTTACGAAGAGCCCGCCCTCAGGTTGTACACACGCTACCTTTGACAAAGTTTTTGCATCCCAAAGCTCCGGTATTTCATCTGGCGAAAAGGCATCGTAATAGACCACTTCATACTGCTCCAGGTCAAAATGAGCCTTACGAAAGTCACCTTTTCGCTTCTCTATACAGAAGAAAGGAGTTACTTCGCAAGGGGTATTCCATGGGAGAGTATGCAAAGTCTCAAGCAGGTGCGCATCAGTTCCCGGGAAGTGCAACAGATTGTACTCATGCTTATGAAGCGGATACCGCTCATACGTTGTATAAAATACTTTGATGCCCCTCTCTGTTGCTGCCTCTGCCGTTAAGAGTGCATTAAGTCCTGTACCGAAGCCCATCTCCAATATATGCACCTCCCGAGTAAGTGGGTTCTGCTCACAATAGAAAAGGAAGCCGTTCTTTACAAAAACTATTTGGCTCTCCTCAATGGGACCGTAAGTAGAGTGAAAGGTTTGATGGTGTCGGCGATCCAAAAAGGTCACTGACCCCTCATCGGTAGGTACTGCGACACGAGGTTTTCGAAATAGATGGAACATAATTACAATGCAACTAAATAAGTGGAGGGAAAGCACTTGTGAAACGGCATACAACGATCAATAAAAAGACACATACCTTTCAAACGAAGGGTACATGTGTTTTATTTGAAAGCTGCATACTTTTTTTGTAAAGCAATTGAGTAGGGGAAACAAGAACCCTTATTTGGTCTTCGCTCTAAAGCATCGGAGCATACCGAGAACTCCCGATATGCTCCAACTCCTTCTTACAGGCGCAATACTTCCTAAAGGGGGAGACCCTTTCTCGGCTCTATGCGTCTTGCTCTTCTTCTGCTTCGTGTTCCTTCAGCAGCTTGTCCTGAACATCGGTCGGTACAAGCTCGTAGGAAGCGAATTTCATTGTAAAGCTTGCTCTTCCTCCGGTTAGGGAGCTGAGTGCGGTAGCATAGTTACTCAATTCCTTCAACGGCACTTTAGCCAGCAACTGTTCATAGCCCTTTTTGCTATTCATTCCCATTATGATGGCACGTCTACCTTGTAGGTCGCTCATCACGTCACCAATGAAATCAGCCGGCACATCTACTTCCACGTCATACACAGGCTCCAATACTTTAGGCGCTGCCTCACGGAATGCCGTACTAAAGGCATTACGTCCCGCAAGCATGAAGGACACTTCGTTACTGTCTACCGGGTGCATTTTACCGTCATATACGATTACGCGCACATCACGGGCATAGCTTCCTGTAAGCGGGCCACGCTCCATCTTTTCCATTATACCCTTCAGAATGGCAGGCATGAACCGAGCATCTATAGCCCCACCTACTACGCTATTTACATAGACAAGCTTTCCGCCCCAATCTAAGGGGATCTCCTGCGTATCTTTGGGAGTAATCTTAAACTCTTGCGAGCCGAAGCGGAACGATTCGGGTAATGGCTTACCCTCTTCGTAAGGCTCTACGATCAAATGCACCTCTCCAAATTGTCCGGCACCACCCGATTGCTTCTTATGACGATAATCGGCTCTGGCAGCTTTTGTAATGGTTTCTCTATAGGGAATACGCGGCTCACCATATTCAACGGGTATCTTATCATTGTTTTCAATACGCCACTTCAGCGTGCGAAGATGAAATTCGCCCTGACCGCTCACGATCGTTTGCCGCAATTCCTTTGACTGTTCTACTATCCAAGTGGGATCCTCTTCGCACATACGGTGCAACACTTCGGTCATCTTTTCCGAATCGGATGCATTAACAGCCTTTATCGAACGACGGTACTTAGGATTAGGAAACTCAACTTCCGGATAACGATAAGACACATCTTTATCGTTTAATGCATCACCACGCCTAACACCTTTCAGCTTTACGGTAGCACCTAAGTCACCGGCTTCGAAGGAATCCACGCGTTCACGGATTTGTCCGGCAGTTACGTAGAGCTGTCCGATGCGTTCCTTGCTGTCCCGATTGCTGTTCGTCAGGTCCATCCCCTCTTTCAGCGTACCCTGCATCACCTTAAAGAAGGATACTTCGCCAATATGTGGCTCTATGGTAGTTTTGAAGAAGTAGAGGCTTACCGGCTTAGAGGCATCCGGAGCGACGGGCACACCCTCAGTAGTTACCGGTGGGGTAGCTTCTGTGGTATGTGGAGCCAGTAGCGCTAATAGGCTCATCAGGCGTCGCACGCCCATATTCTTCATACCGCAAGCGGTAAACACCGGGTACATTTCTCCGGTGAGCACCCCTTTACGCATACCCTGAACAATCTCCTCTTCCGTAAGCGAACCGGCTTCAAAGAAGCGCTCCATAAGGGTCTCTTCGTGTTCGGCTGCCGACTCGATAAGCGTCTGACGCAACTCTTCTGCTTGAGCCAACTCAGACGCCGGAATATCCAATACTTCCGGAGTACCGCCTTCAGGACCCCATTGGTACATCTTCATGCTAAGCACGTCCACCATCTGGTTCTTGCTGCCGGCAACCGGGAACTGTATTTGAACCAACTTACCGCCAAAACGCTCCTTTAGTTGAGATAACGTGGCTTGAAAATCTGCTTTTTCGTCATCGGTCTGATTGATCAGGAAAAAGATCGGGCGTTTCTTTTCTTCCACATACCTCAGTTGGTTGATCAGCCCCACTTCAATCCCGTACCGCGCATTGACCACTGCCAAGCTGCTATCCGTTACATTTAATGCCGAAACGGTACCGCCGATAAAGTCGTCACTACCGGCGCAATCGATAAAATTCAGCTTCTCGTCCTCCCAAGCAACGCTAAAGAGGGTTGAAAAAACCGTATAGCCGTATTCCTTTTCTACGGGAAAGTAGTCGCAAACCGTGTTGCCTTGACTCACTTCGCCACGACGTTTTATCACGCCGGCTTCGTAGAGCATCGTCTCAGCGAGAGTCGTTTTGCCCGAACCGGCACTACCTAAAAGAGAAATGTTGCGGATGTCCGCTGTCTTGTACACTTTCATGGTACCTTACTACCTGTTATTATTTTTATTACTTCTATTTTACACTTAACCTACTCTATATTAACTATATAAAGCATTGCCATAAGTAGTTGGGGAGCTTTTTTTAGGTGCTTTCTGTACTCCCCTTCGGCAAAAGCACTGCAAGATAGTAATTTATTCTTAATGCCACAACAAAGTTGTAATAATTTACACATAGTAATGCAACATACCACATTATCAAAACGCTATGGAAGATTTAATACCCACAAATAGGTAGTACTATTTATTTTGTCGGATTATACAAGGGAGCGCAGCAACAGATCGGCATCTACTCATTTGAAATACAGCCTGCCGACTTGCCACTATATGAATCCATAAAAAAAGGGATATAAGAAACCTTATACCCCTTTAATGCGAACTCCGGAAAGCGACAACCTCGCTCCCAATAGATACTAAAGAAAGCTCTTACGCCGCAACAGAAAGTCTCGTCCCAGATATTTCTCTCTTACGATATCGTTCTCGGCCAGCTCCTCGGCTGTACCCTGAAATAACACCTTTCCCTCAAACAGCAAATAGGCTCTATCCGTAATGGAAAGCGTTTCATTCACATTATGATCGGTAATCAAAATACCTATATTTTGTCGTTTGAGACGTGCTACTATATGCTGAATATCCTGCACAGCAATAGGATCCACTCCGGCAAAAGGCTCATCCAGCATAATGAAACGCGGTCCGATAGCCAAGCAGCGTGCGATCTCTACGCGTCGTCGCTCGCCTCCACTCAATCGGTTTCCTTGATTCTTACGAACCTTTTGAAGTCCGAACTCGTCAATTAGCTCCTCTAAGCGATCCTTACGCTGCTGACTGTTGAGCTTAGTCATCTCCAAGACTGTCATGATATTGTCCTCCACATTCATACGTCGGAAGACACTATCCTCCTGTGCCAAGTATCCTATTCCTAAGCGTGCCCGCTTATAAACCGGATACTCTGTAATGTCGGTATCATCCAAGAATATTCTCCCCTCATTAGGCACTACTAAGCCGGCTGTCATATAGAAAGTGGTGGTCTTACCTGCCCCATTAGGACCTAATAGACCCACTATTTCGCCTTGTTCAAGGGAAATGGACACATGATCTGCCACCGTGCGGCGATGATACTTCTTTACTAAGTTTCGGGTTGAAAGCGTGGCCATAGAGCAAATATTAACGGCTAAAACTCGTAATCAATAGCCTGCCGCCCCTGCTTATAGGGGAGAATCATCTCTTTGACTATTTGCTGATGCTTAGCATGCTCCGCATAGGCTTTCAGAGCCTCCATATCAGCTACCTCTGCCACAAGGCAAAAGGTCGGTTGCTCTTGCGGATTGCAGTTAACCCCCACATGAAGCGAATCCAAAGAGGGAATCACCGCCGGCAGTGCTTCCAAGGCCTCTTTAATGGCGACAACTTGCGCTTGCTGCTCGGCTTCGCTTGAAAAGCCGCCTAAAGTAAATAATACTATATGCCTTATCATACGATATAAGATTGTGCTAACATTTCATCAAAATGGGAATCCTTGTATCCCAAGAAGTAAAGGATTCCATCCAATCCCACAAATGAGAGGCTTTGCTCTGCCTCGGCCTTTACTTTAGGCTTGGCATGAAAGGCAATGCCTAAGCCGGCTGTTTGCAGCATCAACAGGTCATTGGCACCATCTCCTACCGCTACAGTTTGCATCAGGTCCACCTTCTCTACTTGTGCTATCAGCTTCAGCAACTCGGCCTTACGACGCGAATCGACTATCTCGCCTATGTAATGCCCTGTTAGCTTACCATTTTCGTCCACCTCCAACTGATTGGCATACACATAATCAATACCAAATTTGCGCTGTATATAGGTACCAAAGTACATAAAGCCTCCGGAAAGAATAGCGATCTTGTAGCCCATCAACTTTAAGACCTTCATGAGCCGCTCGATACCTTCCGTCATAGGAAGATTTTCTGCTATATCCTCCATTACATTTATATCCAACCCCTTCAAAAGGGCCACACGCTCGGTAAAACTCTCTTTGAAGTCTATCTCACCGCGCATAGCTCGCTCTGTGATCGCTTTCACCTTATCGCCCACTCCATTACGGGCAGCCAACTCATCGATAACCTCCGTTTGAATAAGGGTAGAGTCCATATCAAAGCAAATCACTCGCCTCATTCTTCGGAACATCGACTCACGCTGGAAAGAGATATCCATATTGAGCTGCGACGACATATCTACAAGTTTTTCTTGCAGTTTCTCTACATTAAGGGGCGTACCTCGCATGGAGAATTCAATACTGGCATTGGGTGACCGCTGACCTTCATCCAAAGGAATACGTCCGGTCAAACGGCGAATATTATCTATGTTGAGTCCCTGTGCAGCAGCCTCATCAGCTAAAGCGGCCAGCATTTCGGCTGTGATCTTACGCGCCACTACGGTAATGATGTAGCGGTTCTTACCCTGGGCATTAACCCATTCGGTGTAATTTTCGGGTGAAATAGGATTGAAGCGGATAGCCACATCCAATTCATAAGCACGGTAGAGCAGATCCTTGAAAATATCCCCACTATCTGCCTCCGTTGTTTCAAAAAGGATTCCCAAATTGAGGTTATTGTGAATATCGGCTTGACCAATATCCAAAATGAACGCATTACGCTTTGCCAAGATCTCCATCAGTGAAGCGGTTACACCGGGGCGGTCCTCTCCTTGAATGGTTGCTAATATCAATTTTCTCTTGTCTCCTGTTGCTGCGTCATTGTGCTCCTCGTCTGAATGTGTGATAACCGCACGATTCTCAGGCACTAAATTTTTTTCTTCCATCATCTTTTCATCTAACTAAATTACATCCGCTTATATTTCATTCAAAAGATCGCAATAAAACACCTTGCCTGTATGCCTACCCCCTGATACACTCATGGGATTGATGCCTTTGCTCGGCCACGACATCCGACACCGGGTTCAATCCACATAGCGCTTCACTTCTCTCCCGTAAAGAGGGCGTTACGCACACTCCTTGCAGTTCTTCATAAGAAGGATCACACAAAGATAAACATTCATGGGAAGCAATGCAAAAGAGGCGAAAGAAAAAATACTCTTGTCCGTTACATTTGCTTTCTACCCAAATAGAAATTCGTCCATTCTCTCCGTTGTAAGCCTTTACTATCAGCCACAAAAAGGTTCTGATCTTTCATTCAAAAGATCTATAACTTTTGCACCAAACATCTATAAGTTTTGATTCAAACATCTATACTTTTTTGGGGCAGCAAGTATAAACTTTTCTTAGCCTCACACACGCACTGCAACGTATCGGCAAACGAACTGATCGGATTAGCTCTGATTTAGTACCTTTGCACCGCCCATTTTGACTAATAAAAGAGAGACCAAGCCACATCTCATGAATGTAGGAACCACAGCAGCAAAAGACCTCACAACGGGTAATTACAAGCGACAGTTGCGTTCGCTTGCCGCTCCTATCATTGGTACCTCCTTTATTCAGATGGCCTACGTACTCACGGACATAGCTTGGGTGGGTCGACTGGGCAATGAAGCGGTAGCCGCTATTGGCGTAGTAGGCGTGCTCACGTGGTTTATTGCTTCTATCGGCGTAATGACCAAGATAGGCGCAGAGGTAAGAGTGGCACAAGCCATAGGAACCAAAGATAGCGCTAAGGCAGCCCTAATGGCTTCGCATACCACTTCGTTAGCCATTTGGCTCGGACTACTCATGCTGCTTCTAGGCGTTCTATTAGGGCCCTCTATCATCGCTCTGTATGGCTTAGAAAAACATGTAACACGGATGGCGGAGGGGTACCTATTTATCTATATCTCAGCCATGATTCCCTTTTTCCTTTCGCTCGCACTAAGTGGCTGCTACAACGCTGCCGGACACAGCAAGATACCCTTCAAAGCAAACTCGGTTGGTCTGATTCTCAATATGATACTGGATCCCTTGATGATCTTTGTGCTGCATGGCGGAATTCGAGGTGCGGCATTGGCAACGGCTATTTCCGAGACGGTTGTGTGCGCCATACTTCTTTGGGAGCGGGGATACGGCAAACGAATTCTAAGCGGGTGGCAACTAATGGTACGCCTCAGAAAGAGAGAGACATTAGACATTATATCTGTGGGACTACCCGTATCGCTTCTCAACTGCTGCTTCTCCATTATCAATTTTATCATCGGCACCTTTGCCACTCGTGTAGGGGGATCATTAGGTGCCACCATCATTACTACAGGAGGACAAATTGAGGCTATTTCGTGGAACACCTCACAGGGCTTCTCCACAGCCCTCTCTGCCTATGTGGGACAGAACTACAGTGCCGGCAAAAAGCACCGCATATGGGCAGGATACCGCTATATAGGACGCATTACCGGCATTATAGGGCTATGTGCCACTCTGCTGTTCGTCTTCTTTGGAGGATTTATTTTTTACTTGATCGTACCGGAGTATGCCGTCTTTCAGGAAGGGGGTACTTACTTACGGATTAGTGGGTACTCGCAACTCTTTATGATGGCCGAGATAACGGCACAGGGACTCTTCTACGGAACCGGTAATAGCAGCATTCCGGCAACGATTAGCGTCGTAGGCAATGTACTTCGCATTCCGTTATTCTTCCTTTTCGAAACATTCATTCCGGGCCTAAGTGCCGTTTGGTGGTCCATTACAATATCCTCGGCTCTCAAGGGATCCGTGGCACTCGCTTTGCTTCCTTATCTAAAACGAAAGATTAATCGAAAGATACCCAATGAAGCAATATAAAGTTTACCGCTACTGCATAGAAGAGGCACCTGAGGGGATGTCTGAAGAATCCGTATACGACTTAGTGGCCGAGCAATTAGCTACAATGGGCTTTGATACCTTTATACAAGAGAGTGGACTGCTCATGGCGTATATTTCAGCAGAGATATGCACACTCCCCGAAAAAGGCGTGTTGGAAATAGCGTTTCCGCCTCTTCGCTGTGCGTATACAAGCGAACTACTTCCGGAGGGACATTACAACGCCGTGTGGGAGGGAAGCGAAGCAAAGCCCATTACTGTAGGCAATCAGCTCTATATACGCGCCCCACATCATGCACACAGCCCCAATCGCAACCTATTAGAGATTCTAATTGCGCCTAAAGATACATTCGGCACCGCCTCCCACCCGACTACCCATATGATGCTGGAGATGATACTCAAGTCCGATCTTCGGGGAAAGCGAGGAATAGACGTAGGCTGTGGCACAGGCCTGCTCGGCATTACCGCCTTGCTAAAAGGCGCAAAGGAGATGCACTTTATTGACACAGACGAGCGGGCCATTCGCAATACACAAGAGAATCTACAACACAACGACCTCCCTGCAAACAACCTGTACCTCGGCACACTCAGTGAGAGCGGACTGAGCGACATGGACTTTCTACTCGTTAATATACACCGCAACATTATCCTCTCTGATCTACCGCTATATCGCACTACCCTTCGCCACAAGGGAATTCTTCTACTCAGCGGCTTCTTTGAAGAAGAGGATGCCGTAACCATCCGACAAGCAGCCCTTGAACAAGAATTTACCCCTCTATACGAAATGCAAAAAGAGGGTTGGGCTGCATTGGGCTTTTACTGTCATTAAAGGGTGGATATGCAGGGAAAGCCATTTTTCTTGCTATTTTTGCAGGGAAGAATCATGAATATTTCGATGCCATGAAGCAAGCAACTCATTCTACCCCACAGAAGCCCTTCTCGGGTCTCAGCGTGGCTCTTGTCACTCCCTTTGATGATCATAACAAAATAGACTTTTGCTCTTTAGAGTTGCTACTGAAACGCATTTGCGGTCATGTGGAAAATATCGTACTCTTCGGCACAAGTGGAGAGTCGCCCACTATACACATGGAGGAAAGACATGAGCTGCTTCGCTTTGCAAAAGAAAAGGTAAAGGGACAAGCCAAGCTGATCCTCGGCTTAGGATCCAATGATACAACCCAATTAGTGCAACGCTTGGAGCAAATGGATCCGGATATAGTGGATGGTATTCTCTCTGTGGTGCCTTACTACAATAAGCCCAATGCGACAGGTATTTACCGACACTTCGCAACTGTAGCACAAGCTTCTCCACTACCTATCATCATCTACAACATCCCCTCCCGTACAGGGGTGAACTTATCTATTGACACGCTGCTCCGCTTACGCGATACTTACCCGAAACAAATCGTGGGGATCAAAGAAGCTTCAGGAGCTACTATTCCGGAGCGTGTAACTGCTATAAAGCAACAGATAGACAAAGACTTCACCATACTAAGTGGCGATGATCAGCTTAATCTACAAGCTATGCGGGCAGGAGCTGACGGAGCTATTTCAGTGGTGGCTAATGCTTTCCCCGAACTAACTCAAGCTACGCTTCATATCAACGCACCGGAGCGCGCACAAAAGGTGGATAATGCGCTGGAAGCTCTCTACAAGCTGCTCTTTTGTGAGGGTAATCCGACCGGAATCAAGGCTTTGCTTCATGCTTTGGGCATACTCACTCACAATACGCTTCGCCTGCCTTTGGTAGAAGCTTCTGAGTCCTTGTATCATCGTTTGCAGGAAGAGGCCACTCGGCTCTCTGCACTCATCCCATAAGGACATGCATTTAGCTGAAATAGACCTAACCAACTTCAAAAATATAGAGAATGCCTCCTGCCGCTTTTCTCCTAAGCTAAACGCTATATTCGGAGGAAACGGAATGGGGAAGACCAACTTATTGGACGCCGTACACTACCTATCCATCGTGCGCAGCCACCTTTCTACCATTGACCGAATGGCAGTCAAAAAAGGCGAAGAAGAGTCGTTTATAGCCGGTACCTTTATTAATGACAAAGAGGAGAAGGAGCGCATCGTGCTTAAGCTGCGCACCCGAGGCTCTAAACAACTCAATCGCAATGGAAAGCTATACAAACGACTAAGTGAACATGTAGGACGCTTCCCTTCCGTAGTTATCTCTCCGAATGACTATAAGCTTATTCAGGGAGGAAGTGCCGAGCGTAGACGCTTTTTAGACCGTCTGCTCTCTCAGCTTGACAATCAGTACCTGCACGTACTCAGCCGCTATGAACAGCTTTTAGTGCAAAAGTCTAACCTACTCAGGAGTGATCGCCCCGATGCTATGCTACTGGATGTATTAGAGGAGCAGATGACTGAGATGGGAATAACTATTCGTGCCAAGAGAAAGTCCTTTACCGAAGAGTTTATCCCTTTCTTTCAGCAGCTTTACCAAAGCATTGGCAACACCAACGAACATACAGCATTACAATACACCACCGAGACACAAGAGTCGTACGACGACTATCTATCTGCTATGCGTGCACTACGAAATGAAGAGCTTAAGAGTGGCATTTCCCTGTATGGAGTACATCGAGATGATATAAGCATGCTATTGGAGGATGAGCTGATCCGTAAGATTGGCTCAGAGGGGCAAAACAAATCTTACCTCACGGCTTTGAAGCTAGCTGCATACAATCTATACGCCGAGAAAAAAGGAGTGTACCCACTTCTTCTCATGGACGACCTATTCGACAAATTAGATGAGGAGCGTGTAGCGCGCATTATAGCATTGGTTATGCAACCGACCTATGGGCAAATCTTCATCACGGATACCAATCGAAAGTACTTAGATGAAATAATAGCCCAATATGGTAATTCCTATACGCTTTTCAAGGTAGCGTATGGGCAGGTTGAAGAGCTATCCGCATAGTACTTTTTTATCCGTATTAGAAAGAAATACGTAACTTTGCACCCGCCAAGACTCGGTGAGATTGTATGGTCGGGTAGCTCAGCTGGATAGAGCATCTGCCTTCTAAGCAGACGGTCATGGGTTCGAATCCCATCCCGATCACCATCTGGAAGACACAAATTAGCAGACAAATTATGGGACAGGAAGATGTATTACTTAAAGTAACCGAACGAGCCAATAGTTGGCTTCGGGACGGATACGATGCCGATACGCAAGCAGAAGTGCGTCGTATGCTTGCAGCGACAGACAAAACGGAGCTCATCGAAGCTTTTTACAAAAACTTAGAGTTTGGCACTGGAGGACTTCGCGGGATCATGGGCGCAGGCACCAATCGAATGAACCGCTACACGGTATCCATGGCCACGCAGGGACTGTCCAACTATCTACTAAAAGCATTCCCGGGCGAAGAGATAAAGGTAGTCATTGGACACGATTGTCGCCACAATAGTCGCTATTTTGCTGAAACAGCAGCCAACGTATTTTCTGCAAATGGTATTAAAGTATTCCTCTTTGATGCCCTACGTCCTACTCCGGAGATCTCTTTTGCCATTCGTTATTTGGGCTGTAAGAGCGGGGTAATGGTAACTGCCTCGCACAATCCAAAGGAGTATAACGGCTACAAAGCCTATTGGTGTGATGGGGCACAAATGATTGCGCCACACGACGAGAATACTATTGCGGAGGTAAGCCGCATCGCATCAATTGAAGAGGTTAAGCAGGAAGCCAATCCCTCTTTGATTAAAGAAATAGGCGCAGATATAGATAGGGCTTTTATAGAGGCAGTAAAGGGGCTTTCCCTCGCTCAAGATGCTATAAAGCGTCACCACGACATGCCTATCGTCTATACACCGATTCACGGCACAGGGCAACGCATTGTACCGCGTGCCCTTAGGGAATTCGGGTTCAGTAATATCATAGGCGTTCCGGAGCAAGATCATATCAGCGGAGATTTCCCCACTGTGGTCAGTCCCAATCCTGAGGAGCCTGCGGCACTTGCCTTAGCTATCGAGCGCGCTAATGAAACAGGTGCTGACCTTGTCTTAGGCAGTGATCCGGATGGAGATAGATTAGGTGTGGCTGTAAGGGACAAAGAGGGCAATATGACCCTTATCAATGGCAATCAGATCTGCATGTTACTAACCTACTACTCTATTGCTCGCCGCAAGGAAATAGGAGAGCTTAGAGCGGATGATTATGTTGTAAAGACCATAGTTACTACTGAGTTGATCCGTGCAATTGCCGATGACTACAAGGTAACCCTGCACGATACTTATACAGGCTTTAAGTGGATTGCTGATGTAATTCGCAAAAATGAAGGCAAGCACCGTTATATAGGTGGAGGAGAAGAGAGCTATGGCTTCCTTTGGGAGGACTTTATCCGTGACAAGAGTAGTGTATCGGCCTGCTGTATGTTTTCCGAGCTAACGGTTTGGGCTAAGGATAAGGGGCTTACAATCTTAGAGTTGCTTGATGAGATATACCTCAAGTACGGCTATTATGCAGATAAAGGTATGAATATGGTGCGTAAGGGTCGCGAAGGAGCCAGCGAGATCAAAGAAATGATGCGCTCATTCCGCGAGAATCCACCCAAAGAACTTGTCGGCCAACGCATTGTAGAAATTCGCGACTATGACAAATTACAATGCCTTGACCTACGTACCGGTGCGACTAAACCTTTGGACATGCCCACCACCAGCAATGTATTGCAGTATTACACGGATGGCGGCATCAAGCTGTCCATACGCCCTAGCGGCACAGAACCTAAGATTAAGTTCTACATATGCGTTAAAGAGCCGATTAGTACACGGGCCGATTTACCGGAGGCACGTAAGAATGCAGACCTTAAGATAGCGCAAATCAGGAAGTGGTTAGGCTTTGAATAGGCCTCCACTCCTTTCTATTACCTATTCACATAAAAGGGGCATCCCAAGCTAATGCTACGGATGTCCTTTTTTTCTTTCCTACGCACATCACAGCTTTAAGAAGCTTTCTACAAAAAGTATAGATATTTTGTTTGATAGGTTCTGATGTTTTGAACAAAAGATTCTAATCTTTTGAACGAAAGTTACAGATCTTTTTTTTGACACATTTGAGAGAGGGTGAAAAACGTAATACCCTATTCTACCACAATCTACTCGCAGGCTTTACCTACTCATACGCTGAGCGTGAAGAAATATTGGATAGCATCAAACCGATACAGAAGGGTGATATACTTTTGAAATCTAATTGTAATGAAGTGCGAAATGAGTATCTTTGCAGTGTACGTATGTAGAGAGGAGCGGAAAAGATCTTCTTGACCTAAGTAAAGCATATAAAGTATCACACAATAAGACAAGTTTCAAAGAAATGACAAAGGTAGGTATTAATGGATTTGGGCGCATTGGTCGCTTGGTATTCAGAGCATCAATGGAGCGTGATGATCTTGAAGTAGTTGCTATCAACGACTTAATAGACGTTGATTATATGGCTTACATGCTCAAGTATGACTCTGTACACGGTCGCTTTAACGGCGAAGTGAAAGTAGAGAACGGCATGTTGGTTGTAAATGGTCGTAAGATCCGTGTTACTGCCGAGAAGGAGCCTCGTCTGATCAATTGGGGGGCTGCAGGGGTAGAATACGTGGTTGAAAGTACCGGACGCTTCCTAACTAAGGAGCTCTCTCAAGGCCACATCGAAGCAGGTGCCAAGTACGTAGTAATGTCTGCTCCTTCCAAAGACGATACCCCTATGTTTGTAACGGGTGTTAACTTAGATGATTATAAGAAGGGTACGCAGTTCGCTTCTAATGCATCTTGTACTACCAACTGCTTAGCACCTTTGGCTAAGATTATTCACGACAACTTCGGTATCGAAATGGGTCTTATGACTACCGTTCATGCAGCTACCGCAACGCAAAAGACGGTTGACGGACCGAGCCTTAAGGACTGGCGCGGAGGACGTAGTGCCATCGGCAATATCATTCCTTCCTCAACGGGTGCTGCCAAAGCTGTAGGTAAAGTAATTCCCTCACTCAATGGCAAGTTGACCGGTATGTCGTTCCGTGTTCCCACGATGGACGTTTCTGTAGTTGACTTAACTGTTTTATTACAGAAGCCTACCTCTTACGACGCCATCAAAGAGGCTGTTAAGCGTGCCGCCGAAGGAGAGATGAAGGGTATTGTAGAGTATGTAGACGAAGCTCTCGTTTCTACTGACTTTACCCACGATCCCCACACCTGTATTTTTGATGCACAGGCAGGGATTGCTCTGAACGATAAGTTCGTAAAACTTGTGGCTTGGTACGACAATGAGTGGGGATACTCCAACAAGATCCTCTGCCTCGTTGCACACATGGCAAAGGTAAATGCCTAAACAAGCCTGATCATAAACAAATACAGATACCTCATCTCCTGTATACGCTTCAAGCGATTTGGGAGATGAAGGTATCTGTCCGCTTTTAGCATAATACAATACCAAAGTGACGCTACAAGAGAAAATAGAACGGCTCACGAAAGAGTTAGATGAGCTACAGCCCAAGACGCTCAAAGAAGTAGAAGAGCTACGTATTCACTTTCTAAGCCGAAAGGGGGAGATAGCTGATCTTTTCGAAGAATTCAAAAAATTAGCTCCGGAAGAAAAACGCTCCTTGGGGGCTGTTGTCAACCGAGTTAAGCAGATAGCCACCGAACGCATAGAGCAGCTCCGCAACGAGTTAAAAGAGGAAAAAGAGGTTTCTCATGAGGACCTAACACGCACCTCCGACGCACTTCCCATGGGAAGTCGTCACCCACTCTCTATTGTGGAAGAAGAGGTGGTCGCTATATTTACTAAGCTGGGCTTTAGCATAGCGCGCGGACCTGAAATAGAAGATGACTATCATCTTTTCTCCGCACTCAACTTCCCTCCCGATCATCCCGCCAGGGATATGCAGGATACTTTCTTTATTGAGCAAAATCCTGCTGTACTGCTCCGAACGCATACTTCCAGCGTGCAGATACGTATTATGGAGCAAACAGCTCCTCCCATTCGGGTCATCTGCCCGGGACGCGTATATCGCAATGAAGCCATTTCGGCTCGTGCACACTGCTTTTTCCACCAAGTAGAAGCACTCTATGTGGATAAACAGGTATCATTCCAAGATTTAAGAGAGCTTTTACTCTTCTTTGCACGCGAGTTCTTTGGCCCTGACAGCAAGATCCGATTAAGACCGAGCTACTTCCCTTTCACGGAGCCATCTGCCGAAATGGACGTATCCTGCAATATATGCCATGGTAAAGGCTGTGCTTTATGTAAACAAACCGGCTGGGTAGAGATATTAGGGTGCGGCATGGTTGATCCCAATGTATTGAAGAATTGTGGGATCGATCCGGAGATATACAGTGGCTATGCACTCGGAATGGGTATTGAACGCATGGCAAACCTCAAATACAGATGCAACGACCTACGTCGATTCTCAGAAAACGATATCCGCTTCCTATCGCAATTTGAAGGTGAACATTAAAGAGCGTACAGCAGCAGTGATTGAGGCACTCAGTGACGCAATACCTAATCCGACCACTGAGTTGCAGTATCACTCTGCGTATGAACTTTTGGTGGCAGTTATTTTGTCGGCACAATGCACCGACAAGCGAGTCAATATGACTACGCCTGCCCTTTTTGAAGCCTTTCCTACAGTAGGCGCCCTGGCTGCTGCCTCCCCTGAAGAGGTACTCCCCTATATAAGTAGTATCAGCTACCCCAATAGCAAAGCAAAATATCTTGTTGATATGGCAAACGGGGTAATGACTCATTTTAATGGACAGATACCCTCCACTCGCGAAGAACTGATGCAGCTACCCGGTGTGGGACGCAAGACTGCCAATGTAATGCTCATCGTCTACTTCAACGAACCGGCAATGCCCGTGGATACACATGTAATGCGTGTATCGCGAAGAATAGGGTTAGTATCCGAGAGCTGCAAAACAACGGAGGCGATTGAGAAAGCACTACTACGCCACGTACCCAAAGAGAAGCTCTCCACAACGCATCATCTACTCATTTTACATGGAAGGCGTACTTGCACTGCACGTAATCCTAAATGCTCGACTTGCCCTATTAGTAATCTGTGCAAATATCACACACATAACGCCGCAAAAAAGATTAATTAAGGCATAAGTTCCCTATCTTTGTGACTGCAAAAAAGATGGAACTTACTACCATAGGCAAAGTGTTTTACTTACTTATTGTAAGCCGTTTAACACTAATTCCTTTATTATGAGAGAGCAGCCCGTGGTGACTTAACTTCCCTTTTTATGCTTTAAAGAGAAGCAAAAGAGCGATCGTTATATGGCCGTGGAGATAATCCATTCAAGGCAAATATAGAAAAAGCAGTACTTTTGCTAAAGGAACTCATTCCTGAGTATAAAAGCCTCAACTCAGTACATGAGTCCTTAGGTAAGGATAAATAAGAAACTATAAATACATAAACGCCATGCCACAAGAAGTAAAGAACAAACTTCCCGAGAATGCCTATCGAGCACTTAAGCCGGGCGAAACGTACGAACCGATCATGCCTGCCAACTCACGTCCTAAGGAGGTAACTCCCTATTCTGTATTGATGGGAGTTTTAATGGCTATACTGTTTTCTGCGGCCTGCGCTTACTTAGGACTTAAGGTAGGACAAGTATTTGAAGCTGCTATTCCCATTGCTATTCTTGCAGTTGGGATAGGCTCCCTGAGCGGCAAAAAGAATATGTTGGGTCAGAATGTAATCATTCAGTCCATCGGAGCCTCCAGCGGTGTAATTGTGGCGGGAGCAATCTTTACGCTGCCGGCCTTGTACATATTAGAGTTGGAAGCCGGCTTTTGGCAAATCTTCCTTTCTTCCCTATTAGGTGGGTTCTTAGGCATTTTACTACTAATCCCTTTTAGAAAATATTTCGTTCAGGAGATGCACGGCAAGTATCCCTTCCCCGAAGCCACTGCCACAACTGAGGTATTGGTTACAGGCGAGAGTGCCGGCAAGCAAACTATTGTACTTGCTATTAGCGGATTAATAGGGGGGCTATACGACTTTATCATAGGCAGTATAGGGCTGTGGGCAGAAGAGTTATCCACCCGAATGCTTTCGTGGGGAGCATCCTTTGCCGAACGCACCAAAATGGTTTTCAAGGTCAATACCGGGGCTGCTGTCTTAGGCTTAGGATATATCATCGGTCTTCCCTATGCAACGATTATATGTGCCGGTTCTTTTTTGGTGTGGTTTGTGATCATTCCTCTGATTGGCTACTTTGCCCCGGGTATGACAATGCCGGTAGGTGACGGCATAACTGCTACTATAGGGCAAATGAATGCAGAACAGATATTTGCAGCTTATGCACGTCCTTTAGGAATTGGTGGTATCGCTATGGCGGGTATCATTGGCATCCTGCGCAGTTCGAAGATTATTGGTAGGGCCATTAAATTGGCAGCAACCGAGTTTGGAGGCAACCGAGGCTCTGCGGTTGACTTGAAGCGTACCGAGCAAGACCTTTCCATGCGCTTTATTGTGCTGGCTATTGTTGCCGTATTAGTTGCTGTACTTCTCTTCATTCAATTCGGAGTTACTGCCAACATATACCAAACGCTTATTTCACTGTTGATCATATTTGTTATCACGTTCCTATTCACTACTGTAGCAGCAAATGCAATTGCTATTGTCGGGAGCAATCCGGTATCCGGGATGACGCTTATGACACTTATTCTAACGAGTATAGCATTGGTCGGCATAGGCTTAAACGGAGAACGAGGCATGCTAGCAGCTATGGTAATAGGAGGTATTGTATGTACGGCTCTATCCATGGCCGGAGGCTTCATCACAGACCTCAAAATAGGTTATTGGCTTGGCACAACTCCCAAGCATCAGGAGCGATGGAAGTTCCTAGGTACCACAGTCTCTGCCCTTACGGTTGCCGGGGTCATGCTCGTGCTTAATAAGGCTTATGGATTCACCGGTGAACATGCTTTAGTAGCTCCTCAAGCCAACGCCATGGCAGCTGTAATCAAACCGCTCATGGAAGGTGGAGAAACGCCTTGGATACTCTATGGGGCCGGTGCTATTCTCGCACTGATCCTCACTGCCATCAAGGTACCTGCGCTTCCTTTTGCGCTCGGTATGTTCATCCCGTTACAACTTAATGCTCCGCTCCTCATCGGAGGTTTGGTAAGCTACTTGGTAAGCACACGCAGCAAAGATGAGGCTCTCAACAAACTTCGTAAAGATAAGGGCACATTGATTGCTTCCGGATTTATTGCCGGTGGTGCACTTATGGGCGTAGTGAGTGCCATTCTCAAGTTTGCCGGAGTAGATATGATGCAGCAAGAATGGTTAGCTACTTCATCAGCTAACTTGGTTACATTACTTGTCTATTTGGCAATCATTGCGTACTTCCTATTTGCCTCTCTACGAGTAAAGAAAACAACAGAACAATAAACCTATACCCGAACTACTTATAATGAAAAGACTTGAAGAACGTCTCCTGCGTTACATATCTTACGACACGCAGAGTGATGAGAATAGCACGACCTTCCCTTCCACGGAGAAACAGCTCAAACTGCTGGGAGATCTGAAAAAAGAGATGGAACAACTCGGGCTCACCGAGGTAAACATGGATAAGTATGGCTATGTAACCGGCACCATACCTGCCAGTAAGGGATACGAAGGGAAACCGGTCATTGGCTTTATTTCTCATGTAGATACGTCTCCGGACATGTCGGGAGCTAATGTACATCCGCAGATCATTGAGCAATACGATGGTGGGGACATTAAGCTGAACGACTCGCTTATGATGACCACAGAGGAGTTTCCTGAGCTAAGCTTTTTCAAAGGCCATAAGTTGGTAACTACCGATGGTACCACACTACTTGGAGCAGATGATAAAGCAGGCGTAACCGCCATTATGACTATGGCTGAAGAGCTCTTGCAGAATGAGTCTATCAAGCATGGTAAAATACGCATCGGCTTCACTCCCGACGAAGAAATCGGACGTGGAGTGGACTTCTTTGATGTAAAGGCTTTCGGTGCCGATTTCGCCTATACCGTAGACGGAGGTATGGAAGGTGAATTAGAGTATGAAAACTTTAATGCAGCGTCAGCTAAACTATTTATCCAAGGGCGTAATATCCACCCGGGCAGTGCTAAGGGAAAGATGATCAATGCGCTGCAAGTAGCTTGCGATCTGCATGCCATGCTCCCAGTAGGTATGCGCCCCGAACTAACGGAGCACTACGAGGGATTTTATCATCTCATCCACCTCTCCGGCAGTGTAGAGAAAGCTGAAATGGCATATATTATTCGTGACCACAGCAGGGAGCTCTTTGAAGAGAAAAAAGCCTTGATTGAAGCTGCCGTCGCTTACTTAAATAAGAAGCTCGGCAAAGCAGTTATCTCTTTGGAACTTCGCGATCAGTACTATAATATGAGGGAAAAAGTGGAGCCGCATCCCGAGGTAATTGAATTGGCCGAATCCGCTATGAAGGAGGCAAACGTAGTACCCCTCATCAAACCCATTCGTGGCGGTACGGATGGAGCTCGACTCTCGTTTATGGGTCTACCCTGCCCCAATCTTTTTACCGGTGGGATGAACTTCCATGGTAAGTATGAGTATTGCTCGCTGACCACTTTGGAGAAGTGCTTCCACACGTTACTCAACTTGGCACGCCTATGGGGTGAACGCTAAGTACAGAAGGGAATAATTGAGAGAAGGGCAGCTGCTGAGTGGCGGTTGCCCTTTTCTTGATATGCCTACGGATAATAAGGACGTAAGTGGGATACCTCCTACTTAGGGGGAATAAAAGCAATACCTCCACCAAACACAATCCATAGAGAAAGCGGTTAGGTGGCGATTTTTTGTGACCTTTGCATAAGTAGTGGCCCATAAAGACCCTTTCAGCAGGGTCAAACATATGAATGTGTGAGACAAAAGGTTCTGATCTTTCATTTGAAATATCTATACTTTTCAATGAATACTTTCTGATCTTTTTCCGAAAAAGTATAGCTGTTTTTCAATGACTTAGAGCCCACAGACTCACCCTATAATATAAGATAGAAAAGTGACTAAGGTGATGGAGAGAAAAAAGAAAGAGGAATGGCGGCTTCTCCTGCCCTATATACTTATCGTGGCAAGCTGTGCGGTGGTTGGCTTTGTCTATGCATTAATTGCCGACCGAAGCAACATGTGGACGATGACCTCTTGGTTGGACTTTGGCCGCTTTCAAACACCGCTTTACCTATTTCTTCTCGTTGGATTTACCGTTTCCTTCATAGCTCCGCTCCGTATTGCCAATAATCAGCCGCAGAGCCGTGAGGAGGTGTGGGATCGCGGTATCATGCTGCTTTGGGCGATGGGATATGCCAACCTACTAGTGGGCTTCTTCCATACTTTTTGGGGAACTACAATATTTTTCCTTTTGGGAATTTTCATTCACTGGGGACGAGAAATAGCGCAACGCAAGAGACCGGCTTTTTCTCCGCGTTTGGTGATTATTGCCACGCTGCTCTATGTCTTGTATGAAGCCCTTACGCTTCTGTGGAACAATATACCCGGTATGAGTGGGAACTACTTCCGACGGGAACTTTGGCTTGCCATTGTACCCATTGCAGTCTTCTGCTATCCGCCACATCGTGAGGTTGTACGCGGCTTTATGGAGTATGCCATGCGCATTACGATTCTTTATCTTTCCGCTGTAGTACTGCTCTACCTGTGGCTCTGCACCGCAAGCGGTATCCCTATAACCTCCTGCTTTGCACTGACCAAAAGCTATCTACTATTGCCCTGGCGATATAGTTTCCCGGTAACATTACTCTCTCTTTTCGGCTGGCAGCACTACACGTATTTGAGCTTTATCTTCACGGTCCCCTTCCTGTACCACGCAGTACGCGCACGGCTTATCTCCTATCAAGGAATTGTGCTGTGCCTGTACTACTTACTCATGCTCTCTTTCTCAATTATTCTCCAGAGCCGTATTTATCTCCTTTTCATAGGGGTTTTAGGGGTTATTTTATTAGTAAAGAGCCTTACCCACATCTCTATTCAACGAGTAGTAGCTATCGGTTTGATAACTGCCGCTGTAGGGGTAACTGCGCTTCTGATTATCTCTCCCAACCTGCTTGAGTACTTCACCGATTCTCATCGTCTCGAGCTACTACGCATAGGGGCAAATTACATCGGGGAGCACCCCTGGAAAGGCTTTGGATTAGGTTCCTCGGCAAGCCTTATTTATCCCTTCAAACAGGGATATAATGCTGGACACTTTCACAATCAATGGATGCAAAGCTACTTGGAAGGCGGGTTGCTTAGTATGCTTTTCATTACCTTTGTGCCGGCATCCTTTTATGCCGTGGCCATACGACGTCGGTTAGGCGACTTACTGCTTGCAATGTTATTTTTTACACTTATCCTTCTAATCGAACTGGTCTTCATCTTCCCCGAGTACCTAATCGGGATGATGCTCATGCTTTGCTTCTTGGTTGAAAGCAATACAAACGTCAATAATCAGCACTACAATACAAAATGGCTATAAAACGTATCTGCGCCCTTACCATGGTGCGCAACGATGACTTTTTTCTACGCAAATGGACTGCTTACTATGGAGCAGAGTTAGGCGAAGAGAATCTGTACATATTCCTGGATGGTACCGATCAACCCCTTCCCGATTGGTGTCCGCAAGCGCATGTTACTGCTGTAGAGAAGATCCAAGGGCAGGTCGTAGAAGCCGAAAAGGGTCGCTTAGATTTCCTTTCCGAGCAGGCGCAAATCCTTTTGGCTCAGTATGATATGGTAATTGGTTGCGATGCGGATGAGTTTGTAGTTGTAGATCCCTCTTTGGGTAAAGGATTGGCTGCTTACCTCAGTGAGCTTCCCGACCGCACATCCTACTCTGCATTAGGAGTAGATGTAGGTCAGCACTTAGAGCAGGAGACTGCTATTCATTGTAATGCTCCGTGGCTCACACAGCGCCACTACGCTCGTCTCTCTACACGCTATACAAAGCCCTGCATCATTACACGCCCTGTACGGTGGGGAAGAGGGTTTCATCGCATCTTGGGGCACAACTTTCATATTGATCGTCACCTCTATTTGTTTCATTTCGGATACTTCGATATGGGTCGCTTAGAGGCACGCTTTCAGGATCCGAGTCGTCGCGAAGCCGGTTGGACCAACCATCTCAAGCGTCGTAGTAAAACGATACGCCAGGTTACACAAAAGAAAGCACACGATTGGGACAAGGCAACCCGAAGGGCGCGCCGAATACAAACCTTTGTTCGACCTCCATATGCTTGGAATAAGCCTGCTATGTTCACTATAGTCTGCATTGTACGTATTCCGGAGCGGTTCAGTCAGATCGTATAAGCCACAGGATTTGCAAGAACGGGCAGGCGGTAGACAGCCCCTCACTTTTTACTTCTTTTTCTATCTTTGTAGGCGAGGGAATATGGGAAATGGAGTTCCCCCACCTAAATAGATGAAAAACCTGATTTCTATAGAGCAGTGCACAGCAGGAGATATCCTAAAGATTCTCCACCGCGCTGCTCATTTTGAAGCGCAACCCAACCGCAACTATCTGGATGGCTTGGTTGCTGCCACACTCTTTTTTGAGCCTTCCACGCGCACACGCCTCAGCTTTGAGACAGCAGTAGTACGCTTAGGCGGTCGGGTAATCGGCTTTAGCGATGCACGCACCTCTAGCTCCACAAAAGGAGAGACGCTAAAGGATACAATTAAAATAGTATCCAACTATGCGGATGTGATCATCATGCGACACTACTTAGAGGGTGCAGCTAAGTATGCGGCTGAGGTAACCGAGCGGCCCATTGTGAATGCCGGTGATGGCGCACACCAGCACCCTTCGCAGACCCTACTGGATCTCTACAGTGTGAAGAAAACACAAGGTAAGCTTGAGGACCTTACTTTTGTGGTGGTGGGGGATCTGCGCTTCGGACGAACGGTCCACTCGCTCATTGAGGGCATGTCGCACTTCCGTCCACACTTTATATTTGTGGCACCGGAGTCGCTTGCGCTTCCCGAGGAATATCGTCGTTACTGCATCGACAAAGGAATATCTTTTGAAGAAACAACCGACTTTACACCCAACGTAGTGGCACGTGCCGATATTCTCTATATGACGCGTGTGCAGCAGGAGCGCTTTACCGATCCTGAAGAGTATGAGGCTGTAAAGGATGTGTATGTACTCAACTTAGATCTACTTCGTGATGCCAAGCCTACCATGAAGATTCTGCACCCTCTGCCTCGCGTAAACGAGATTGCACAGGAGGTGGACACGCACCCGGCTGCTTACTACTTTAGCCAAGCGCAAAACGGACTTTATGTACGTCAGGCTATCCTTTGTGAAGTTTTAGGAATTGATAGGGAGGATTAGTATGAAAGAGGATAAGAAAGAGCTTTCAGTAGCGGCTATCTGCAATGGCACGGTGATTGACCATATACCACCCGAAAAGCTATTTGCCGTAGTTGCGCTACTTCATTTGGAGGATGCAACAGCACCTATTACCATCGGGAATAACTTCGCCGGGCATAAGCAGGGCAAGAAGGGAATTATTAAAATAGCAGACCGCTTCTTTGAGGATGATGTACTCAATAGAATTGCTTTGGTTGCGCCACATGTGACGCTCAATGTAATACGCGACTATAAGGTGGTCGAGAAGAAACAAGTAGAGCAGCCCAAAGAGTTCATCGGTATCGTACGCTGCCCAAATCCTAAGTGCATAGTCAACCATGAGCCTATGCCTACACGATTTGAGAGTGCGACAGATTCCTCCGGAAGCGTACTGATATGTAGCTATTGCGGACGAAAAGTAAAGAATGAGCAGGTTGAACTGCTCTAAACTTTTAGAAAGAGCTATTTGTTGTATCTCATAAGGGTGCTTGAGGAGTAATACCATTTAATAGAGAAAACTCATGAAACAGCATTGGCCGGCCGGCACCATGATCAGCCCATTGCCCGCTATAATAGTAACGGCTTGCGATAGCGAAGGGCGAAGCAATCTGTTTACCGCATCTTGGACCGGGATACTCAATAGTGAGCCGCCCATGTGCTACGTAAGTATTCGCCCTGAGCGCTTCAGCTACCCAATGGTTAAGGAAACTATGCAGTTTGCTTTAAACCTAACTACCCCGGCCATGGCCAAAGCTACTGACTTGGTAGGCGTAACGAGTGGCCGCAAAGGAGACAAATGGGCAGCCTCAGGACTGACACCCTGCAAGGCGAAGATCATCAGCTGCCCCTTGGTAGAGGAGAGCCCGGTTAGTTTAGAGTGCCGGGTTCGCGAAATAGTACCTCTTGGCAGCCACGACCTATTCATCGCAGATATAGTAAGCGTAGCAGTAGATGACGCCTATATCAATCCGGAAACAGGTAAGCTGGACCTGATGAAGAGCGATCTACTCGTATATGCCCATGGTGAATACTTCTCCTTAGGCGACTTTATAGGCTACTTCGGCTGGAGTCTGAAGAAAGGCTCTGACCCTATCGTTAGAAGAGACTAACAAATTATACAAAAGACAATATCTAACTATTTTCAAGTATGAGCAATCCATCATTTAGCAACAATCAGCAGCCCAATAACATTGGGTCAAATAATCAAGCGCATACGCGTAACCGTAAAGGACGCTCCTCCACACTTATTGTGATTTTGATGATTGTGGCTCTTATTGCCATTTTCTTTATCAAACGCTACAATAAGATGGTTAATCTACAGGAAGCTGTGAATACCTCTTGGAGCCAAGTAGAAAACCAATACCAACGGCGTACTGATCTTATTCCCAACTTAGTAGAAACAGTTAAAGGGTATGCCTCTCATGAAAAGGAGACTTTAGAGGGCGTGATAGAAGCACGCAGCAAGGCTACTGCCAATACCATTGATCCCAGCAAGATGACTGAGGAACAATTAGCCAACTTCCAAGCTACACAAGATCAACTTACTAATGCTTTAGGTCGTCTTATGGTAGTAGTTGAACGCTATCCGGAGCTTAAGGCAGACGAAAACTTCCGTCAACTTCAAGCTCAGTTAGAAGGCACTGAGAATCGTATAGCCGTAGCTCGCATGGATTTCAATAATGTGGCTAAGGAGTATAATACAAACATTCGTCGCTTTCCTAATAACATAGCGGCCGGCATTTTTGGATTCAAGACGCGGCCTTACTTCAAAGCTACAGAGGGAGCAGAGAAGGCACCTGAAGTTAAGTTCTAACAGAGCTAAGAATAGCTTGGCTAAAATGAGGATACGCACGCTCCTAAGCACCCTCTTACTATGGGTAGTAGCTACACTATATGTGTGTGCTACACCCAAAGGAGGTGTTTATTCCGTCTCCGATGTGCCTAATGTACAGGTAGCCGACAGCAGCCGTTTCCTAAGTGACCCACAGGGATACGTAGGGAGCAACCTACAAGTGGAGATAGACCGAGCGTTAATGGCGCTTCGACACGACTTCGGGATTGAGGCAGTCGTGGTACTTATTCCATCAACCGATAGGGAAATAGAGGACTTTGCTTTAGAATTATTTCGCAGTTGGGGCTTAGGTTCTGCAAAGCAAAACACCGGACTACTACTCATCGGATCAATGGAGGATCATAAGTTCCGCATTCAAACGGGCTATGGATTGGAAGGGGTGTTGCCCGATGCAGTATGCAGTAATATCATAGCCAACGAGATAGCACCATACTTCCAACAGGAAGCGTATGGCGAAGGAATACTAAACGCCATAAACGTGATTAGGGAGAGTGTTGACGCAGGAGAATATACGCCTTCTGACAGAAGAAGTGCAAGTGACGATGGTGAGACATCATCCGTTATCGGAATGTTTTTGTTGCTGGCGTTTTATTTTATTACGGTTATCGGATTAACAATAGGTGCATTTGTAGGCGTACGGCAGATCGCTGCCCAATACGAACCTCAATTTGCACTCCGACAGATGGATAAACATGCACGAATGATGTCGGTATGGCTTATTATCTGTATCCCTGTGATGGTTTTGTTCCTCGTTTGGTACCCTAAATACCGTAAGCGAATCAAAAAAGCCGCCCTTACCTGCCCCAGATGCGGTAGCTACAATACTTATCATCCCGCCGGTATTGACTTAAATAGGCTCCTTTCCCCCTCACAACGCTTTGAAACAGCCATCGGAAGTCGGCAGTATGCTCCCTATCGTTGTACACAATGTGGCTACGAACATGCTGTTCTTGTGGAACAACCCAAAACGAAGTATAAAGATTGTCCCAATTGTCATACCCGCTCGTACTATATATTGAGTAAAAAGCATGTAAGAACGCGTAACGGAAGAGTGCTGCGCACCACTTGGAAATGCGACTTCTGCGACCATACGGAGCATAAGGATATACGCGATGACGATGATGTGAGCACCGGAATTATAGCCGGAAGTATCATTGGCAGTAGTTTAGGTCGCAGAGGCGGCTTCGGAGGAGGTTTCGGAGGAGGCTTTGGCGGTGGTTCTACCGGTGGCGGAGGAGCAACCGGCGGTTGGTAACGTATAATTAAATCCCTTTTATGAAGAAAAAATATCATCCCTATGTACCTAAGTGGCGCCCCGGTCAGAATGTGGCAAAAGTACGACGTCGTAAAGCCTTAACAAGGTTTATTATCATCCTAATCGTTATACTGCTACTATTCTTAGGGTGGGTTGCCTTTGAGTTGTTACGCCCTGCCGGTAAGTCGGGGAAAGAGGGATTTCTCTATGTACGTCCGACCACAACCCTTCAACAAGTAGAGGAGCAATTAACCAATGAGATAGGCTTACGAAAACTTCCATTAGCGGCACCCTTCTCAAAGATGCTAAACGTGGAGAAGAAATTACGCCCCGGTAGATATGCCGTTAAGGGCAATATGAGCTTAACAAAGCTATATAGAGTGCTCACTGTTGCCAACGAAACGCCCCTAAATCTTACATTCAATAATATACGTACCCAGCAACAGCTTGTGGAGAAACTGAGTGCACCATTAGCTTTTGAGGCCGACTCATTGAATAAACTCATTGAAAACGAAGCTTTTTGCGACTCTTTGGGATTCACTACCGAGACCATACGTTGCCTATTCATTCCTGATACGTATGAGGTGTACTGGACAATCTCTCCCAATGAACTGATCCATAAAATAGTAACGAACTATCATCGCTTTTGGAATGAAGAACGTTTGAAGAAAGCCCAGAAAGAGCAGCTTACTCCGGTACAGATCTGTATCATAGCCAGTATTGTAGAAGAGGAGAGTGCCAAGAAAGATGAGTACTCAGACATTGCCGGACTCTATATCAATCGCCTACGCCGCGGTATGAAGCTACAAGCTGATCCCACTCTGAAGTATGCCGCCGGTGACTTCTCCGCAAAGCGTGTAGCAGGAGCTTTACTACAAACTAACTCCCCATACAATACATACCTGCACGAAGGCCTTCCCCCCGGTCCGATCCGCTTTCCACAGAAGAGTACACTTGATGCCGTTTTGAACTTCACGCATCATAACTTCTACTATATGTGTGCGAAGAGTGATTTCTCCGGATACCACGACTTTGCCCAGTTCTATACGCAGCACCTATTGAATGCGCAACGCTACCAACAGGCACTAAACGAACGTAATATCCACTGATGGAAGCCTCCTACTCAGAGCGTACAGCATTACTAACCGGCACCGAGCAACTGGCTCGTTATGAACAGGCCCATGTGCTTATTGTAGGCTTAGGCGGAGTGGGTGGCATAATAGTTGAGATGCTTGCCAGAGCCGGAGTAGGACATTTTACATTAGTGGATGGCGACTCTGTATCGGCCTCCAATATTAATCGGCAGGTGCTTGCCTTTCCGGACAACATAGGAGTAAGTAAAGCCTCGCTCGCCAAAGAGTTGGTATTGCGCATCAATCCATCTGCATCGGTGAGTTGTATTGAAAAGTACTTAGCATGTGACGACATTGCTCCCCTGCTCGCTTTGGATCGCTATGACTTTATTGTAGATGCCATAGATACCATTGCGCCCAAAACGGAGCTATTAATCCGATCCTACCAAGCCCATTTTCCTATCGTATCCTCTATGGGAGCCGGTGCCAAGCGTGATCCGCAAAGCGTACGCATAGCCGATATATCGCAAAGTAATCATTGCTCATTAGCTAAAATCATACGCCGCAATCTGCGCGAAGCAGGTATTAACGAAGGAATACCGGTTGTTTACTCAATAGAAACTCCCATCAAACAGGCTATCCTCAGTAACTCTCTTGAGCGCAACAAACGTACTACGGTAGGGACCATTTCCTATTTACCCAACGTATTTGGTTGCTTCATTGCATCCTATGTATTATCTAATCTGTAAAGCATGTTTCTTGAAGTCAATAATCTCACTAAGCACTATGGTGCATTACCTGTTCTCAAGGGACTTTCCTTCTCAATTGATGAAGGCGAGAGTGTAGCTATCATGGGAGCCTCAGGTGCAGGGAAAACAACACTGCTCCATATTCTCGGGCTCTTAGATAGTGCAGACGGAGGCTCGGTTGTAATCAAGGGGACTTCTCTTTTTGAGCTTTCTACGCGCAAGAAAGATCTTTTTCGCAATAAGCGTATAGGATTTGTTTTTCAGTCGCATGAATTACTGCCGGAGTTTACCGCAGAAGAGAATGCGGCATTACCGGCTATGATTGCCGGCATGAAGAAAGAGGAGGCACTGAATAAGGCACAACATCTATTAGCGTCCCTCAATCTATCTGAACGCTTACACCACAAGCCCGCTGCCTTATCCGGAGGAGAAAAGCAACGGGTGGCTATTGCTCGTGCGCTGATCAATGACCCCGATATACTACTGGCAGACGAACCAAGCGGCAGCTTGGATAGTAAGAATAAGATTGAGCTGCATAACCTATTAACAAAGATTCGTCAGGAGCGGCACCAAACCATGTTAATTGCTACACATGATGCCGAATTGGCTGCTACTTGTATGCGTACGCTGATTATCTCTGATGGTCAGATAGTGAATAGTACCCATGGCACTGAAACACAAACTGAGGGAGCTCTTTAGGCTCCATACAGGAGACCGGCCCGGGCTAATCACGCTCACCATTCTACTGATAAGTGGGATTACAATCTACCTTGTATCCAAACCCACCTCAGCCTCTTCCTTTCCACCCGAAGCACCTCTCCTCACTTCTGCGGATACACTGCAAAAGGACTCTATTTATACCGACACCCACCCCCTCAAACCTAAAGAGAAGCCTTCATTAGAGCGAAACGCAGAGTATGTAGGACCTCCCGCAGGAAGCGAATACACCCCCAAAAGACGCATACCGCAAGGCACTACCATTGATCTAAATCAAGCTGACTCGGCATTACTCACTCGTGTGCCCGGCATTGGACCGGCATTTGCTCGCCGCATAGTAAGCTATCGCGAGCGATTAGGTGGCTACTACACCGTACTCCAACTGCAAGAGGTATGGGGCATGACCTCGGAGCGTTACCAACAAATAAAACCCTTCTTTACCGTCAATCAGCCTCCGGTGCGCATCAATCTGTCACAGACTGCCTATGATAGCATTCCGTTCCACCCCTACTTGAATAGAGCGCAGCGTAATACTATCGAACGCCTACTCTTTCGTGACAGCAAGCTCCACGGATGGAGCCAACTGGCTCATTTGGACGCTTTTACAAAAGACGACAGCGTTAGGCTATCCCATTACTTCCTTTTTGAGTAGCTTTGCAAGGTGATTACAAAGCTATATTATCAGAATCCCGATTTTAAGCTCATCGAAGAGCTAACCCACCTTATTGACGAGGGCGAAATTATCATCTTCCCCACAGGAATAGGCTACGCATATGGCTGTAACCCGCTTAAAGTTACTGCAGTTGAGCGTATCTATGCACTCAAGCGAAGTGATATGCGAAAGCAGCTCTTTGCGCTAATGTGTCGTGATTTAGCAGAAGCCTCTTCCTATGCCAAAATTGACAATTCTGCATTTCGCTTTATCAAAGAGCATATCTCGGAGCCTATGACCTTTATCTTGCCGGTTACCAATAAGCTACCCAAGCAGCTCAAGGAACGCAAAGAGGTGGGCATTCGTTTTTCTCTTTCACCCATCACCTCGTTACTCTTAGAACATCTCAGCTATCCGCTGCTGACTGCTTCGCTACCGGTACTACAGGAGGAGATCGAATACCTTACGAATCCCGAGCTGATAGATGAGTTATATGGGAAGGAGGTTTATACCATACTGGACGGGGATATTGCCCCGGGACTACAAACAGCTGTCATAAGGATTGAAGGCGATTCAATCACCGAGTTACGGCCTCATGGCCCTATTGTCCTTTAGCGAGTTTATATGCGACACTTTTCCTTACTTACTCTTGCTGCCTTACTTTTCACCGCAATACTTGCCACACTGATATATGGCTGTGCGCATCAAGTTTCTCCCGAGGGGGGACCCTACGACATGATGCCGCCAAAATTAGTTAAAGCAACTCCTCCCAATGGAGCAGTCAACGTGAAAAAGCGTACTATAAAGCTTCGCTTCAATGAGAATGTACGTTTAGAGAAGCAGAGCGAGAAGGTAGTCGCAGCACCTCCACAACTTGAACCGCCTCGCTTTACAGCAGGGGTGGGGAAAACCATTACAATTAAAATAGAGGAGCCTCTCGTTCCCAATACAACCTATACTTTTGATTTTAGCGATGCCATTGTAGACCTTAATGAAGGGAACCCTTTGGAGGGCTTCTCTTATGCTTTTTCCACAGGTCCTCATATCGATACGATGCAACTTCGTGGGCAGCTCTTGGATGCCCACACGCTTATGCCCCTCAGTGCCTACACCGTAGGTGTCTATCGCGATTCGCTCCCTGACTTACCGGGCGATCAACCCATGCTCCGTATCAGTAAGACTACCGACAACGGAGTGTTCAATATTACCCATTTGGCACCGGGGAAATATTTTTTGGTAGCTACTAACGACATTGACCGCAACTACAGCTACTCACAGCCTAATGAGGGTATCGCATTCCTTGCTGATGCTATAGAAGCGCAGCTACCACTCACCCTACCCCTTAAGGAACAGGCAGCTACCCCTTCGGACAGCACCCTACAGGATAGCACCGCCACTGCTGAGCCCTCCCCACAATTAGTTGCGGATAAAGGCACCGACCAAAAAGTTTCTACCGAAGGCGCGGCAGATTCTACAGAAGTTGCTACTGCCGTTGAGCCAAGCCCATTGCCCAATGAGGATGAGTCCGTACCGGACAATCTGCTCCTCTATGCTGTAAGCATTCGCAAATCACAAGTCTTGGGTAAAGTTTCACGCCCCGACTCTACTCGCCTTACTATTGCCTTTCATGAACCTATTACCCAACTACCGCAACTAAAGCCCCTATTTACCTATTCCGCCTCGTCACCTGCCGGTTGGCAACCTCAATTAGAGCAAGACAAACATACCCTTTCCTATTACCTGACGGACTCAATGCTCTACCGACAAGACACACTGCGCTTCACCATTTCCTATGCTGCATTGGATTCGCTAGAACGCCCTATCGTAAAGGAGGATTCACTGCAATTTGTGTACAAGCACCCAAAAACTATTGAAAAAGGGAAAACTACTAGCCGGAAAAGCAAGAAAAAGAGAGCATCCAAGAAGAAGGTCGTAATTTCGACAACGGACTCAACTCATCTAAGTGTGGATTCCATTCCTCGCAACGACTCAACGCTTATCGACTCCATACAGCTCCATATACCTCAACTCAAGGTTAACTTAATCCGAGAAGAGGGCATTCACAAAGGGCATCCGAGAGCGGCCGTATGGCTTTCCTTCTCCGAGCCGGTTGTCTTGCCGGATTCTATACCGATACGACTCTATTCTATTGCGGTAGATAGTACTTCACTTGCTGCCACAGACTCCATTCCTCAGTTGGATGCATCATCTGCCGATGCTGCTCCGGAGCCTACACAAGCACCATCAAACTATAATCAGAAGGAAAAATCCTACGTGGGAGGGGCATCAAACCCATACGAAAATGCCTTAGACAAATATGGGCACCAAGCAGAGCAGAACGATACCCCAACGGCACAAGAAGAGGATTATTCGTCTACATCGGGTCAAAGTTTTTCTCAAGGGGACAAGATCCCCGAAGGCGAACGCACGCTGATACCGCTCACTCTACGGCAAGACTCTCTTCGCAGTCTCGACTACGAACTCATATTCGACGCTGACTTTGGCGCTCAGTATCTCTTAGAGATTGACTCCGGCTCAATAGAAAGCACCTATCACTCCATTGTACTTAAGGAGCAAATTCCTTTTGCCACGCTCAAAGAGGATGCGTTCGGGGGCTTCAAGTTGTTCATGGAATATCCACCCCATTTTAATCCTGACGAAGCACCTTGCTACTTTGAGCTGTTGGATAAAAACGATAGCGTACTCCTACGCCAAATAGTGACCGACAGCCTTGAAGTAGGAGAACTGGCACCTGAGACCTACTTTGGTCGTATTTGGCTGGATTTGAATAAGAATGGTGTATGGGATATGGGTAAATACCCCTCTGAGCAACCGGAGCCAACCTACTATTTGCCGCAAGCTATCTCCGTACAAGCCAAATTTACTTCAGAAATAAAATGGAATCCTCTTGCTCTACCGCTATACAAGCAGCGCCCGGCCGATATGGTGCATCCAGAAGCAAAAAAGCAAGAAGAAACGCGAGAGCGGAAGAATCTCAATGAGGAGTATATTCAGCGCATGAGGGAACGCTATGGCGAGAGGTGGAACCCCGGAAATAGAGATCGGAAATTGCTCGGCCTACCCTCACGCAAAGAGGAGCGGGCAGCTAAGAAAGCACAAAAGGCGCAGCAAAAGGCAAACAACACTAAATAACCTTTTTCTACATCAACCCGTGCGGAAGTGGCTATAGGTCCGCCTGACGATAACCTCCCCTTTATTATTGGCACAAAAAACATCTATACCTCTTGATCAAAAGGTATAGATGTTTACGCTAAAAGATCTATATATTTGATTTAAAAGATCAGAATCTTTTCTTTAGTACATGCTACAAAAAGCCACCATTCACAAACGTACACAAAACGAAAGACGTCTAGAAGCCTCTCTATTCAACGGCAGACGAGGATTTTTTGGCCTTTTTATTTTTCTCTTCCGTCGTACGCAACACAGCGGCTTCCGCACTACCGGCAGAAAGTCTAATCGTCAGTACCTCGCCTTCCTGTACGTCGGAGGCACTCTTCAATACTTCTCCACTCGCTTTGGTTACAATACTGTAGCCCCGCTTCAGCGTATTAAGCGGATCCATTAAACCGATAATACGCTCTACTTCGCTCAGTGCTTGGTTACGTTTGAGCCTTTCACGCTTGAGAGTATCGCACAGTGCCTTATTCATACGCTTTAATTCTTCTTCACGTTCACGCTTATAGAGCGGTAAGCGCAAGGTAAGGCGCAGGCATTGTGCCTCCAAATGATGCTGTTCACTTTGTATAGCTTGCCGGAGTACTTGGGCAAACCGCTGCCCACTGCCCTCCAAATAGCGGTGCTCGGCAGCCGTACAACTCCGACACACATAGCTGAAGTGCTGGCAAGCGGAGGAGAGACGCATCTTTTCTGCATGGATTCTCGCCACGAGCTGCATAGGGAGGCTCTGTACACTCTTCTGCAGTAAAAGTTCGTGATGCTCCATTGCTCTTTTGACTTCCTTCCGAAATCTGTCGGTTTGAGCTAAAAGATCCAAGTACTCACTTTCTCTATAACTTACGAGAAAGTCGGCTACCGCAGTGGGTGTCTTCAGACTTTTTCCCGCAACCATATCGCAAAGCGTTGTATCACGTTGATGACCGATCCCTGTCAGTACGGGAAGCGGAAATAGAGCAATTGCCTTGGCTATCTCGTAACTATCGAAAGCAGACAGATCCAACTCGGCACCCCCACCACGAACCAATGCGACCACATCAAAGGGTATGTTGCTTTTCTTGATACGCTCAAGTGCTGCAATCACACTTTTCTCAGCATTTTCACCCTGCATAAGGGCAGAAAACATGACAACCGCAAATGGGTAGCTTCGTCCATTCCGAAGCAAATGTTCCTTAAAATCTCCAAAGCCTGCCGCCGTATCACTCGTTATAAGCGCTATCGTTTTGATCGGATGAGGCAGGGGCAGCTGCTTATTGCGCTCTATCAACCCCTCCGTCCGTAGCCTATCGGCTAACTCTTTGCGCCGGCGTGCTACCTCTCCGATAGTATATGCCGGATCTATGTCAATTATCTCCAGGCTCAGTCCATATTGAGGCGAAAAGCGCACCTTGATCAGAGCCAATATAGCCAGCCCTGAATCAAAACTGCGCTCTGCTTCCGTGGCTATCCGTTGCTTTATGTAGCTATATCGAGAAGCCCAAATAACGGCTCTCATTCGAGCTTTTATACGATTTCCATCCGGCTCTTTCTCGATAAGCTCTAAGTAGCAATGCCCGGTAGCTACGTGGACTTTCACGTCGATAGTCTCGGCGTGAACCCAATAATTGCCTGAGAAATTAACCTCTATACACTTCTCAAGTGATGCGGCAAAGCGACTTAACGAATAGTGCTTTACCATCTACTGAGCGTGTATTAGCGACTCTTTCTGCGGCGCGAAGGCATGTTCGATACCTCCGGGATCGGCAAGTTACGCAAGAAGCCCTCTTCCAGCGACACCATCGCTTCTGTTGAAGAGACCCCTTTAATAGACTGAATCCGATCACTCAGTATCTCCATCAAATGCACATTGTCCGTTGCATAAAGCTTGATAAGCAGTGAGTATGCCCCTGTCGTGTAGTGGCACTCTACCACCTCCGGAATGGCTTCGATACAAGGTACTACCGCCTTGTACATGCTGGCTTTTTCAAGCCGAATACCCACAAATGTGCATATTCCGTAGCCCAAGTCACGAGGATTTACACGAAAACCCCTATCGGCAATCATCTTATTGGCTCTCATGCGTGCCAAGTGCTGATGTACTGCAGCGCGAGACACATCACAACGCTCTGCTATCTCCTTTACCGGAACACGTGCATTCTGTGATACAATTGAGAGGATCTTAAGATCCAAGTTGTCAAACTTCATTTCCATGACTCTATATTCTTACTGTGAATATTCCTAATCTGATTTGTATGAATTGATATTATGTATGGTATATTTTCTATTCTTATATTATGTCAATCGAAGAGTGTAGCATCTAAGGCTTCATTACGATACACTCGGTGTAAATGCTTATAAGCAAGCTCCGTGGCCTCTCTGCCGCGAGGGGTGCGCTTAAGGAATCCCTCTTTAATAAGGAAAGGCTCGTACACATCCTCTATCGTGCCGGGATCCTCTCCCATGGCCGTGGCAATAGTGGATAAGCCCACCGGTCCGCCTCCAAACTTATCGATAATGTTAACCAATAGCTTATGGTCTATCTGATCCAATCCGAAGCGATCTATATTGAGCGCCTCCAATGCATAGAGTGCGATCTGCTTATCTATCTCGCCATCCCCTTTAATCTGAGCAAAGTCTCTTACCCGACGGAGCAAAGCATTAGCCACCCTCGGCGTGCCACGACTACGAGACGCAATCTCTTGAGCGGCCTCCGCTGTACAAGAGGTCTGTAAAATAGAAGCCGAGCGCAATACAATGGCGCAGATCGTATCAATGTCGTAGTACTCCAAATGCAAGTTAATACCGAAGCGGGCTCGTAGCGGAGCAGTAAGCAAACCTGAACGTGTAGTCGCCCCTACTAAAGTAAAGGGGTTCAAGTCAATCTGTATCGTACGTGCACCGGGCCCTTTATCTATCATGATATCAATCCGATAATCCTCCATAGCAGAATAGAGATATTCCTCTACTACAGGGCTCAAACGGTGAATTTCATCAATAAACAACACATCTCGGGGCTCCAATGAAGTAAGCAAACCCGCTAAATCACCGGGCTTGTCCAATACGGGACCACTAGTCACCTTAATCCCCACGCCCATTTCTTCAGCAATAATGTGTGCAAGAGTCGTTTTTCCTAAGCCGGGAGGACCATGTAGTAACACATGGTCTAAGGCCTCTTCGCGCTTCTTGGCTGCCGCTACAAAGATTGTAAGGTTGCCAATCACCTTTTCTTGCCCACTAAAGGAGGAAAAGCAGGAGGGACGCAACGCCTCTTCGATAGCTAAATCGGTAGGCCTTTCCACTACACTATGTCTGATATTGAACTCTTCTTCCATCGTTCTGCAAAGGTAAACAAAAAGTTTTATCTACAAAATGCCATATTTCTCATTTTTGAGATTCAATGCTTTACACTTCATAGAATTAGTATAAGAGGAACCAAACTTCTCCAAAAGAGCAGGTTCACCGATATACATCCTATAGCAATAGATAGTAGGGAACTCCGTTTAGCAATTTGCTTTTTGTTGTTTTTTGCACTGCCCGGTCTACTATTCTTTTATCCCCTCAATTAGGGTGGGAACATGCCAAATTCCCTTTCAGAAGATGGAAATTAGTTTGAGATTCACTACATTTGTAAATTAATTGATAGTTAGCATTCTATTACTTGAAAAGACAAATGGGTAGAAAAGGAGACACTTTTCTACAAAAGAAATGAAGAAGCATGGTTGAAAAAAATTCTTACACTCCGGGAAAAGAGACCTGGACTCCTGATATTGATAGAGAGATAACCATTTCCTCTTCTACAAGAAGCGCAGTTCCCAATCCCTCCTCAGCGTCTTCTATTCTTCCCGAACTGTTACATGTATCTGCCAAGGGATGCATGCTCGACAGCGATGACCGTTACTTATTGGTATTTCCTCTTACAGAGGGGATTGAGATACACGAGTTTCCTCATGACTTGCCAAAGACAAACGGCGACGAAGTGCTGTTTGTTCCTAGCTTTCATCGTATTAGGATGCGCCACAAAAGCAGCGAAGGACAGGCATTAGTATTTCGCTTTTTTGCCTCTATTCAACTCTGCGAAGGGAAGCGCTGCCCCGACGTTTCATCCGAGGCTTCTACAGGGAAAGACGATAACCAAAACAAAACATACATCCATACAACCACACTTAAAGCAAACGATGCCGTGCGCTTGTGGCGCGATTCTGTTGTCTGCTATCTCAAAAATGGCATGAAACTACAGGGCTTGTATGAGCATAAGCTTCGTGAGCTCTTTTCTATTTTTTGGAATCTCTATCCAAAATCGGAAATAGACCCCTTCTTCTCTGAGTTCCATTGCCACCACACCGGCTTCCGCTCGTTCGTATTCCATCACTTTATGGATGCCCGTAATGTAGAAGAGCTGGCAGAGCTATCCGGTCTGTCGCTGAGCAGTTTCAAAAGGAACTTCAAAGAGGAGTTTCATCAGTCGCCATTGCAGTGGATCCACCGTCAAAAGGCCTATTTTCTATATTATGACCTTGTTGAAACAGATGCCCCTCTAACCGAATTAGCAGAACGATATAAGCTATCTTCTGTGAGCTATCTGTGTGCCTTCTGCAAAAAAATGCTGGGCGATACCCCCTACGCAATCCGCAACAATGCACCAAAAATAGACGTATAGCACGAGACCTGTACTAAAGGAATCTACATAGAAATAGAAAAAAATTAAAGGTGGCATACCGCTCGGAGTATATTCCTTGGGTATGTCACCTTTAATAGGTGCGAAATAAAGAGGAAGATAAAGCTTAATACCTCATTGCACGAGCCATACTTCGCTTATCCTCACGCTCTTTAATAGACTGACGCTTATCGTAATTCTTTTTTCCTCTTGCTTCTGCAATGACCAACTTTGCCAGTCCTCTCTCATTGATATACAATTCGAGTGGCACTATTGTAGTGCCGGGGCTTTTTACTGCATTATGAAGCTTACGCAGCTCACGCTTGTTGAGTAACAATTTGCGCTCTCGTCTCTCCGGTGCACGATTAAAAGAGGCAAACGCATACTCCGCTATATACAGATTCTTCACCCACAATTCATTGCCGACAAAATAGCAATAGCTATCTGCGAGTCCGGCCTTTCCGGCACGAATTGATTTAATTTCAGGACCGACCAGTACAATACCTGCCGTATAGCGCTCCAATACTTCATAATCAAAAGTGGCGCGCCTATTCTTAATGGAGATATGTCGCTTGCCGGTTTCCCCCTTTTTCTTATTGGCCATCGGTTGCTTTGATCATATCAAAGCCTGTATAGGGTACCAGTACTTCAGGAATATGAATACCCTCAGGCGACTGATTGTTTTCCAATAAAGCAGCTACAATACGTGGCAGAGCAAGAGCACTACCATTAAGGGTGTGACAGAGCACCGTCTTACGATCCTTATTACGGTAGCGACACTTAAGGCGATTAGCCTGATAGCTCTCAAAGTTAGAGACCGAGCTCACCTCAAGCCAACGTCCTTGAGCAGCTGAATAGACCTCAAAATCATACGTCAGGGCAGAGGTAAAGCTTATATCGCCTCCACAGAGTCTGAGGATACGCCAAGGCAATCCGAGAGACTCTACCAGCCCACGCACATGATCTATCATTTTATCCAGAGTCTGATAGGAGCGTTCGGGAGTGTCTATTTGTACTATTTCTACCTTATCGAACTGATGGAGGCGGTTTAAGCCGCGCACATCTTTTCCATAAGAGCCTGCTTCACGACGGAAACATGACGAATAAGCCACGTGACGGATAGGTAATTCCTTTTCGTCCAATATAACGTCTCGGTAGAGATTGGTAACCGGCACCTCAGCAGTGGGTATGAGATAAAGCCCGTCAATAGGCACTTCATACATCTGTCCTTCCTTGTCGGGAAGCTGTCCGGTACCATATCCGCTCGCCTCATTGACCAAAAGTGGCGGCTCAATTTCTTCATAACCGGCGGCAATTGCACGATCCAGGAAAAAGCTAATCAACGCACGTTGCAGACGCGCGCCCTGCTTTTTATATACCGGAAATCCTGCACCCGTAATCTTAACCCCCAGTTCAAAATCAACTAAATCATATTTCTTTGCCAACTCCCAATGAGGAATGGCATCATCTGCCAGCTTAGGCATCTGGCCACCCATCTCAACTACTTCATTGTCGTCAGCCCCATTTCCCTCAGGCACAGAAACATGAGGTGTATTGGGAATAGACAAAAGAAGCTGCTCGATAGCCTCCTCCGCTTGTTTTTTTGCCTCTTCCGATCGAATACTATCCTCCTTGAGTCGAGCCACCTCTTCACGCAGGGCAGTGGCCTCCTCTTTTAGCCCCTGCTTCATTTTAGCACCTATCTCAGCAGCAAGCTTCTTTTGCTGATTAAGAGAAGCATCCAAAGACTGCTGGGCGGTACGACGCTGTTCATCCAAAGCAATCACCTGCCCAATGGCCTCTTTAGCATCAAAATGCTTCACCGCAAGACGTTGGATTGTCTCCTCAGGATGCTCCAAAATATCTTTTACTACAAGCATGACTCGTTTCTTTTTTGCTTATAAATGCAACTTATTAATCCCTCTTAACGCAAAGAAGAATGGCTTCGCAGCGCACTGCAACAACCATTCTTCTCATCTTATTGTTACTGAATGTTTCTTTATTCGGCTGCTACCGGTTCAACAGATACAAAAGAGCGGTTTTCACGCTTTTTAGTGAACACAACCTTACCATCTATCAGTGCATAAAGAGTGTGATCCTTACCAATTCCCACATTTTCACCGGGGTGATGCTGGGTACCTCTTTGACGAACCAATATATTACCGGCTTTTACTACTTCGCCACCGAATTTCTTTACACCTAATCGTTTACTTTCGGACTCGCGACCGTTCTTCGAGCTTCCGACGCCTTTCTTGTGTGCCATATCTCTTTGATTCCCTTATCCTACTATTTGCTTAACTTCTATCTCCGTAAACTGTTGGCGGTGACCATTCAGTTTCCGGTAATCATTTCTACGCTTCTTGTGGAAGACAAGTACTTTTTCACCCTTTACTAAAGGAGAAAGCACCTCACAAACCACTTTTGCGCCCTCGACGGTAGGCATTCCCACCGATACATTGCCGTCCTTATTGACGAGCATTACACGGTCAAAATCAATCTTTGCTCCGCTTTCCACATCTTTAATGTGGTGTACAAACAGCCGGCGGCCCTCTTCGACCTTAAACTGCTGTCCTTGAATTTCAACTACTGCAAACATATTTTCTGCCTGCTTTTACTAATCTATATTAGTCCCGTAAGGTGGCCCGCTAACATATAGTGCATGCTCTTTTCAAAACCCTACTTAGGAGTATCGTTTGCAAAGGTAGTAAATATAATTCATCTACAGACAATTACTAATTAATAAAAGTGATCTTTAGCAGCTAATGCTCTCTAACTTATAGTGAAAGCACATTGAGTAGTAGGGCTGCCAATATACTGCTGTTATCCCCATTATCCCCGTAGATATTCCTCCCCTTGAGCTTCCTTTCAGAGATCACGCTCAAAGCAATAATAAGTATCACCGGCTCCACGAGATGAAACAAAAGTGGTGTCAGTGCATGCCCACTAATACCTTTTGAGGATAGAGAGGGCAGAAAAGAGGATAAAAGGGAAGTGGATTACGCTTTACTAACGCTTTGAACCCCTTCCAGAGCCAGTATTTTATTACGGAGTAAATTGATCGGTTCGGAGGATGCGCCCAGTGTAAGCTCACACTCAAGGATGCCGTTTGAAGCGTGAAAATTGTAAGAAAGCAACTCAATACCTTGGGAATTCTTTGCTAATGAAAGGATGCGTGCCGATGTCTCTGCACTTTCCAGTGCGACCACATACAAATTGCTCCGCTGCTGCCCTTCCAACCCTTCCCAATGCGCCGGAAGCACTCGGTCGCGGTACCGTGCAAATATATCACGTGCATTAGGACAATCATAGCGATGAATACGAAGACCAGAGCGTCCGGGGTAGGCGAATATGGCATCTCCATACTGAGGTGCACAGCACTTAGCCAACTCATAATTTACCCCCTTAAGATTTTTTCCAACCACCACTCCACCCTCTTCACTTCCCGACTCCGGGAGATGGCGAGTGCTTTGCGTCGATTCAGCCGCAAACTCACTACGCACTCTCTGCTCTTGAGTTTGCGCTTCCTCAATAATCTCCGCATAGCAGTCAATGAAATGGTTCAACTCACACTTCTCCGTATGCAGTGCAGTGTAAAATTCGTCATATGAGTTGTACCCAAGCGTCTGGTAAGCCTTTACAAAGGAGCGGTCATCGTAAGGCAGACGTCGATTCTTCATTCGCCTTTGGATAGCCTCCCTGATGGTAGAAAAAGAACCCTCTTGCTCTTCACGAAGTAGTCGACGAATCTTTTGCTTTGCACTATCCGAAACCACTATTTGCAGCCAGTCCTCTTTGGGATATTGATTGCGAGAAGTAATCACTTCAACCCGATCTCCACTACGCAGCGTTGCTTTCAAAGAGGCATTTTTACCGTTGATCCGTCCTCCAATAGCTTTTGCGCCCACCTTTGTGTGGATAGCAAAGGCAAAATCCAGCAAAGTAGCTCCCCGTGGCAATCGCTTAAGCTCTCCCTTAGGAGTAAATACATAGGTAGATCGAGCAGCAGTAAAGGCAAACTTATCCGAGGAATCCTCAGTAGACTGACTCTCCTCCATTGCCCCACGCATTTCATCCAATAAAGAATCCAACGTAGATTGACCGGATAGTCCTTTGTATCGCCAATGAGCTGCCACACCATGTTCGGCAATCTCATCCATAAGTGCCGTACGAATTTGCACCTCTACGTATTTATTGTCCAAAGCAAGCACCGTGATCTGCAGTGAGCGATACCCATTTGGCTTTGGATTAGAGATCCAATCTCGAAGGCGCTTAACGTCAGGTTCATACAAGCCGGTCACCAATGAATAAAAGTACCAGCACGCTTCATGCTCTTCATGCTTTGGTGCATCAATAATAATACGCAGTGCCGATAGATCATAGATTTGCTCAAAAGGTGTACCCTTTTTCTGCATTTTATTGTAGATTGACGAGATGCTCTTGGTACGTGCTTTAATCGTATAGGACCAGCGCACAGGCACTTTATCGAAAAGCTCCCGAAGGGTTACGACCACACGATCCATGTAAGCATCCCGCTCCCGCTTCTTTTGCCCAAGTGCCTCCTTAATAGCATAAAAACGATCCGGCTCTAAATATTTAAGGACCAGATCCTCCATCTCCCCTTTTATAGCATAAAGGCCCAATTTATGCGCAATAGGCACATATACATCACGAACTAATACCGCCAACTCCTGACGCTGTTCCTCAGGAAGCTGCTCCTTGCACACACGAAGTCTGTACAGTCGATCCGACAGGAGAATAAGTAATACGCGGATATCTCGAGCCGAAGAGACGATAAGCTCCCTCACGGTAGCTGCATCAGCTTGACGGGCCTCTGCCTCTATCTGCATTAAGTGTTGCAGACGCTCAATAAGAGAAGCCGCTCCTTCCGGGGATATTTGTGCAATATGCTTCTTATCAAGCGCACCCCTATTGTAAGCGGGAAGTAAGAGTATAGCCGCTACAGACTCTTCTTGCAGATTCAGCTCCTCAACGGCGACTCTACTAATCTCCAGCTGTTGAATGATTTCTTCATTCAGCGTCGGGTAAAGCTTCTCCAACTCCTGTCGCAGTAGCGGATAAGTAGAACCTACCTGCAATTTACGAAAGAGCAGGTGCGCAATCTCAATGAGTGTTTGCCGGTACTCTTCTTGCTCCATACGCTTTAGGGGAAGAAGATATCATTCACAATTCATCAATTTCTTCCAATCCGGAAACTACATACGGGCGTACTAAGTCCAAAGGTTTCACAACCTCTTCGTTCCATTCAATCAAATCCAGATCCATAGGAATGATACCTTCTTCATCATCATCCGGATCACGCCCCATATCTTCCTCCAGTTCCTTGAGAAATGCGATAAGCTCCTCTTTCTCTTCTAATGTAGGAAGCATAGCCACTAAATTGAGAAAAGGCTTGCTTCCCTCGGGCAGGTCCACAGCATCTGCCATCTCAGGCGTAGAGAAACGTGCTCCGGGATAATGGGCCTGAAGAGTGCGAATGACTTGATCTATGTTCTCACTCCGGTCTTTATTACTACCAATGCAGATAATTGCTTTATTGGCCATTCGTTGTAAGTTTACTTTTGTTATGTGATGATTCCGAACGGAGCTCTTCTTGCAGACGGACCGATTCGGTGTGAATTAAATTAAATAGGCTGGCGACGAAGTCACTATTCAGACCTTCTCGTGCAGCAGATTTTAAGAGGATATCGATTTTTTTATCGTATTGATCTTTTTGTAATATAGGCATATTGCCTGCTTGCTTTACAGCAGAGATTTTCCTCACCAGCTTATAGCGTTCGGAAATAATGGCCAGCATAGCAAGATCATTCTCATCTAAAGCGAAACGCATCATCTCAAGTATCGGCATCGTAGAGAGCGCCTTACTATCAGCGAGAGAATGCAATAGCTCCGACAAGGCTTGTGGAGTCAATTGCTGCTCTTTATCACTGAGGGCCACTTCCGGCTGTATATGCGTTTCGATCATCAAACCCTCAAACCCTAATGCGACAGCCAAACGAGCCATCGGCTCTACATATTTACGCCTTCCCGCAATATGACTGGGATCGCAAATAAGAGGGATAGAAGGGAAATACTTTTTTAAGGCGAAAGCCTCGTTCCAAAGCGGTGTATTACGAAAATCACCCAATCCGGTGTAATAAGTGTTGTAGCCTCTGAATACAGCACTGATATCAGTAAGCCCCACATTCATCAATCGTTCAATGGCACCTACCCAAAGAGCTCTATCAGGGCTGATCGGATTTTTGACATACAAAGGAACCTTTGTTCCCTTTAAAGCCTGCGCCAACTCATCTACCGAAAAGGGGTTAGAGACGCAGCGTGCGCCTAACCAAAGGGCATCAACCCCTGCTTTGAGAGCAGCTTCCACATGTGCCGGCACAGCAACCTCCGTCATAATAGGGAAGTCGTATTGAGCACGCACCTCTTGGAGCCAACGCAAGCCCTCTCCGCCCACACCACAGAATGCACCGGGGCGCGAGCGCGGTTTCCATAGACCTGCTCTAAAATAGCTTATGGGAAGATCCTTAAGTGCAGCTGCAGTAGCGAGGAGCTGTTCCATACTCTCCGCACTACACGGCCCTGCTATCACCTTTGGATACCGTATTTCAGGCTCCGCCGGAAGAGGATCGGACTGCTCACTCATTGCTTTGATTGATTGGTTTCTTTTTCATTATACCTTTTAGAAGAGCACTATACTTCGCTGCTATCACATCTCTACGGAAGCGATGCAAGAAACTCTCTTCTACTTTGGCGATGCAATTATAGCCATTTTTCTGCCGATAGGCAAATTTCTCTTGTAAAAAGACTATCACCTCGTCACTGCTTGTAGCGGCCAAGCCCACGCCTGCCTGCTGCAGCATATCAGCTACAATTGCCTCATCACTACGCACATAAAGGATGGGCTTCTGCATAGCCAATGCTTCAAAGAGCTTAGTTGAGACGATCCCGTGCGCACCCTGTGCATGCTCCTTATTCCCCAAGAGAAGAATCACAGCTGCCCCATTCAATAGCTCAGGCACTTTCTGAAAACGCACAGAATGATGCATACACTGCACCGCACGCACACGCTCCGGGTAGGCCGCCAACACTTGCTCCAGCAACTGCATAGAATGGCGATCCGTGTACCAATCCACTACTATTTCACCTCGCTCTACCAAAGGCCTCAGTGTCTCCGAGGCAAGAGCCTCAAAGAGAAGGGAAGGCTCTCTCATACCAAGGCTCATAATGCGCCCTGTATACACTATACGGAAGCGGTCGGTAGCGATAGGATTCGGCACGAATAAATTGCTGTCATATCCATTGTAAAGGCAAAAAACGCTAACCGCCGGCAAACTTTTTTCCAACTGCTTTACATGCCATGGTGAGACCGTAACTACCGCAGAAGCACGCTGCAAACAGTTATTCCTCTTCCTCACCAAATATTGCCCCAACGATTTGAGCATACCTTTTTTCACACGACTGAGGTGTGTAGGAAGATTGGGTATAAAACGCCATTCGTCGTACTGCTCCACTATATCTCTGCAATCTGCCACCCAAGGAATGTTATGGCGACGAGCTAAGCGACTTGCCGCATAGAGCGGGAAATCCCTGTAGGAAAAAGCTAAAATGAGGTCTATTTCATCCATCTCCACAAGTTGCTCTATACGCTGCTCAAAAAGCCTATCCTTAGCATTCCAAAGGGCTTGAGCCAACGACTCCCTCCTATTGAACTTTTTCCTCAATCTAATACGCTCTACCCGACAGGGATCCTCGTCTCCTGCAAATACATTTCCCTTACCGGACAAAAGCATACTCTCTTCGGTAACCTCTTCGGTACACACCACACAATGCCACCCCTCTTCCACTAAATACCTCACGATAGAAAGTGCGCGCGGGGCAAAGAGAGGGGGATAGTGATCCGCTAAAATCAGTATGTGGGGCATGGCTTAATTCTCTAATGGAGCCTGTGGCTTCTCTTCCTCTTGAGGAACCAATCGATGCTGCCACCTCATGATGGCACGCAAGACATCTCTATACAGCCTTGAGTGGAATGGGTGTACTTCCTTTGCCAAACTATCGTTATGAAAAAGCAGATTAAGCTCCCCTCCGTGAATAGCCACTTGCTCTACTAAAGCCATTGCATAATCGAATGCCTCCTTTTCACTGAGATTCATATATTGATCGCGATCCAATGATACATCCATCAGCGTAAGGGGATGCAACGTAATACGCGTCATTTCTCCGGTTGTCGGCAGTATAAAACGCACAGGGCGACAGGTACCCAAACGGAAGCCACTAATATCGGCATATCCCATTGTATAATCATCAAAGATGTTATTTTCCTGTGCGAAGAGTAAGTTCTCCGGCTCCGTTGCTAATAGGAAGTGGTAGCGTGCCTTATCGATTGTCTTTCCCATATCATGCTCCAAGAGAGCCTTTGCTTTGCGGATCTCTTCTGAGCTGTCACAGGCTGAGGTGGGGATATGCAGTCCCTCTTCAACCTGATGCTTCTCAGCCAAAGCACGTATTTTACGAACCGAATACCGATTCACCCGATAGTTAGGCCGATCTAAGGCACTTTTACCCGGTGTCTTATAGAAAAAGATCGTATGGCACAATCCCGGCAAAGCGCGCTGTACCTCCTTATTCCATTCCAAGAAGCGGGGGAAAGTCCAAAAGCGATCCCGCATCACATTACGAAAAGCCAAGCGATAGGATGTAAAAAGGGGGCGTCCTTCCTTGAACCATGCTCGAAAAAAGCTCCTAATGCCGTGATATTCATAGGGGCAATCCAGATCATGCGTCATATTGACTCGGGAGAAGCCTTGCGGCACATCCGGCACCGAAGCACCACTCTCTACCAAAAGCGCACGCAGCTTAGCCCCATACTCCTCTACAATCGGTCGATGAATAAAATTGGCCTTGTAGGGATAGGACTCTTTTCCGGGAAAACGCCCAAAGGAATCTCGCGTATGCCGATAGTACATTTCCTCATAACGGGAAATGAGAAAATAAGTAGAGGCAACTATATCGGCATAGAGAAGAATAGGACCTCCTGAGGGGTCATGCTCAATACGTGGCTCGCCAAAAAGCAACGGAGTGGTATCCCACATTTTCGGGGGAAGCGGAGGCAGGCTATGTTCCTTGCCATAATTAGCTATGTCAAAGAAACCGCAGGGCACAATCACCACTCGATAGCGCTGCATATCAACCGGATTCGATGTATAGCCTACCATATCGGTAAGCTCTCCGGGCAATTCCTCCTCTCGCAATAGGAAGGAGATAATGTATTTGGCAATCTTTCTATAGTTCATGATGGGTCGTGCTTCATCAGTGCTCGTTTGAGTAGAAAGCGCTCTCGCCAGCTCAAATGTCCTTTCTCCAAGCTCACCAATAGGTGCTGTTCGCCGCCTAAAGAGCGAAATATAGGCTCCACTCCCTCTAACATAGAGCCCTCAAAATCAAATTCCTTTCCCCCACGTTGGATCAACTCTTTGATGCTGTAGTATAGTAGGGCTGTATTGGCAAAAGGATTATCCTCCACTGTAGCAGTGGCCATGGAGTAGCCAACCTGTCCACAGATAGGGATGAAATAAGCAGCTAGCAACTTATCCGAAGCATCTCGCATAACGGCAGTCATACCGCTCCCTCTTCGCTCACTCTCCAAGGCACATCGACACATGGCTTGAAAGAAGATCGGTGCAATACCCTTCTTGCGATAGAACGCCCTAAAAAAAGGCTCTAACTCAGCAAAGGGAACATCAAAGGCGACACGACAGCCGCTCTGCATGCTTTGATTTGCCTTACGCTTCACTATACGACTTACCATACTATCGTATGTAGTCTCTTCTGAGGGTAGAGCGAGTCGATAGTTATACCTCAATTTCAGGTCGTAACCTTGCCAATAGAACGGTAACGCATCCTTACTCACTTCCGGCAACGTGATACGCACGAAATGTGCGCACCTCATCTCTTGAGCCAACAACTCCATCGCCCGACGCCGATCCTGAAAACTGCTCTCCTCGGCTACAAAATAGATTGTACCGGATTGACAGCAAGGCGGCAATATCCACACCCCTTCAATAGGCGTAAAGCAAGCGGCAAGGGCCAATAGCTCTTCGCCCTTCTGTAGGACAAAGAAACGCCATGCCCGTCCACTTGCTCCTACAGCGGCCTCTAACCAGTAGAGCTGACCATAGAGTGGAAGGCTATTCTCTTCTGAGAGAAGGCGATACGCATCACGCTCTATGGGACGTAAAGCAATGGAGCCCATAGGCTCTTATTTTTTATTTTTCTTGTCGCTCTGCAGTTGCTCCATGATCTTATGGTACAACTCTTCCGTGAGCTCTACATTGTCTTTCAGCAATGCGCGTACTGCATCCTTTCCCTGTCCTAAACGAGTATCTCCATAGCTGTACCAAGAACCGCTTTTCTTGATGATATCCATCTCTACAGCCTTGTCGATAATCTCGCCTTCCTTTGAGATTCCTTCTCCATAGAGTATCTCGAAGAAAGCTGTACGGAAGGGAGGTGCCAGCTTATTTTTTACAACCTTCACTAAGGTCTCGTTACCATAGGCCTCATCGCTATTTCGCTTCAATTGCTGACGACGTCGAATCTCAAGTCGTACAGAGGAATAGAACTTCAGGGCATTACCTCCGGTCGTAACCTCGTTGGGACCATAAGAGGGACCGTAAGAGGTGGCTATCTTCTCACGCAACTGGTTGATGAAGATGCACACCGTATTAGAGCGGCTTACGGCGGCGGTCATCTTACGTAACGCCTGAGACATCAGTCGTGCCTGCATACCCACATTACGTTCACCCATGCCTCCCTCTATCTCTAATTTAGGGGTTAGAGCTGCCACAGAGTCGATCACCACAATATCTACGGCAGAAGAGCGTATCAGTTGCTCCGCTATTTCTAAGGCTTGCTCGCCATTGTCGGGCTGAGAAATCCACAGACGCTCCATATCTACCCCCAAGGCTTGCGCATAGGAGGGATCAAAAGCATGTTCTGCATCTATGATAGCAGCCAACCCACCTAACTTTTGCGCCTCTGCAATCGCATGTATCGCCAAAGTGGTCTTACCGGAAGACTCCTGTCCAAAGATTTCCACTATACGACCGCGCGGATACCCCCCTATGCCGAGAGCAATATCCAAATTCAAGCTCCCAGAGGGCACCACACTAATATCCTCAACTTCATCGGACTGCATATTGATCAAAGCCCCTTTTCCAAAGTTCTTCTCAATACGCTCCATAGCAACTTTAAGTGCCTCCAGCTTATCCTTGTTGATAGGCTGCTTGGTCACTTCTTGTGCTGCCGGCTCTTGGGCCGCATCATTTTTTTTATTTTCCTTATCTGTGGCCATTATATTTTATTTGGTCTTAATATATCTTTTCTATTGCGTACTTCCTATTTACTTACGAAAGTAGCTGGGCTGTACCCCCCTCTGCGTGCATGCCTATTCGGGTACTTGCTATTTTGCTACCCCTATTCTCTCCCCATCTGTTTCACTCAATCGGCAAAAAAGAGAAGCATACACTGCTACTTAAAACGTCAATACGCTATGGTAATTCTTTCTTTCACAAAGATACTGCTTTTATCCCTTCATTCAGAGCTTTTAAGGAAGAGCTTTTCAAAACAACCCATTCTATTGCTGTACGAAGCCGCCCCCTCACTCAGATATTAAAATAAATAGCTACTTTCGCATGGAGCTTTTGGAAGCAAAAGTAGAGAATACGAATATTTTAGGGAAAAAGAATCCCACACAGCACCTAACTATGTTACCATATTTTGAGGAAGCCGACATAGCCGTCACTATTTGTGATCGAGACGGCAATGTATTGGAAATGAACCGCCAATCGCGCAGCATTAATTTGAAGCCCGGAGAGGAGATGGAAGGCAAGAATATACTTCCCTGCCATTCGGGAGAATCACGCCACCTTTTGGAGCATCTACTCGCTGCCGAGGAGAAGCATGTCTACACCATAGAGAAGAAAGGGAAAAAGAAGCTCATCTACCAAATCCCCTGGTACAAAGATGGGGAGTATGCAGGTTTTATGGAGCTGTCCATGATTATTCCTTTCGAAATGCCGCATAAAATACGCTCCTAAAGCGAACCGGAAATAGGAAAAATCGAACGCTGCCTCTATCCGACACAGGATGGGGCAGCGTATTCATTTGTAGCACCTCACAGAAGGGACTCTAAAGCGACCTCTACGGAAGGGGAAAAAGATCAGAATCTTTCAGTCCAAACATCAGAACCTTTCAAACGAAATATCTGTACCTTTCAAAGCAAACATCTATACCTTTTGCGAAAGACACATTGCCCCACTTTTTCATACCCCCTTTCAACGCTTTTCTCATCCTATATTTTTCCCCTCTCTACCCACAGCAAAACAGGACTCAAAATAGCTGATTTACTGCATATTAAGCAAACGCTTCCTTGCAAATGCGACGATTTTTGCGTAACTTTGCGACTAAGTAGAGAACTCACAACAAATAAAATACGATTTATGGAACCTAAGAAAGTACTATTCATCACCCAGGAGATTGCGCCTTATGTAGCTTCGACACCACTCAGTGAACTGTCGATACGCGTACCTGCAGCAGTCACTGAGGCAGGGCATGATATACGTATCTTCACTCCCTGTTATGGGACGATCAACGAACGACGAAATCAGCTTCATGATGTAATTCGACTTTCCGGTATCAATATAATCGTCAATGATTCAGATCATCCTCTAATCGTAAAAGTAGCTTCCATGCAAGATGGCTCGCGATTACAGGTGTACTTTGTGGATAACGACGAATTTTTCAAGCGCAAGAGTCGCTTCAAGGCTGACCCTAAATACCCGAACAGCAATATGGAGCGCAGCGTGTTTTTCATCCGCAGCGTGTTTGAAGCGGTCAAGACTCTTCGCTGGCTACCGGATATCATTCACTGCTTTGGTTGGTTCTCTGCTCCTGCCCTACTCTATCTGAAGAACATGTATGCAGATGATCCTTATTTTGGCAAGGCGAAGACCATCTACAGTACTTGGTCCGGAGAGGAGCATGCACCTATTGGCGACAACTGGCGTGAAGTACTCGAATTCGATAAGGCGGATAAAAAAGGACTCCAAATATTAGAAGAGCGTCCCAACGTAGAGGGATTACAGCAATTGGGCTATGCGTATGCCGACGGAGGAAGCTTGATTGGAGGAGATGATGCTACAAGAGAGCTAATTGCTCCCTATACAAATGCACTTAGCCACCCACTAATCGAGGAGGCAGAAACGGCTGAAGGAGTATCCTCTGCCTATGCGGCTCTTTACGAGCATCTCTTTGCCTAATTAAGGCTACCACATAAGAAAACCCTTGTTCCCGACTCTCATTTAGGGGGCTTTTGGTTCATTGGGTAAACAGATAGATGTGTTCTTTTCAGCTTTATCTTCTATCTTTGTATCCGGTATAATAAGACAAATGAATGAACCCTATAGTAAATAGTCGTACAAGCTCTTTTTTTCGTCAGCTGCTGACAGGTGTTGCACTGGTGTGCGCACTCGTCTCATTTCTTGGCTGTAATGAGGAACCCTCAAAGGTAGGTGGCTCCATTATGCCGGGTGAGGATGCGCTTTTTCCTCGTGCCGATACGCTGCACCTTGATGCGCACTCCATACGCATTGACTCGGTGTATGACCGTTCCACTTATGCCCTATTAGGAGAGCTTAGTGATCCCCTCTATGGAAATCTGCGCGCCTCTTATATAAGTCGCTTTCAAAATGCTTACCATTACAAAACGGAGTTTGAGCCAATCGGAGGGAATATCGATTCTACCTTCGTGGAGATTTCCTATTCCAACTGGGTTGGAGATTCCACCGTTTGGAGCAAGGTTACGGCCTACGAGATCAAACAGACATTGCCTGATAGTCGTTACTCAGGTGATCTGCAGAACTATCTAAAGGATGCCGAATATATCGGCTCCCACACCTACCAAGCCGGGAATAAAGAAGGCAAACACAAACTGCGTATCCCCGTAAATAATGAGCTGGGAAAGCGCATATACAAAGCCTCCAAAGAGCACCCCGAGTACTTTACCTCACAGCAAGCTTTTGAGGAAAATCTACTGCGCGGTATCTATGTACATGCCACCACGGGAAACGGGTGTATGCTGTCGATTTACAGTACGGCCGTAGTACTCTCCTACCGATACGAAAAGAGAGACACCACCAAAACAGGGGCCGATACGACCCTTATCGTAACTGCTGAAGAGAGCTTTGTGAATACCAAGCAACTCTATCTGCATCGTCAGTTTGAAACCGACAACAGTGGCCGGCTTCTAACACCCAACCCCGATTATGCCTATATAACTTCACCGCAGGGATTGGCTCTATCGCTTACTCTCTCGGCGGAGGAACTGAGCCGAACTTTTTTGGATAACAATAAGAAGCTGACACGGCTTATCAACGAGGCTCCACTCTCCTTGCATATCGATCCGCCTGATATAGCCGGCTCTGTGATCCAGCCTGCTACTTATCTGCTTTTGGTGCCTGTCGATTCGCTTAACAACTTCTTTGAAATGGGAGAGACAGAGCGCTCTAAAAGTGATATTGCCTACCTCTCTTCAGCCTACAATATCACCTCGCGCGTCTATGAGTTTAAGAACATAAGCCGCCTTATTCACGAACACATAAGGAAGCATATCCAAACGGCTGAGGACGGCACTCAATCCATAGATACACCATTAGAGCTGGTTGCTCTGCCCGTCTCTCGGGAAACCATGGGAGGTAACGCCGGAGTAACTGCCACTATCTCCAACTTCATCTATCCTTCAGGAGCTCGAGTGCGGCTAAAGAACGGAAAGATAGCATTAGGTATTGTAAGTACGGCTTATATAAAAGATTAAACCATCGTGGTGAAATGACTCTTCCCGAGTACATTTCACCACTTCAGTATAAAGGAGGCAGGTTATGACAACATCTACAGAACCCCTACACATCCCCGGTCTCAGGCTTCGCCTGATCATCATGAACTTCATCCAATTCTTTATTTGGGGCTCATGGCTTATTACGTTAGGGCGTTACTTGGGTAACGTGATGCAGTTTGATGGCATACAGATCGGTTATGTATTTGCTACGGCCGGTATTGCCTCTATCTTTATGCCTCCTCTACTGGGCTATGTAGCGGACCGATGGATCAATGCAGAGCGGGTGCTCGCTATCTGCCACTTGGTGGGGGCAGCACTCTATGCCGTTATGTATAAGATGCCTGCAACGGCAGGATTTTGGCCCGTATTTTGGCTCTTTTTAGGCATAAACTGCTGCTTTATGCCTACGCTTGCGCTCACCAATAGCATCGCCTATAATGCGCTTACCAAAGGGGGCTACAACGTAGTGAAAGACTTTCCCCCGATACGTGTATTCGGGACCATTGGCTTTATCGTGGCTATGTGGTTGGTGAATCTGCTGGGGCTGATGGATAGCCCAAGCCAGTTCTTGATTCCTTTCATTGCTTCGGCGGTAATGGCCGGATACTCGTTCAATCTACCGGCTACACGTCCCGAAGGAAAAGGAAGGAAGGAAAAAAGGAGCTTTCTCTCCATTATGGGGTTGGACTCTTTTGTGCTCTTTAAGGATAAAAAAATAGCTGTTTTCCTTGTCTTCTCAATGCTACTGGGTGCTGCGCTGCAACTCACTAATGCATATGGAAACCAATTCTTAGACAGTTTTAAGGAGATCGGGGCGTTTGAAAATAGCTTTGCCGTAAAGTATCCTAATATATTGATATCCATATCGCAGATTAGCGAAACGCTCTTCATACTTACGATACCTTTCTTTTTGAAGCGATTCGGTATCAAAATAGTAATGCTGATGAGCATGCTTGCATGGTTTGGACGATTCTCCCTCTTTGCCATAGGAGATCCGGGCTTTCCCGGCGTTATTGCGCTACTGCTCTCCATGATCGTGTATGGAATGGCATTCGACTTCTTCAATATCTCCGGCAGTATCTTTATGGAGGAAAATACGAATCCCTCCATGCGAAGCAGCGCACAAGGACTCTTCATCTTGATGACTAACGGTTTGGGAACCATTATCGGTATGATAGCCGGCGGATGGGTTGTTAAGCACTTTGAGGCTACTACGGTAGCCGCTAACTGGCCTAAAGTTTGGTGGACCTTCGCAATCTACTCCCTTGTAGTAGCCATCCTCTTCTTAATTCTTTTCCAATACAAGAAACCTGAGGCAGAAAAAGTAAAATAATAATTTCCTCTTACTGGAGATTAAACTTCTGACAATATAAGCCGTCAAAGGCGTGGGAAGCCCCCACAGCACAGTATATGTGTGCACACATATTTATGTTGTTGAACTATAGCGCCGGGCTGTTATTATTGTGCTGCGATGCCTATCTCATTGGGGGATTGGACCTCGGCAGACATGAAAAGAATTTATATTATGAAGAAAGAAAGAAATCTCCTCCGAAGTGGTAAGCTATTAGCCACTATTGGGTTGCTACTTGGCTTATCCGCCTCTCCTACTTTTGCTCAATCTACCGACTCCACTTCATTTCCTCAAGAATTAACTCTTGATGCAGCGATTCGCATTGCACTCACAGAGAGCGCTAAAGTACGAATCGGAGATATGGAGGTGCAAAAGCAACAATACTCGCTCAACACTATTTACGGGAAATTATTCCCCGCCCTCAGCTTCTCAGCTAACTACAGCTATACGATCAAGAAACAGGTAATGTATTTGGACGGCTTTCCAGGGGCCTCACAGATGCCACCCGAAATGATGGAAAAAGGTATTGAGATAGGACGCACGCACAATCTACAAGCAGGACTCTCTGCCGGCCTTCCTCTCGTCAACGTGGCTCTATGGGAAAGCATCTCCCTTGGAAAAGATGCTGTAGAGCTTACCCTGCGTAAAGCACAAAGCTCACGAATCGACAAAGTGTGCGAAGTAAAGAAAGCTTTCTATACCGCTCTATTGGCAAAGGATACCTACGATGTAATCAAAAAAAGCTACGATAATGGCAAAAGCAACTACGAGCAAATCTGTAAACTATATGCACAAGGCTTAGTCGCCAAGTATGATATGATTAGCGGTGAGGTGCGGATTAAGAATTTAGAACCGACTCTCTTGGAAGCTGCCAATAGAAAGACATTGACCCGCAAGGCTCTACTCATATTAATAGGATTAGACCCCGATACCGAGCTATCCCTGAAGGGAGAGCTAACCGATTTTGAAAGTGAAGCATCCAAAGCCTATTTTTCGGGACAAACGCTCTCCATTGAGGGAAATTCAATGCTGAGAGAATTAGAGATGCAGCGCCAAATGCAGCAAAAGAACCTAAAGCTCGCTAAATATTCATTTATTCCTACCATAAGTTTCGGACTGAAGTACAACTATAGCTTCTCAAGCAATAAGTTTAATCTGGATAACGACCGGCTTTGGACTCCCTTTTCGGCACTTAATATTACCTTTTCATTTCCCTTACTCGAAGGAGGAAGCCGCTACTTTAAGATCAAGCAAGAGCAGCTCGCACTCTCTCAACTGGATCTGTCGCGACGAGATGCAGAACGACAACTTACTCTCGGCATGCAACAATACAGCGACCAGCTTGTAACAGCCATTCAAAGCCTTGGAGCTGCAGAAAATGCAGTTAAAGCCGCAGAGCAGGGCTACACTATTGCAGAAAAGCGTTACGAGACAGGCGAGGGAACCCTCTTAGAGGTTAACGATGCCAATGTAGCCTTACTCCAGGCAAGATTAAACTATAACCAGGCTATCTTCAGCTTCATGCAAGCAAGGGCTGAAATGGATAGAATCGCCGGTAAAGGATTGCCGGACGAAGCTGATAGCAATACGAATCAGCAACAATAAATCACGGGGTAAAAACAAACCATTATACGCACGCATAACGCAAAAACAGATTGAAGTATGAAATATTCTACACGAACGCTTAAAGGCATCTTTGCCACTCTTTTGCTCGTAACATTGGTTGGGGCTCAGAGCTGCTCCAAACAAGGGAAAAAAGAAGGAGACAATGCGCAAGCTGAAGCAGTACCGGTAAGCACGGTAACTGTAGCGCAGGAGCTTATCAATTTGGATGAGGTATTCACCGCAACGATAGAGCCTTTCAAAAGCAATAATATATCGTCTCAAATGGGCGGACGAATTAAACGTATTGCTGCCGAAGTGGGGAATACAGTGGCAAAGGGTCAGATGCTCGCAGAGATGGATAACAGTCAACTCACCCAAATGAAGGTTAAGCTAGAAGATGCCCGTCTTGCCTTTGCCCGTACGGATGAATTGTACAAAATAGGAGGTATCAGCAAAGCGCAATGGGATGCTGCTCAAAGCGCCAAGACAATAGCAGAAACTGCCTATAACAATATGTACGAGAATACAGTGCTGCGTAGTCCCATCAGCGGTGTAGTAACGGTTCGAAACTACGATGCGGGCGATTTGGCATCACCGCAGCTACCCATTTTTGTCGTAGAACAGTTAGATCCGGTTAAGGTACGCATCAATGCATCGGAAAAGGACTTTCCGTCCATTTCCAAAGGGCAGAAAGCAATAATAACCGCAAGCACGCTCGGCGACGCATCCTTTGAAGCAGCCGTATCGCTCATATCTCCTACGCTGGATCCTATGAGCCACACCTTTGGCGTAGAACTATCAGTAAACAATAAGGATAAGCAACTGCGCCCCGGTATGTACGCTAAAGTGAAGCTCAACTTTGGGCAAAGCGAAGCAATCCTTATCCCGGATCGCGCCGTGATTAAGCAAGTGGGCAGCGGTGAACGTTATGTGTATATCCTCAATGGGAACAAAGCGGAACGCCGTACCATTACGATTGGTCGGCAAATAGAAGACCGCCTTGAAGTAACCGATGGGCTAACGCCGGGCGAAGTGGTTATCGTAGAGGGAAGCAACCGACTGAACAACGGAGCTACCGTAAAGGTAACCGGTGAAAATGCTAACGAAGCGCAAACAACTACTAAGGAGCAATCAAATCAATGAGCAGCATTTATCAACGCGCTGTTAAGCGTCCTATAACCACTGTACTGATCTTTGTGGCACTTGCTGTGCTGGGGATATTCTCCCTATCCAAGTTGCCCATTGATCTGTACCCGAAGATTGATACGGGGAATATCATCGTAATGACCACGCTACCGGGTGCCGGACCGCAAGATGTTGAAACCAACCTCACTAATCCTATAGAGAATACGCTGAACGGGGTTGCCAACGTAAAGCATATCACCAGTCAGAGCCGCGAAAATATATCGGTAGTTAACCTGGAATTTAACGAAGGTACCGATATAGATGCCGCTACCAACGATGTGCGCGATAAGTTGGGTACGCTGAACGATATTCTTCCTGATGAAGCACATCAACCTATGATTTTTAAGTTCGGGGTGGACGATATCCCCATTCTCTTTATTTCTGCTACGGCAAAGGAGAGTGCGATGGCGCTAGGAAAGATATTGGACGATCGGGTAGTTAACGCGCTGGCAAAGATCAATGGCGTAGGAGCGATCAATTACGCCGGTGCCGTGCAGCGACAAATACAGGTGTACTGCGACCCCGCAAAGTTGGAAGCGTACGGAATTACCTTGCAACAAATTGCCTCTATCATTAGGGCGGAGAATAGCAATATACCTGCGGGGCAAATCGATGTGGGCAGCCAAACCAATTCATTACGTGTTCAGGGCGAATTTACCTCTCCGGATCAGCTGAACGATATAGTGCTGACATCCCGTGCCGGGCAGAATGTATATCTGCGTGACGTAGCTCGCGTAGAGGATACTTCTCAAGAACGAATACGCGAAACGTACCTTCGCGACGGCCGTGGCGCCATGCTATTTGTAAATAAGCAAAGCGGCGCCAATTCGGTGGAAATAGCCCGTAAGGTAAAAGCCGAGATGGAGCGCATACGTCCCACACTTCCGTCAGATGTGCAACTGGATATCGTGAGCGACAGTAGTGATTTCATCATTAACAGCGTAAACAACCTAAAGGATACTATCTTCATTACTTTCTTTGTGGTTATGCTGGTGGTATTGCTCTTCTTAGGGCGCTGGCGAGCCACATTCATCATTGTGCTAACTATCCCCCTCTCATTGGTCAGCAGCTTTATCTATTTGATGATAACGGGCGGAACGCTTAACATCATCTCCATGAGCTCTATATCGATAGCGATCGGTATGGTGGTGGACGATGCCATAGTGGTATTGGAGAATATCACTACGCATATTGAGCGGGGCAGCTATCCGAGTCAGGCGGCAGTACACGCAACCAACGAAGTGGCTATATCGGTATTTGCCTCCACGCTTACTCTTTTGGCAGTATTCCTACCGTTAACTATGGTGGGCGGTATGGCGGGAATCATGTTCCGTCAGCTGGGGTGGATTGTCAGCATCGTGATGATTATTTCGCTCCTCTGTGCCATTTTGCTTACGCCAACGCTCTGTTCGCTTATGCTGCGTCGTAATAAGGGTGCCAATCGTAAGTTTATGCAGCGCCTTGCCGACCGTATACTTCGACCGGTGGAACGCTTCTACCTGCGCACACTTCGGTATGCCGTTGCGCATCGTGCCGTTATTATCGTTAGTGCTGTGGTGATCTTTGCCGGTTCCCTCTTCCTGGGGCGCTTTATCCATACCGAGTTTATGCCGCAGAGCGATAACTCCTATCTGAAAGCCACTGTTGAGTATCCGCTGGGTACTTCCATTGATGTGAGCCGTAAGCTGGGAATGGAGCTGAAGGAAAAGTGGTTAGCTGAGCATCCCGAAATCAAATCAATCGGCTTTTCCGTGGGACAGGCCGATGCAAGCAACTCCTTTGCTGCAATGGGTCAGAGTGGCTCTCATCTAATAGACTTCACCATTGTGCTAACAGATCCCGGTAAGCGCAAGCAGAGCGTCTTCCAATTTGCCGACAATCTGCGCGATGAACTGAGCAAAATCCCCGGATTGGAGCGCTACAACGTATCTACCAGTAATATGGGAAATATGGGCGGTGGCGTGAATATTGAGCTGTACGGCTACGATTTTGCCGCTACCGATGAAATAGCGCGCAAGGTGATGGATGGAATGATGCAAACCTCCTCTTGCGCAGCTGCCATCAATAACCGCCAAAACTATATGCCGGAGTACAATATGCACTTCGATCGCCAAAAGCTCGCTGAGAACGGATTGAACCTCTCCTCCGCTGCTTTCTTTCTGCGTAATGCCGTTAACGGGGCACTTGCTTCCTATTACCGCGAAGATGGTAAGGAATACGAGATCCGCGTCCGCTTAGCTCCGGAGGCGCGCCGCTCCCTTGAGGATATTGGCAATATATTGGTTTATTCACCTAAGGGTAAGGCTATTCGGCTTAGTGAACTGGGTACGATAGAAGAGCTTTACACACCTCCTACGATATATCGTAAGGACCGCCAGCGCTGCGTTACCATCGCTTGTACGCCCAAGGCGGGTGTTCCGCTTTCCACTCTAGTCAAAGATGCCCGAAAGGTATTGAACGATGTAGAGTTCCCCGGTGGATACTCTTACAAGTTGGCAGGCTCCTTTGAGCAACAACAAGATTCCTTTGCCGATATGACCATCTTGTTACTACTCATTGTATTCTTGGTTTACGTTGTAATGGCAGCGCAGTTTGAGAGCCTCTACGATCCTTTTGTAGTGATGTTTTCCGTTCCCTTCGCCTTTACCGGGGTAATATTGGGTTTGTTGCTCACGCGCACCACGCTAAGCCTTATCGCCTTAATCGGGGCTATTATGCTGGTCGGCATCGTAGTGAAGAACGGGATTGTGCTGATCGACTATACTCGTTTGGCACGTGAACGTGGCGCATCGGTACGTAGTGCCGTGCTGATTGCCGGGAAAAGCCGATTGCGTCCGGTACTGATGACTACGCTCACCACGGTGCTCGGTATGGTTCCGATGGCACTCGGCATCGGTCAGGGAAGCGAAATGTGGCAACCAATGGGAGTTACCGTAGCTTTTGGACTAACTGTCTCCACTTTGGTTACCCTCATCCTCATTCCCACCTTGTACACAGCCTTTTCCGGCGGAAATATACGGCGGAAGCGGCATAATCAAATAAAGAAATACCAAAAGAACGCTATCTGATTATGAACGAACAACGAGCCGTATTCATCGCCTACAACCGTGCGCATCATGGAATTATTGTTGATACGCTTCAGAAGATGAACCTCCGCGGCTACACGGAGTGGAACGATGTGCTGGGCAAAGGCAGTAAAACCGGTGAACCGCACTTGGGCAGCCACGCCTGGCCTACCGTCAATGGAGCTATGTTGGTGATCTGCAGTGCGGAGCAAAGCAAAAATCTGCTCGCCGCCCTCCGCAAAATTGACCAATCCGTTCCGCGTCTCGGGCTGCGTGCCTTTACTTGGTCCGTATTGGATGCCATATAGTATTTTGGGATGTAAGAATGTTGTATCTTTGCAACGCGTTGAAGCACGAACAATAGAAACAACAGATTAAGCAGACGAATCCGATTATGAGCAACCTTTACGGCAACCTGATTCCCAATACCTTCTTCACCACCAAGGGAAGTGGAGAGAGCGATTTGGAGCTTCATGCAGGCTCGTACCACATGGCATTGTATGATGCCGGTATAGCCGACTATAATATCATGACCTACTCCAGTGTCCTCCCCGCCACGGCACACCTCGCTTCGATGGACGAAATAGATATGCCGCCCTTCGGTAGCGAAATGAAAACCATTATGAGTGTATCGCACGGCTTTCAGGACGAGTTCGTTTCCGCCGGTATTGTATATGCTTGGATGTATAAGGATGAGAACTTTGACGAAAAGGCAGGTGGCTTGGTATGCGAAGTAAACGGGCGTTACCGAATCGAAGAGCTTGAATCGCGTCTTATCCGTGTGATCAACGATCTGCACCAGAAGACATACAATCAATACTATTTAGGTGAATTGAACTTCATTACTGAGGGAATCACCATTACTAAGCGGTATGGTACCGCATTAGCTTCCCTCTGCTTTGTGGACTTCATACAGCCTGCCTCCCCAATGCCGGAGGTTTAAGCAAGTTTCATTGGTGGAAAAGTTGGAGAGAATATAAAATCTGAAGTGTTTAAAAACGGATGCGCTATCAGATTGTCATATGCTTTCAACTATTCAGGAGTACCAATATCACCATCCGATGGGGCCGTTTCTTCTGGTGCTGATAAAAAATGGTATCTCTATCGTGTGTCTGATATGAAGAAATTTATCATAAAACATATAGGAGGTACTCCTTTGAAAGGTTCTACTGCAAATAGCTTCAAAGGCAAAAAAAGGCGTTATCGTCTTTAATGATTGTAATTGGAGCGATGCCACCGGACATGTTGATTTGTTCAATGGTATACAATGTGAGTATGAAGAAGCTAACGATTATTTCAATAATTGCAATTCGGAGTTACTATATACTCTCAAGTAATTTTTTTGAGGGTGTCTCTTTCTATGAATAGACACCCTCCTTTAATATTATACCCTATGAAAAAGTTCCTTTTTATTTTTCTATCATGTTTACTTTTCCAACAGCTGACAGCTCAGACCATTGTAAAATTTGACAATGGTAATAACATTATATATAAAAACTTACAAGGAAAAACTATTGTAAAGAATAAAAAATATACAATAGCATTTACTGATACGATTTCATCTATCGGCTTTGTCGGCACGAGAAAAGGTGAAATAGTTTGTATTAATAATGCAGGTAAAGAACTATTTAAAGTATATAAGATTGACAATGGTCCAGATTATGTCAGTGATGGCTTGTTCAGAATTGTAGGAAAAAATAGCAAAATAGGTTTTGCTGATACATGTGGAGCTATTGTTATTCCACCCGTTTTTTCGTATGCTACACCTTTTCACAATGGAGAGGCTAAAGTTTCTTTTGGCGGCAAGAATGAAAAACAAGGAGAATACCAATCATGGAAAAGCAACCTTTGGTTTTTGATAAAGAAGTCCAAATAGTTTTTAAAAGCATTGGATATGTTTTTTAACAGAACTAACAAAAGTAGCAGAATATTTCCAAAGCCCGCTGCCATACCTTTGCACCTGCACGATAACGGTTGATGCCAAAAGGAAAGACCTTGTGGAGGAAAGAAAATCAGAGCGGCAAATGAAAATAGAAACTTCACGGAAGTTTTTGGACTGTACGATTATCGCATACTCATTTCTGAGAAATGGATACAACGTCGTCTTACAAACGTCTTGAAAAATGGAAATCGCATACAAAAATGGCACAGCCATCAGAGAAATTCCGATGAAAGAAGAGTATGGCTTGTCCATTCTTCTTGCATCGGGTTTTCTCCAAGGCTGTGCAGCCAAGCATGAAAGTGGTCATTGAGGTTTACATCAATGACTTCTTTCTTGTGGTGGAGTATGCAAACAAAATGGTACGACAAATCAAGGAATGGTGTTTCTTTTGATCGGTTAGCCTGCAACCGACAAAAAGAAGCACTTTTCCTCATACCGTACTACTGAGACATGAAAGGGTGGCGTGCCACTGTTTCATGTCGTTTGGATTGTGCGATAAAAATGGAACTGCGAGTTGTGGCTATAAAAGTCAGCCTTGGCAGTATAGTCTTGAAGTATTTCAAGGCATACCGCCAAGGATTTTTCTTGCCGTGCCATAGTCGGAGGAAGTTAGTCTGAGGTACGAGGACTGTCTTTCTTCGACGACGGCTGACTTTTATACAAAACACACGAAAGAATGAGAATATGCAAACGAAATAGACCATTCAAAAAACAGGAACCCTTGCCACATATGTTTGAATAGATTGAAATGGAAATAGCAAAGAATAGAGAAGAATATGGTTTAATAAAAACAGATTTACCCAAGCAAAAAATCGAGGATAAAAAATCTTAAAACATTCTTTATCCCCGATTAAATATCGTACCTTTGCAACCGAAAGAGTTCTTTGGATGGTTATGCAAATCACAGCAGGATGCCACATTCTGTTTATTTCTAATTCGTAACCTCTTCTTTTTATGAGATAAAAACTTATCTCATTCTCAATCACTTATAAAAAATACGTACTTTCTAAAGAGAAAACGATAAGGAAAATCTACAGATAAGCCGCTTCTTGTTAAGAGGAGCGGCTTATTCTTTTGTTCCACGCACTGCATTATTTAAGGTCTTAAGCGAAAAAGATAAGAATATAGAAGAGTTAGCCCGAAAGAGAAGAGGTTGGCTTATGTGTTGATAATTCATTGAGATTGTGTACCCTTACAGGATAGCGTTTGGGGATCTAATACACTTTTGCAGGAAACTATTGGAGAAACTATCAAAATAAAAAGGTCGCTATCAAAATGATCATGCTGTTTCATGTATATTAGCATTCTTCTAAAAAAGTCACGGACATTTATAAACATCCGTGACTTTTTATGATTAGAAAAGATTTCTATAACAGAAAGTTTTTCTATCGCAGACAATTAACTATCTATCGCTTGATCGTCAGTTGCTGCGTATGCATTATTCCGCTCTCGTTCCGGAATACGACCAAATATGACCCTTCAGCGAATCCTTCAACACATATTTCCACTTTGCCTTTTGCATCTGAGGTTAGCGTTTGGAGTAGAATGCCATCAGTCCCATAAATCTTAACTTGAGATATTGGTGCTGTGCCAAGTAATGTTGCCTTCGAGTTTGCAGGATTAGGGAAGAGAGAAGGCTTGGGAGAAACTATAGATTCGGCACCAGTCGTGAAAGTTGCACGTATCTTTACTTTACTCCTCACTACAAAACGCTTACTTGAAGTGATGTCTTCATTGTTTGCCATTAACTTATCAAGCTTGTATCCAGATTCCGGAATAACTTCTACCGTAAGCTCTTTACCATAAGGTACAGCTTTGAGATCATCCGCTCCCTTGATAACAATCTGTCCATTTGCTGATTTCGAAACGGTAACTTCAAAAGACAATACATTGCCATTACAGGTTCCATCGTAGCCAGCATATTCTGTACGTGTTTTCGTTGCTGTCCCTGCTTTTGCATCTGAAAATACAAACCAAGTTTTGTCTTGAGCGATATCTACTGCATGTTTAGTAATAACATTTACCCCTTGTTTCTCAGCTGCATTTATCTCTGCTGCTGTTGCGACAATAAATAACGCAAAATCAGCATCAACTCTATTCGGCAATGCATTTGCGATTTTTTCCATAGCTTCGCAGCCAAAGTTATTTTCTTCGCAGGAGAGATATACAAGAGAGGGGCACATGGAAATATCCAATGTCGTTAATTTGTTAGAATAGCAGTATATCCCTTGAAGATCAGCGCACTGAGACAAATTCAGCGATTCCAATTGATTGTTACTACATTGAATATCAGTCATTTTCCCACACCCGGAAACATCTAATGATGTCAACTGATTGAAGTCGCATGACAAATCTGTAAGTTCAGGGCATTGTTTAGCAGCCAAGAATGTTAACTTGTTTTTTCTACAAGCCAGCATAGTTAGCTTTTTATAATTTGACATATCCAATGAAGTTAATTGATTTGCAGCGCAAAGAAGCGATGATAAATCCTGGCATTTAGACACGTCAATAGTTGATAGTTTATTTCTGCTACAATTCAGCCTACGCAACTTTGTACATTTGGATACATCTATACTCGTTAGAATATTGTCATAACACATAAGCACTTCCAAATTTTCGCATTTAGTCAAGTCAAGAGATGTCAATTTATTGAAGTAGCATTCTAATGTTGTTAGCTTGGGACATACTGATACGTCAAGTTCCGTCAAATTGTTTTTGCCACAATCCATTTCTTCTAGGTTGGGCCAATGCGAGAGATCCAACTTAGCTATTTTATTTTTCCGAAAGAAAAACTTTGTCAGGTTTTCACATTCTAACTGATCCAAGGATGTCAGCTGGTTTTCTTGACAACTTAGGGTTTTTAGTTCTGTACTCGTTACTATCAATGATGTTAATCCATTATTGTCACAATTTAGTTCTGTAACGTTCCCTTTCAAAGTCACTGTTTTGTCTGTAAGAGTATAGGTATTCTCGCTTCCCAGGGCAATAGCTTCCTTTAACCCTGTAGCAGTAACAACTCCTGTACCTTCTATTTTTAATATGATTGTCTCACCCACCTGCTTATTTGTTACAAACGTAATACTATTCTCTGCAAGCGTGTAATCCGAACAAGTTCCTTCAAGCCCATCGTATCTAGTACGTTTTTGTGTTCCAGCTCCTGCTTGAGCAACAGAAAATACATTCCAATTCTTCCCTTTAGCAACATCTACTGCGTGTTTGGTAATAACATTAACCCCTTGTTTTTTAGCAGCATTTATCTCAGCGTCTGTTACAACAACAAAGACTGCATAATCTTCATCATCTGCAGTCGGCAATGTATTTGCGATTTTATCCATAGCTTCACACTCAAAGTTATTTTCCTCGCATCTGAGCGTTAGAAGACGTGGGCATTTGGGTAGGTCTAATGTTTTTAATTTATTTGAATAGCAGAGTATCTCTTCAAGAGCGACGCACTGAGACAAGTTCAACGATTCCAATTGATTGTTACTACATTCAATGTAGGTCATCTTTTTAGCCTCTGAAACATCTAACACTTTCAACTGATTATTGTTACAATACAATGTTGTAAGCTCCGGACATTGTTTTACAGACAAGGACGTTAACTTGTTTTTCCTACAAGATAATCGCTGTAACTTTTGGTGATTTGACATGTCCAATGAGGTCAATTCATTTTCACCACAAAGAAGCACCGACAAATTTTGGCAATTCGACAAATCGACTGAGGATAAACTGTTTTTTGTGCAGTTTAAATTAACCAACATAACGCATTTGGATAGGTTTATACTCGTTAGCTGATTATCATTACAACTAAGCCGTTCCAAATTTTCGCATTCGGTTAAATCAAGCGATGTCAACTTATTACGGTAGCATTCTAAGGTAGTTAGCTTTGGGGACTTTGTCACATTAAGTGCTGTCAGTTCGTTGTTGCCACAGTCCAGTTCTGTAACGTCACCGTTTAACGTCACCGTTTTATCTGTAAGAGTGTATATTTTATCACTACTTCCCAGGGTTATAGCTTCCTTTACCCCCGTAGCAGTAACTGCTCCTGTTCCATTGATTTTTAATTTGATTGTCTCACCTATTTTCTTTTCTGTAGTAAAAGAAATACCCTGTGCTCCGGCAGGAATTATAAAGGCAACAAGAGCCAATAGAAAGAATATCTTTTTTGTAATATCAGTCTTCATATTATTTCATTCTTAATCCTTGTTTTTATAAATCATAAATACTCGCAAAGAGTATGTCAACGACTTTAGTAACCTTCAAACTTCATGTCTTACTCAGAAAAGCAATCCAAGTAAGCTTTCATTTTGCCAATAAGCCCCAATATTCCAAATTATTAGAAAGGATATAAAACTATCTTCTCAATAATAGCGTATCTTCGAACGAGCGAGTATTGGGGCAGAATAAACTCCTCGGATGGTATCTCTTCTCATAACAATTCCGGAAAATCAACTTCTATATTTCTCTAAAAACTTCGCAGCGGCATTCCATCAGAAGAGAAAGGCCGTCTCTTGTTTTGATATTTCTTAAATGTTGAGTTTTCTTCTAATAATGCATCTCTTTCGCTAATAAAGAACTTGAAAACCAATGAATCAAGATCTGGAAGTAAACAGTTTGCAACAAATAGTGTATTTTCAATGCTTTGTTTGTATTATAAACATTCATTTTTATAGCCACTATAGTTTCCCTTATAACCGTAGGCAAATATATAGTAATTATTATTAATCTTGAAATATGTCTCTATTTAATACCTGGAATCAAATGTAATTTGGAGAGAATTACTTTATGGAGGCTTCTTTAGACATGTTGTGGTTTAGCCTTTTATGGGGCTACTGTTTGGTAAGTCTTGTGTTGCCGTAGAATTAATCGGTTAAGTAGCAAAACCGAGTAGATTCAGCGACGAATTACTGCAATCTGCTCTTTAATGCAGTGAAGAACCCCTCAACAGCATTATTTGTATTCGGAATACATAACTCCGGATATTCTTCAAAGGTAAAGAGGAGCGGCTTATTCTTTTATCCCACGCACCCATTATTTAAGGTCTTAAGCGAAAAAGATAAGAATAAAGGAGAGTTAGCCCGAAAGAAAAGGGTTTGGCTTATGTGTTGATAATTCATTGAGATTGTGTACCTTTGCAAATGCTTTGCGCAATCTCTGCTTACGGGGCACCATTGTGATCCTTGTATCACAGCAAAGAGGAGTAGTCGGCATATTGCGTTTAGACGAAAGAAACTAATTAAAACGAGCAAAAGAATGGATTTTATCAAATTAGTCAACGACGAATTCAAGACGGGTAAGCAACATCCCCTTTTCACTGTAGGAGATACTATTACGGTTGAATACCGTATCAAGGAGGGCAACAAAGAGCGTATCCAGAAGTATCGCGGTGTAGTACTTGCCATTAACGGACACCAAGAAAAGCGTCGCTTTACCGTACGTAAAATATCAGACGGTATTGCAGTAGAGCGTATTTTCCCGTACGACAGCCCATTTATTGAGAATATTACAGTAGAGCGTCATGGTAAAGTACGCCGAGCTAAGCTTTACTACCTGCGTGAGCGTACCGGTAAGTCAGCTCGTATTAAGGAGCGTCGCTTTATTTCTAAGAGTGTAAAGCAATAAATTCATCCGCAAGAGAGTAGCTCTCTATTAACCTAAGAGAGGCATTGCATGGGATATAAAATCCTCGCAGTGCCTCTCTTCTTTCCGGGAAGCCATACAAGGGACTCAGTTCCCCACAACATTTTCAAAAAAAGGTACTGATCTATGAATTAAAACATCTGTATCTTTTGGGAAGAAGGTTCTGATCTTTTATTTGAAACATACAGATCTTTTTTTACGAGCTGCCGACCGTACTGCTATATATACTTGATGCATAAGCGAGCACCGACACACCGCTTCTTTTAGAAAGAGCAATTATGGATGTTCGGTTCACGGTATCATTGTTTTATGTACCTTTACACTTATTACTTATCGAGTGTTCTGTTTGAAGTTAGTTTTCCTGTAGACTTTTTCCGATGCAATTATTTCGTCACACAATAGCTTTGGACAAACGAAAAAAAGACTTGTCCGTCAAGCGACCTATCCTTCTATTTTGGTTAACTATAGCAGTACTTGCCATTCCCAATATTGCACTCAGTATAACGGAGCGTATGCCCCCGGCAGCCACCATAACCAATATATTGCTACCGGTGTCCGTGGTGTGGCTACTGATGACGCTTAGCCGACGTCCCGGCAAAGTGACGTGGCTGCTCTTTCTGCCACTCATAGTTGCAGGCTTTCAAATGGTGCTCATCTATCTTTACGGATGCTCTATAATAGCGGTAGATATGTACCTCAACCTCTTTTCTGCCAATTCCGGAGAGGCTACGGAGCTGTTAGGAAATATTTTCCCCACCCTCATCGCAGTGGTAATAGTCTATTTAGCACCGCTTGTTTTGGGTACAATTTCCCTATGCAAGAAAGACCTACTCCCTTCCACTTTTATCTTACGGCAACGTCGGATAGCTCTTATAGCGGTTGCCTTGGGAGTGGTAAGTATCGGAGTGAGTTATGCCACGGATCGTGAGTACAGAGCCAAGCTACACCTCTATCCGGTCAATGTGGGTTACAACTTGGTACTCGCTGTAGAGCGGGCGCATGCTACGGTAAACTATGCCAAAACCTCAGAGGAATTTACATTCAACGCTAAGAGTACGCATATTGCTGATGACCGCGAGATATATGTACTGGTGATCGGCGAAACGGCAAGAGTACATAATTTTAGTTTGTACGGATACAAGCGAAAAACGACTCCCCTATTAGATAGTACTTCGGGCTTAGTGGCATTTACCAATGTGCTCACCCAATCGAATACCACCCACAAGAGTGTATCCCTCATGATGTCTGCCGCAACAGCAGAAAACTACGATCGTATCTATCATGAAAAGGGTATCGTAACCGCATTCAAGGAGGCAGGATTCCATACGGTCTTTATCTCTAATCAATGTCCTAATCGTTCGTTCATTGATTTCTTTGGAAAAGCAGCCGATGAATGGGTATTTATCAAGGGAAAATTCAGTAAAAAGGCTAATGTAACCGATATTAGTATGCTCCCCTTCGTAAAGGATGTACTGGACAAAGGGAGAAAAAAGGAGCTTATTATACTGCATTCTCATGGCTCGCACTTCAATTACTGCCAGCGCTATGAAGCTGCACATGCTGTATTTAAGCCTGCTGATGCAAGTACAATGAAGTGGTCCAATCGAGCTTCACTTATCAATGCCTATGACAATTCAATCCACAGTACGGATAGCTTCCTGCATGGTGTGATCATGCAGCTCCGGCAGAGCGGTGCTCAAGCGGCTATGCTCTACACATCGGATCATGGTGAAAATCTATTTGACGATAGTCGGCGACTCTTTTTGCATGCCTCTCCTGTGCCGTCCTACTATGAGCTTCACGTACCATTCATTGTGTGGATGTCAGATCCCTACCGCAGTACCTATCCTTCAGTAGTAGCCACACTACAGAATAACAGGCATAAGAATGTATCAAATAGTAAATCTACGTTCCACACAATGCTTGAAATGGCAGGCATAGATACGCCCTATCGTGAGGATACTCTTTTAGTAGCCAGCTGCAAGTACAGGCCCTCCGAATGGATGTACCTCAGCGATCACAATAAGCCGGTGCCGGTGGAGAAGATATTGAGGAGTGAGGAAGATATTGTCAAGGTGCACAACCTATCGCACCATCAGTAAAGTCGGATACAGGAAGTAACCTTACCAGTACTACCATTTCATCGAAGGGGTATATCCCCTTGATATTCAAGATGCCACAGAAAGAAAAAGCAGCCGGTATCGCACGATACCGACTGCCGCAAAATTTTATCATTATGAGTGGTCCCACTTGGGCTTGAACCAAGGACTCCCTGATTATGAGTCAGGTGCTCTAACCAACTGAGCTATGGGACCTCCCGCCACTGAGCTTTTGCATAGAGAAAAAGCCCATACATGACTTTAGTGACGACAAAGGTAATGCTTTTTATTTTTTCTCACAATACCATGCCGATACCATATCACTACTTAGCTTTGGGTGCCGCCATAATATTGTTGGTAGTAAGCTTGATATGCCCCTTGGGTTACATCGTTGAGCCACTTATCGTGAGTGAGATACCATTGCACAGTGCGCTCTAATCCCTCTTCAAAGCAGAGAGAGGGAGCCCATCCGAGTTCCTGCTTGAGCTTAGTGGCATCAATAGCGTAGCGCAGATCATGACCGGCTCTATCGGCCACATAAGTAATAAGCGACTCGGAGTATCCCTTTGGACGGGCGAGTAAGCGGTCTGTGGTAGCTATCAGTAGCTTAACAAGATCAATATTGCGCCATTCGTTATCTCCTCCTATGCAGTAGGTCTCTCCGATGCGTCCCTTATGTAGAACGAGATCAATGGCGGCAGCATGGTCTTCTACATAGAGCCAGTCGCGCACGTTATCTCCCTTTCCATAGATAGGAAGAGGCTTGCCTAAACGTATATTGTTGATGAAAAGGGGAATTAACTTTTCGGGAAATTGGTAGGGGCCATAGTTATTAGAGCAGTTTGAAATAAGTGTAGGTAATCCATAGGTATCGTGATACGCTCGCACAAAGTGATCCGCAGAAGCTTTAGAGGCCGAGTAGGGACTATGCGGCTCATAGCGGTTGCACTCAGTGAAAGCCGGATCACCGGAAGCGAGGGCGCCATACACTTCATCGGTACTGATTTGGTAGAATCGCTTCCCTTCAAAGTGCTCTCGCCAAGCTTCCTTTGCAGCCTCTAAAAGGGTTATAGTGCCTAATACATTCGTTTGCACAAAGGCAAGGGGCTCGCGAATACTTCTATCCACATGACTCTCGGCTGCAAGGTGGATAACCGCATCAATGTGATGAGTTGCAAAGAGATCATTCACCAGCGCAGCATCAGTTACATCCCCTTTAACGAAGCAGTAGTTAGGCTCGTTGGCTACATCAATGACATTGGCGAGATTGCCTGCATAGGTAAGTTTATCAAGGTTGATGACGTGATAGTGCGGATAGCAACGTACTAAACGACGTACTACATGCGAACCTATGAAACCGGCACCACCGGTGATAAGAATACTTTTCTCAAATTTCATAGCGATAAGTCGTATTGAATGAACTCAAAAAGGGTATCTTCCCAATCATCTATATAGCAGTGTAATGCATGACGTATTTTGCCTTTGTGCAGTACTGAGTAAGCCGGACGCACTGCTTTAGTCGGGAAAAGAGATGAGGCGCAGGGCAATACTTTGCAGTGCTCAAGCCCCGCAGCACGAACCGCTGAAGCAATCATATCATAGCGAGAGCATTCTCCTTCAGATGAGTAGTTAAAGATCTGTTGCTCCGGTACAGAGTTGCTTCGGATTACACGAAGTATGGCTTCTGCAAGTTTGGGCGCATAAGTAGGGGTTCCTATTTGATCGTCCACCACGTAGAGCGTATCCCGCTCAGTAGCCAAGCGAAGCATGAAGCGAACAAAGTTATCTCCCCAAGGCGCATAGAGCCAAGAAGTGCGGAATATATAATAGCGGCACCCGGAGTCAAGGATCGCCTTCTCCCCTGCCAGTTTGCTTGTTCCGTAGACATTGAGAGGATGTGGAGTGGTTGTCTCTGTGATAGGCTCAGTTTGGGTGCCATCAAAGAGGTAATCGGTAGAGATATGTACGAGAAGCGCCCGACTCTCATAAGCTGCTTGCGCTAAGCGTCGCACGGCTTCGCAATTGACTTGAAAAGCCTTGTCCTGCTCTTCCTCTGCGCGCTCTACATCGGTGTAGGCTGCGCAATTGAGGATTATCTCGGGATGATGCTGTGATACAATAGACTCAATCGCCTTTGCATCGGTAATATCCAGAGAGGAATGATCGGCATACAGGATCTCCTCACTCTCTCCCAAGAGGCGTTGAAAGGCCATTCCCAGCTGACCACCGGAGCCGGTTACCAGAATGCGTTTATTCATTCAAAGGGGGAGACAAAATCAATGAAACGAGCTCTGTGAAGATCCTTCTCCGAGCGAATAGCTTGCTCTAAGGGAATGCCCCAATCAATCGCTAAGTCAGGATCAAAAGCATCTATACCTCCCTCGTTTTCAGGGGCATAGTAGCTATCACAACGGTACTGAAAGATCACCTCCCTACTAAGTGTTGCAAATCCATGTGCCATCCCTTTGGGGAGAAAGAGCTGACGTTTATTCTCTCCACTGAGCCGTACAGCCACATGCCGGCCGTAAGTTGGGGAGCTGCGCCTAAGGTCTACGGCTACATCCATGACCTCACCGAGTACCACACGCACTAATTTTGCTTGTGCGTGCGGTGGGGTTTGGAAATGTAATCCCCGAACTACACCATACTGCGAATGGCTTTCGTTGTCTTGTACAAAGCGAACAGCCGGGTCTATCCACTCGTGGAAGTGTGCTTCGCGAAAGCTCTCAAAGAAGCAACCGCGACTATCTTGAAATACTTCCGGCTCAATGACTATAACCCCTTCAATGGGAGTGGTAATTATATTCATGGCAGTAAAGACATTAAGTATTGCCCATAGCTGTTGTGTTGCATGGAGAGAGCCGTTTGGTGCAGTTCGTTGGTGGATATCCACCCATTTCGGAAAGCAATCTCTTCTGGGCACGAAACCTTTAGCCCCTGACGTTTCTCCAATACCTCCACAAAGATAGAGGCTTCTGCCAAGCTTTCGAAAGTACCTGTATCGAGCCAAGCGAAACCACGGCCAAAGAGTTTGATATCTAACTCCTTCTGCTGAAGTAAAGTTTGGTTAATAGAAGTGATCTCCAGCTCACCGCGTGCTGAGGGGGTGACCTTTTGCGCTATTTGTACTACCCTATTGGGATAGAAGTAGAGACCTACTACGGCATAATGGCTTTGGGGATGGAGCGGTTTTTCCTCAATAGAGACGATATGCCCCTCCTTGTCCAGTGTAGCCACTCCATAGCGTTCGGGATCCTGTACATAGTGTCCGAATATGGTAGCTCTCCCATTTTGCTCTGCGTTTAGTACTGCATCCCGCATCATCGCCGGGAAGCCATGCCCATAGAAAATATTATCTCCGAGCACTAAGCATACGTTGTCGTTGCCAATAAAGTCTTTCCCAATGACAAAGGCCTCGGCTAAGCCGCGTGGCTCCTGCTGCTCTGCATAATGAAGGGTTACCCCATAGGTGGAGCCATCCCCTAAGAGACGTTTAAAAGAGGGTAGATCAAGTGGTGTCGATATGATGAGTATTTCCCTAATCCCCGCCAACATTAGTGTGGAGAGGGGGTAATAAATCATAGGTTTATCGTATATGGGAAGTAGCTGCTTCGATACGCCTCTTGTGATTGGGTGTAAGCGTGTGCCGCTTCCTCCTGCAAGTATAATTCCTTTCATTGGTTGTGGGTTGACAATAGGTATGATTTATCAGTGTAAATATACAAAATTGAAGTGCTCCGGTTTATTGCTATCACCTTTTTGTATCTCGGCAACTACCACAGAACAATTGAAGATAGTTGGAATGGGTACAGCGGTGCTTTCTCCACGAGCAGTTGCTTCCGCCCAAGCACTACACTGCTCATGAGTCCATATGCCTATGCGTTGTCCGCGTAGGGAGTAGAAGGTCATTTGTAGTTTACAATGCTCTTCTTTAAGAGAATTCAGCATTTGCAGTGCTATATAGAGTGGAGAGAGTAGATTTTGCTCCTCGTCATTTGCCATGCCGGGTGGATTGCCGTTCGAATTTGCTTTGCCGGGCGTCGCATAACCTACCGAGGCAGCTGCTGCATGCCAGTTAGCCGGTAGCAGGGATTCACAATCAAAGCAACTTCTTTCTAATGCAATACCCTCCTTGCGATCCTCTATGGTGATCTGGGTTGCCGTATAGGTCATCTCCTCAATGATAAGTGTATCAGAGAGGCGAACTAAGGCTATCTGTCCATTTGTATTGGGTAGTGAGGGGAAAGTACGGCTTTCTGCAATCTCCTCTGCAGTTATATGATGTGTGAGAATAAGTGCTTCTGCCCAAGGCGTGACAGCCCGATAAGCATTTGCTTCTAAAAGGCGATGGCTCGTCTTTATAGGTACAATCTTTCCCAAGCGACCTTCACTTCGCAAAGCAAAGCCGTATTCATTGAGATCTACACGCTCTGTTCCGCTATTGTAAAGCTCTATATACTCGGCTGAGGAAGGTATTGGCCGGGGCATTACTTCGCTTAAGCGCAGGGAGGTACTGGCTCGCTCTGTAGTGTGGGAAGAGCCATTGTCTTCTACTTGAAAGATAATCTCCTCATCCGGACTGAGCGCTCCATCCGGATAGCGTACTCCGGTAATAGAGAGAGTATAAATACCTTTCCCAAGCGGTGCTTTGAGGGCAAGTTCTATGCTTTTCTTTTGGACTGTGCCCGGTAGTACCTCCTTAGGCGGAGTGATCTCAAATGAGGCTTTACTAATGTCGGGTGTTTCACGGCATAGTAGTGAAATGGCATGCTCCGAGAGCTTCATGTCCGCAATAATAGACTCTTGCGTGCTGCTGATATTGGGCGTAAGTGGCTCGTCGGCAAAGCTAAGCTCATGAATGCTCAAGCGGTCGGCTGCATTCGTTTTGCTGCATACGAAGGCGAGTGCCGTGGTAAATGCCTTGCGTTTACTTGAGTAAGCACTCTGCGGCAATGAAGCTTCTCCAATCAGACGAAATTCATTTTTGAGATCGTTGTATGTATTCAGATAGAGCTGCCAATGGCCGGTGGCATCTTTATTGATGCGCCAGTCGATGCGATTCATATTACTCGTGTAGGGATAGCTGAGTCCATCCCCCAAAAGAGACGTGGTAGTCCCTATCCGATAGTATCCTTCGGGCATCTCTTCGGCGGTAAGTGTAACAAGAAGAGGCGGATTACTAGCACCCACTTCGAGGGCCACCCAGTCCTTTTCTTCGTTACCTGCACTATTGCGAATGGCCCTATAGGGATATAGCAGCAGTACGATCCTATTTTGCACTGAGGGTAAGAAGTCGAAGGATATAGAGCCTCCCCAGGAGCAATTGGGCGTTTCTTTAAGTATAGTAGATAAGAAAGCTCTATTGTAGGAGCGCTTAGGATTAGCAATTTGCAGTGTTAATCCCTCTTCTGTGAGTGAAAAAGAGGAGAGAGAGCCACGCCAAGGGGGTGTATGTAGCTTGGTTGAGTCTGCAAAACGCACTTTCCACTCATCAGCCTTGAGTGCTCCGGCAGAAAGCAAAAGCATTATCATGCACCCTATATAGGCACCCAGCATAGAGGTTCTGCAAGTGTGTGCAATAGTCATTTCACTCAAAGTAAGTAAATTTGTAGCAATTGTAGGGGCTTACTGTAAGCTCACTGCGAAGATAAAACTAAAAACCGAGAAGAACAATGAAAATAGCAATAGTAGGAGCATCAGGTGCTGTAGGGCAGACCTTTATTGATTTGCTGAATGAGCGAAGCTTTCCGTGTGACGAAGTACGGCTCTTTGGGTCGTTCCGTAGCGCCGGACAGCAGTACCAAGTAATGGGGCAAAGCTGTGTAGTAGAGGAACTACAAGATAATGATGCCTTTAAGGATATAGATATTGCATTCGTTTCTGCCGGTGGCGATACGTCACGTGCCTTTGCCTCTACCATCACTCGCTTTGGTACGCTGATGATTGATAATTCGTCTGCCTTTAGAATGGATGCCGAAGTTCCCCTTGTAGTGCCGGAGGTCAATCCCAAAGATGCTTTAACGCGCCCTAAACACATCATTGCCAATCCTAACTGCTCTACCATTCAAATGGTAGTTGCTTTGGATGCTCTAAATGCCATATCTCCCTTAACGCAAGTGCATGTCGCTACTTATCAAGCGGCAAGCGGAGCCGGCGCAATGGGCATGGCCGAGTTGGAGCAGCAAGTAAAGGACTATGCAGCCCAAAGCCCTCTGAAAGTAGCGAAGTTCTCTCAGCAACTACTTTTCAATGTAATCCCTCATATTGATGTATTTGCCGATGGAGATTATACCAAAGAGGAGCTGAAAATGTATCACGAGACTAAAAAGATCCTGCATAGTGAGGTTGCCGTGAGTGCTACTTGTGTACGTGTACCGGTTATGCGCGCCCATAGTGAAGCTATTTGGGCAAAGGGCGAAAAGCCTATAAGTGTAGAGGCAGCGCGAAAGGCATTTGCCGAGAAGGAGGGTATTGTAGTGATAGATGAGGCTAAGCCTAACGGCTATCCGACTCCACTACCTATAGCCGGGCGCAACGAAGTTTTCGTGGGACGTATACGTCAAGATTTAGCAGATCCTACGGCTATTAATTTTTGGTGTGTAGCAGACCAGATACGCAAAGGTGCTGCGCTTAATGCCCTACAAATAGCTGAGTGGCTTATTACCCATAAGGGTCTTTGATTATGCAAAAGAGTGATTATTCGCCTTCGCTGATTGAGTTCGTTACTGTGGCGGTACCCTTTTGTACTGCGCTACAACAAGCCGGTGCTTTAGCGAGGGAGGAGCTGCTAAACCGTTTACTGCACCTTTCTCCCTTACTCTATCTGAAGACGCTTATGCTCTGCGATGAGGCAGAAGAGAATAACGACCTGTTTGAAGCGGTGCCCGAAGCGGTTACCGAAGCGGCTTATGAGGAACTGAGAGAAAACCTCAAGCTGCTACTGGCAGAGCAAGATGAATTCCTCGAAGCACAAGGTGACTACATGCGCTACTCAGTGGAGCCGTTGCATGCCACTATTAGTGAGTGTCTGGCAGATGTGTATCAGCCTGTAGCCAATCTACTGGCTGTAGTAAATGAGGAAAATATCGTTGCCCTACCTGCGGCAGTAGCTACTTGCTGTGCTTTGTTTACTGAGTATTGGGGAGATCGTCTGCTGGCCGTCACACGAGCAATACATCGTGCGTTGTATTACCGGGAAGACGATCTTATGGACGACTTTGCCCCAAAACGTTCATCGGTAGACCTACTCCATCACCACCATACGGATGAGCAAGCAATCATAGATAATTTATTGAGAGACCATTCCTCCGGGGAATTGTAGGATAATGAGTTATAAAGCAACTATATCGAAAGAGGAGCTAAATGCCTTGGAGGAAGAGGCACATTTCAACGGACAAATCAAAATAGTCGATACCCGCCCGAAGGCTGCGGCTGCCATGCGTTATCTCAATCGGCAGCGTATAGTCGGGATTGATACAGAGACGAAGCCGAGTTTTAAGAAGGGCGTGCAGAATGATGTAGCCTTAGTACAAATTGCTACTTTAGAGCGAGCCTATCTTTTTAGAGTCAATTTGATCGGCTTTACCCCTGCGATGATTCGTTTTTTAGAGACCCCCGATATACTGAAAGTGGGACTAAGTCTGAGAGATGATTGTCGCGCCATACGACGCAAGCATAGTATCACCCCACAAGGCTTTGTGGAGCTTCAGCAGTTATGTCCTGCCTACGGAATAAAAGAGCTTGGACTGAAAAATATTTATGCCATTATTTTTGGCAAACGAATGAATAAGAGCTCGCGCCTGACAAACTGGGAAATGAAGGAGTTGCCTCAGAAAGCAATCGACTATGCAGCTCTGGATGCCTCGTCGTGCCTTGAGATTTACAATGAACTAAAAAAGCAACCCACCCCCTCCATTCATCGCTTCGGATTGCTCAGCTTGTAATCTCGCTTACCCACTTAGAAAGGCTCAAAAAAAGATTCCTATGTTTTGTTTGAAACATAGGAATCTTTTATTTCAAAAGTATAGATGTTTTAATTCATAGATCAGAACCTTTTAAGTAGGTGCTTACCGACGGCGCACCGCGAAAAAGCCACGCATAAGGGCTGCCGCCTCGTCCGCCAGCAATCCGCTCTCTACAATAGCTTTGGGGTGCTCAATGCCTGTTTGAAAACGTTTGTACCCGGCTTTTGTATCCTCTGCACCAAAGACGATACGACCGATCTGACTCCATCGAAGTGCTCCCATACACATAGCACATGGTTCAATGGTTACGTAAAGCGTGCATTGAGGCAAATACTTACTACGAAAGTGTAGGGAAGCAGCAGAAAGTGCAATCATCTCGGCATGGGCGGATATATCGCAGAGTCGCTCCACCATGTTGTGCGCCGAAGCAATGACGCTTTTACCATCTGTAATTACTGCGCCAATAGGGATCTCTCCCTCATCAAAAGCAAGTTGTGCCTCCTCCAAGGCACGGCGCATAAAACGCTCATCCAGACTACTGAAGCTCGGGGTCATCTAAATAGTGCGATAGTGTGTCAATTAATTGCTTTCCACCCAAATTTCGCGCTATGATACACCCATTAGGATCCAATAAGATAGCTTCAGGGATAAACATCACATTGTACTGTTGGGCAGCCTTTCGCTCCTCATCTAATAGCTGAGGCCAATTGAGTACGAGCTTTTGCCGCATTATACGCAGCTCTTCCAACGAGCCGCCTATATGTATGCCAATTATGTCCAACTTCTCAGTGGAATATTTACCGGCGAGTTTATTGAGCAGAGCCATTTGGGTTATGCAGGGCTTGCACCAAGAGGCCCAAAAATCTAAAATGGTATATTTTCCCTTCCCTGCATACTTAGATAGTTTGACCGGATGCCCATGCGAGTCCACCAGTTCAACGTCAGTAAAGAGAGCTCCCTCTCTCGTCAACATCTCACGTATAGCGGCTTTTCGTAGCTCTATGATATGTCTGTTTTGAGTGATTTTAGGACCGAGATCCTTCATAACCTCATTGATATTGAGCGAGGGGATTGAGTTGGAACGCACTAAAATAGCAGCCAAAGCCTCCACGCCCACCAAATCATCGGGGTGGACCTGGAGCGTCTTCTCAGAGCGCTCAACAATGGCATTTTGCATACAGAAGTAGAGGCTATCTAGCCTACTCAAGGGAACCGGACTCTCGAGAGCCTCCAACGAGAGCTTGCGCAACTCCGAGTAATAGTAGCCCTCTATCGAATCACAATCATATAAGTATTGGCCTAAATCCTCGTTGAGCAGAGTGCCCTTGGCACTAAAATCTTTCAAATCGACGGTGAGCTTTGTATTCGGCTCCACGATTGCCAAGGAAACATAATGCGCATGCGGTGCGCGCACTACAATGCGTAGCGGCTCACATTCGTATTGTGGTGAATACTTACCGCTAAATCTGAATTTACTATCCCGAATTATAGCACTGTCGATAGGGCCTAAGTGCTCGTTCTCTAAGTACACTCTTACGCCCTCAAATGTAAGTGCATCGGGAGCTGTACCTTTTATTTCCCAGCACTGCTTGCGGTAATGAATAGACCAAAGTGAGGCTTCTGCAATCAATAGAATACAAATTGCAGCAAGGATTAGATTTTGCTTGTGAACTTTGCGCATCTTGAAGGGTCCTAATTGCGAATTATCGGGTCAGAAGTGCAGTTAACTCCTTTACCCCTTCGGAGGCTCCTTTGGATATGTACGTAATCTTGTTCTCCAACGATACAGTTACCGGCTTGGGATCAATTACATAGATCGGACATTCCCGCGGAGCATAATAGAGCAGTCCGGCTGCCGGATAGACCACGAGAGAGGTACCAATAACTACCAGTATATCGGCTTTTTGCACCTCTTGGGCAGCTACACTAATCATGGGTACCGCTTCACCAAACCATACAATAAAGGGACGTAACTGGTGTCCATCGGGCGCTAAGTCCCCTATGTGCAGATCAGGATTCTTCGGATCTACAGGGTAGGTCTTATATTCGTTAGCTACACTTCGATTCTTCATCAGTTCGCCATGTAGATGTATCACCTTGCTGCTCCCGGCACGTTCGTGCAGATCGTCTACATTTTGTGTGATGATGGTTACATCGTACTGCTTTTCCAACTCAGCTAAGCCTATGTGTCCCGGATTGGGTTGGCAATCGGTATAGGCATGGCGGCGCTCATTGTAGAAATTGAGTACCAACTCGGGATTGCGCTCAAAGCCCTCTATGGAAGCGACATCTTCCACCGGGTAGTTTTCCCATAATCCATCACTATCACGGAAGGTTGAGATACCACTTTCGGCACTCATACCGGCACCTGTAAGTACAACAATTTTTTTCATGGCCTTGGCTTATTTGAGGTTATAAAACAAGGGAGTACCCACACTCTGTGTAACTACAAATTGCACAGAAAGGGTCCTCCCTTAGTAGAAATTTAATTAGGGGATGAGGCGTTCAATTAGCTCATCAGATGCCAAATAAGGCATAGTGATATGATACCCGTCGGCATGCGTTTGATTGAATGTGCGACAGGTTTCCATAGCGTTTTCGTTGCGCGCCCAGGAACGACGAGCCACACCGCCCATTACGTCCCAAGTCATGGCACTCTTAAGGATTTCATCCACGCGCTCACTTCCATCAAGCACCATTCCGAAGCCTCCGTTAATGGCTTTGCCGATACCTACGCCACCGCCATTGTGCAAAGCGACTAAGCTCATACCGCGCGCTGCATTACCGGCATAGCACTGTACCGCCATATCCGCCATAACGTTACTACCGTCACGTATGTTGGCAGTTTCGCGGAAAGGCGAATCGGTACCGCTTACGTCGTGGTGGTCACGTCCCAGCATGATAGGTCCAACCTCACCGTTGCGTACCATTTCGTTGAAGCGAAGTGCTATATCCAAACGGCCCTGGGCATCCTGATAGAGAATACGTGCTTGTGTTCCCACCACAAGCTGATTCTTTTCAGCATCGCGGATCCAAATGTAGTTGTCCCTATCCTGTTCGCGACGATCGGGATTGATGCATTCCATTGCGGCCACATCGGTTTTGTGCAAATCTTCGGGCTTATTGCTCAAGCAAACCCAGCGGAACGGCCCATAACCGTAGTCAAACAGCTCAGGACCCATAATATCTTCCACGTAGCTTGGCCAAATGAAGCCTTCCTTATCATCCACACCATTGCGGAGGATTTCCTTTACGCCAGAGTCGTAAACGGCTTTCATAAAGGCATTACCATAGTCAAAGAAGTAGGTACCTTTAGCCACCAATTTACGAATTGCTTCAAAATGACGCTTAAGGCTCTTATCCACTTCCTTATGGAAGCGGTCGCGATCTTCATTAAGCATTCTGGTACGTTCCTCAAAATTGAGTGAAACGGGGCAATAACCACCTTCATACACAGCGTGGCAGCTGGTTTGGTCGCTCAACAGATCGATATGTATATTCTTTTCGAGGCAGTATTCAAGCAGATCAACCACATTACCGTGATAAGCTATGGAGCATGTTTCGCCTTTCTTTTGTGCTTGTAAAGCCAATTCGGTAGCTTCTTCAAGCGTCTGAGCTACATGCTTTACCCAACCTTGTCCGTGACGTGTATCAATACGGGATTGGTCTACTTCTGCTACAATGCTTACCGCTCCGGCAATATCCGCAGCTTTGGGCTGAGCACCGCTCATACCGCCCAATCCACTGGACACAAAGAGCTTGCCGCTGAGATTACCTCCGGTGGGGATATGGAGTACCTTACGTCCGGCATTGAGCAATGTGTTAAACGTACCGTGTACAATACCCTGCGGACCTATATACATCCATCCACCGGCGGTCATCTGCCCATAGTTGGCAACGCCCATCTGTGCGGCAATTTCCCAATCTTCGATATTGTCGTACAGACCTACCATCATTGAGTTGGTAATGATTACACGAGGCGCATTGGGATTAGACTTGAATAAGCCCAACGGATGCCCGCTTTCCATCACCAAAGTAGTGTCGTCGGTCAATTCTTCCAGATAACGGATAATAAGGCGATACTGGAGCCAATTCTGACAAACTTGCCCTGTTTCCCCATAAGTAACCAATTCGTACGGATAAAGGGCTACATCAAAGGCAAGATTATTGTGAATCATTACCTGAAACGCCTTACCGGCAAGGCACTTGCCTTTGTAGTCGTCAATGCTTGTAGCCTTAAGGTCACCGGCGGGACGATAACGATACCCATAGATCTTACCGCGTGTTTTCAGCTCTTCCAATAGCTCGGGAGCCATTTTTTCGTGCAGTGAAGTGGGTATATAGCGCAAAGCATTACGCAGCGCAATACGAGTCTGGGACTTGGTTAGACGGTACCCTCTATCGGGAGCGCGACGAATTCCCTCTTGAAATGCAGGATACTCGGGTAGCTCCTCCGGCAGTGTAAAGGTTGTAAACTTGTTGTTCATATCGGTCAGTAGTTTAATCAGTAATAATTGTATTCATCGGTATATCCCAATGATCATGTGCAATATAATCAAAAATACGAAAGCGGAAGGTAGTACCTATAAGGTATGCCTTGGTAAGGGGGAGGAAGCGATCGTAATAGGCCTTGCCACGCCCCAAGCGAATACCCTCTTTGGTAAAAGCCATGCCCGGTACAATTATAAGCTCTAAGCGCATCGGATCAATACAGTGTGCTTTCTCTTCTGTCGGCTCGTTGATGCCGTACTTACCCTCGCTAAGCTCTTCTTCCCCTTTGTAGTGGTAAAAAGCGATATCATCGCCTTCTACACGCGGTAGGTAGAGACTCTTTAGAGTAGCATATTTGTTGAGCAGCTCTTGGAGGTCAGGCTCATCAGGGAGAGCATGGTACAAAGCGATATGATCCGCCTGCTGAAAGTGTTCATCCGCTTCTATGGCCTGGCAGATTCGCTGCGAAGCGGTGGAGCGGGCTTCCCGACTTAGGTACTGCTTGTTCAGCTCTTTTACCTGGCGACGTAAGGTTATCTTATCCATTCTTATACCTCTATTTGCTTCTTCAGCACCTCTATAGCGGCAGCAATAGTAGTGTCGTCTTTGTAATATATGCAATAGAACCCTTCCGTGCCCAAAATAAACTGGGCTATCTGCGCAAAAAGGACGCGCTCCAGCTGTGGAGCAGCCTCCTGCAGCAGGACAGTGCGCTGCTGTATGCCATGTTTGGCTGCATAGCTTGCCAGCGAATGAATGAGTGTGCCCTTCTGTCGGAGATAATCAGCTATCTCTTGAGGTGAATGCAAAGAGGATAGCGCCTTGCGATTAGTATCTGCATAACGAAAAGCAAACTCTGAGATCAGTCCGGACTCAATGAAGCGCAAGTAGTAGGAATTAGAATGCGTGCTATCCGCTGCTACAAATACATCAGGCATTACGCCATATCCCCCATAGACTACACGACCACCATCAGTGGTATATTGGGGTGCTTCACTGAATAGCGTACTATCGACCGCATAAGCCTCTCCTGCATTCATTCTATCCAATAAGTCACGGCTATATTCGTCTTTATCCCCCATGGTGTACTCTTTCTGTATAGAGCGTCCACTCGGTGTGTAGTAGCGGGCTATCGTAAGGCGTATTTGGCTACTGTCGGGGAGGAAGAAGGGACGCTGTACCAATCCTTTACCAAAGGTACGTCTGCCGATGATGGTTGCCCTATCGTGATCCTGCATAGCCGCAGCGAAAACCTCACTACTGCTGGCCGAAAGCTCGTTTACTAATATGGTGAGCGGGAGATTGGGAAACATTCCGCGGCCATTAGCTATATACTCCTCTTTGGGATAGGCTTTCCCCTCGTTGTACACGATCATTTGCCCTTTAGCGAGAAATTCATTGGCCACCTCTATTGCCGGCTCTAAATAGCCTCCTGCATTATCACGCAGATCTATTACAAGCGCTTTCATATTCTCTTTGAGCAACTTGGCGACACAGGTAATGAACTCGCTGTAAGTGCTTCGTGACCACCCGTTGATGCGGATTAATCCAACCTCGGGAGCAACCATATAACTCACATCGATGCTTTGAATAGGCACCTCATCGCGAGTTACCGGTATATTGAGGCTTTTGCCACTTCGAAGTATGGATAGGTCAACCACCGAACCACGTTTGCCTTTTAGTCGCTTCTGAATGTCTTCTGAGGAGAGTTCATCTAAGAGACTTTCGCCATCTGCAGCCATAATACGGTCGCCATTCTGCAGCCCGGCGCGCTCAGCCGGTCCCCCCATTATAACATTTACAACCACAGGAGTATCGATGAGCGTATTGAACGATATGCCGACACCATAGAAAGCTCCATCTAAGCGTTGCATATCTATTTCGCTCTCTTCTCGTGTGAGATAGGTGGAGTGAGGATCCAGATTGTTTAGTAGATGTGGAATAAGACTCTCTTCCAAATCATCAATATCAACCTTATCTACATAGTTTTCCTTAATGATATTGATGGTTCGTTGCAAGTCATTCTTTGCTCTATTGCGCTTAACGCTCATCAAGAGTAGTGTTAAGCCAATACCCAATAGAAAGGCAATAAGAGCCACTATGCCAAATCGCCATTTTGCTGAGGCTCCGTTTCTTTTGTTCATATTCTTTTAGTTACTCCTTTTCACTCTGTTCGATGGGAAGACAGACCACCTCTATTCCGGCTCTTTGCAGTAGCTCAATACCGTCTTTTAGCCTATATTCATCATCGTAAACGACACGTTTTATTTTGCTCTGAATGATCAGTTTAGCACACTCCAAGCAGGGAGATGCCGTGATGTAAATAGTAGCGCCACTGCTATCATTGGTGCTGGCTGCAACCTTGGTAATGGCATTGGCCTCAGCATGGAGCACATAGGGTTTGGTAATACCGGTCTCATCTTCGCAGATATTTTCAAATCCCGAGGGGGTGCCATTATATCCATCTGAGATGATCATATTGTCCTTAACTATCAAAGCCCCTACCTGCCGACGTTGACAATACGAGTTCTCTGCCCATATGCGGGCCATCCGCAGGTATCTCTTATCTATTTCTAATAGTTTTTCTTTACTCTTTACCATTGGTTGTATTCTCTTCCAAAAATCTTTTCATTCCTGATGATTGGATCATTCGATATCCCTCTTGTGAAGTGCTATCAGTAACCAAAAGTAAGCATTCTACCTCATTCCATGCCTCGCATAGTTGCAGGGCGCGCTCACTGCCTAAGGTCATTGAAGCAGTAGCTAATGCATCTGCTATGGCACAGTTGGGGGCAATAATGGTGGCACTTAGGACATCACTTTCAATCGGACGACCGGATAGGGGGTCTATAGTATGTGCATAGCGGGAGCCATCGGGACGCACTTTGTAGTTGTGATAATTGCCGCTTGTAGCCATTCCTCCTTTTCCCGTAAGATGTAAAACGCAGGCTAACTCATCGGAGGCTAATCCTAAGGTGTCGAATATAGGCTTACTTACCCCCACTCGCCATGGTGCCCTCTCGGGATTAAGCCCGGCAAAGGCTATTTCTCCACCTATCTCAACCAGGTAGTTTTCAGAGGCATTGTCGGAGAGTGCTTTAGCCACTAAATCTGATGCGTAGCCTTTGGCAATAGAAGCCATATCCAAGCGTATCCGAGGATCTGCCTTGTAGAGCGTATCCCCTTGAATGCGCACCTTGGTATATCCCACAAACTGACGAATACTGTCTAATGCCTCCTCCGGCACATTTCCCTCAGGCCAGGCAGATGGTTCAAAGCCAAAACCCCAAGCATTCACAAAAGGACCTACAGTAATGTCATACCTACCTCCGGTAGCCTCAGAAACCTTTAGGGCACTCTCAAAAAGTGCTCTAAAAATACTGTCTATCTGATGAGGCTGATTATGGTTGATCTTATACAATAGCGTACCCTCTTCAAACGGATTGGCCACATTGTTAAGCTCGTGCAAAGCCTTATCAATCGGCTCGTCCAAAGGTCGGTCGGAGCTATACTTTATATCGTAAAAGGTATGAAAAGCCTCGCCTTGGTTGAAGTAAAAGTCTACTTTACTTTTGCCCTTTGTGCAGCTGAGAGCAATGAGCAGTAGCGAGAGGGCTATACCCACAGAGGTAAAACGGAAGCGCTTCTTATCGTTCATGGCTACAATTCCTCTTTGATATTGTACTGATTTCTATTGAGTGCATTGCGAGATAGGATCTCTCCAATAAAGCCAGCGGTGAAAAGCTGTGTGCCAATAATCATGGCTGTAATAGCGATGAAAAAGTACACTCTGTCGGTCACCAAAGGCGCAGCTACGCCTCGAGTGAGAGCGACTAACTTGATGACAAAAACTACTAATAGAGCAATGATCCCGATTAGAAAAATAATGCTTCCCCAAAAGCCGAAAAAGTGCATGGGTCTACGCCCGAATCGAGACATAAACCATAGAGTGAGCAGATCCAAGTATCCATGAAAGAACCGATTAATGCCAAACTTAGAGTGCCCATAAGTGCGTGGTGCATGCTTTACCTCTTTTTCTCCGATTCGTGCGTAACCGGCATCCTTTGCCATAATCGGTATGTAGCGGTGCATATCGTTGTACAGCTCAATAGACTTAATTACTTCCTGCCTATACACCTTTATACCGCAGTTGAAGTCATGTAGATTGTGTATGCCGGATACACGTCGTGCTGTAGCATTGAATAGCTTGGAGGGGAGGTTCTTAGTTAGCTTAGGGTCATATCTCGTTTTTTTCCATCCGCTTACCAAATCTAAGTTTTCCTCATAGATCATACGACACATAGCGGGTAGTTCTTCGGGAGCATCCTGCAGATCGGCATCCATCGTAGCAACGAGTCGCCCCGCAGCTTTGGTAAAGCCACATTGCAGGGCAGCACTCTTGCCATTGTTGCGCACAAAGCGAAGGGCTTTTATACGCTCCGGGTAGGCTGCATGCAGCGACTTAATGACCGACCAGCTATTGTCCGTACTGCCATCGTCTATATAGATCACCTCGTAGCACATTTCAGCCGCCTTCATAGTAGCCTCAATGCGTTCCTGTAAAAAAGGCAGTGACTCCGCTTCATTTAGTAGCGGAATCACTATAGATAAATCGTATGGAAACTGTTTCTCTTGCAACATTAGTTCTTTTCAGTTGGAACGCCGGGTATGATGCTGCCCTTGCTAATTTCTTTGATACCTCCCAGTGCACTTAAAATACCGGTTGCTTCATAGGGCAGATAAACAAGTTTTGACTTATTTCCCTCGCTTAAGGATGAAAGGGTTTCCAAATAGCGAATAGCGATGAGGTATTGTGTAGGATCGGCACCTGAGGCTGAGAGCGCCTCTGTGATACGGTTAATGGCAGACGCTTCCCCCTCTGCACGAAGTATCTTACTCTGTCGCTCTGCCTCAGCAGCTAATATTTCCGCCTGCTTAAGTCCTTCCGCATGATTGATTGAAGACTGCATTTTCCCTTCTGACTCACGAATAGCGGCCTCTTTCTGGCCCTCTGCGGTTAATATTTGAGCTCGCTTGTCACGCTCAGCGCGCATTTGCTTTTCCATAGCATCGCGAATATCGCGTGGCGGATTGATATCTTGCAGCTCAATACGGTTCACTTTTACACCCCACTTATTGGTGGCTTCATCAAGTATGTCGCGGAGCTTATTATTGATCGTATCCCGACTGGTGAGTGTCTCATCCAAATCCATTTCACCGATCACGTTACGCAGACTCGTTTGTGTCAGCATCTCAATAGCTATGGGGAGGTTGGATATCTCGTACATAGCACGAGTGGGATCTACTATCTGAAAGTATAGTACCGCATTGATCTCTGTGACTACATTGTCGCGTGTAATCACACTTTGGCGATCAAAGTCGTACACTGTTTCGCGTAAATCAATTCGTGTTACGGGCACCACCCTAACCAATAAATCGCCTTTTATGTTGCGTGTGGTATAGCGCCACATCATGGAGCGCGGTTTATCAATAAAGGGGAAGATAATATTCACCCCACTTGAGAGCGTCTTTTCATAGCGGCCTAAGCGCTCAATGACCATAGTTTCGGACTGTTGCACAATAATCAGCCCCTTGGCTACTATGAAGATAACCAATAGGACGATGACGGTCACAGTGATGAATGTTGCTGTCATAGGGATATGAGTTTATAGGTATTGTTAATTTTCAGTTGTATTTGATTGAGCCTCAGGATAGGGGGCAACGACAAGTACAATACTCTCATTGTCTGTGACGATGATTCTCTCCCCTACGTTGAACTTCTCTTCCGAGGTAGCAGCTTTTGCCGGCCATTCGTCTCCATCAATGGCCACACGCCCGATGCCTTCAATGCCGTCTATTTCTTTCACGACCAAGGCACTGCGACCCTTTAGGGCATCCATTCCGGTAGGAAGAGATCCATCTTTGTCAGTGGCAGGGTGCAGTTTGCCGGCTAATTTACGTTTGCGCAGTCCCCTATTTAACAAGGGACGGAGAAGAAACAGGGTAGCAAAGGAACCTACTGCAAAGCAAAAGACTTGCCAGAAGAGTCCGGCCCCGAGAAAGCTTGCCAAACAAGCCATCAAAGCACCTATTCCAAAGCAGCAGACTACGAAGCCCGGAGTAAATAGCTCCGCCAGCAAAAGGAGTAGCCCGGCTACCAACCAAAAATACGCACCGTTCATGTTTTACTTACACAAAAGTACTATTTTTTCTTGATATACGGAAGAACGGGGAGGATGATTTGAGATACAGATGATTAAAGGATTTTCAAATGATGTGTAAACGCCACGAGAAACCTTGAAAACGCCAATTGAAGCCTGAACTGCGTTACCTATTCGTGACCAACGGAATTCAGGCGCTTTATGGCACAATATCAGGTAATAAGTGGCTGAATACCTAATAATTGTCGAAGAATTTTCGCCTTTGGATTTATCCTCTCCGGTCTGCCGCGTTTTGCATACATTCCATCAGCTCTACCCGAATTAATTTTGTAATCACAAAAAAACGAGTAGAGTAATGAGAAGTACATTTTCGACAATCTTCTACCTCAAACGACAGGTAGTGAAAAAGGACGGTACGGTGCCCATCATGGGGCGTATCACGGTGGACGGGACAAAGACGCAATTCAGTTGCAAGCTGACTATCGACCCCAAGATTTGGGAAACCAAGACGGGACGGGCAACGGGCAGGAGCACCGTTGCGATAGAAACCAACCGTATTCTGGACAAAATCCGAGTGAAGATAAACACCCACTATAAGGGAATGGACAGGGACAACTTTGTCACGGCTGAAAAGGTAAAGAACGCTTTCTTGGGGTTGGATCACCGATGTCACACGTTGATGAAAGTCTATGAGCAATTCACCGCCGACTATGCCAAGATGGTGGAAGCCGGGATGAAGTCCAAGAAGTCATACGAGAAATACCTTGTGGTGTACAAACACTTGAAAAAGTTTCTGATGCAACGCTACCATGTGCAGGACATCGCCTTGAAGGAACTGCCCCAGTCGTTCATCATGGACTTCGACATGTTCCTGCGCACAGAAAAGCATTATTGCAACAATACCGTGTGGATTTGCGTCTACCCGCTCCGCACGATGGTTTCGGTAGCCATCAGCAACGAGTGGTTAGTGCGTGATCCTTTCCACGATTACGAAATCAAGAAGGAGGATACGGTTCGCACATTTCTCACTAAAGAGGAAATCCAACTCTTGATGGACGGAAAGCTGAAAAACGCCAAGCAGGAACTCTACCGCGATATGTTCCTGTTCTGCATCTTCACGGAATTAAGCTTTTCGGATATACGCAATCTGAGAGAGGAGAACATCGTGACTTATTTCGATGAGCACCAATGGATAAAAACCAACCGCCAAAAGACGGGAGTGGAATCAAATATCCGTCTGCTTGATGTTCCCCTCCGCATTTTGGAAAAGTACAGGGGATTAAGCGAAGACGGCAGAATATTTCCCGTTCCGCATTATATATTCCATAAGATTAAGCGTCAAAGATAAACTTACTGATACGTTTTACCGCTTCTTCGGTTGCTTTTTCTATATCATCTTTCTCCCATCGGTCTTTTGAGTATTTGGCAAGGTCAAGGGCAAAGCCGAAGCTGCTACCTACATAACCCGACTTGCTCGACAATGTGCTTCCTTTCTTTGTCTTGAACCAATCATTGCCGATAGTCTTGTTGATTATTTCCTCCAAAAGAATTTTGTTGCCAAGTTGATTGACGAGGACTGCAAATTCTTCGGGGTCTTCTATACCTGCATCAATGCGGATAATCTCGATGTTATGACCGCTTGCGGGCATAATGTGTTCTACATTAGTTCTCTCATCTATGTCGTAATATCTGTGTTGTTCCTTAGCATAGAGATATTCATTCAGATAGACAAGTATGTTCTTTTGGTACTCACGCAAATCATCTTCTACGTCTTTGGGCTTCCATGTGTTATTGATATGTCGGTTGAAATTTTCAATAATTTCAGCTAATGAATATGAAGGCTTCACCAAATTAAAGTTCTCGTTAAAGAGGAAAGTCTTGAATTTGGATGCGGAATAACCTGCATCGCCTACTTCAATAATAGCGAATAGACGGAGCAAGCACTCTGCAAATGGAGTAACTGTTTCTTTTGTCAGCATTGACACGTCATATCTAAATAGATAGGAAACAAGGAACAGTTTGAAGTTTTCATTGAATTTCAATAGCAACTTGATTACAGGGAAATCTTTTATTGCTTCCCAAATATCAAGGATTTTCTTGAATGAGGCGCAAAGAGTAAGTGGTTCAGTCAACAACTCGGGGTGTTCGGTCAGATAATATTTGCGCAAACCGGGTGTTGTAACCTCGTTTTGCTTGTAGTGGTTTTTTGCCGCACGGTTTATGTACATGAATTGTTGGAGCACGCCGTCAATATCCACAATCTTCTTCTGCGCAAGTTGGTTTGCTGCGGTATTGATTTTCTGCCACTCGGCAATGAAAGCATCTTTGCCGTCATCACCGGCACGAGAGTAAAGTTGTGCCGAGATAATGTCGGCATCTGAAAGCGGCATACCTGTAGAGTTCAACGAGTTGAACATCGTTATCGCTTGTTCTATCTGCCAACTCTTGATTTCGATAATCTGGCACTTTGACAAGAATATCTTGGCAAAATTGTTTAGATTGGATTCTTTATACTTCGAGAGGCAATCGAAGAAGTACTTGAAGTTGCGGAAGAAGTTGGTATATTTATTATCTTTCTGTTTGCGAGGAAACTTGTGAACAGCTTGCTCTGCTTCTTTGAAATTTTCCGCTTCAATGATTAGGCGAAAATCATCTTTGTACAATTCGTTGATAGAATTGTTTTCAAGAATGGTAATGCCGCGTGCGTTATCCCAATTGGCTTTCATATCCACCTGCTTGTCATCATCAGCCTTATAAAGTATTCGGCAAATGGTGTCATAGCTTCTATTCAAACCCATAACCAAAGCCGTTGTGTCAGGACTGAAATTGAAATTGTCTAAAAGGTCTTTCAGACAAAGTTGCAAAGCCTTAAGAAGCAGGAGAAAAGTAGTGGTTCTCTGTTGTCCGTCAATAAGGCTTAAATGATTGGGTGTAGAACAATCAATGATTACAGTACCGAAGAAATAAGGGTCTTCAGCGTCTGAATCAATGAATGTTTCGATGTCTTGCCAAAGTTTTGCACAATGCAACGTAGTCCATGAGTAGGCACGTTGGTATTGAGGAATCTCGAAAATGTCATCACGCTCCAATAGGGTGTATTCGCTGATGAGCCGTAGCTTGGGTTCTATATTTTTTGTTGCCATATTTATGGAATAAAGCAAAAACTCCTTCGCTATCCCTGCGAGGCTGACCAAAGCCTATGAGATGAGCGAAGGAGATTCGTATGTTGTTTCAATTGTTTTCTTAGGTCATTAGCAGTCCGATAATGAGCCCAAAGGTAGCGATTCTTATCGGTTTTCCCTTACTCTTTAGGAAATAAGTTTAGTAAGGGAAGCGATTGGTGAACTCTTCAAATCCATTCAACACAAGATATCGTTGGCTTTGGAATTATCCAACTTTGGAGGATAATTCAGTTCCCTGCAAGGGCAAGGCGTTTTGAGTTACCCGAAACGATTCTGGTAACTCAAAACATACCTTGCTGTGTTCTTTGACGAACATAAAAATCCGTCTGAAACGGATTGAGAGTAGCCGTCATTTCAGACAGTGTAATCTGCAACAACTATAATTGACATATTGCTTTTGTAATTGACGGAAAATGTGATAGATATATAACATTGCATAGTTTATTAATTTACTGATTAATAAGTATATCGTATTGTAAATTGCAAAAATTACCATTCTATTGAAAATGTTACCAAGTGACCAACCGCACGATTGTTGTTCCTATCAAGAAATTGAAAATATAGCCAACATATCCATATACTGATTACATAGTAGGACAGCATCATTATGATAGACAATATCAACCCAAAGTGCAGTCAGCTTAAAATGCCCCGATGGTCGTAGTAGGATTCTTAATGCGGCTCTAAGAGCGGAGGGAGGCGAGTTTCCAAACTTCCGTTTCTTGTTTATCCGACATTTTTTATGCGTTTTCTTTTCGCATCGGTCGTTTTCGTTTCGGGTGCTCTAAAAAGGTCGGGATTAGAAGATGCAAGGTTTTTCGGAAGAAATACTACCCCAAAGGATTGAGGCGTGGAGATTTCTTTCGAAAACAGAAGGCTTGACCTTGCTTCCTCGTAAAATCCCGGAATTACCTTTGCACCCCAAACGGAAATGACTGTCTGATGCGATGGGCAGAAAACGTATTCCGTAGAGGATAAACAGAGAGAAACGGATGAACCGATTGATAAGGAAGTCCATACATCATAAGCAAGGACAGTATTCTGCCAAAACAATTCCAAAAAGACGCAAAGAAATCACTCGAATATCCGCAGAAAAGTATTATTTTGTAATCAGTAGAGTTGATTGAAGTCTTGCAAAACTTGGAATACCGAAGCATTCTGTATCTAACTCAATCGTAACTTTTTAAGGTTTGTAACTCACAAAGAGACTATCTAACTCGTTTACTTTCAATTACTACAAGAAAAGTTAGTAACTTCAAACGTACAAATGTCACTGTGCAAATATACCGAAATGATATCAAAATGCGGTTATATTTCGTTGTCTCACTTAAGATGAATACCGTCGGGCATATTTTCCTCATTCGGTAGAGGTGCTTGTGACGATTTACGAGAAAAAATGGTTTGATAAATCAGCCGCATATCGCCCCAAAAAGTGTGATGCTGCACATATTCCATATTTAAGGCGATTTTTTTAGGCATAATGACCTCTTTGAAGTATCTCTCCGGATCATCCACCATGCCGAGTATGGCATTCTCATTACGGAAATAAATAGAGGCAATGCCGGTTATGCCGGGGCGAACGGTAAGAATAGGCTCGTAGAGATCGGGATATAGCTCCACTTGCTGGCGCACTAAGGGGCGTGGCCCCACAAAACTCATATCGCCTCGAAGTACATTGTACAATTGTGGCAATTCATCTATTTTGTAGTGCCGAATGAAGCGTCCTATACGAGTGATGCGTGGATCCTCCTCGCCTACAGTAATAAGCTGTCCCTTAGTCCACGTCTGGGACCACATAGACCTAAACTTATAGAGTACAAAATCCTTGTTGTAGCGCCCGACTCGTTTTTGTTTGAAAATGGCTCCGCCTTTCGAATCCAGGCAAATAAGTATGATACACACCAACAACAGGGGGGATAGAATAATCAACCCCATACTGCTTGTGACAATATCGAACACTCTTTTCATTTATTTCGTGGTGTGTTTGTGCTCTTTACTCGCTTCCTTTCGCAAAGATAACTATTTTACATTGTCAGAGGCATTACGCAACGGCTTGCGCCTGCCTATTTAGTTTAACAAACGTTCAACCCCTTCATTTTATTGTAACAAAGAGGCTCCGCAAAAAGTATATATATTTGAATGAATAGGTACAGATCTTTACCGCAATAGGTATATATCTTTCCGATGAAAGGTATATATCTTTTGCAAAAGGGGGTAAAAGCTATTTGAAAGAGAAACGAATAGTTCCGAAAGGAACGTATTTAGCGATTGCGCAAAAGACGTAATGCCTCTTTGCGGTCAGCGGGTACTTTACGGCTTTCACAAGCCTTGCGAATGGCAAGCAGACGGGTCTTATTCGGCAGTTTTCCCTCTTCTATATAGGGCAATGTAAGCTCATATTGTTGCGTGAGAGCCTCGGCAAAGAACCAGGCGACCGCCATCCGTAAATAATACACATCGGTTACTTCGGACGAATCTTCCGGAGCCGCTTTTGCAGCCCAATCGAGAAAGCAGGGGTCAAAACAGTTGTAACGGAAACTTTCCATCAGAGCAACGAGCGCAGTGCGGCGTGTGTAAACGGTATCCGCAGCAAGCCATCGCCTTATCGCATCGCGACAAAGAGCCGGCTCGCGCCACATTGTTTTTGCCGACAAAGCATCCGTAACGCACCAATTGTCCGCAAAGGGGAGAAAGCGGTCCAGTAGCTCTATCTGACGCACTGCGTTGGGCTCTAGGCCGATCAGCATCATATGCAGTAAATCCTCTTCCACATAGGCGTGCGGAAGTTCCTCAAGATAACTATGACACAATGCCTTATCCGATTTATAGATAGTGCGTGCCGTTTCCCTCAGTAGGGGAATTCGAACACCGATGATCCGTTCGGGATCAATGGTTGGCAGTAGTTTTGCGGCAAAGCGTTGTACCGATTCGTCCTGTAAGGAGAAGAGTTTTTCCCGAACGGCATCCATAGGCTATCTGCCCTCTTCAATTCTACCGCTTCCGAGGCATATCGTGCAGTCGGGATCGTACACAACGGCAAACTGACCGGGAGCAATGCCCTGTATGCGCTGTTCGCTCACAATGTGGTACACATCCCCCTCCTTTTCCAGCGTGGCACGTAAGAACTCCGGAGTATGACGCACTTTAAGCGCTACGGGTAGTGGATTGGGGCAACCGGCAGTAAAGGGATTTTCAGTGATAAAATGGAAATCACGGCACCAAATCTCATATCCGTATTGCGTTTCCGGATCGTAACCGCGGCTCACATAAAGGATATTGGCAGGGCAATCCTTGCGAACCACAAACCAAGGACCTCCGCTCAGCCCCAGGCCTTTACGCTGTCCAATGGTATGAAACCAAAAACCGTCGTGCTCGCCTATCTTATTACCCGTTTCAAATTCAATAATATCGCCCTTTTTCTTCCCTAAGTACTTCTCCAAGAAATAGTTATAGTTAATTTTCCCGAGGAAGCATATTCCCTGACTATCTTTACGATGCGCATTGGGCAGATGCTCCTCTTCTGCAATGGCACGTACCTGACTTTTGTCCAATGTGCCTATCGGAAAGAGAATTTTGGATATTTGTTTCAGATTGATTTGAGCGAGGAAATCGGTCTGATCCTTAACCGGATCGGGCGCTGTTCCTAAGTAAACTTTGCCGTTTCGCACTACCGTGGAGGCGTAATGCCCCGATGCAATGTAATCAAAGGCATGTCCGTATCGCTCCTCAAAAACTCCGAATTTGATAAAACGATTACACATTACATCGGGATTGGGCGTGAGTCCGCGCTTAACGCTATCAATCGTATAGGAAACCACACGATCCCAATACGCTTCGTTAAGGTCAACTTCCTCGTATTCAAGCCCATACTTACGGGCAATCAGAGCCACCATCTCAAGATCTTCCTCCCGAGTGCAATCGGTGAACCCCTCATCCTTCATCCCGATATTTATATAGAAAAGTTTAGGACGAAAGCCGGCGCGAACCAGCAAAGCACATGCCACTGCGCTATCCACACCGCCCGAAGCGAGCAGTGCTATGGATACGCTCCGATCCAAGGCATCAATGTACGGCGATAGCGGATAGGACAACATCTCTCGTATTACCGATTTCGCGCGCCTTTACATCCGCTTGGGCATATCGATACCCAGCAGATACATAGCACGTTTAATAGTATCAGCGACTGCGGCACTTAAGGCAAGTCGGGCAGCACGTAAAGTGTCATTTTCTTCACGAAGCACACTGTAGTCGTGGTAGAAGCTGTTGTATTGCTTCACTAAATCATACACCCAGTTTGCAATGGCAGCAGGGTTATAGGCATTAGCTGCATCGCTAACTGCGTCCGGATAGGCTGCTAAGGTAAGTATCAACTTTCTTTCGCTCTCGTTGAAGTCTGTTTGCAGCCAGTTTATCTGTTGGTCAGAGGCTTCTGCACGCTCCAGTAGTGAGCAAATACGAGCATAGGCATATTGAATAAACGAGGCTGTATTCCCATTGAAGTCAATTGACTCTTTGGGGTTAAACACCATATTCTTTCGCGGATCAACTTTCAGTATGAAGTATTTCAGGGCCCCTAAGCCTACTTTTTCGGCTATTTCATTCACCTCATCTTCAGGAAAATCCTTTGCCCTTCCGGCTTCCAATGCTATCTCTTTTGCACGAGATACCATCTCTTCCATCAGATCATCCGCATCTACTACCGTCCCCTCACGACTTTTCATCTTGCCATCAGGCAACTCCACCATTCCGTAGCTGAAGTGGTAGAGGCTCTTTCCGAATGAGAAGCCAAGCTCATCCAGCAGTTGGGAGAGTACCTTGAAGTGATACTCCTGTTCGTTACCCACCACGTAGACCATCTTGTCAATGGGGAAGTCTTGGTAGCGCATTTTGGCGGTGCCTACGTCTTGGGTCATGTACACAGTGGTACCATCGGCACGAATGAGCAACTTCTCATCCATCCCTTTGGAGGTTAGATCGTACCAAATCGAACCATCGTCATGCTGCTGCAAGATACCTTTCTTAAGCCCACGAAGCACCTCTTCTTTGCCTATAAGATAGGTATCGCTTTCGTAGTATATTTTATCAAAATTTACTCCCAAACGCTTGTAGGTAGCATCAAAGCCATCGTAAACCCATTGATTCATCATGTGCCAAAGCGTGCGTACCTCTTTGTCTCCGCTTTCCCATTTGCGAAGCATTTCGCGGGCTTCCTGCATAAGGGGTGAGCGTTGTTCCGCTTGCTCTTTGGAATACCCCTGTGCCTCCAATTCCTTTACTTCTGCCTTAAAATGCTTATCGAAAAGCACATAATAGTCTCCTACTAAGTGGTCTCCTTTCTTACCACTTGACTCGGGCGTTTCGCCATTCCCCCACTTTTGCCACGCCAGCATCGACTTACAGATGTGGATACCGCGGTCGTTTACTATATTTGTTTTAACTACTTTGTTTCCCGTCTCGGTAAGAATTCGGGCAATGCTAAAGCCTAATAGATTGTTGCGCACGTGCCCAAGGTGGAGCGGTTTGTTGGTATTGGGCGAGGAGTACTCAACCATTACAAGAGGAGAGCTGCTACTGACTTCTTTAGCACCATACTGCTTGTCTTCTATAATAGTATGAAGCATATCGGCATGCCATTGATGCTTCATAGTAAGGTTAAGAAATCCCTTTACCACTTCAAAGCCGTCTACAGCCGGATAAGCAGCCTGCAGTGCTTCCCCTAAGATTTGTGCTGTCTCCTCCGGTTTCTTGCGACTCATTCTAAGGAGAGGAAAAACCACATAGGTCCAGTCACCCGTAAATTCATCTCGGGTGCGTTGCAGGGTTATATCGGCAGGCGTGGTCGTAGCGCCGAATGATTGGTTGATAGTCGCAGATAATGCGGTCTTAAGTTCTGCTATGGGATTACTCATGATCTACTTGCGCTTATATTATAAAATGGGTGCACATTGCACGAAACAATGGACACCCACTAAAAGTTCACTCTTGTGATGATATGCTACCTATCGCCAACTGCTACTATGCATTACCAATAGAGGCGTATTCGCATGGAAGAGCATCCTGCGCGCCATGCCGGGATTGAAGAGACGTGCAAATAGGTTGCGCCGATAGGTGTTAACGACAAGCATACCTATTTTCTTTTCTTCAATAAAGGCCTGTAGTGCTTCGCTGAAGTCACCATCTTGCAGCATGCTAAATGATATCTCTTGATCCGGATAGTGCTGTTTGTGATAAGCCAAGATTGCCTTTAGCTCTGTTTCGCTCCATTCCTCCATTTTCTTAGATATATTGAAAATGTAGTACTTCGGATGGATTGGCTTCATGAGACTCATCATTCGATCAAACAAGACTAAGTCACGCTGATCAAAACCTGTAGCCACACCCACATTCTCTATATTGGATAGGTCTGTGATAGCTACTTCTTCGGGCACCACCAATACAGGGACCTTTGCACTATCTATTACTTCTGCGGCCACAGAACCGATCAACTCCCCATTGCGTCGCGATTTACCACGAGTTCCCATAACAATAGCTACAGGAGGTTTCTCCTTAGCAAGAGTGAGGATAACCTCATCAGGTGCTCCATCCTTCAGGAGCGTATCAAAAGGTACATCGGGTAAGGTTCCCTCCTTAATCTGACGGCGAAGCTCTTCTTTGAGCTGCGTCATTTTGGCATCAGCTTTGCCGGCTTCTCGCTTTATATTGAGCTCAGAAGCAGCTTGATAGCCGGTTATGTCGCCCGTGAACATAGGAGCTGCCGTAAAGAACTGAGAGAAGTATGCATTTACGATAAGTACGCTCAGGTTCCGCCTTTGAGCAAAGTAGAAGCCCACACTACATACCGTAGGAGTATAGTCCGAAAAGTCTACCGGAATAAGTACATAAGGAGAATCCGCATGTATGGCTCCCTGTACCTTTCGATCTACCCAATTGAGTTCGGAATATACCTCATCGCGCATCCAATCAGTTTCTTCGATCAGGCTGAGCGCACGAGGTAAATCTTTTTCTTTGATTCGCACTCGCACACCGGCGGAAACCACCGGAAGAAGTTGATTTACGTTATGCAAAGATGCCTCAATGCCGGCATCTTGAAGCAGTGTTTGCAGAATTTGTGCTTTTTCGTAACTATGTATAGCCAAGGTTACGAGCGTGTCGCCTGAGCCTTTACTCTTTCCTTCCTTCATACGATCTCCCTCTTCGTCTATTGGTTATCTGTGAATAATAGATCTATGTGCTCCCTGCTGCTCTTGCAGGGATACGTTTGTACTCCCGCCGCTTTGGGGCTATGTGATTAGTCCTACTTTTTGTCCTCTTTGTTGAGACCTAACGAAGCAAGTAAATCCTCCGGCAAATCTACGGCCATCTCTAATGCTTTGTCAAGTATGGTGGTGTCACATATTTCGACGATTCCCCCATCGGGTCCCGGCTGTAGGTGTATGCCGGCACTTCGTCCGTTGGTATAGTGAGTGCCTCCAAAATAATTGCGTACAGTTTCTGCATCAATTCCCAGCTCATCAGCTATACGTTGAGTGGCTCCATCGGGTAGGGCATCTTTGATGCGGCGTAATTCGTTGAAAGTGATGTTTTTTGTCATGATTTATTCGCTTTTACTATTCCTATTTTTGTGGCTTACGCCTATCTATATCTTCTACCTCAAAGATAAAGTTTAATTTTCAATCAGACAAATATTTTTTCTTCTTTTTTACAATATGCCTAATGTACTTGCTTTGTTTGTTTACTCTTTTCTTTCTCTCTATTCTCTAGCAGTACACTCTCGTGGCAGTAACACCGAGCGATATTTCCATTACATAGTGCATCTTGGTTCCTTGTCTTGTGGGGATAATACTTATATTTGTAAGCATAAAAATTAGAAACAAAACAATGCAAGCCGGTAGAGCTAAGTATGACCAGCTTCCCATGGGGAAAATGAGCATGGGACTTACTCCTAAGGAGCGATTAAAACAGTTTATAAGCTATTGCGAGCTTACACAGCGTCAGTTTGTCGGTAAGGCACAGATCTCTTTGAGTGTGCTACAAGGTGCCGGGCACACGCTTTCTACCCTCTCTGTGCATAGAATAAGCAAAGCTTTCCCCGAGCTTAATGTGGGGTGGCTACTTACCGGAGAGGGTGAAATGCTAAAGAATGACTTTTTGTCTTTATTCCCCAGTGCCCCCACAGTACCGCTCTTCTCCATAGCTTCTATCGGATGTCCGCTGAGCGATTTTATTGCCAATGCGGAGCGTAACCGGTGTGAGCAGGTGATTACCCCGATACCTCGTGCAGAGGTTGCTATGAGTGTGAAAGATAATAGTATGGAGCCTGACTTCCCGGCTGCATCTATCGTATATGCCCGGCTTGTAGACCATAATAAGTTCCTGACTTGGGGCACTCCTTATTTGATCGATACTGTAAGTGGGGTGCACTTTCGTCTATTAGGACCCGGGGAGGATAAGGAACATGTGCGTGCTCTGTCGATCAATCACGATCCTATTTATGCCGCTTTTGATATAAAAAAAGAGGATATTCGCGGGCTTTACGTTGTATTAGCTTCGCTTGTCCTCTGTTAGAAAAGTGACGAGTAGCTAAATAGAGCAAGCGATCTCTCGGAAGACTACTGTTTGTTAATTTAATTCCTTTAATGTCAGATGCTCATCTCTTTGTAGGAGCAAAAGAGTATATTTGTCAGAGAATAACAATTGAAGATTACCAAAACGATGAGAAGAACTATAATCTCCCTGCTTACCGGGCTGTGGATACTGCTAAGTGCCGTTTCTGTATGGGGGCAGCAGAAAAAGGCGCAATACATTAAGCTACCGGTTGCCTTTTATAACCTTGAAAATCTGTTTGATACCATTCAGAGTTCGCCACGTGATAATGAATTTATCCCGACCGGGAAAAATGCTTGGACGAGCGAACGGTACATGCAAAAAATATCCAATATGGCACGAGTTATTTCCGGAATAGGCGGAAGTGGACCAGTGATCATAGGAGTTTCGGAAGTAGAGAACAGAGGAGTATTAGAGGATCTGGTGCGGGATGAGCAGTTGGCTCCCCTTAATTATAGTATTGTGCACTACGACTCGCCCGACTACAGAGGTATTGACTGTGCTATTCTGTACAATCCGAAAGTATTTAATGTAGTCTCTACCGGTATAAAGCCCGTAAAAATGCCCGACAATCCCAACTTTCGCACTCGTGATATCGTTTTTGCTACGGGCACCATAGCAGGAGAGGTATTCCATATCATTGTAGGGCACTGGCCTTCTCGTGCCGGCGGTGAGGTACCCAGTATTCCTAAGCGAATGCAAGCAGCGCTAACCATGAAGAGCGTGGCAGACTCGCTTCTTGCGGCTTATCCGAATAGTAACGCAATTATGATGGGGGACTTTAATGATGATCCTGTCTCTCCCTCTGTACGAGATGGATTAGAAGTAAAGGATTATCCCGATAATGTAGGCTACATGGGGTACTATACGCCTATGCTGAGGCTCTACAATCAGGGGCAGGGAACTCTTGCCTATCGTGATGTGTGGAACCTGTTTGATATCATGGTAGTTAATGGCGCATTATTAGGGGATGATATTTCTACATTCAAGTTGATGAAGGATCCCGAGACCCAAAATATGGCCTTTATTTACAAAAAGAACTTTATGCTGCAACAGAGCGGTCGCTACAAAGGCTACCCCCTTCGTACCATGGTGGCCGGTCAGTATCGCGGAGGGTATTCGGATCACTTCCCTGTATACCTCTATCTGGTAAAGGAAATAAAGCGATAGGTGTCTATAGAGTCCTCGCCTTGCTCATGCTTCGGGAGGATGATTAAATGTTTTTCTTTCAAAAGAATCGGGGAGCCACACTATAGTGTGCAACTCCCCGATTCCATTAAAAAACACTTTATTATTATGAATCTCTTTTTTGATTAGCGCTTATGATTTCTTTTTGGTGACAAGCCCCCAAATCCAGAGTACTACCAATGCACCCACTACGGCTACTATCAGGCTGCGGAAATTGAAGCCCGTAGCCGAGGAGCCGCCGAATAGGCTAAAGATCCAACCTCCTACTACTGCGCCCACAATACCTAAAAGCAAGGTAGTGAGCCAACCGCCTCCTTGTTTACCGGGGCGAATCCACTTAGCAATTCCACCGGCAACGAGGCCTAAAGCAATCCATGATATAACTTCCCAAAATCCCATATTCCTTCTACTACTTATTTGTGATACTTCGTTAGGGGTCCTATAATTCTCAACTTTTTGGCACCCCCTTTAGCACAAATATAATAATATTTTCTGACCCGCTGAGGATAGTTCGTACTTTAGAATGATCGTAAACAGAAAGATCACTATCTTTGCAAAGAGAATGTCAACAGAAAACATTTAGCACGTAGCTATGGAAATAGTAATGATCAAAGGGCGTGAAATACTTGATTCGCGCGGAAATCCAACAGTAGAGGTTGAGGTAGAGCTGAGCGACGGAGTTATAGGTCGTGCCTCAGTACCCAGTGGAGCATCCACCGGAGAGCATGAAGCTGTAGAGCTTCGTGATGGAAATAAGCAGCGCTACGGAGGAAAGGGAGTTGAGAAAGCAGTAGAGAACGTAAATAATATCATTGCACCGGCTCTCTTCGGCATGTGTGTGTTTGAACAGCGTGCCATAGACCATAAAATGATCGATTTGGATGGTACGCCCAATAAGTCAAACTTGGGTGCCAATGCAATATTAGGGGTTTCCCTTGCCGTAGCACAAGCCGCAGCACGCGAACTTGGGTTGCCGCTTTATCGCTACTTGGGCGGAGTGAATGGTCATGTACTGCCCATCCCTATGATGAATATCATCAACGGAGGTTCGCACAGTGATGCGCCTATAGCCTTCCAAGAGTTTATGATCCGTCCTGTAGGGGCTACTTCATTCCGCGAAGGACTTCGTATGGGAGCAGAAGTATTCCACGCTTTGAAGTCGGTACTCAAAGCACGCGGGCTGAGTACTGCTGTGGGCGATGAAGGTGGATTTGCGCCTAACTTAGAAGGTACAGAAGATGCTCTTCGCAGTATTATTGAGGCTATTAAGGCAGCCGGATACGAGCCGGGTAAGGATGTGCGTATCGCATTAGACTGCGCAGCCAGTGAATTCTTTGATGGCACAACCTATGACTACACGAAATTTGAGGGAGAAGGTGGCGCTAAGCGTTCTATCGCTGAGCAGGTTGCATACCTCAAACAGTTGGTAGAGCAGTTCCCCATTGACTCCATTGAAGATGGTATGGGTGAAAACGACTGGGAAGGTTGGGCACTCCTAACTAAGGAATTAGGCAATAAGATTCAGCTGGTGGGTGACGACCTCTTCGTAACTAATGTAGAATATCTGCGTAAGGGTATTGCTACACATTGTGCCAACTCAATCCTTATTAAAGTAAATCAGATCGGAACCCTCAGCGAAACACTCGACGCAATAGATTTAGCACACCGTCACGGCTATACCGCTGTGGTATCGCATCGTAGCGGTGAAACTGAAGATACTACTATTGCGGATATTGCTGTGGCAACCAATGCCGGTCAGATCAAAACAGGTTCATTGAGCCGTACAGACCGTATCGCTAAGTACAATCAGCTTCTTCGCATTGAGGAAGAATTAGACGAAGAAGCTCGCTACGGGTATCATCGTGTAACTGAATAATTAAACAGTACTTTCAATTTATATCGCCTTGGGTCGCACTACTACGTATAGTGCGGTCCGAGGCTCTCTTTTTGTAGCTCTCTATCTAATATATGGCAGGAAATCTATTCTGTCTCTATAACGCCAATAATACGCTTATAGCTACATAAGAAATAGTTTTTGTAAGTTTGTAAGTAGTTTGGGATACTTTCCGTAAGTATTGCCGGACGGAGAATAATATAGGAAGTTGTGGCAGAGGGAACGCTAACGATCATACCTACTCCGATAGGAAACTTAAAGGATATCACTTTAAGAGCTTTAGAGGAGCTTAAAGAAGCCGATCTGATATTGGCCGAGGATACGCGTACATCCGGTGTGCTACTTAAGCACTACGATATTCACACACCTATGGAGAGCCACCATAAGTTTAATGAATATAAGCAGGCAGAGGGTATGGCACAGCGCATTGCAGGTGGACTCCGTGTAGCACTAATTTCGGATGCCGGAACGCCGCTTGTGAGTGATCCCGGTAGCTATCTCGTAAAGGCTTGCATAGGGCAGAATATAAAAATCTCATGCTTGCCCGGTCCAACCGCATTGGTCCCGGCTTTGGTAATGAGCGGTCTTTCTACAGAACGCTTCGCCTTTGAGGGCTTTCTCCCCGTTAAGAAGGGACGAAAAAGCATGCTTGAGGTACTCGCTTCAGAGCCGCGTACACTGATCTTTTACGAATCTCCCTTTAGGGTGGTGCGCACGCTTCACGACCTGGGAGAATACTTCGGTAAGACACGCCAAGCAGCTACTGTACGAGAATTGTCGAAAATATACGAAACAGTGCAAAGAGGCACTCTTGAGGAACTAGCCGCTTACTATGAATCTACACCGCCTAAGGGCGAATTTGTCCTATTGGTAGAGGGAACACAGCATATGGCTGAGATACATAAAAAGGAACTTAAAAAGCAACAAACAGAATAGTAAATCACACAAAAGTACAATCAAGGAGATAAGAACAATGAAAACGAGATTTCTTACTTTTGCCGCTGCACTGATCTTTGCAGCATTAGGGCTTGCCTCTTGCGGCAAGAACTCAGGAGCGTACAAAACGCTTAAGCAAGATTATGACTCCATAGTGGCTGTCAATTCAGTCTATCAAACTCAGATGAATGAGTTTGATGAGATCATTGGTCGGGTGATTGATAACTTCCAGGAAATCAATGCTATGGAGGGCATGATAAGTCCCAACCCGCTCACCGGTGAAGTGAATATGAGCCGTAGCGAGCGTATTGAAGATAACATTCGCATGATCAACGAAAGACTGCGTAGCAACCGTGAGGAACTGAATTCTTTGAATGAAAAACTCAAAAAAAGCGGTGCTCAGAATGCTGTCTTGACCAAGACAATTGCTTCGCTTGAAAAGCAATTGGGCGATAAGACTCAGGAAATTCTTAAGCTGACTGAAGAGTTGAAGACTAAGAACCTCCAGATCGGTATTCTCGATTCTATGGTAACTGAGCTGAGCGGGTCTATCGAAGCGCAAAAGCAAATAACCCGTAAGCAGGGCGAAGAGCTCTCTCGTCAGGAAGCCGCTGCCAATACAGTTAGCTATTGCGTAGGCACAATGAACGACTTGAAAGAGATGAAGATCGTAAAGAATGGTAAGCTCGCTGCCGACAATTATGTGAGCGACTATTACCGTCAAGTAGATCGTCGCTCTTTCACCTCACTACCCTTGCTGTCAAAGAAGGCTGAGCTACTTACACCACATCCTGCTGATTCCTACCGCCTTGTAGAAGGTGCAGATAAGAATCTTACGCTTGAGATCTCTGATCCTACTTCTTTCTGGAGTCTATCAAAGACACTCGTAGTACGCGTTTATTAAATGCAGTAGTACATTAGTTACACGTTAATATACGGAGCGACCTCCCAATTTGGGGGCGCTCCGTATCTGTTTTTAGCCTTTAGCTTGTTACCTTTGTAAACGGTAATTATGGCATTCCGTTACAGTATTTTGAAGAGGGAGGGCGTCTTTTTCGGATACTTATTTTTCCAATGTCTTATTATAGTGGTTTGCACATTATGAAGTTACGGCAGTTATTTATTGATCTTGACGATACGCTTTGGGATACGTTTCACAATAATAAGCGGGCATTAAGCCTGCTTTATAAGCGTCACAATTGGGGTGCCCATTATCACTCCTTTGAATCCTATTTTGCTCTGTATATGCCGCACTGCGACCAGTTGTGGTATCAATACAGATTAGGGCAGATTACCAAGCAGTCGCTTACGATTGCCCGCTTAGCCTATCCACTGCATTTAGCCGGCATGCAGGTGACCGCTGAAGAGATGCTCGCTCTGAATGAGGAGTTTATGGATCTGGTACGAGAGCAAACCGGAGTTGTAGAAGGGGCTATCGAAATGCTTCAGAGCCTTAAGCCTCACTTCAAACTCTATATCATTACCAACGGCTGGACCGAGGTGCAATCCGCCAAGCTTACAAAAAGTGGATTAGCCCCCTATATTGATGCTACTTTCATTAGCGAACAGATAGGATGCCATAAGCCCGATGAACGCTTTTTCCACACCGTGCTCACCACTACAAATAGTAAAAAGGATGAATCCATGGTGATAGGCGATAGCTGGCATGCAGATATAGCCGGAGCGGCTGCCTATGGGTTGCCCACGATTTGGTATAACCCTCATCAAGATCCCTTCCCGGCTACCGTGACCCCACAGCCTATCTCAGTTACTTCTCTCGCTGAAATTCCCCCGATCCTTTTCGACTTGCAAAATAGAGCGTAGTGCGCTGTGTGTATGCACCTGCTCGCTTTTCTGTGCTTTTTTCTTACCTTTGAAAATGGTCTTAGGGGTTCAGATAATTCATCCATAAAAACCGGTAGAGAGAGCGGGACGTTTGTTGGTCTCCTGCGGAAAGTTGCGTAAGAATAAGGCAGTCGGGTAACGGAAAGGCGAAGAGGAGGACACCCGATCGGGCAACCTCCTCTTCTTGAATAAGGAAACTGTTATTATGTAAGAGAGAAATATCAATATTAAAGTCTTTGGGCAATCTTGCCAAGCTTTGAAAAGCAAAAGCCGCTGCTTTATACTTATCGCAACCATCGGAAAGCAGTCACCGCTTTCTCTTATTGATTGCACTGCAAAGGTACCTCGACTTCATAAGCGTTACAATGGCATTTAGTAGGTATTTGCGTGCAATTCAGCTCATAATATGTAGTGAACAGCTCTCTTAGGATCAAAAAATGGCACGATTTGGGGCAATAAGTAACGTCTGTATAGCACGATTTGAGAAAAGTAGATTATCTTTGTATTAGAGGTGTGTGGTTTAAGTTGCTTATGGGGCGTAAGCCATATATCTACAGCGACGCCAAGTGAGCGTAATAAAGTAAAATTGGAAAAAGAATAATTGCAGGCAATTAATTTATAGAGACAATGAGAAAATCAGTAATTCTATTATCAACTCTGTTCATTGCATTGAGTTTTGTAGGTTGTAAACCCAAGCAAAGTGCTTATAGGCAGGTTTATGAGCAGGCTAAGCAGCGTGAGATTGCTCAGAACAATCAAAGTACAACTGCCCCACAAGTAGAGGAAGAGGATGTGATCGTATCTAAGCCCGCACAGAGCGATGTAACCGTTCGTAAGGAACGCTTTACCGTGATGGATGGGGAAGATCAATCAAGATTGCAACGCTTCAGCGTGGTAGTGGGTAGCTTTAGCAACCCAACTAACGCTCGCGGACGTAAGGCTGAAGTAGAGGCACTTGGATACAAAGCCTTATTAGTAGAAAACGAAATGGGTATGCTGCGCGTAATTGCTTCCAGCTTCCCCACTCGCGATCAGGCTGTTACCAGTCGTGATGCTTTGAGAGAGCGTTATCCCGACGCATGGCTCTTAGAGCTTGATCGTTAATGAATATACAGTCGCACTATTCACTAAAAGAGCATAACAGCTTCGGTGTAGATGCAAATACAGATTGGTGGATAGCGTTTGATAGTGAAGAGGATCTCCTAAGCCTCTCAAAAGACGAATTTTTTGCTTCCCTCTCCTTTATAGTCATTGGAGAGGGAACTAACTTGCTTTTTATAGACGACTACCATGGGGCGGTCCTTTCTTCGCAGATCTCTTCTATCGAAGAGGGCGAGAGAGAGGGCGCTTTTCAATATGTGCGTGCCGGTAGTGGTATCGTGTGGGATGACTTCGTGGCAGATATGCTACAAAGGGGGTTCTATGGTATAGAGAATCTCTCCGCTATTCCCGGCACGGTAGGCGCTTCTGCCGTGCAAAATATAGGTGCCTATGGGGCTGAAGTATCGCAAATCATAAGTGCTGTGGAGACTGTGGATTTGCACAATGGCGAAAAGCATACTTTTACGCATGAGGAGTGTGCCTTTGCCTACCGCAAGAGTCTTTTCAAACAGCCGGAGATGGCTTCTCATGTAGTGACCCATGTGACCTATCGCTTAAGCCGTGAGCCGCAGCCCAACCTAAGCTATGCAGCGTTGAAGCAAACATTTGAAGGGAAGAATCCCACACCTCTTGAGGTGCGTCAGGCAGTAAGATCCATACGAAGCGCCAAGTTGCCCGATCATCATGAATACCCCAACGCCGGGAGCTTTTTTATGAATCCGGTAGTAGAGGCAGCTTTAGCGGAGACAATGCTGAAAGCGTATCCCGAAATGCCTCATTACCCGGCTAAGGATGGCGTGAAGCTCTCTGCGGCTTGGCTGATTGATCAAAGCGGATTGAAGGGGATTAGGCATGGGGCGGTCGGTACATGGCCCAAACAGCCTCTTGTAATAGTCAACTATGAGCAGGCAAATGGTCGGGAAATTGCCGACTTTGCGCAGTTCGTAGTGGATACCGTAAAGAAGAAATTCGCCATTACCCTACATCCGGAAGTGCGCTATATCCAATAATAAACTCTAAGCTTTATGGCGGCAATACGTGAAATCATGCTAATGGGATCGGGAACCAGTACAGGGGTTCCTGAGGTGGGTTGCTATTGTGCTACTTGCTTAAGTAGTGACCCACGCGATAAGCGTACACGTACCGCCTTGCTCCTTACCACAGATGAGGATAAACGCATCCTCATCGATTGTGGACCGGACTTCAGAGAGCAGGCAATTAAAGCAGGAATAGACCGCATAGACGCCATCATACTGACGCATGAGCATTATGATCACATTGGAGGGTTAGACGATCTCCGTACGATAGCTTGGCGTAACTCCATTAAAATCTATGCTTCGGCACGTGTGATTGAGGCTGTGAAGTATCGATTACATTACTATTTTGGGGCGCATCCCTATCCGGGTACTCCTCGTTTGGAGCTTATCCCCATCGGTGAAGACCCTTTCCAAGTGGAGGGGTTAAAGGTATTGCCCATTCAAGTAAAGCATGGTAAGCTACCCATTCAGGGTTTTAGAATAGAGGACTTTGTATTCTTTACGGACGTAAAGACGACTGATCCCAATGAGTTGGCCAAAGCCAATAACCCTAAGCTCCTATTTGTAAACGCACTGCGATACACCAAACCGCACGGATCACATCAAACGATTGAACAGGCTGTAGCGATGGCAAAGCAGCTTAGTGCAAAGCAAACCTACATTATTCACCTTTCTCATCATGCGCCTATCTATACAGAGCTACAAAAGCGACTACCCGAAGGCATTGCACCCTCTTATGATGGACTTACCCTAAAGCGGTTGCCCGATGGCTCTTTCCGGGAGTGTCCGACATCTCATAGAGCGCTCGGTGCCGTTACTCCCTATGAGTTCCACAATATGGGACGCATTCCTTATCATGAGGCCTATACCTATCAGAAGCAACTTTTTGATAGTGCGCTCAAAGCGAAGAGTGAAGGGCGCAACCCGATGAATCACTTACTCTTCTGCGAGCATGACCCTGTCTTTACTTTAGGCAAACATGGTCACGAATCAAATCTCTTAATCCCGCAAGAACGTTTGGATAAGGCAGGTATAGAGCTAATTCACATAGAGCGAGGAGGGGATATAACCTACCATGGACCGGGGCAGATTACAGCCTATCCTATCTTTGATCTTACCCAGTTCAACATGGGTATCAAGGAGTACATTTATACTTTAGAGCAGTGTGTGATTGATACTTTATTTGTCAACAGCATACGCGGTGAACGAATGAAAGGTGCTACCGGGGTATGGATTGATGTGGGTAAGCCATCGGCACGTAAGATATGTGCCATAGGGGTATACTCTTCCCGTTATATAACCATGCATGGCATAGCACTTAATGTTTTTACGGATATGGAGTACTTCCACTGGATTAATCCGTGTGGATTTACCGATAAGGGCGTTACATCAATAGAGCGGGAAATGCACGTACCCACCTCTATGGCGCTCGTTGAACTACAGTTGGAGGAGGCTTTTAGAAGGCATTTTTCACAAGCCCTAATAACTACAAGCAGCAAATAGATCATGAAATGGCTCAATCCTAATCGTAGTACCTCAAACTTTGAAGACCGGCGGGGAAGAGGTCGGCGGCGAGGCGCCCTTTTAGGGGGCGGTATCGGGGGAATCGTGGTAATCGTGCTGGGACTTTTTCTCGGCATTAATCCCTCCCAGCTCAATAATGTGATTGGCGGCATAGAGGGAACAGGCGAGGAAGTAGTAGATCCTGCACGTCAGCATGAGAATGAAGAGCTAAAAGACTTTACTCTATTGGTTTTTAATAGCTGTAATGATGTATGGCGCACGCTCTTCCGCGAAAATCTATCCCAAGATTATCGGATGCCTACCTTAGTGGCATTTACCGATGAAGTGCAGAGTGCTTGTGGAGGTGCTACGGCTCAAGTGGGACCTTTCTATTGTCCGGCAGACGAGAAGGTGTACATTGATATGAATTTCTTTCACGAACTGGCACAGCGTTTCAAGGCTCCGGGGGACTTAGCAATGGCCTATGTGACTGCACACGAAGTAGGGCATCACGTGCAAAACTTACTGGGGCTAAGTGAAACACTCAATGAAATGCGCCGCAAGCTCTCTGAAACGGAGTTCAATCGTTATAGCGTGCAAATGGAGCTTAATGCCGATTATTTAGCCGGCGTATGGGCGCATCAAGCACAGCACTTGGGTATTATAGCCATTGAGCCCGGTGACGTAGAGGAAGCTTTGCGGGCAGCTGAGGCAATAGGCGATGATACCCTGCAAAAGCAGGCAAGGGGTTATGCCGTGCCTGAGACATTTACGCATGGCACATCCCGACAGCGCATGGAGGCCTTCTTGAGTGGTTTTGAAACAGGTCGCTTTACGGGAAGAGAACTAACGCTTCGATAGAATTTGAGGTGCTACGGAAAAAAGCCGTATCTTCTGAAAATGAGAGTATAGCCCGAGATAGTCTCCAACTGATCTCCTCGGGTGCTACCGTTCAGTTGGTGGCACTCCTTCTTTTAATTTTTATAGGTCGTCTCTATGATGAAGAGATGATGGGGCAGTTCGGTCTGTTCCTTACGTGGGGCGGGCTAATTGCTATTGCTGCATCCGGACGGTATGAACAGGCAATAATGGTAGCAGCCTCTCCACGAGAAGCGCATCGCCTATTGGTACTTTCCCTAAAGCTCATTCTTTTAATCGCTATTGGGGTACTCCCTTTCGCTGTGGGTATGTACCTGCTTCCTCAGTATAATCCTTTTTCTTGGATGGTGCTCCTGATGCCGCTGTACATAGTATTGCAGGCAAGTAACGAAGCATTTACGCTATTTGTGTTGCGAGAACGTAGATTTCGACGCTTAGCTTGGGCACAGGCCGTGCAGGGAATTAGCAACAATTTACTGAAAGTATTGCTCGGTCTATGCGCTCCCCATGCTTTCTATTTGTTGCTCTCCGCACTGCTGTCTCTTTTTAGCTCCCTTCTCCTATTGAGTCGGAAGATGCTCTTTAGCTTGTGGAAAAGCGTTGTAGGCGGCTTGTTTGGTTTTAGTCGTACAGAGCGTTTTTTGATGCGCAAATGGCGTAATTTTCCTCGCTTTGGGGTAATTCAAGTGCTTACAGATGTATTGGTCGCGGATATAGTTGTCCTGCTTTTACCGATTCATTTTACCATTGCGGAAGTGGGGTTCTTCACCATGGCGGTAATGCTCTGTGCACGTCCCTTGAATGTGCTGAATAGAGCTATTGGCAACGTCTATTTTCAGCGGATGAGTAAAGCGGTGAATGAGCATAAACCTATTGGCGGTCTTATTCGTCGCTTACAGTGGAATGTATTTTTGATTGGAGCTCCCTTAGCCGTCGCACTTTGGTTTGGCATGGATTGGCTCGTTGGGCTGGTGGTAGGCCCCAAATGGTTAACTTCCGCAATGATCATACGCTGGATGATGCCCGCCAAAATCCCCAACTTCGTGGTTGCTATTATTAATGTACTGCCCGACATTTTCGGCAAACAGCGGGCTAATATGTACGCCGAGTTTGTGATGCTGGCGCTACGCTTAGTGGTGATCTACATCGGGTTTAGAGCAGCTTCTTTCGAAGCTTTTATCGCCATTTTCTTCCTCTATCAGGTCGGTGAACAGTTGATTTATATGCTCTTTCTCAAGGGCTTTGCCCGAAGACATGACAGAAGCTTAAGGAACGCATAGGAGTGCTTTCCGGTGCATGCGCACACCCCACGAGAGTAGCGTAAAAAAAGATACTAATCTTTGAAACAAAATATCAGAACCTTTCAAACGAAACATCTATACCTTTTATCCCATAGATACAGATCTTTTGAATTGACCTGCGGAGCACCTTATCACAATAGGGCATAGATGCGATTTGAAGAAAATGTATTACCTTTGCCGAGTATATATAAAAACCAAATAAAAGTAACGTATGAACCATTACGAAACCGTTTTCATCCTTACTCCCGTTTTATCTGATGATCAGATGAAGGAAACGGTAGAAAAGTTCACTGGTCTTCTCAAGCAAGAGGGCGCTACTATAGTGAACGAGGAGAATTGGGGGCTCAAGATGTTGGCCTATCCAATTGAGAAAAAAACTACCGGCTTTTACTATTTTGTAGAGTTTGACGCTGAACCAAGCGTGATCAAGACGTTAGAAATCAACTATCGTCGTGATGAACGCGTGATGCGGTTTATTGTTGTCAAACAAGACAAGTTTGCCGCAGCATATGCAGCAAAGCGTAGAAATCTAAAGAAACAGAAAGAAGTAGCAAACAACTAAAGATTATGCCGGCATTAAAGAAAAACAGTAGAAGAAAAGGTAACCCCCGTTACCTCACCCCACAGGCTCTTGAAAGACAGAAGAAAAAGTATTGCCGTTTTAAGAAGTCAGGAATCAAATACGTAGACTATAAGGATCCGGAGTTCTTAAAGAAGTTCCTCAATGAGCAGGGGCGTATTCTGCCTCGTCGTATAACGGGTACTTCTTTGAAGTTTCAGCGTCGTGTGGCACGCGCTGTGAAGAGAGCACGTCACATAGCACTCTTACCCTTCGTAACCGACTTAATGAAATAAGCAGAAAAGGAGAAAAGCGCTATTATGGAAGTTATATTGAAAGAAGATGTACTCAACTTGGGGTACAAAAATGATATAGTAACCGTAAAAGACGGTTATGGACGTAACTATCTGATCCCCCAGGGATTAGCTGTTATCGCTACCCCTTCTGCAAAGAAAGTCTTGGCAGAAGAGCTCAAGCAGCGTCAGCATAAGCTCGCTGCCATCAAGAAGGAAGCGGAAGAAAAGGCTGCTAAATTGAATGGTGTAACACTCAAGATTGCAGCTAAGACCAGTAAGTTTGGAGTTATTTTCGGCTCCGTTACGGGTATTCAGATAGCCGAAGAGCTGCAGAAGCAGGGCTTTGATGTAGATCGCCGTATTATCTACTTAAAGAGTCCGATAAAGGAAGTGGGCGAATACTCTTGCCAGGTACGTTTGCACAAGGAAGTACATGTGGACATACCTTTCTCTGTATTCAGTGAAAATTACGCAGAGCTTGAGGTAAAACCTGAAGAGAAAAAGGCTGAAGAGCCCGCTGCTCCCGCAGCTGAAGTAGTAGAACAACCCGAAGCAACCACTGAAGAAGTTCCCACTACGGAAGAATAAATCAGATTGTAAGGTAACTCTATGAGGGGTAACTGTTGCTTGAATGGGCTGCAGTTACCCTCTTTTTGGCATTACGGCCTATAGATTGCGCAATGGGTATAGAGTCCTGTGAAAAATAGACAAGGCTACCATTCAGTGTTAGTTATGTTAGTCGAAAGCTGACGTTAAGTAGAAGATATAAGTATATATGACCTCATTCGTAGATTGGTTTCGCGAGGTGTTTCTGGTTACCTCTGTTACCCAGACGATCATCATTATTTTCTTTGTTTGCGCCATTGGGTTGCTGCTCACAAAGATCCCGATGGGCAAATTCTCTTTAGGGGTTACTTTTGTCTTTTTTGCCGGTATAGCAGTGGCAAACTTAGGCGTGGAGGTAGATAAGCAGTCCCTTCTCTTTGCGCAAAACTTTGGATTGGTGCTCTTTATCTATGCCTTGGGTGTACAGGTAGGTCCCTCTTTCTTCCCCTCTCTACGGAGTGGAGGCATACAGGACAACCTAATGGGCCTGCTCTTGGTCGCTGTTTCCTTAGTCTTTTGCTGGTTCTTTCACTTCCTTGTAGGGCTTCCGATTACAGAGATGGTCGGTATAATGAGTGGAGCCGTCACTAATACGCCAATGTTAGCTGCAGCTCAATCTACCGTTGCCGGTATAGATCCCAACACAGCGCTCGTGCAGTCTGATATGGCACTTGCTTGTGCTGTAACCTATCCACTGGGGGTTATTGGGATGATTATTGGGATGATTGTACTGGATCTCCTCCCCAAACCAAAGAAAAAGCAACGCGAAGCACAACATCATGTTACGTTTCTTTCCGAGTACACAATAGCGAATCCAAGTATTTTTGGAATGAATATTGCCCAGGTGGCTAAGGACAGTGAGTTCACCTTTGTGGTTACCCGTCTGTGGCATGGGGGAACTGTGGCGATCCCCACCTCTGAGACTGTGCTGCACGAGGGAGATCGTGTGCTAGTTATATCTGATGAAGAGCGTGTGCGTTCCTTGGAGCTTCTCTTTGGACATCGTAATCAAGCGGATTGGAACAGAGAGGGTATCGACTGGAATGCCATTGATAAGGATCTTATCTCCAAGCGAATTGTAATCACTAATAAGGAGCTTAACGGGGAACGCTTAGGGCATATGAAGCTTCGCTCCCTGTATGGTGTCAACGTGACACGTGTCGATCGTGCCGGTATAGAGCTATTAGCCACGCCGGACCTACATGTGCAGTTGGGAGACCGCATGGTAGTTGTGGGCAGCAAGTCTGCTGTGGAGCAGGCGGAGCAGCTGATCGGTAATGAGGTAAATCTATTGGATGCCCCCAATCTGTTGAGCCTCTTTGTAGGATTACTCTTGGGTTGTGTCGTGGGGCTTATCCCTATTATGATACCGGGGATTAGCTTCCCGATCAAACTCGGCTTAGCCGGTGGCCCAATTATAGTGGGTATTTTGATGGGTGCCTATGGACCCCGCTTCAGACTGATGACTTATATCACCAATAGTGCCAGTCTTTTTATTCGGCAGTTTGGTATCATTCTGTATCTCTGTTGCTTAGGTCTTGCCAGTGGAGGCAACTTCCTTGAGACACTTCTGCATGGTAATGGTCCCTTATGGGTGCTATTGGGCTTCATTATTACACTACTACCGGTCGTGATCGTAGGCTTTGTCACTCAGAAATGGATGAAAAAGAGCTACGGGGAAACCTGTGGAATGCTATGTGGGGCTATGGCTAATCCCATGGTGCTTGACTTCCTTGAGGGAAAAGTGAAGGACGATAGCCATAATATAGCTTATGCTACGGTGTACCCGTTGAGTATGTTTGCCCGAATCATAACTGCTCAGATTATGATCTTGCTCTTCTTTTAGCGGCGAAAAGTTTGTCATATCGCAAGAAGTAGTTACCTTTGCAGAACCATTAGGGGTTGAAGTTGCTGCAAAGTAACTACCCGATGTGAATGGTACGTTGGCCGAGTGGTTAGGCAACGGTCTGCAAAACCGTGTACGGCGGTTCGATTCCGCCACGTACCTCTTGTCATAATTGATGTGATTACTTTAGTAAGTAAGAGTAGTTTTCCCAAGAGAAACTGCTCTTTTTTTATACCCTCTTTTGCGGAGTACTCTTATAGCGTAGGGCGGCTTACCTATTGACTATCCCAAGCGAATAGGCGCATAACGGGCACCTGATCTATGAAGCTATGTGAAAGAATGAGGAGCGGGAAACAATGTGTACCCCGGGGACATAAAAAAGGTACTGATCTATGAAACGAAACATCAGAAACTTTCATTTGAAACATCAGAACCTTTTACCCAATAGATCAGAATCTTTTTTTGTCGGGTGCCAAGGAGCTTCCACAAAAAGCCAATAGTGTAGCTCAACGAAACAGCAAGAGCCTGCTCTCCTCACAGAGGGTAGGCTCTTATCTTTACGAGAAAAGCTTCTCAGTATATGAATCGGCTTTCCCCCTATAGGGCTAATTAAACGAGCGTTCTATGGTACGACGGATCCACTTCGGGGCAGCAACGGCATAAAAGAGCAGATAGGCTTCTCCCACAATTAAAATAATCCACGTCATACCCCACGAACCGGCTGCATCCGCCCAAATACCTTGTAAGAAAGGCAATACGGCACCTCCTACGACGCCCATTAAAAGGTATCCGGAGCCCTGCGCGGCATATTTTCCCAATCCTTCTAATGCCAATGCATACACAGCTCCCCACATTACTGAGTGGAATAGTCCTACGGCAATGAGGAAGCGGGCATCTTTGAGCACCATGGAGAGGATTACCAGCACCAAAGCCGTTAGTGCAGCAATGAATAGCTGAGTTTCGGCTTTCACCATAGAGAGGAAACTGGATAAGAATCGCGCGATGAGCATGCCAAGCCAGTAGAGCGTACTCCACAAAACAGCAGTTTGGTACAAGACACCCAAGTCTCCTGTGGCGTAATGTATAATATTACTGCCGATACATACCTCACACCCCACATATACGAACAACCCCAGGATACCAAAGGTAAGGTGTGGGAAGTTGCCCAGTAGAGTGCCGGCTTTTATGTTCTGCTCGTCATGTCGTGTTTCTTCCAGTTCAGGGAGATGTACTGTACCTACGCCCCACCAAAGAAGAGCCATTAGGACAACCAGCACCGCAAAGGGGATGATCATATCAGCTATCTGCATTGCATCGGTATGCTTACCACCGAAGACCACATAGGCTACAAAGAGCGGTGCAAGAGTCGTCATCAAGGAATTACCCGTTCCCCCAATATTCTGTCGCGTTACCCCTGTAGTACCGCGCACTTCACAAATGACTAAATAGGGATTTACACTGGACTGCAAGAAAGTAAGTCCGGCACCCGATACAAAGCTCCCTGCAAGGAAACAAAGAAACTCAGGGGTAGTGTGATGGAGCCGATTGGGATTTGATTCACAGTCTCACTGATATACCTTCCGCTTTTCGCAAACTCAAAGAGCAAGGCAGATAGTAGGAATAGGATCATGGCATACATCACAAAGCGTATTCCTTTGAGTAGTGCAGCGCGGTAACCCTGCCTATTCAAATAGGAGGAGGCAAAAGGTCCAATTACTAAATAGGCGACGAAGAAAGCAAAGTTAAGCATCGTCGAAAGAGAATTTTCGTAACCGGTGGCTCCTATCAGAAAAGTACTCTTCAAAGGGGCTTGAAACTGCTGGTTGAGCGAAGTAATGAAGCCAATAAGCGCCATAAGGGTCACCATAAAGATGAAGGGCTTCAGGTAATTCGTTGTGCTATGCGTTTTCTGATGCATCATATCTATATTCTTATTGTTCGGCAAATATAAAGAAAAGAGTAAGGAGGAGCTACATTAAGGGCAAGGCAAATGTAATCTATTTTCTATTTATATAGTCCGGGAGATGCCTACCCGTCTACTGAGATAGCACTTGATGAGTTTTCTCTACTACAAGGCACCACAACAAGTACACTGAGGAGGGCTTTTGCTAACTTTGCAGTATATGAAGCACTACAAACATCTTCTTTTTCTCGCTGTGCTTTGCTTATCAACCCTAGCAAACACTACCTATACCCTACTTGCCGCAGAGGGAGAACCCGAATTAAAGCAGACGAAGCAGGCCACCGAACTGTATCAACAGCTTGCCCATGCAGAGCGTAAGGGAGTAGCCTCCTTTAGCTGTCTACTTAAAGCCGCAGATACAGGCGAAGAAATATTCAGCTATCAGCCGAATCGAAGCATGATCCCTGCCTCCACCACAAAGCTCTTTACTACAGCGGCTGCTACCCTTCTATTGGACAGTTTCCCTTTTGTGACCGACTTTCGTATATCCGGACGGGTGCAGAATGGAACCCTCGTGGGAGATCTTATTATAGTGGGGAGCGGAGATCCTACTATCTATTCAAAATATTTCCCTGCCGATAGTATCCGCTTTAGAGAATCCCTTTTGGCCGCCTTACAAGTCCATCAGATAAAACGCCTTGAGGGAGCGGTTGTAGTCAATGCAGCGGCCTATGACCGCATCGGCTTTCATCCGGAGTGGATGGCGGAGGATAGAGGCGAATGGTATGCCAACGGAGTCTATGGATTCAATATATTTGATAATTGGATCAAGCTAACCCTCTCTACCGGTAGCGATAAATACGATGTTTCGATACTACGCACCTACCCACCTCGCAGCGGGGTGGAGTGGGATAATCAGATCGTCACCTCCAAACGAGGAGGATCGGCTGAGGGAGATGGCCTGCCACTTGTGGAAAAACGAACGCTTAAAGGCACCTTACCCACCAATAGAAGTAGCATAAAGCTTAGTGTGGATATGCCTCACCCACCCTATTATGCGGCACGCTTCATAACCTACTTGCTGCAAGATAACGGAATAGAGGTAGCAAAAGCCCCCGAAGTGAGCTTTACTCCACCGGAAAGTAAAGGGAAGCTGATCGGGCGGTATTGGGGACCCAAAAAGGGAGATATACTACACGCCACCAACTATTTTAGTTTAAATCACTATGCAGAGACTTTACTAAAGGCAATGGCTCGAGGGGAAAAACCAGCATCTACCGAGGCAGGGATCAGGTGTGAGCTACAGTTTTTTAAGGAAGAAGGTCTAAAGTTCTCCGAATCGTTTCGCTTAGTGGACGGCAGCGGCTTGGCACGTGCCAATAGGTTTACGGCTAATGATATGGCTATCCTATTGCACTTTATGATGCATCAGGACAAACCGCTCTTTGATAATTACCTATACTCCCTACCGGAAGCCGGAAGTGAAGGTACCGTAAGGAGATTTCTGAGCAATAAGCCCTATAATTCGTACCTCAAGAGTGGGTCTATGAGTGGGGTTCAGTGCTATGCCGGCTATATAGATTATCAAGGACGTCAGTACCTACTTGTCCTGATGGCTAATAACGTAAAAGAGCGTGCTACTACACGCACGCTCTTCTCGAAGGTAGCCGATTTGGTGACTACTATAGAGTAAGGGCTGAATAGTACAGCCCCTACTTGCTGCTACTTCAGGATAAGTTTACTGATAAGCTTATCATTTACCATTAGCAAATACACTCCCTGCGCCAAGGGAGTTGTACTCATTTCCGCTACACCACTACCATCAGCTTCCTGCATCATCACGTTCTCAGCGCGAAGTGTTATGATCCGGACTACATCATTAGGTTGAGCACCTTCTACTCTAACGAAGTCTTTGCCCTGAGTGAAGTGTATGCGTTGCCCCATAACAAGCTCTGTAGCGCTACCTCCATACGGGATCATGTCTGAGAAGTCCTCTTCAGCACTGTGGACATCATATACGAGCCAGTTCTTTTCCTTTGCTGTAGTCACTTGGCTTATACGGCACTCATTTCCCTCCTTGGAGGATTTTGAGTTGATTACGATAAACTGAGCCTGCTCATTTGCCCCACACATAGGCAATGCCTCTACTATGTTTTGCATAGCCGCTTGTTTGATTTGGTTTTGAAATACCCAAAGAGCACGCAAGTTAGGCTTATTGCTTATATCAAGTGCGGAGAATTGATTCTTCGCTATGTACAAAAGATTGAGCTCAGGATTATGCGAAAGATCCACTTCCTTAAGTGTATTATTATTGATGATAAACTGCTTGAGTTTGGTATTCTTTGTGACATCTATCGAAGTCATTTTAGTGGAGGCGCACCAAATATTCTCTAATAGCAAATTTTTAGTGAAGTCCACGCCACCACTAATCGGATTATTATCAAAGGAAAGTTTCGTCAGTTTGGGGCAACTACTGATATCCAACGAAGTCAACTTATTGCCGAAGCAGGTAAGCAGCCACAGCTCTTTCTGATTACTCAAGTCAAGCTTTGGGATATTATTGACGTAGCAATATACCTTCGCAAGCTCGGGATTTTTGGAGAGGTCCAAAGCCTCTAACTTATTGTATTCTATTCTCAGCTCTTTCAATAGGGGGAGAGCGGATAGATCCACCTGTTTAAGTTGATTTAAGGACAGATCTAAAAAGGTAAGCCCAGAGGCATTAGTCAAATCCACACTGGTTAAACTTTGCTGGCTTGCCGTAAAGAAGTAGATATCTCCTTTGAGCGTTACGGGACCGCCGGTCAAGGTTAGTGTACCTTCAATCCCATCTTGTAGCGTGCCGGTGGCTCCGGTGATCTCAAGCGCCCCGGAAAAACGCACCGTAAGCTTAACTGTTTTGTCTTTTCCATTCTCTTTCGCTGAGGTGAAGGACAGAGAGCCTTCTTTAGCACGTAACGGGCCGGCCTGTAGCGAAGCAAAGCAACTCACCCAGAAGCCCAGTAGCAATAACGGAGTAATAAGTCGTTTCATACTAATACTTTCTACTATATTTTTATTCTTGATATATTTTCATACCCTACAAGGTATTACAAATATAATTAGTTATTCATTTTCTGCTATTTCATTTTAGAAATAATTTGCGCTACTTACCTTTATACTTTCAGGCCAATCAAGTATCTTTGTGCATAGACGAATGCAACGTAATAAAAACATATAGTAATCATATCATGAATTTAATCAAACGAGCAGTCCTAATCACTGCTTCTTTATGCACCCTTGGTCTTAGTACCTTTCCGGCACATGCATGCACCGGTCTGATAGTAGGTAAAAAGGCATCCGTTGATGGCTCTGTCATGATCTCCTATGCAGCCGACAGTCACACGCTTTATGGTGAGCTTTACCACTACCCGGCACGTATTTGGCCTGAAGGAACTATGCGTCAGATCATTGAATGGGACAGCAACCGTCCCATCGGTTATATACCTGAAGCGCGTGAAACGTATAATGTAATTGGCAACATGAATGAGCACCAAGTAGCTATTACTGAGAGTACTTGGGGCGGCCGCGAAGAGCTTGTCAATGAAGAGGGGTTAATCGACTACGGGAGCCTTATCTACATTACGCTACAACGCTCTAAGAGTGCACGTGAAGCGATCAAAATAATGACCGATTTAGTAGCCACTTACGGCTACAGAAGTAGTGGCGAGAGCTTCAGTATAGCGGATAAGAACGAAGCGTGGGTATTGGAAATGATCGGCAAGGGACCGGGCAAAAAAGGCGCCGTATGGGTAGCTATGCGTATTCCGGACAATGCCATTTCGGCTCATGCCAACCAAGCACGTATCCAAAAGATTCTATTTAATGATCCGGCAAACTGCCTTTACTCTCCCGATGTAATTGATTTGGCACGTGAAAAGGGTTATTTCAAAGGGAAAGATGCCGACTTCAGTTTTGCAAAGGCATACAATCCCTATACCTCCGACAACCTAAGAGGTTGCGAAGCACGTGTATGGGCTTTCTTCAATAAGTTTGCTTCAGGAATGGATAAGTATCAGGCTCTCGCTATGGGCGATACAAAGGCTGAGCCAATGCCCCTCTGGGTAATCCCCACCCGAAAGCTCAGTGTGGCCGATGTACGCAATATGATGCGCAACCACTTTGAAGGTACCCCTATGGATATGACTCAGGATGTAGGTGCAGGACCTTATAAAGTGCCCTATCGCTGGCGTCCTATGGCTTGGGCAAAGGATGGCAAGACCTATTTCAACGAACGCGCCATTGCTACCCAGCAGACCGGATTCGTATTAGTAGCCCAATGTCGCGGTTGGCTTCCTGATGAGATCGGGCCCATTCTTTGGTTTGGAGTAGACGATGCCAATACAGCCGTTTTCACCCCTATGTATGCCAATATTTTAGCCACACCTGAATGCTACCGCGTAGGGAATGGAGATATGATGCACTTCTCTTGGACTAGTGCCTTCTGGATTCACAACTGGGTTGCCAATATGGCCTATGCACGCTACGAACCCATGATAGGTGATATACGGCCGCTACAACAGAGCATTGAGGAGGGATTTGATCGCCAAGTAAAAGAGGTGGATGCTCGCGCTCTTGAGCTTCTGAAGGAGTCTCCCGACAAAGCGCGTGCTTACCTGACTCGCTACGCAGCCGATGCCGCCAATGGTACTACCTACCGCTGGAAGCAATTAGGTGAATATCTTCTTGTTAAGTACATGGATGGAAACCGCAAGAAAGAAGAAAACGGTCAGTTCAAGACCAACGGTTACGGACTTAGTGCTATGCCTGACTTCCCCGGCTATGACCAAGCGTTTTACGATCGTATCGTAGAAGAAACAGGTGACAAGTTCCTCATACCGGAAAACAAGTAATCCTCGATAAAAAGCTTATCAAATAGTGTGTCGCATCCTTCGGGGTGGGCACACTATTTACTTTTGTACGAGGTGCCCACCATAAGCCTCTCGAAAGCTTCCTGTTTTTTCCCAAAAAATATACGGATGTTTCATTTGAAAGGTTCTGATGTTTCAAATGAAAGTTATAGATGTTTTAATCAAAAGGTACTGATCAAATAGAGGGTACTACCGGAGCACGTTACAGGGGAGGAGTCAACTATTTGTAAACAAATACCATGGTGATAGTTTAGTATTCTTTTACTACCTTTGCAGTCAGAAAGATAGCCTTTTTGGGGGCAAGTATCGGAGGGAGCAGCATTGCCGGAGAGCAACTCTCTTTTCCCGAGAAGATGATTGAGGAGTGGCTCTGTTTCATCCTCTTTTTTTATTACCCCCTGCGCTCTCTTTCGGCAAATGCCGATAAATAAGTATTAAACAAAGAAAAAAAAGACACTGCTCCACGCAGAAAAGAAAGCAAAAGCAATGGATTACAATTATATGACCAAGGAAGGTCTCGAGAAACTCATGGAGGAGATAACCCGACTCGAGACGGAGGAACGCCCCAAGATAGCCCAAATGATTGCAGAGGCTCGAGACAAGGGAGACCTATCCGAAAATGCTGAGTACGATGCAGCTCGCGAAGCTATGTCCATGCTGGAAGCACAAATATCTCAGCTCAAGACAACGGCTACCAAAGCACGCATCGTAGATGCCAAGCAGGTAGAGACCGACAAAGTACAGCTGCTCACGAAAGTGCGCTTAGAAGATTTGGACAAAAAGAAAGAGATTACTTACTCCATAGTACCGGACTTAGAAGCTAATTTCAAGGAACACAAGATCAGTATCAATGCACCTATTGCCAAGGGGCTGATAGGAAAGAAAATAGGCGAAGTAGCTGAGATTGAAGTACCCATCGGTAAGCTACGCCTTAAGGTACTGGAGATAAACCCCATATTAGAGGCATAACGCTCTATGGCAACGCTATTCACAAAAATTATCAATGGGGAAATACCTTGCTACAAAGTGGCAGAAAACGAAGAATTCTTCGCTTTCTTGGATATAAATCCCAAAGCAAAGGGGCATACCTTAGTAATACCCAAGCGAGAGGTTGATTATCTCTTTGATATGGAAGACGATGAGCTTGCGCGTATGATGGCATTCGCCAAAAAGATCGCAGCAGCCATTCGCAAAGCATTCCCCTGCCCCAAAGTAGGAATCGCCGTGTTGGGATTAGAGGTGCCTCATGCCCATATTCATCTTATTCCGCTTGAGAGCGAAGCTACCTTCTACGTAAAAGAGGGCGTACAGCTGAACGGCAAGGAGTTTGAAGAGGTGGCTGCGGCAATCAAAAAATATCTATAAAAGGAAAATTATTTACTAAGTACCCGCTAATTACTATAGTATCAGGGTGCAGAGAGAGGGCAAATACTTCTCTTTCTGCACCCTATTTATTGCGGAGATATAAAAAATAGATTAAATCCAAAAGGTATTGTTTATATTTGCAGACAGGTAGAGTACGATGTTTTTTGAAGAATTTGATTTTGAAGATGCTGTTTTAGACGGCATAGTCTCGATGGGGTTTACTTCCACAACCCCCATCCAAGAAGCAACGATACCGCCTCTGCTGGATGGAAGAGATTTATTGGGCGTAGCTCAGACGGGGACAGGCAAAACGGCGTCATACCTTCTTCCCATTATCAATCGCATCTATAGGGGCGAATTTCCACCGGATAAGGTGAAAGCACTTATTGTAGCCCCCACGCGCGAATTAGTACAGCAGATTGATCGTCAAATACAAGGCTTTGGCTACTTCACGGGTTGCACATCAATTGCAATCTATGGAGGTACAGATGGCTTCGCTTGGGAGCAGCAAAGTCGCAGTACACGACTGGGAGTTGACATTATTGTAGCTACTCCCGGACGACTGCTGGACCTCATTAACACCGGTTCGGCACAGCTCGGTGATATTCGCTACTTTGTATTAGACGAAGCCGACCGCATGCTGGATATGGGATTCTACGAAGACATTATCGCCATACGTAAAAGCATCGCTCAAGAGTGCCAGATAGCCATGTTCAGTGCCACGATGCCACCAAAGATAGCGACCCTTGCCGAGACTCTTCTGCATGAACCAGTCAAGATAGAATTGGCTGTAGCCAAACCACCGGACTCCATCATGCAATGCGTCTATTTTTGCTATGAAGCGCAGAAACTGGCTATTATAGACTCACTCTACGAAGCAGAGGAAAGCGGAGAGAAGACCCGTAAGAGTGTATTTTTCGCCTCCACAAAGAAGAAAGTACATTTACTTGCCACTAACCTCTCCCGCATGGGATTCAATGTAGCCGAGATGCACTCCGACTTGGATCAGACAGTAAGAGACCAAGTGATGCGAGACTTCAAAGGCGGCTATGTAGACATGTTAGTAGCGACCGATATAGTGGCGAGGGGAATTGATATCGACGACATAGAAGTAGTTGTTAATTTCGATATGCCCCATGATGCTGAGGATTATGTGCATCGTATTGGACGTACGGCACGCGGCAATGATGGGCGCGGCATAGCTATTACTTTAGTTACGAGTGATGATTTTAAGTCCTTTGCCGCCTTAGAGCTCTTTTTGGGGAAGAGGCTTTACGTAATGCCTTTGGATCCCTCATTAGGAGAAGCGCCTACCTATGAGCCGGAGCTCTATACTACACGACAAAACAGATCAAAAAAAGAAAAATACCGCTCACACGCCTCCAAATCACAACGGAGACCTCGCGGACGACGCAAACAAAAAGAATAACCTAATAGAAGAAACACAAGCCCATGACCTCTGAATTGATCAAACAGACTGATCCTCGGACTAAGGCAGGACAGACAAAAAAAACGATAATCGCATACTGTATAGAGCATGGTGGTGCTACTATACTACAGTTGGCTAAGTATTTATCCCTCAGCTCACCGACAGTTATCAAATTTGTAGGCGAACTGGAGAATGCCGGATGCATACTGCGCAAAGGTAAATTAGAGACGCAGGGAGGACGATACCCCTTTCTGTATGGACTTCATCCAAAAGCCGGCTATTTTATTGGGGTGGATGTGCAGCACAATAAACTAAACCTGGGGGCGATAACCCTTTCCGGAGAAATTTGTGCTATGGATTGCGATGTACCCTTCTCATTGGAAGACAAGCCCGAGACAATAGAGCATTTGGTCGGAGCTATCAACGACTTTATAAAGGCAAACAAAATACCTCGGGATAAAATTCTTAATGTAAACATCAATCTTCCCGGTCGAATCAATCCCAAAAGCGGCAGAAGCTACACCATGTTCGTTTCACTGCAAGAAGAAAAGCCTTTAGCAGAGATATTGCGCGATGCCCTTCAAATGCACGTTACCATTGACAACGACACGCGTGGAATGGCTTTTGGTGAGTATACCCAAGGGGCCGCTCAGGAGAGCGAAATAAAGAATATGCTTTACATAAACCTCAGCTGGGGCTTAGGGCTTGGTATGATCATTGACGGAAAGGTCTATACAGGCAAATCAGGCTTCTGTGGAGAACTGGGGCATATCACTTTCTACAACAATCAGATCCTATGCCATTGCGGAAAGAAAGGTTGTATGCAGACAGAGGTCGGAGGGCTAGCCCTTCACCGCAAAGTATTGGAGCGCATAAAGAAAGGCGAGACCTCTCTTCTAAGTGAAAAAGTAAATCGTGGGGAAGACATATCCCTGGAGGAAATCATTCAAGCGATCAAAGAGGAAGATATGCTCTGCTACAGTGTACTAGAGGAGGTTGGTCGTGAGTTGGGCTTTCACTTGGCAGGGTTGATCAATATATTTAACCCCGAAATGATCGTCTTAGGGGGCAGTATGGCTGCTGTAGGAGATGCACTACGCCTACCGGTTGAAATGGCAATCCGACGCCTTACGCTCAATGTAGTAAGTAGCGACACCAAAATAGTACTTGCCGACATAGGAAAGAATAGCGGTGTAGTAGGTGCCTGCATGATGGCACGCTACAAACGGTTTGAATAATCCTTTTTAGAAAACAAGACTGCGAATACGAATCAATCCTCGCACTTCATAGGAGAAGTACGAGGATTGATGCTAATAAATATATTTATACTACAACTACAGGGCAGCGACACTACATCGCAAAGCAAAGAAAGAATCAATCATTCCAAGGTATGCGATTGAGTGTGATTTACTATCTTTGTGAACAACGATGGGAAGAATAGTAGCCATAGATTATGGTAAGAAACGCTGCGGAATAGCAGCTACCGATGTACTTCGTATTGTGCCCGGCGCCTTGGTTACCTTAGCACCGGCAGAGGTGATTGACTTTCTCAAGGATTATCTCGGTCGCGAGCAAGTGGATAGGATAATTGTGGGTGAAGCATTACAAGATGACGGCACGCCCAGTGATAGTATGCGCTACATAACCCCTTTCGTCAATCGTTTGAAGAAAGTATTTCTTAATGTGTCAGTGGAGCTCTATAGCGAGCGCTACACCAGTGTATTGGCACATAAAGCCATTTTAGAGAGTGGCATCGGGAAGGCTCAACGTCGACAAAACAAAGCCCTTGTGGATCGCGTAAGTGCTACTATTTTGCTACAGAGCTACCTCTCTTCCCACCAATATAAAGCAAATAACGAATCGCAATAAAGTGACCGGTACAACCATGCTACCAATCTATTTATACGGACATCCTCAATTGAGAGAAATAGCACAGGATATCTCTGCCGACTATCCTGATTTGGAGAAGCTCATAGCCGATATGTGGGACACTATGTATGCTTCGGACGGAGTAGGCTTAGCAGCCCCTCAAGTGGGCCTTCCGATACGACTACTTGTAATAGACGGTGATCCGCTTAAAAAGGACTTTCCCGAGTGTAAAGATTTTAAGCGATGCATGATCAATGCGCACTTCATAGAGGAAACCGGAAAACAAGTAAGCTACGACGAGGGCTGCCTCAGCATACCCTTTATATACGAAAGTGTCACTCGGCCCGACACCATTACTGTGCAATATGTAGATGAGCATTTTGAACCACATACCGAGACTCTTACCGGCTATGCCGCCCGCATCGTACAGCACGAGTATGACCATTTGGAAGGGGTACTGTTTACCGATCGGGTGAGTCCCCTGCGCAAGCAATTACTTAAGAAAAAGCTACACATGATAGAGGAGGGACGTATCAAGCCGGACTATGCTTACATAGTGGCTCCTCCTAAGCGCAAGAAACTTCATTAGTAGTCCCTCTTACTTACTCTACCCGGTGCGTCGCCTTTTTCTTACTCTACTGCTAAGCTTCGGCTGGCTGCTTAGCTCCTTTGCTCAATTAGATGTACAGCGAGTGATGGACATAGGGCGTAATGCACTCTTCTTTAATGATTATATCGTAGCGATAGGCTATTTTAATCGTGTAATTGAGGTGCGCCCTACACAAGCAGATCCTTACTTTTGGCGTAGCTACGCAAAGCTTATGTTAGATGACTTATCAGGGGCTGAGAAAGATGCTTCGCAAGCCATTTCATATAATGCTTTTCTTACCCGTGCTTATTTAATACGAGGTATTGCACGGCAAGGCCAAAAGCAGTACCGGGATGCTGTGGAGGATTACAAAGTAGCTCTTGCCAGTATGCCCGATGATGCTGCTATACGCTTCAATATGGCTCTTTCATTCCGTGCTCTGGAGGAGTATAACACGGCCGATAGTATTGCCGCTTCACTTCCAAAGTCTTTTAAGAGCTATCCTACCGCTTTAGTGCTTCGTGCCGACATAGCGCTTTGCCGACAAGATACGTTGCAGGCCTTTGAGCACATTAACCACGCCATTGAAGCCTCCGACTCAACCCTCTTTCAGGCCTTTCTTATGAAGGGCTCCCTACTGCTTACCCAAAATAAGTATGAAGAGGCTATCAGCAGCTACAATTTAGCGGAGCGCACAGAGGGAGCTAAAGAGGAACTTTATATAAATCGCGGCTTGGCACGCTATAGGCAAGGCGATCTATCAGGGGCACTAACCGACTACAACCGAGCTATTGAACTTGCACCCGACAATACATTAGCCCGCTTTAATCGGGCACAACTATTGGGATATGTAGGAGATAACAACAATGCGCTCAAAGACTTTAACGAAGTGCTGAAAGCAGATCCCAACAATTATTTAGCACTCTTTAATGCGGGTCGTATCTCGCTTGAATTAGGACGCTATAAGGAAGCACTGGCAAGTTTCAACAAAGTGCTCAACCGCTACCCCAACTTTATGGTGGGGCTACTCTCTCGCGCAGAAACGAAGCGCCGGATAGGCGATGCCGCAGGTGCAGATTATGATGAATGGCGTGCCTATAAGTTGCAAAAAGAGAATAAAAAACGAAGTGCGGCCCCCAGTTCGGCAGCCGACACAACTCGCTCAGAAGAGGAAGAGACTATCGAAGCATACGGCAAACTAATGGCATCTTCCACCTCACCCCGATTAGATAGTCAAGTAACGCTTCCGGAGAGTTTGAGAGGACGCATACAAGATACCGAGAGCGTTGTACAAGCAATGCCCATGCTCTCCTTTACTTTCTACCCGCGCATCAAGCAATACACCCACCAACGATACAGCGCAGCTGTTGCCGCCTATAATGAACGCATTAAGCCGCCCCATAGGTTGACAACGCTTGCTTTAGTGATGCCGTTAGATAGTTTAGAGCTACGAGATGCCGAATACCAATTAATGACCTTAGAGTCTCAGCCACACAAAACTGCTGACTGGTACTTCTCGGTGGCACTCTACAAGCATCTTTTAGCTGACATCGAGGGGTCTCTCACCTACTTAGACAATGCACTCAAACTCAATCCGAGGCATATTCTCTCCCGTATGCTTCGTGCATCGGTCTCCTATCGGAAGATCTCGCTCAACAACAATCGTTTTGGTGCTACAGAGGGGGATAGGCACAGCAAAGAGTCTAACAGTCTGACCGCTCTCCCCAATAGTAGTAGACTCCCCAATAGTTATGAAGCCATTGTAAAGGATCTGACCTATGCGCTACAACAAGTGCCTAATGATGCTGTTTTGCTGTATAATATGGGGGTAATCTCAGAAGTAATGGGGCAAAAAGAAGAGGCCATTCGCTACTATAAAGAGGCTATCCAAGCGCCACAAGCCCCTCCGGAAGCCTATTATAATATAGGTCTTCTGTACCTTTCTATCGGCAAACGTAAGGAAGCCATTGCCTCTCTCAGCAAAGCCGGAGAGCAAGGAATTTATGAGGCTTATGCCATATTGAAGCGTATTCAATGATATCGGTCCACGAACTAACTGTTGATTTTGGCAAAAGGATGCTCTTCGACGGCATCTCTTTTGTAATTGGCGATAATGAAAAGGTTGCTTTAGTCGGAAAGAACGGAGCCGGCAAAAGCACGCTCATCAAAATAATCGCAGGCGAAAGCACCCCCACAAGTGGCAGCATAGCCATTCCCAATGGAGCCTCCATAGGCTACCTGCCTCAGGTAATGCCCCTTCATGATAAAACAACCTTACGCAATGAAGTGCTGGAGGTATTCTCGCATATAGAGGTACTCCGCAGGCGTGTGGCAGACTTACAGAAGGAGCTGGAGCAGCGCAGCGATCATGACTCGGAGAGTTACCTGGAGCTCATCAATCGATTCACCACAGCCAACGACCGATTGGTATTGATGCAGCAGGAGAATCACGAAGCCGAGATGGAGCGCACGCTGATCGGATTGGGATTTGAGCAGAGTGACTTAGATCGCCACACCAACGAGTTCAGCGGTGGATGGCGTATGCGTATTGAATTAGCTAAGATACTGCTTCGCAAACCGGATATACTTCTCTTAGATGAACCTACCAATCACCTTGACATCGAGTCTATACAGTGGTTGGAAAGCTTTATAAAGAATAGCTCTGCCGCTCTGTTGTTGGTTTCACATGACCGTCGTTTCTTAGACGCAACGACCTCTCGCACTATCGAGCTGGAGCTTGCCAACCTGTACGATTATAAGTGCCCTTACTCTGAGTATAAGGCATTACGCGAAGAGCGTCTCAATTATCAGAAGCGTGCCTATGAGAATCAGAAGAAGATGATTGAGGATACAGAGGCCTTCATTGAACGCTTTCGCTACAAGGCCACCAAAGCCGTACAGGTACAGAGCCGTATCAAACAATTAGAGAAGATCGAACGCATTGAGTTTGACGAAATAGACCGCTCGAAGATACACTTCCGCTTTCCCCCGGCTGCCCGTAGTGGAGACTTTCCGCTCATTATAGAGGATCTGGCGAAAGCATATGGGGTGCATACCGTCTTCAGTCACGTAAATATGACCCTACGCCGCGGTGATAAAGTGGCTTTTGTAGGAAGAAACGGAGAGGGAAAGTCTACTTTGGTGAAGTGCATCATACAGGAGATCAAGGACTATACGGGTAGCCTCAAAATAGGGCATAATATAGAGATTGCCTACTTTGCACAGCATCGTGCCTCTGAGCTTCCCGAGGATAAGACCATCCGTGAAGCCGTAGATGATGCCGCAAAGGGGGATATACGCAGTCAAATCGATAATATGCTCGGCACTTTTCTCTTTGGAGGGGAGATCGCTGATAAAAAGATAGGTGTACTCAGCGGAGGCGAACGCTCTCGCTTAGCCATTCTTCTTCTCCTCTTAGAGCCTGCCAATATGCTTATCTTGGACGAACCCACGCACCACTTGGATATGATGTCTAAGGATGTACTCAAGGAAGCTATCGCTAATTTTAATGGAACGGTGATATTGGTGTCCCACGACCGCGACTTCTTGGATGGACTGGCAGACCGTATTTATGAGTTCCGACATGGAAAGGTACAGGAGTACCTCGGTGGAATTGACTATTATCTTGACAAACGTGCTGCCGAGAGCATTGAAGCGGCAGTAAATGAAAGCAAAGCGCCTCAGAAGACTCAGAGCGAAAGCGATACCGGTAGCACCTTAAGCAAAGGACAGCTCTCTCGGGCCAGAAGCAAAGAGCTACGCAAGCTCCGTCAGGAGAGCGAGCGTGCGCTATCTGAAATAGATCGAATCGAAGAAGAGATCGCTCAATTGGAGCAGCGTCTCTCTACTCCGGAAGGCAATGAGCCTGACTTATACACCAAATACGAACAACTAAAGAAATCCCTCTCGGAGGCGATGGATCGCTGGGAAGCCGCTGAAGCCGCTCTTGAGGAGAGTGAGCAAAGCGAATGAAAAGGTATCGTCTGTGGTTCAATCTGCTAACCTTTGTAACGGCATTGATCGTTGCATTGGTGCCGATGAGCATCTCAAAGCGCATCCACGGACGTATGCTCACAGAGGAACGCGAAAAGGTAGAGCTTTGGGCAGCCGCTACTCAAGCACTTGCCACAGACGACGAAGAAGCTCCCTTTGATCTGATGCTGCGTATCATTAGCAGCAATAAAACCATTCCCATCATTCTCACCGATAGCTCAGATCACATTCTTACTTTCAACAACATTCCCATCCCGACAAAAGCCGATAGTGACAGCTACTTGCAAAAGCAGTTGGAGCGATTACAAGACGCCTACAGTCCGCTTACGATCGACTTGGGCGAGGAGGGCAAGCAATACCTTTACTATGGCGACAGCTCTACGCTACAAGAGCTAACCCTTTTCCCGCTTGTGCAAGCTATTGTATTCGTACTCTTTTTGCTATCCCTCTTTGTCGCTCTATTCTTTGGCTACCGCAATGCACAAAATCGCCTTTGGATAGGTCTTTCGCGCGAAACCGCCCACCAATTGGGTACCCCCATTTCCTCTCTATTCGCCTGGATCACGCTTCTCCGCGAGGAGGAGGCAGATGAGAGTATTCTGCAAGAGATGGAGCACGACACGGCACGCTTGGAGATGATCAGCCGGCGCTTCCAAAAGATCGGTAGCACGCCCACTCATGAGGCTGTTTTGCTTAACTCTTTCATACCGGAAACTATACGCTATTTGGAGGGGCGTATGAGCAAAGGGGTCACGTTCTTCCTCTCTATGCCTGAAGTGCCCATTTGGGTGAATATCAACAAAGACCTTTTTGGATGGGTCTTGGAAAACCTTGTAAAGAACGGAGTAGACGCTATGGAGGGCAAAGGCTCGATTACCATAGAAATAGCACTAAAGGGACACTTTGTACTCATTGATGTAACCGACACAGGCAAGGGCATCGCACCTGCCAACCGCCGCAAAGTCTTTCGCGCCGGCTTTACCACTAAGAAACGTGGCTGGGGCTTGGGCCTCTCTTTAGCTAAGCGTATCATGCGTAGCCACCCCTCCGGACAGATTAAGCTTCTCTCCAGCGAAGTAGGGCGAGGCAGCACCTTCCGCATACGCCTCAAACAGCTTCCTACGCCTCCCCCAACTACATGCTCGTAGTAACGAGCGGTTCATTCACCTGCATTCACTATAAAGTAGAAGATATCCGAATGAAACGGATTTTTCATCACGAGCAAAAGAAAATTTCATCACGAAGAAAAAAAGTTTTCATCACGGAGAAAAAAAGTTTTGATCACGAGGAAATATTTTTTTGATCCGTATAAAATAAAAGACTCACCCGCATACCTCAACGCTGCTATAGGATCTGTTTGAGCAAGCAAAAAGGTTCTAATGTTTCGAATAAAAGGTTCTGATATTTCGTTTCATAGATCCATATCTTTTCAACGAAACATCAGAACCTTTTTTTGTAACGGATTAAGCAGTACAGATCACCCTTAAGATAGAGCTGTATCGCCTATGTAATGTGCCCCGATAGGTCAATCGTGGTTATAAAACACACTTCCGCCCACAAACTCTCGTAGCAGGGAGGCACGGGGTAGTTGCTCACTGCGTATAGGCCGTATCAGTCTAAGAAAGCGCAGGAGTCGCTGAGCTGTTGCATATTCGGGCAATGCCTGTGGCACTTGGTAGAGGAGAGGCTCTGCAAAGGGACGCAACGCAGAAAGCTCATACACCATAGCACTATTGAACATATCGTCCGCCAGCTCTTGGTAAGGAAACACCCACTTTTCCTCCCCTGCTCGTACTGAATCCCAGTTGTGAAGGGTATCGACAGCACTATAGCCTCGGTAACTGTGGTCCCTGATCATACGTCGCAAAAGACGATTATCTGTAGTAGAGATCCGATTATTCGGATCTAATCCTAAAGCTGTAAGACAGCTTACGTAAACACGGTGTAGTACCTTCTTAGGCACACTCTTAAGCAAATTGGGATTCAATGCATGAATACCCTCCAAGAGCAGCACATCACCCTTTTCCATTGTCATGGTGTCGCCTTTATAGACACGCTTCCCCATTGTAAAATCAAAGGTGGGAAGCTCGATGGTTTTTCCTGCCAAAAGAGCTGATATATCTGCGTTAAAAAGCTTTAGATCAATGGCGGTAAGTGCCTCAAAGTCATACTCACCGCTTGGCGTGCGTGGAGTGAGCTCCCTATCGACGAAGTAATTGTCGATAGAGATCATACGGGGCTGCAAGAAGCAGGTGCGAAGCTGCGTAGTCAGACGATTGGTAAAGGTGGTCTTACCCGACGAAGAGGGACCGGACACGAGCACCACCCGAACACCCCGTTGATACCCCTCCGCAATACGGTCAGCAATGTGGGTGATCTTTTTCTCCTGCATAGCCTCACTGATGAGGATCATCTCCTTAAGTTTTCCCTCATCTATCGCTTGATTTACACTACCCATATACTCTAAATGAAGCATTTTGAGAAGCCGATCCTGCTCTTTGATTACGCTGCGCATCATAGGTTGCACTTCAATGGGGGCAAGTCGAGAGGGCTGCGCCATATCTGGCACCCGTAGGAGGAAGCCGTCTAAATGGGGAATGAGGTCATACAAATACACGGCACCGGTCTTAGGTGCCAAAGCCCCATAATAGGGATTAAAAAAGCCCTCTATGCCGTGGAGCGTTACATAGAGTGTACCGCAATTATCTATCAGGAGGGCAGAATCCTTGTCGCCTCGCGCTTCAAGTAGGGCAGCAGCTTCCGATGCCGGCAGCACTTTGCACTCTATATTCAAATTGGCTGCAATAAGACGATTCATCTCCTTTTTGATGGCTGCAAGATCGTCAGAGCCCACTAAACTACCATTCTCAATACTGCAGTAATACCCATTGGCAATAGAATGCTCTACATAGAGCCGGAAGGAGGGAAGCACATTGTGCACTGCTGTGCTCAAGATAAGGCTGAGTGTACGAAGATAAATCCGCAAGCCGTCTTCCGATTGGATGGTGATAAATCGTATATCACAGGGATTAATAAGCGGTGTATCGAAGGGAAGAACCACATTATTGACCAAAGCGCCTAAGGGCATATAAGGGAGTGTATCTTTCAGTTCATCAATCACTTTGCCCAGCGTAATACCTTTTTCTACGCTCTTTTTTTCATTCAAGTCAAGCAAATTAATTTCGATATGGTCCATTTTGTCTATACTTAATTAGTAAATTTGCTCTCAAATATAGGAAGAATACAAATAGCAACGGCTATGAGTTACGGAATATTGGACTTTATTACCCTCCTTGGTTCGTTGGGGCTATTCCTCTATGGGATGAAGGTAATGAGCGAGGGCCTGCAGAAAATAGCGGGCGAACGTATGCGCTCTATCCTATCCGCCATGACCTCCAATCGCGTCCTTGGCGTACTAACCGGTATCGTAGTAACCGCTTTAATACAAAGTTCCTCAGCTACCACCTTGATGGTGGTTAGCTTTGTAAACGCAGGATTGCTCAACTTAGCAGAATCCATCAGCGTGATTATGGGCGCCAACATCGGTACGACCGTCACGGCTTGGATTATATCGCTATTGGGATTCAAAGTGGACATCGCCTCTTTTGCCGTACCCCTACTTGCGATAGCAGTGCCTCTGTTCTTTTCTAAGAAGTCTAATCGGGTAGCATGGGGAGAATTCATTGTAGGCTTTAGCTTGCTTTTCCTCGGTTTACAGTTTCTCAAGACCAGTATGCCCGACCTACAGAGCAATCCGGATGCACTTGCCTTCCTACAGCGCTATACGGATATGGGCTACCTCTCCGTGTTCATATTCCTCCTTATCGGTACCATTCTCACTATCATCGTACAGTCTTCCAGTGCTACCGTAGCAATTACACTGATTATGTGTAGCAAGGGCTGGATACCCTTTGAGATGGCTACCGCAATGGTATTGGGCGAAAATATCGGTACAACTATTACAGCCAACTTAGCAGCCCTGAAAGCATCCGAAGCAGCTAAGAGAACGGCCTTCTCACACTTCCTTTTTAATATAACCGGTGTCTGTTGGGTACTCATCGTCTACTATCCCTTCACACACTTAGTGGCTAATATTTGTACGGCTATCTGCGGAGATCCACATGCGTTGCATGGGTATGCCATTCAACTAAGCGAAAGCTACGGAGCGGCCGAGATGTCGCTTATTACAGGAAATGAGCCGATAGCTGACCCTACACTCCACGCCCTACAGCAAGAAATATTGACCATGAGCACCTGTGTCTCTATCGGTATTTCACTCTTCCACACCCTGTTTAACTTCTGTAATGTACTGGTGCTGATATGGTTTGTACCACAAATTGAACGTATTTGTAAGTTGGTTATCAGAGATAAGAAGAAAGATGAAGAATCTGAAGTCAGCCACCTCAAATACCTTTCTCCCCGTATGCTGAGTGTAAGCGAGCTTTCACTCTTCCAAGTACATAAGGAGATGGGGGCATTCGGAGATCGCACCTTAGAGATGCTCCGACTCGTACAGGAACAGCTCAATGCAGAGGATGAATCAATCGTATTGGCACGCTACAACGAAATTGAAAAGAATGAAAATATCTGCGACCGCTTGGAGGTGGAGATTGTTAATTTCGTTACACGTGTCAGTGAGGGCGATCTTAGTAGCGAGGGGAAAGCCAGTGTACGTCAGACCATGCGTGCCGCAAGTGAGATAGAGAGTATGGGCGACTCCTGCTTTAGCATGGGACGTGCCCTTATGCGTGCCCATAATCAAAATGTCAAACTCAACAGCGCCCTTATACAGTCTCTCAATGCTTTGTTGGATCTTACCCGCACTAGTGCCGTGCGTATGGTGGAAGTACTCAATAAGCACAACGTAACCGCCAAAGACGCACTGTCTTCTTACGATATAGAAAACGAAATAGACAACATGCGCGATTCACTCATACAGCGTGATATGGTAGACCTCAAAGCCAAAAAGTACGCTTATAAAGAGAGTGTGATCTACTTGGATATAGTAGATGAATGCGAGCATTTTGGCGATTATGCCCTTAATGTAGTACAAGCAGTTGCAGAGAATAAAGTGTAATACACTATTTTTGAGACCTGGTAATAAATAAGATAACGAGACTATTCTTATATGGCAATTGAAATCAAGGAGGTACAGAGTAAAGAAGAGCTGAAGCGTTTTGTTCTCTTCGGAAATGAGCTGTACAAGAGTAATCCTTATCACGTACCTGTCCTCATAAAGGACGAAATGGAGACGTTAGATAGGGATATAAACCCTGCATTTGAGTTTTGTGAGTCTATTTATTTTCTTGCCTATCGGGATGGACAAATAGTAGGGCGTATCGCCGGCATTATCAATCATCGTGCCAATGAAGCTTGGAATCAACAGCATGCACGCTTCGGGTTTGTAGACTTTATCAATGACAACGAAGTAGTGGATGCGCTCTTTGATGCCGTTTCACGTTGGGCGAAAGATAAAGGCATGGATATGCTCCATGGCCCCATGGGCTTTACCGATATGGACAAAGAAGGCATGCTCGTGGAGGGCTTTGATCATATGAGCACTATGATCACAATCTACAACTATGCCTACTATCCCAAGCAGCTGGAGCGCATCGGCTTTATGAAAGATCAGGATTGGAAAGAATACCTCATTACCATACCCGACTCCATACCCGAAAAGCATGTACGCATAGCCCGATTGGTGGAGCAAAAATACGGTATATCCGTACTGAAAATAAAAAAATCGAAGGATTTGGTCCCTTATGGGCCTGTTGTATTTGATTTGATCAATAAGTGCTATGCCAACCTTTATGGCTTCTCTCAGCTGTCGGACCGACAAATAGAGTACTACTCAAAGATGTATATGCCGCTTCTTCGCCCTGACTTTGTCACACTTATTAAGCGAGAGGAAGACCAAAAGATAATAGGCTTCGGCGTGGCATTGCCCAACTTGAGTAAGGCACTACGCAAGGCTAACGGCAAGTTATATCCCTTAGGGTTCATACCGCTTCTGAGAGCACTCAAAGGACGCCCACAAGTGATTGACCTATACCTAATGGGAGTTCTTCCGGAATATCAAAACAGAGGGGTCAACGCACTTATATTCAACGACCTAATCCCCTACTTCCGCAATTCGGGAGCTAAGTATGCAGAGAGCAACCCGGAGCTTGAAACTAATATGAGCGTACAGCTGCAATGGAATTACTTTGAGCGCAAGCATCATAAAACACGCCGCGCTTACATCAAGCCTTTATAGTTTATTCTGTATACCGATCCAATGGGGCGAGAGTATTTACACTTTCGCCCCATTTTGTTCTACGGAAGTAGGCGCACAGCTTTAGATCTAAGCTACAGCGTAATCTCTTTTTCAAGAGTCATCTTTCACCAAGCTATATAAGATATTTTTGTACATTTGCTCTGTATTGGCTATTAACTTTTTAATATTAGATAGCTATGAAATGCTTTTCATGTAAGATAAAATCGGGAGTTGAACGCCTCCTATCCATCGGGTTAGTTCTATTGATTTCAGTTATGTCGCTTGGTGCGCAGTCACGTTATTCGGCTTTATGGAAGGAATGGGATAAAGCAAAAGCCAATGGCCTACCCAAGTCCGGGCTAGAGCAGCTAGAGAAAATCGCTCATTTAGCGAAGCAGGACAAGGCTTCGGCAGAATATACGCAAGCGTCACTTCTCTTATTTAGTGAGACTTTAGGCAATGAGCCGGGGTACGCCATAGCCAAGCTCAAAGGCTACAGTGAAGAGCGTTGGTTAGCAGAGGCTGATCGTGCGTTACTAAAAGCCTTTCTCATCTACTACTATGCATCTATATATGAGGACTATTCAGAGAAACAAGATAGGCAACGTACCGAAGAGCTACCCATAGAGCAAATAAAGCTTTGGTCCGCAGCGCAATACCTACAAGAGATCAGTAGCGAGTGGGAGCAGTTCACCGCATTAAGTTCCTCTCTGGGCAGCCTGTCTACGCTTCGCTATCCGCACATCTTTTTTAGCGGAAATGCAGCGAATGAGTTTAAGCACAATCTACGCTATGCAGTAATGGATATGCTTATTTTGCTGGTTGACTCTGAGTGGAGTACGCTGTCGAGTATCTCTCATTTGGTTCATCCTGAGTATATGTCGCTGACCTACTCCGAGATAGTCGAAGGGTTTACTCCCGGTGCCGTGCAGCCCCAACGAGACAATCTGCCCAAGCGGTACTTACAAGAGCTGCTTGCTGCCGAAACACAAGCTCCGGATCATATATCCAAGCTGGTTTACAAGAGGCTGCGCTACCGTATGCTCCCCGGAGAAGATGGCGTCAAGAGCCTCGCATTGTACGATTCACTCATCAGAGAATTTGAACCGCTAATACCTCACTCGGAGCATCTGTATGAGCTCTATGCGGACAAAGCTGATGTTTTAAGAAAGCTCAATCGCAATCAAGAAGCCGTTACCATAGCAGAGCGTATCAGCAGAGAGAAGCCTCGCTCGCACGCCGCCAAGAGAGCAGAAGAAATGCTCTGTTGGATTCGGAAACCCCTGCTTAATTTGAGTATAAATGAGGGGGAAAACGATCCGGAGGCTCCACTTAAAATCAACTTAACGTATAGAGAGATAGAGCGTGTTACCCTTAAGTTATACCATATTGCTGACCCCCGAGCAGTGCTCACAAAGACCTTACAACGTTACAGCACCGAAGAACAAAAACGCAAAGCCCTGCTCGCTATAGCCACCCCTTACCAAACGATTGAAATAAAACCCGTACGTAACGAAAACTACGAGTACACCGATACGACCTTTACCTACGCAGCATTACCATTAGGGGTGTACATCATCGAAGCCATTCCTACCCCTATCGATCAGCGTCAAAAGGAGTGGATTCAGAAAAAAGACTATACGTTGCTCCATGTAAGCAATGTAATGCGGTTGTATCGAAAGGCAGGCAGCAAGCGGGAGGCTCTTCTTGTTGACGCCACAGAGGGGAAGCCTCTGCCGGGAGCCTCTTTCGTTCAGTGGATCAAAAAGAATGGCAAGGTACACACACGCATAGATAAAGCCGATAGCAACGGCATGGTGCACTACACTCTGCTTGCCGAACAATGGACCATACAGAGTCTTGCCTATACGGATGAGGATACTTTTGCGCCGGTAGCGAGGCAGTGGAGCTCAAGCGGAAGTAGAGGCTCATCGGACGACATAGCTGCCACACTCTTTACTGACAGGGCACTCTATCGACCGGGCCAAAAGGTTTACTTCAAGGGGATGCTATATCATGCACAAGAAGGTCAAAAATCCCCTATTCCGGGAGAGAAAGTCTCTGTCACAGCTTATGATCAAAAAAGTGGTGAGGAGCATATTATCGGCCACTTTGAAACCAATGATTATGGATCCTTTACCGGTTGTTTTACGCTTCCGAGTGAATCTACCGCTACTACCTACCGGCTCACACTCTCTACGGATACGGAGGATTACGATGACGTAACCTTCCGTGTGGAAGAATACAAGCGTCCTACGTTTGAGGTAAAGATAGATACCTTGCAGCAAACCCCCTACTATGGACAGTCCATTACGCTATCAGCTACGGCACTATACTATGCCTCTGCTCCGGTTGAGGAAGCCGCTGTGCATTATCGTCTGGAGGCATCGCCCTATCGCTATCCATACTATCGCTACGAAAGCAACGAAAACTATCTAATCGCAGAGGGTAGCGGCACCACAGATAGCAAGGGAGTATTCACTCTTCCGTTAACGGAGCTTCGCCTATCCGAAAGCGATTCAAGTCGCTATGCCAATACGGCTTCAACACCTCTTCACGACGCTTTTATAAGCTATAAACTGGAGGTATCCATTACCGGTAAAGCGGGAGAGACGCACACAGCATCATTTTTCTTCAATACCGGCAAAGAGTGCGTCTCTTTGGCAAGCTCCCTCCTAAAAGAGCAGCCCATTGAGCAATTACTACAAGCCTGGCGCATTACAACAAAAGACTATGCCGCAAAGGAACTCGCCTTAAGTGGCCGATACTATGTGGCATCTCCAAGCGATACCACGCGAGCGTTGCTCTCCGGCACCTTTGAGAGTGGTAAGCCTCTTCCCACCGCTGCACTCAAAGCACTACCGGCGGGATACTATCGGCTCTATATGAATACCGAGTACAAGGGAGTAAAGAGTGAGGCAAAAGAGGACTTTCTTCTATTTAATCTAAAGAATGCCCCTGCCGTGCATAAAGAGAAGCTCTTTGTTTACCCCATCAAAAAGGAGTATTCAGCTACACAACCGGCCTCCTTCCTTCTTTCTTCGTCTGAAAAGGAACGTACCATCTATATGTATCTCTTTACTCCGGAGCAAGACCTGCGCAAAGAGACCATCGTACTTCACAAGGAGCAACGTATCATTGAAATACCTATTCCAAAGGGAATTGATAAGGCTACGGTGCAGTTTTTCTCCGTCTCTCACGGCAGAGTGTATACTGATCAAGAGGAAATTTGCCGACAAAAGCAGCAACCCACTCCTTCATTGCGCATCAACAGACTGAGTAAGCAGTACAAACCCGGAGAAGAGGTTACCTTAGGGATCTCATTGACCGATTCACTGGGTCGCCATTATCCGGCAGAACTTGCCATTTGGGCATTTGACGCCTCCTTAGAAGCTTTTGAACCCTACCGGATGCCTTCTTTGCAAAGCCATACTCCGCCCACACCCTTCAGGGGTTTCTATTCTCCCTATTTACTCACAGGGGGGCATATGAGCTATTACTTTAACTGCAATTCTCCCCGTTATGACACACCATGGGCATATGATATTATATTTATATCTTCTCCATATTTCATAACGGAGGCTTTGGGTGGCGCCTTGTATGGGAGTAGAGCTCCGGTCACTATGAGGATGATGAATGCGGCCCCAACGAGCTACGAAGCTAAAGAAGCGAATGCGAAGCAAGCCCTTAAAGAGGAAGTTGCTTTAGACGAAGTAGTCGTACAAGCAGCACGTGGAAACGATAATAGTGCAACCAAGCATGCAGCTCCAGAGTTACGGAGTGACTTTGCAGAGACCGCTTTTTGGCTTCCTGCTGAGAGGCTAAATGAAAAGGGAGAAACTACTCTACACTTCAAGCTACCCCATTCGCTCACTCGCTACAAGCTTGCCCTATTTGCTTTTAATAAGGAGCTACAGAGCTACGAGCTAGTGGAGCACTTTACCGTGGACAAAGAGCTATCTCTGACCACCAACTTCCCGCGCTACCTACGAGAAGGAGACAAGAGTTCAATGGCTGCCACTCTCAGCAATAAGGGCAATACCGAGCTGTCGGGCATAGTTTATTTAGAGCAGTTGGATGCTTTTACCGATGAGGTACTTCACCGCAGCGAGCAGGCTTTCTCTTTAGCTCCTGCCTCCAATGCCACATACTCTTTTGATCTATCGTATATAGCGAATCGCTCTTTCGTGAAATGCCGTATCGTAGCGGATGCCGGCACACGGAGTGATGGCGAAGAACGTCTCATTCCTCAGCTTGCTATTCGCAAACCATTTATTGAGAGCATTCCTTTCCTTTTGAGAGCCGGTAAGGCGCGTACAATAGATCTGTCGGCTCTCTTCTCAAAGGGGAGCAACGAAGCGCAACAACGCACTTTGTACATTGACGTAATGGGTAATCCCTTATGGGGTGCTTTAGACGAATTGCCCCTTCTGCTTACCACGAATGAGGAGGATGCAGTAAGCAATGCACTCTCCCTCTATACAAACAGTGTGGCAAAGAGCCTGCTCCGCAAAGAGCCTGCCTTTAAGCGTTTGTTAGAAATACGTGCCGCTACCGGCAAACGTCCGGAAAGCAAACTATTGACTGATCCGGAGAAACGAATAGCAGACACCCACCAAACCCCCTTCCTCCGAGATGCACTAAAAGAGCAAGCTTCTTTAGATCGTCTTACTGTGCTACTCGATTCCGCTTTGATGCAGCGTGCCGAACAGAGCGCGCTGGAAGCCCTTCTCCGGCTACGCAATAGTGATGGAGGCTTTAGCTGGATGCCCGGAATGGAGAGCAGCAGCTACATTACGCAGTATATCCTCTACCTCATTGCCCACATGGAGGCGATAGATACAAACAGCGATCTACAAGATGTGGTTAGTAGAGCCTATGACTTCTCACTAAGTAAGACGCGAGAAGAGTATGACAAGGAGCTACGTAAGCTGCGATACCTCTCTGTCACCGAAAAGATTGACTGGCTCTATCTCGCAGCGCTCATTCGTCCCAATGATCTTCGCTCCGGTGATAAGATGATTCAGGCATTCTTCAAGGAGGCGAAAGAGGAGTTACCTCGGCTTCGGATGAAGAGTCTTTCGCATCTCATCGTGGCGCTGCATAAAAAAGGCGATAGCCTTACAGCCGACAAAGCGAAGAGACGACTTGTGGAGTATCTACATGCGGACGGAGAGCGAGGTTTAATGATTAGAGAAGGATCGCGCTATGGAGAGTGGACACAGATTCGCACCCAATGTGCAGCCATAGAGGCTCTCTCGCTCTATCCGGAAGAAGCTGCTAAAATAGAGGAGATGAAAGTATGGTTGCTCAACAAGATGCGCACAACACGCCAACAAGACGATATATCTACGTCTATGGTACTGGCAACCCTTTTCCACAATACAGCTCCTATTATGACGTACAACGGCCCGGTACGCGTAACCCTCTCCTCAGGAAAGCAATTTACCACCCACGTAGATCCGACGGCCTCCGGTGTGGCTGCGCCTATCATTAAGGAGCAAATTACCCTCGCTGATAAGGAGCAGGCTCCGCAAAGCCTTACCGCTCTGAAGGAAGAGAAGGGTATTGCTTGGGGGGCAGTAGTGGCTTCCTTTACCCATCCGGCACAAGGCATTGAAGCATCGTCCAACGAAGCTTTGTCGGTATCTCGGAAACTATTCCGTCATATTACCGCAGAGAATGGGACCAAACGCTTAGAGCCCTTAGATACGCTACATGAGAATCAGTTGCGCATAGGTGACGTCATTACGGTGGAACTAATCATTGATGCCAAAGAGACATTAGACTTTGTAGTCATTCGGGATATGCGAAGTGCTGCATTAGAACCGGGTATTGGCGTAAGTGGCTATCAGTATAATTGGCGCAGTCTCTCTTTCTATCGCGAGATAAGAGATAGTGAAGAGCGCTTTTACATAGAGCATCTCCCAAAAGGGCTGCATCGATTAAGCTATGAAGCTGTGGTGGATCGCCACGGACACTTTTTCGCCGGAGTCGCTGAGCTGCAATCCCTCTACGCACCTGATTATAGTGCACACTCGGCCGGCAAAGCGCAGCTCGTGGTAGAAAAATAGAGTCAAGGACTTGAGGATAGAGTCGGGGCTACTTTCTTACGGAGGTAGCCCCTCTTTGTGAGCGAGTTAGTTTCTTTCTTACCCATACGGGCATAAGGAAGAAAAGCTTCATCAGAGCAGCGCAAAAAAAGATATAGATCTATCAAACAAAACATCAGAACCTTTCAAACAAAACATCTATACCTTTTATCCCATAGATACAGATCTTTTTTAATGCCTTATGGAGTACTTTACCACAATAAAGTATAGATGCAATTTGAAGAAAAAGTATATACCTTTGCAGAGGGAAAACACCATTTAAGGAATGGACTTTAGGCAAATGAGAGCGCTTGGCATTGCTCCGTTGGGAAATAACAGGCCAGAAGAGGGTGGAGATACTTGGTGCACGCACCATAATTACCGCTGCTTACTCCTATTGCCATTTTCTCTATTCAACTTTGATTCAGAGTATAACTTAATAACACAAACACAGAAATTATGAAAGTGATGAAGAATTTACACATTTTGCTCTTTACGAGCGTGATGTTTGTTTTGTTTGCCGGCTCTGTAGCATGGGCACAGAATAGGACGGTGGACGAAATTTATCTTCAAAACGGCTCCGTCCTGAAGGGTAGAATTGTAGAAGAGGAACCGGGCAAGACGCTCACCTTTGAGACCGGTGACGGGAATAGACTAGTTTATCCGATAGGTGACGTGAAGAAAATCGTTCGCGGTAGCGTGCAGCTCCGCACTCCCTTACGCAATGCGTCCCGCGTTAGCTATTACAGTTTAAACCTCGGTATGGCAACCGATTTTGAAAGCAGTGTCGGAATGGGCTTCAATCCCGCTGACTTTAACTTTGGAATAGGCAAAAGCGGCTTTGGTATTGCCCTTTCGTTTGGCGGTACTACCTATGCGCACAGTGCTTACTACAACGAGTATAAAGTTACCGCTACAACCAATATCTCCCATTTGGCAGTTGGTCCCTCATTTACATGGTGCTTCCCCACAATCGCCCTAACTCCCAGGGCATTGCTCGGATACGGAAGAGCGGCCACAGTTATGAAAAGTGGCAACAAATCGATAGAAGAAGGCGTAAAAGGTTTCTTTTTGGGTGCAGGTATGCACGCGCGCTTTTTTACTACGCACCGTTGGAACCTGCTGCTCGGATTGGATTATCAGCACTTCAACGAGTATAACGGAATGAACGTATCGGTAGGTTTTGCCTACACTTGGTAGTAAAACGAATATGAGAAAAGGTATTTGGGAGGCATTGCCTCTTTTAGTAGCGGTATGCTGCTTCTGTACATCTTTCACGGCCGAGGCGCAGAATGCACCATCGGGACGTGCGCTTAAGTGGAAAGTAGCCATTGGTCGTTTCTCTAACGAAACGCAATACGGAAAAGGAATCTTTTACGATAGGGAAAATGACCCGATGGCAAAGCAGGCGTTGGACATACTTTCCGCCAAATTGGCAGCATCCGGCAAGTTTATCCTCCTTGAACGTTCGGATGCCGATAAGCTGGCTTCCGAAGTTGAGGAAGGGCAACAGTCGGAGCGTATAGCTGCCGATTACGTAATATTAGGGTCCATTACAGAGTTCGGGCGCAAAACGACCGGCAAAAGTGACCTCTTTTCTGCTTCCAAAACGCAAACGGTAGAGGCTGCTGTGAGCCTACGGTTGGTGGATGCCAAAAGCAGTATGGTTATTTACAGCGAAGAGGGCAAAGGATATGCCGAGCTTACCAGCAAAACGACCCTTGGATTTGGAGGAAAGTCAGGCTATGATGCAACGCTGAGTGATAAGGCCATTTCATCCGCAATGGATCAATTGGTAGAAAACGTAATCAACAAGTGTAGCGATCGTCCGTGGCGAACCTATATCATTAGCTCAGATGCGGACGGCATCTTTATTGCAGGAGGCGCAAGCCAAGGTTTGAAAGTGGGGGATAAGTTTGATGTATTTATCCGTGGCAAAAGAGTAAAGAACCCACAGACAGGTACCATGATGGATCTGCCAGGCAAAAAGTGCGCCTCAATTGTTATAGATGCTCTTTTTGGAGACAATGTGTATAACGAAGGTGCCGTTGTATCTCTTGTAGAGGGAGCTCTTCCAGAAGATATCAATAGTTGTTATATAGAGGAAATAAAATGAAGCAAAGAATTATTGCGCCATTTTGGCTTGTTTCCATAGTTGCCTTGTTCTGGCTTGGGGGCATAACCTCTTGTGGCAGTGTAAAAACAGGAACAGGGGGATATGAGGACACAGCATACGTTACCGTTGCCTCCAACGGAGTGCAGAAAGGCGATACCGTGTTACTCTTTATTGATAAGGGAATAGGTCATTCTGTAAAAGTTGTGGCTGAAACTGATGCTATTAGAAAGGGCACCCCAATCCCCACGACCCCAGGCAAGCACATTGTTCAGGTCTATGAACAGTTGGAGGACGGAAGACCGGGACAAAAGCTCTATGAGTATACGATTTTCCTTTCTACCCGAAAGAATCGCGTTATCGTACTGAAATAATCAAAAAATATAGAAAAGAAAGGATTATACTATGCGACGGAAATGCTTATCAATAGCAGCGTTAGCCCTCTCGCTTCTTCTCGGTTTATCGGGATGTGGTACACAGAAGCCACTTTACTCGTGGTATAACTACGATAATGTAGTTTACAAGTATAGTAAAAGCCACACTTCTGAGGATCGAGAAAAATTGATTAAGACTTACGAAAAGCTAATCAATGAACAGCGAGGATCCCGCGGAGCTGTACCCCCGGGGATTTATGCAGAATACGGATACTTGTTGCTGAAAGAAGGAAAGCAAGAGGAAGGGCTTGCTCTTTTAAAGAAAGAAGTGGCTCTCTATCCCGAAAGTGCACCCTTTATAGGTAGGATTATTAAGCAGTTTGAAAAATGAAAACACGTTTTCTTATCCTTACAACAGCTGTAGCCCTAAGTGCCTTGTTCTTGTCCTCATGCGGATTGTTGAAGAAGGGTCCCACGCGTGGTGAAGCCTATGCTAAGATCTATTCAGAGGCACCCATCTCCATTTTGGTAATGCCTCCGATTAACGAAACGAATAAGGTTGATGCCAAGGAGGCTGTATATGCCACTCTCTATCGTCCGCTTGTGGATAGGGGATACTATGTTTTTTCGCCTCTCCTCTCTCAAGAACTACTTCAGTCTGAGAGTGCTGATGATGCTGAACGCTTTATAGATGGAACGCTAAAACCCTTCTATCAGGTATACCATGCAGATGCCGTTCTCTTCACCGTAATCAAGAAGTGGCAAAAGGCACCTTTGCTCAATAATATTAATGTAGAGATGGAATACATCCTTCGCTCCGGTAAAACGGACGAAGAGCTATTTCGCAAGGATGTTAAAGTTACAGTAGATTGCTCCGTAGTTAATGGTGGTGGCGTTTTAGGCATGCTGGCTAATGTGGTGTCTACTGCGTTAACTGAACATGTAGTGGGGGCTCGGAAAGCCAATAACTATGTGCTTTCAGATCTGCCCAATGGTACCTATACAGGCAAACGAGGAGCGGACAGCACAGAAATAGCACTCCCTGCTGAAATTAGGACAATGTCATCGCGATAACCTGTAATGGAGTGCATCTCGCTTAAGCCGCCTAATACGTTTCGATGCATTTACGCGGGAAGCGATGTGCTACCTGCTTTAGTCCTGCTCCAACGGAGCTAATAGACAGGATCTCAAAGGGAGCGGTACGCTCAAGAGTATAGGGACGTAATATTTTGCGTCCCTATATTTTATCCTGATCACAACCTTCAACTACCTGAAGCAAATCGCATGGTTGCGCTCTGTGGATTGGGTTAAGCACGCCACTGCACACATACAGGAGGGGGTAGACGACTCAGCAGCTTTTTTATTCCATCGAGCTACCCTTTTGCTTGTTTTTTGTTGCTCCCGCACGCCGAATCCCTTACCCATGCACTGCATACGAATTATCCATTTGGGTTCGTTCGCTTAACCCTTCTATCCCAATAGCTGTATCTTTTAAATGATACAAAATATTTAATTTTGCAACGTGGAAGGGAGCTTCTAACGCCAGACGGCTAATCCTTAAATCCACATGAAAAACATATTATAAGAATATCTATGGAAAGAATATTACACGACCTTAGTTTGTTTGATTTCAAATCGGCATTCTCTGCCTTTATGGTACTTTTTGTTTCAATTGATATAATCGGCGCCATCCCAATTGTACTCAGCCTTAAGGATAAGAAGCAGCCCTATTCACCGAACCGCGTAGCTATCTACACATTGATTATGCTACTTGCTTTCCTATTTGTGGGCGAGCCTATGCTAAACTTTTTCAGTGTGGATATCAATAGTTTTGCCGTAGCCGGGGCAATTGTACTCTTCGTATTGGCGGTGGAGATGCTATTTGGTGTGCAGGTATTCAAAGACGATACTGCCTCAGGAGGGAGCGCCACGATGGTACCACTTGTTTTTCCATTATTTGCAGGCGCTGCTTCTTTCACAGCCCTTTTAACCCTCCGCACAGCAGGTTACGCCTATTCCAATATTGTTTTCGCTATTTTTATAAATGCCATACTAATATGGCTCATGCTACGCTTTGTAGTTATACTGGAGCGTTGGTTAGGGAAAAGCGGTATCTACGTATTGCGTAAGTTCTTTGGCGTTATATTGTTAGCTCTCTCTATTAAGTTCTTCATCGACAACTTGCTGAAAGTGATTGAAATGTTCTACCCCTTAGAGGGATAGGCATAGCACTACCGGCTGATGACCTGAATAGTAATAGCCAAAAGCAGTAGGGCAAAGAAAAAGAATAGATGCAGCTTTTTGCCGAATTGCCTGAAGCTAAACACAGCTACTTCGCTGAGAGGTATCAGCACTAAGAGAAAGAGCCCTACCATATGCTGGGTATAAAAGAGGGCAAAAGGCAGTAAATAGAGGTATCTCAGCTGGGAAGCTATTTGATGCCTTGTAATCACCTTCGTCGGTTCACTGTATCCCAATCGGACAAGTAGCGTAAGTACAGCACAGAGCAACAGAGCGATTAGAAAACAGTGGGTAGGCAACCCGAAATGCACCCCAAGCCATATCGGCTGCGGTACAAATGCCTCTGCAAAATAGGAGAGCTGCGGCAACAGAGCCTCGGGGTATAGTACAAGAAAAGGAGTAACACAAAGCGCAGTAGCCACTACACCACAGAAAAGCGCAAGCATACTCTTTAGCTGTCCGCTCCTTTCTCCCGCCAGCATATTGATAAGTGAAATAGGCAACAACAATAGAGCCGGGGGCCAAATGAGTGCAGCAATTACACACCAGAAGCCTATGGAGGTGGCTCGGTAGGGAGAGGCCTCTTGATTCGGCTTAGAATCCGCAAATAAGTATAAGTTGATAATCTGCATGGGAAGCAGAGCAAAGAGCGCTTCTTTCCCTAAGAAAGCGTCCGGCAAGCACATTACCAGTAGAAGGGCTACAATAGAGGTTCTCAGCCGCTCTTCTTCTCTAAAAGGAAGGTAATGCACCACACGATAGTGCGCCAAGGACAAAGCAGCAAAGAAGCATAATAGAGCGATTGAACTCAGCAGGTAGGCAGGGCAAACGAAACCCCGCATACCGACCACCTCAGTGCTCTGTTTACCCACAAAGCAGCTCCCCAGCACAACGGCAACAGAAGCTACTATTAGGCTTACGAGAAGCCCTTTCGAGTACTTTTCGTAAGCCATTCTACTCTATACCTTACCTATGTCGTGACGGTAGTTCTTCCCATCAAAGAGTATCTGCTCCGCTACCGTATAGCATCTGCCGGATGCCGCTGCTACCGTAGATCCATAAGAAGCTACTGAGAGTACGCGTCCTCCATCGGTTACCAGTTTGCCATCGGTACGTCGTGTACCTGCCTGGAATATAATAGAATCTAAGGAGGGTTCAGGGAGAAGGATCTCAAAGCCTTTTACATAGCTGCCGGGATATCCTTTTGAAGCTAAAACCAGGCAACAAGCAGCGCGCTCATCCGTTTCCATATCATACTTATCCAACTGCTCCGTAGCTAATGCCTTTAGCAACCTGCCAAAATCACTTTTTATACGCAGCATTACCGCTTGTGTCTCGGGGTCTCCCATTCGACAGTTGTACTCTATTACGTACGGATTCCCCTTCACTTCCATTAAGCCAAGGAAAAGGAAGCCTTTATAGCAAATGCCATCCTCTTGAAGTCCCCTTAGTGTGGGCTCAATAATCCTCGTTTTCACCTTCTCTACAAAGGCTTCATCTACAAAAGGAACCGGACTGATCGCACCCATTCCGCCTGTGTTAGGACCGGTATTATTGTCCCCGATTCGCTTATAATCCATTGCTTCAGGCAGAATCGTGTAGTGCACTCCGTCCGTAGCCACAAACATAGAGCACTCCCGACCGGAGAGAAATTCCTCAATAACTACCTGCTGTCCCTTCTCTCCCCATACCCCGGCAAACAGCTCCTGCAACGCTTTGTCGGCCAGAGTACGATCTTCCGCAATGATTACTCCCTTTCCGGCAGCCAAGGCATCCGCTTTAAGCACATAAGGCGCTTGGAGTGTGTCCAAGAAATGCTCAGCCAACTCCAACTCTTCAGGCTTAAAAGAGCGGTAACGTGCAGTAGGTATGTCGTAGCGCTTCATAAAGGCCTTACTAAAAGCCTTACTACCCTCCAAGCGAGCTCCCGCAGCATTAGGGCCCACTATCTCTAAGTCGGGGAACTGCTCCCGACGCTCTTCAAACCAATCGACTATACCCTCTACCAAAGGAGCTTCCGGCCCCACAACAATCATATTGATATTGTACTGCCGCACAGCCTCTGCCACCGACTCAAAGTCGGAACCTTTTACTCGAGGTAGGTTAATGCCATAGTTCTCTGTACCGCCATTGCCGGGCGCTATATAGAGCTTTTCAACAATTCGACTGGCAGATATTTTCCATGCCATAGCCGCTTCTCTACCACCGCTACCGATCAGTAGCACACGAAGTAGCCCTTTTTCTCGCTTTTCTTCCATAACCGAATCAAAATTTACTGTTTTATCGTCGGCGCGTTCGTCACTCTTTTTGAAATATAAGATGCTCATAGGTGATCTTGGAAATACCGAGTTATTACTCTATTGAGGTGGACACGATCGTTACCTCTTACATTATGCTCATGCGTAGGATAGTAGAATGTATCGGGCATTGTACCGGCTTTAATGGCAGCTTGTACAAAGCGTTGTGCATGTTGCCATAGCACTACATTATCGATCACCCCGTGAATCAATAAGAGTCGTCCCTTCAGATCACCGGCACGCAGCGTAAGATTGTTTGCCTTATAGCCTTCGGGATTCTCTTGCGGCATATCGTTGTAGCGCTCTCCGTACATAATTTCGTAGTATCTCCAGTCCATTACGGGTCCACCGGCTACACCTACTTTGAAGATCTCCGGATAGGAAAGCATCAAATTAGTGGTCATAAAGCCGCCAAAGCTCCACCCATAGACACCGATTCTATTGTTGTCCACCCAAGGCTCAGCCATTAAATGGCGCACACCCTTTATTTGGTCACGCATTTCCACGGTACCCACTTGACGGTGGATCACATCTTCAAAGGCCTTTCCTCGGTTTGCTGAGCCTCTATTATCCAAGCAAAGCATGATATATCCCTGCTCAGCCATGTAGAGTTCCCAACCTCCGGCCCCGTAATTAGGCGTACAGTTGATCATCTGTGCATGAGGACCTCCGTACACATACAAAATAAGCGGATACTTCTTTGCGGGATCAAAATTAGAGGGTTTGATTATGCGGTAGTAAAGTTTGGTAGCTCCATCGTCTGCCGTAAGTGAATCCAGCGTAACGGTAGGCATCACGAAAGCTTTCGTTTTATCCTTTGCATCCAATAGGGTCGTTGGTTTCTTTCCCTTGGTATTGATGAGTGAGATGCGACGTGCTACTTCAGGCGATGTAAATTGGTCAATGAATGCCGTACCCTCCTCATTACTTACCACGGAATGCACCCCTCTTTGAGGAGTCAGATCGGTGAGTTTGCCACTCTTTATCGCTACGGAGTAGAAACGCTCTTCTAAAGGAGAAGCCTTTGTAGAGGTGAAAAGGATCTGTCGCTTCTTATCGGCAAAGCCCTTTACCTCCAACACCTCCCAGTCGCCTTTTGTGATCTGCTTCAAAAGCTTACCGCCACGATCATAAAGATAAATATGATTGAACCCATCTCTACGGGAGAGCCATAGGAAGCGACCGGTGCCGTCATTCAGGAAAATAGCCGGGGTTTGCGGCTCTACATACTTAGGATCAGACTCTTCAAAGAGCGTTCTGATGCAATGCCCACTCGTTGCGTCATATTCGTTCAGTGTGCAGCGATCTTGGTGTCGCGCCACCTCAGCGACAAGTATCTGCTTAGCGTTGGGCGTCCACGCTATATTGGTAAGAAAAGTCTCCTTGTCGCTCGGCGCTTCCAGATATATTGTCTTTCCTGTAGCCACCTTATAGATACCGATGGTTACATGATGGCTGCGATCGCCTGCCATCGGATAGCGAAGCGGCTTTACCTCAGCCTTTTCGTTGCTGATATAGTCCACAATGGGATACTCCGGCACCATGCTCTGATCCATTCGATAGAAGGCTACTTGGTCCCCTTTAGGACTGATGAAAATTCCCTTCTCAATGCCAAATTCTCTCTGGTGCACTGCTTCACCGTAGACTATTTCATTTCCTTCATTAGTAGCTATTTCGGTAAATTGGGTAGGGGTAAGAATCCCTAAGACCCCTTTTGCGCTACGGGCTACTACATACGCTCCATTTGGGTCAAACTCTAAGAGTTCATAAGGCTGTTGGTCGGCATCTTTTCGCGGAAAAGTGCGCACAAGCTTCTGCTGTGCCACATCAATCAGATATACATTATCTCCGTAGATGGCAAGCAATCCGCACTCCAAAGCTTGATAATAGGGAAAAGCTTTGCCATAAGACTTGAGACGTGCAAAATACTCATCAGAGGGGACCAAACGGAATAGGTCTTCTATGGTAAGGAGCGCGCTCTTCTTACCCCCGGGCGTGCATCCTTGAAGGGTAGCCTCCTGTCGCCAAATTGCTGTAGATTGGAGCCAGGTCAGACCGGACAAATACTCGGGATAGAAGGATTCGTAAAATTCATTGCTTCCGGGCGTAGCTACCTCAATGGTAAGTGGCTGCTGTGCAGGAAGGGATACTGCGCCCAAGGAAAGGAGCGCAATGGCAAATAAAGTTTGTCTGAGCGTTTTCTTAAGGTGTATCATTCTTTTCTTTTGCGTTTTTGTTCGGGTTCTCTTCTTCTCTGTGATTTTGTATTTACATCGCTGCCAAATACCTGTATTTCCTGTCGATAGCCTCTCGGGCGCTCATACGACTTTGCATCAGGTAAGGGGTGCCCGTCAATAAAGCGACTTCGTTCCCTTTTGCGACGAGGTTGTGCTTCACTGTTCGGTGCCGGAGTAAAAGGGGATAGCGTGCGGCTATCGGTAGGTATGCTACGTTTTGCCCTATTTTCAGCTTTATCGGCTTTCCACGCCTTATGCTTTCCCTCGAAAAGCTCATAGCTACGCAACTCGCATTGCAGTTCGCCATTAAAAAGCGTTTCACGATGTTTTTGCTTCAATCCTAAAAGGGTCAGCAGCTCCGGAGGGGAGGCCAAAACCCATGCCTCACATCCCCCGAACTGATGCTTTAGCACCGAACCGATATTGCGGTACAGCTGCTCCAAATTCTCGTGTCCAATTCGTTTTCCATAAGGAGGATTGAGGACAAGGAGTGTAGGCTCGTCGGGTGCTGCTACATTCACTATATCTATCTGATCCAACTGTATCTGACTTTTAAAGCCGGCACGAGCTGCATTTGCGCCTGCTATCCCCACAGCTTTGAAGTTACGATCGCTGCCCCAAATGGTTTTTTCAATGGGAATAATATGGCTCTCTGCTTCGGCACGCACTTCACTCCACAAGGAGGCATCGAAATCTTGCCAATGCTTAAAATTGAAATCAGGACGGAAGCGTCCTGCCGGTGTATGCGAAGCAATCATGGCGCCCTCAATAAGGAATGTGCCACTCCCACACATAGGATCCATAAGCGGCTGCGAACCATCGTATCCTGCTTTTAACAGAATGGCAGCAGCCAATACCTCATTCAGTGGGGCTTCGTTGTAGGCAGCTCGATAACCACGATGGTGTAGCGACTCTCCACTACTATCTAAGGAAAGTACCACCCGATCTCCGGATATATGTAGATGCAGGCACAAGTCACAACGACGCTCCTTACAGGCCTCTACATTGCGCGGATGGCTGCTTGCTGCATCAAAGTCGCGAATGGCATCTTTCAGTCGGTAGAGTGCGTAACGGCTATTGGTAAAATGCTCCGAAAAAATAGCCGTATCAATAAAGAAACGCCCCTCCAAGGGTAGCAACAAATGCCAATTGAATTTTACAAAACGCTCATATAGGGCATCATAATCGGTCGCACGAAACTGTAGGATAGGCTTTAGGATGCGCAGCGCCGTCCGGAGCGAGTAGTTGGCTTTGTACAGAAGTTGCTGATCTCCCTCAAAAGTAACCACGCGGCGACCTATCTCTATCTGGGTCGCCCCCAAAGCTTTTAATTCATCTGCTAGCTGAGGTTCTACACCTGCCAAGGTGGTAGCCGTCATCGCAAAGCGAGTGGCTTCAGTAAAGTCTGTGGGCTGCAAATTTGCCATATAAAGTATTCTTATGCTCCTTTCTATGCAAAAGTAATCATTATTAGCCGCTTTTGCCATTCATTTGCATTGCGTTAGACTCCCCCTGAGGTGCTATTGCAGTATCTCTGCTACTACAAGATCCCGACTAAAGGTACTTTTACCTCATCTGAATGGAGACGCAAAATAAACCTCCATACCCACTCCATTCGGACAATAGATGCGGCCGGCAGAGCACACTACAAGGTCAAGACAAAACATCAGTATCTTTCGATTAAAACATCAGTATCTTTCAATCGAAACATCAGAACCTTTCAAACGAAACATCTATACTTTTTTTCAGCGATGCACTATATCGCATAATATAATCGTCCCTTATTGCCGTGTCATACTTTTTATCAGCCTTTTCAAAGGGGTTATTAGGGAATTACGAAATATCATAAGGTACTTTTTGTTTATCTTTGCCATAGGCTGCCGTAGCGCACTCTGCACCGAAGGATACCGCAGCAGAAGCGTCCGGTACAGCGTAGTAAAAATGCGTCAAGACAGCACAAGTAAAGAGGAAAATAGATTGTCGGTAATAGAGCGAATATACATCCCGGAGGGAGGAGATACGACTCAATTGTATGGAGTTAACCGAGCAAACCTAACCCTTCTGAAACATCTGTTTCCGAAGGTGCGTATTTTTGCTACGGAGGGCGTGCTAAAACTGCTTGGACGCGAAGATGAGATCGAGCAAGTAGTAAATGTATTGGATCTGCTTTCAGAGCATATTGAGCGGTACAATACCTTAGATGAGGAGACGATCCGCCGCGTGGTAGCCGGAGAGGTGATGATTGCCCCTACCCCACCGGAGCATCATATCATTTATGGAGTCCGAGGGAAGAGCATTTCAGCCCGAGGCGCCAATCAGCAAGCTGTGGTACGCGCTTTCGATGAAAAAGATCTGATCTTTGCAGTCGGACCTGCCGGCACAGGAAAGACCTACATCGCCATTTCATTGGCAGTAAAGGCTCTCAAGGAACGCAAGGTACGGCGCATCATTCTCTCCCGTCCGGCTGTGGAGGCCGGCGAAAAGCTCGGCTTCCTTCCCGGTGAGATGAAGGACAAATTAGATCCCTATCTACAGCCCTTATATGATGCCTTAGAGGAGATGATCCCCGTAGTGAAGCTCAAAGACTACATGGAGCAAGACCGCATACAGATAGCCCCACTTGCTTATATGCGCGGAAGAACGCTAAATGATGCGGTGATCATATTGGACGAAGCTCAGAATACCTCTATTCATCAGATGAAGATGTTCCTTACCCGCTTAGGCTTCAACAGCAAGATGATCGTCACAGGTGATGTAACTCAGATTGACCTACCCAAAGGAGTGCCCAGCGGACTTAAGCACGCACTGAGTGTACTGGAACCCGTACCCGATATAGCCAAGATATACTTCACGAGAGAGGACATCGTGCGACACCCCTTGGTGGGCAAAATAGTGGATGCCTATGAGCATGAAAAAGCCTCAAAGGAAGAAGAGAATAACAAAGAAAACTAAAAAGCAGTAGTATAAGTAATATGGCAACAATGAGAGAAACGCTTACCGAAACAAATTTCAAATTTGATGGTGCGTTGAAATGTTTTCACGGCAAAGTAAGAGATGTGTATTTCTTCAAAGATTTAGTAGCGATGGTCGTTACAGACCGCATCAGTGCCTTTGACCGGATTTTGCCCAAAGGGATTCCCTTTAAGGGCGAAGTACTCAATAAGATAGCCGCTTATCAATTAGAAGCGACCAAGGATATCGTGCCGAATTGGTTGATCGATGTACCGGATCCCATGGTTACAGTAGGAAAATGCTGTAAGCCTTACAAGCTGGAGATGATCATACGCGGCTATATAGCAGGGAGCGCATGGCGTGCCTATGAAAAGGGAGCGCGTGAGATATGCGGTGTAAAGTTGCCCGAAGGCTTAAAAGAGAATCAACGTCTTCCCCAGCCTATTATTACCCCTACCACGAAAGCCGACAGTGGACACGATGAAAACATTTCTCGTGAAGAAATTATTGCACAAGGCATCGTGAGCGAAGCTGAATACAAGAAGATGGAAGAGTACACCTATAAACTCTTCGATCGCGGACAACAGCTTGCGCATGACAAGGGACTTATCCTAGTAGATACCAAGTATGAATTTGGTAATTACAACGGGGAGATAACCCTAATCGATGAGATCCACACGCCCGACTCGTCGCGCTACTTCTACTTAGAGGGCTATGAAGAGCGCTTCCGCAATGGAGAGCCTCAGAAGCAATTATCCAAGGAGTTTGTACGCGAATGGCTTATGGCGAAGGGATTCAGTGGCAACGAAGGAGAAGAGGTACCCGAAATGACCGATGACTTCGTACTCTCTGTATCAGAACGCTATATCGAACTGTATGAAAAAATGACAGGCAAGCACTTCGAAAAGAGCGACAACGAGCCTCTCGCTGCACGTATTGAGCGCAATATGAATACCTTCTTTAAGCACCACAAGGCATAAAGAACACTGCAGAAAAGAAGTATTATGGCAAGAATCCCCTTTGAGAAACCGAATATCAATGCCATGTTTGACGAGATATCAGGTAACTACGATAAACTGAATGCTCTGATGACTTTTGGCTTGTATAAGCAATGGCGTCAAGCGGTCGTATATGCATTGGGCGATGCACGTCCACAGCGCATCTTAGATGTAGCGACCGGTACCGCAGATATGCCTATTCTGCTCGCCAATTCAATTCCTTCGGTAAAAGAGATCGTAGGAGTGGATTACTCTGCCGAAATGCTTCGAATCGGAGAAGATAAAGTTAAATCCGAACGTCTGAATAAAACCGTCCGTCTGCTTCCTTGCAACGCAGAGCTTCTGCCATTTGAGGACGAGACGTTTGATGCGGTTACCTGTGCATTTGGGATACGTAACTTCGCGCACCGCGAGAGAGCACTCAGCGAAATGTTGCGCGTGTTACGCCCCGGAGGCAGGCTATGCATCCTTGAACTAAGCATTCCACGCAACCGCTTGCTCAGAATCGGCTACAACGCTTATACAAATAGCGTTATTCCCTTCCTGGGAAAGCATGTAGCAAAGAATGAAAAAGCTTATCAATACCTCACCCGCTCCATTAAGGCTATGCCCCAATATGAGCGCATGGTAGCTATTATACAAAGCGTAGGCTTTACGAGAGTTCGCTTCAGAGCACTCTCGGGAGGGACTGCTACCCTGTTTGAAGCGATGAGATCGAGCTCAACACCATTGATACAAGCATAAAAAGTATATGGCAACGAAAGAATATGCTTTGATAGGTCATCCGGTAGCCCATTCAATGAGTGCACACTTCTTCAACGAAAAGTTTCGTATTGAGAAGATTGATGCACACTACACATTGATTGATTTACCCGAACTGAAGGGGCTTCGCAAACAGTTTATACTGCATCCTTTCTTAGCCGGATTTAATGTCACAAGCCCCTACAAAGTATCCATCTTAGAGACGCTCAACGAACTCGACGAAGAGGCTCGTTACGTAGGTGCGGTAAATACCGTGACCGTCCGCCGAGGCTGGTTCGGACGACGTATACTGAAAGGATACAATACAGATGTGGAAGGCTTTATGCAATCCATTGAACCACTCCTTAAACCTCATCATAAAAAAGCACTGATCATAGGGACCGGAGGCGGTGCTATGGCTGTAGAGCGGGCCTGTAAGAAGATGGCTATCGACTGCCGTATGGCAAGCCGGCGTATAGGCTATAAGGACACTATCGGGTACGACCGTATCACTCCCGAGGTGATCGATGAGTACAAAATAATAGTCAATGCCACACCGGTAGGCATGTCGCCTCATGTGCTCGCTGCCCCTCCAATACCCTACGAAGCACTCACTCCGGATCACCTTTGCTACGATCTTATCTATTCGCCTGAGGAGACGCGTTTCCTGCATTTAGCCAAGGAGAGAGGAGCTACCATAAAGAATGGGCTCGACATGTTACTGATTCAGGCGAATGAAGCATGGAAGATATGGGAACAAGCATGAGAATGAATAACAGATTTACAGGGACTTTTAGGGCAATGCTAACGGCTACTTGTATGCTGTTTGCACTATCCTTTCGCATGTCTGCGGCCAATCCCCTACCGGATGAGCCGGATTCATTGATTGTAAATCCTCATGGTGCCGGATTCGATACCACCTACGTATATGCGTTACCTAATGTAACAGTAGTACACCATTGGTCACCTAAGTACGCTCCCCTCACAACTACCGAGAAATCGGACTACTGGCGTCGGATCAGAGATGTGAAGATCGTACTCCCTTATGCGGAAATGATCTCGACCTACATCATAGAGACCTACGAATACTTAGAGCGTCTGCCCAATAAAAGGGCCCGAAGAAAGCACCTTAAAGTATTTGAAAAGGAACTCATGGAAACCTATAAACCGGTAATGAAGAAGCTAACCTTACGGCAGGGGAAACTGCTCATTAAACTGGTAGATAGAGAAACTAATAGCACGGGCTATGAGATAATCAAAGCCTTCTACGGGCCCTTTAAGGCTTTTTGGTATGGAGTCTTTGCGGAGTTCTATGGGGGAGATTTGCATGTAAAGTATGACCCTCGCTACAATGCAGACGATGCACTTACAGAGAGGATAATATATCTATTGCAGCACCACCTGCTTTAAGCTGCTTTTTGATACCCTCCGCACATGAAAATAGGCAGCATTGACTTAGGGAAAGAGCCGCTCTTATTGGCTCCCATGGAGGATGTAAGCGACAGTCCCTTTCGTACACTCTGCCGCTCGTTCGGAGCGGATATGGTTTACTCGGAATTCATTAGTGCCGATGCACTTATCCGATCTGTAAAAGGGGCAGAACGTAAGCTTACAATCAACCCATTAGAGCGTCCTGCCGTTATACAACTATATGGAAGGGATCCTGATACATTAGCCGAAGCCGCCCGCATTGCTGCAGAAGCCCAACCGGAAGCCATTGACCTCAACTTCGGTTGTCCGGTCAAACGCGTGGCCGGCAAAGGCGCAGGAAGCGGCTTACTTCAGAATATCCCTCTGCTCTTAGAGATCACTCGTGCTGTAGTAAAGGCTGTTTCCTTGCCTGTAACGGTGAAAACACGCTTAGGCTGGAGCGGAAACTATATCATTGAGGAGATCGCCGAGCCACTACAAGACTGCGGAATCAGTGCACTTACCATTCATGGACGCACAAGGAGTCAAATGTACACCGGAGAGGCTGATTGGCGTCCTATTGCTGCCGTAAAGAATAATCCCAGGATTACTATTCCTATTATTGGGAATGGCGATCTAACTTCACCGGAGCGTGTACGGGAGGCATTCGATAAATATGGTGTAGATGCCGTAATGATTGGGCGGGCTTCTATTGGTCGACCATGGTTTTTCTCCGAGGTAAAGCAATACCTTCAAGATGGATCCATATCCCATCACCTCTCAAAATTAGAGCAATTGGAGATACTGCGCACCATGGTATGCAATAATATTCACAAACTTGACGAGCGACGCGGCATACTTCATTCAAGACGTCACTTGGCTGCTACACCGCTGTTCAAAGGGATTCCCAATTTTCGCCCCACCCGCATCGCCATGCTTCGTGCAGAGACTCTTGAAGAACTCGACGGCATATTGCAGCAATGTGCCGACATGCTCCGTGAATCGGACGAATAGGTCCTTTTGCCCGGCTCACGACATCTGTCAAAAAGAAAAGAGCCCTTCCGCAATCATTTTGTACCTTAGTTTGCTTATCTTTGCTACGTGTGCAATCACACTATGCAGTAATCGTATTGCATGAGTAATTTGCTTAATACGTTTGTATAGCAAAATATAGGAGTACAATTTCAACAAATTAAATGAGTGATATGGAATTTCTAACCAAAGACAAACTAACTATTGTAGGAGCAGCCGGAATGATCGGCTCTAATATGGCGCAGACGGCTGCTATGATGCATTTAACCCAGAATATATGCTTGTATGATGTATATCTTCCCGGGCTTGAAGGAGTAGCTGAAGAGTTACGTCACTGTGGGTTTGAAGGGTTGAATATAACCTTTACCGACAGTGTAGAAGAAGCTTTCTCCGGAGCTAAGTATATTGTTTCAAGCGGTGGTGCACCTCGTAAAGAGGGCATGACACGTGAAGACCTTTTGAAGGGCAATGCCTCTATTGCTGCCGAATTGGGAGATAATATTAAGCGGTACTGTCCCGACTGCCGGCACGTAGTGATCATTTTCAACCCCGCTGATATAACGGGTCTTGTTACTCTCATTCACTCAGGGCTAAAGCCCACTCAGGTTTCTACATTGGCTGCTTTGGATAGCATCCGTCTGCAAAGCGAATTGGCAAAGCACTTCGGTTTATTGCAGAGCAAGGTTACGAACTGTCGTACCTACGGAGGTCACGGAGAGCAAATGGCTGTCTTTGCTTCCACTGCAAAAGTAGATGGTACTCCGCTCACCAAGCTAATTGGTACGGATAAGTTGTCGGAAGAGAGCTGGCAGGAGATCAAGCAGCGAGTGATCAAGGGTGGTGCCAATATCATCAAATTACGTGGTCGCAGCAGCTTCCAAAGCCCTTCCTATGTAGCAATTGAAATGATTGCCGGGGCCATGGGTGGCGAAGTCTTTACTAAGCCTGTTGGATGCTATGTAAATAATGATCGCTTCCAACATGTAATGATGGCTATGGAAACACGCCTCGACAAGGAGGGTATCCACATCGCTAAGGTAGAGGGCAACGAAGATGAATTGGCTGCTTTACAAAAGAGCTATGAGCATCTGATCAAAATGCGTGATAATGTGATTGAGATGGGTGTTATTCCTCCTGTAGCTGAGTGGAGTAAACTCAACCCGAACCTCTAAGAAATACACACTTTTTATAGGTTACTAACAACCGGGGCATTATACCCCTAAAAACTTACTGAAGGGTACTTTTCCTTGTGGAGGGTACCCTTTTTTTATATTTCTATTCGTTTCCCATTCTGAATCAGGCAGAACATTTATCTTTGCACTGTAATGTACACGAAGAATATCAGGCTCGTTTTCTTTTTACTTGCCGCAGTCACTTCTACGGCACTTCTTACTTCTTGCAAAAAAAGCAAGCACGATGATCTTAGCCTAACCATTCATTGGTCTGAAGCACCTACCGACACGACTACCACCCTGCTCATCTCTTATACCGACACGCTTCAAGCGATTAGCTGCGATACGTTGGTGATAGAGAAGCCGAAAGGGAAGGTAAAGCTACGCTTTCCCATATTTCAGGAGTTCTCTACTCCTATTCAAATCAGACCGGAAGATGGGCACTTTGTACTTATACTGGAAGCTGCCTCTAATCGCGACCTATCGCTTCGATTGCCACTTGCACATCCCTCATTAGCTCAAATTAAAGGATATGAAAAGGCAAAAGTAGCTACCCTCTTTGTGAAGCAAGAGAAGGCACTCCTCAAGGCCTACGACGAAGCCGTGTCAGCGAATGAGTTTGCCCAAAGCGACTCTCTCTACCGACTTATTGAGGCTGCTGCTGCTCGATTTATTGTCAAGTACAATGCAGAGCCGGGCATTAAAGACTTTGCCGATCGCTATTTTATGACCCCCGGCAGTGTAGCGCGATTGGCACAAATAGTAGGAGACTCTATTCTCCCCGATTCCCTTGTACGACAAAACATACTGCTGGACGCACTTCGCCACAAGCAACCCAATAAACGCCTATGGATTCCGTATCGTCCTCTGGACGATACGATCAATTCGATCAGAAAACAATATGAAACGCCCGACTCCTGCCTATTGGTAGTTATTCTTTCCCGAGTAGCCCCCTCTCAAGCCTTAATGGATTCATTGCAGGCTATCCGCTGCGCTGACACCATTTCTAAGCGAGACCTCTACACCATTGCCCTATATCCACAAGCGGAAGACTTTATCCCCTCCACCCCAAATGGCACTTCCTCCTCAGACAGCATTCCCAAAAGCATTATACTCCGCCCCTTAGCTACCGAATGGTACTATTTTATGGAGCGAAATAGCATTACACAAGTACCCCAATATATCCTATTGGGTAGGTCTAATCAGATACGTTTTTCATCTGTAGAAAGCAAGCCGATATTGGATACCCTTCGAGCCGCCTTACCCTATGCCCCTATAACGCCCGGGTCACCCGGTAAACCTTAGTAAGATTCATTTGCGCCATGTTAGTTAAAACCTATACAGCAGCTGTCGTTTCCATTGAAGCACGTATTGTAACCGTTGAGGTCAATTGTGAGGAGGGGAGTAATTTTTCTATCGTTGGTCTACCGGATACGGCGGTGCGGGAGAGCTACGACCGAATTACGACAGCTCTTTCTGTAAGCGGCTTCAATGTACAAGGGCAACATACGGTAATTAATTTAAGTCCGGCTGATCTAAAAAAAGAGGGCACCGGCTACGATCTTCCTATGGCAATCAGCTTGGTAGCGGCTACCGGACAGATGGCAGTCGACCATCTGAAAGCGTACATGCTCCTTGGAGAGCTCTCGTTAGATGGTACGCTTCGCCCTGTTAAGGGGGTGCTCCCCATTGCTATTAAAGCGAGAGAAGCCGGATTCTCCGGACTTATTGTACCGCGTGGCAATGGGCGCGAAGCAGGCGTTGTCTCTCGTCTGCACGTATTTGAGGCGGCATCGCTTAAGGAAGTTGTCAACTTTTTAGAGGGTAAAGGTGCATTATCGGAAGTGCATGTAGATACTCGCCGAGAGTTTGCGCAGGCACAAAATGAGCTGCACTATGATTTCTGTGATGTAAAGGGGCAAGACAATGTAAAGCGTGCCCTTGAGGTAGCGGCAGCCGGAGGGCACAATGTACTCATGATAGGAGCACCCGGATCCGGTAAATCTATGATGGCCAAACGTATTCCCGGCATCTTACCTCCATTCACTCTGAGTGAATCATTGGAAACAACAAAAGTATATTCCGTGGCGGGTAAGTTACCCCTCAATACGATGCTGCTTACCGAGCGACCCTTCCGGGCACCGCATCACTCTATATCTATGCCGGCTTTGGTGGGAGGCGGTACGCAACCTCGTCCCGGAGAAATCAGCTTGGCACACAATGGAGTGCTTTTCTTAGATGAGTTGGCTGAGTTCAATCGCTCTGTATTGGAGCTGCTTCGCCAACCCATGGAGGAGCGAAGAATCACTGTTTCCAGAGCAAAAGCCACGGTCGACTATCCGGCTTCATTTATGTTGGTGGCAGCTATGAACCCTTGCCCATGTGGCTATTATAATCATCCGACCAGGCTTTGCACGTGCCCTCCCGGAGCTGTACAAAAGTACCTTTCACGAGTTTCCGGACCGCTCATGGATCGCATTGACATACAAGTAGAAATAGCTCCCGTACCCTTTGAAAAAATCTCAGACAATACACCTGCCGAGAGCAGTGCTACCATACGTTCGCGCGTATTAGCGGCCCGTAGCATACAGACAGAACGCTTCAAAGGGTTACAAGAGGTCCACTGTAATGCACAGATGGGTACTAAGGAGACTCGCCTCTATGCCACGCCCGATGCCCAAGGACTCAAAAAATTAGAGCGTGCCATGAGTGCTTTCGGACTTTCGGCTCGCGCCTACGACCGTATTCTCAAGGTAGCACGTACCATTGCGGATTTAGAAGGGTCGGAGACTGTACTTGAGCAACATATAGCGGAGGCCATCGGTTACCGAAGTTTGGATAGAGACTCGTGGGGACGCACCTTTTGAAGCATCTATCACAGGGCTACAAAAGATACTGATGTTTCAAACGAAAGGTTCTGATGTTTCATACAAAAGATCCATATCTTTCATTTGAAAGGTACAGATCTTTTTTATGCCCCTTTTCCTCTCTTCCCATTCGCCTATGTAATAAAATTGGCGAGGAGGGTGAATAGACGGTACGGCTAAGCAGTATTGCGGGCTTACTCAGTCCTATTTTTTGTGAAGTTGACGAATGTATTAAAAACATTTTCGCGTAAGTGACAAAAATGTAGATTGTATTCCATGAAAAAGAAAATGAGTATCTTTACAAGGAATATTATCTGAAAGAGATGCAGGGAGCGAAAAGGTTGGCACATAGCTTGGAATTAAGGGGAAAAGAACTCCCCAAAATGCCGGTGTCACCCTACCTGCATATTACTTTTATCTGCCTTTGGGGGATGTTATCCCTCCGGAGCGAAGTGCGCCACAGAGTTAAGGGTATTCAGCGCTTCTCTCCTTTATCGGTCGCATGGATAGGATCAACTCTGAAGAAAGAGCTGATGAATTGGCAGCTATGCTTACCTGCATTGTCCTTTGGAAGGGCAGCGCAAGTGGAACGCATAGGATATGGGCGACCCATTCTATCGACAACAAAACAAATCTATATCATGACAACTCGTTGGACATGGCAACCTTTAGATGAAGAGAAACAGGAGGTGGCGGCTCAACTAAGCCAAGAGCTGCATATACCTCTCCCCGTCGCACGGATATTAGTGCATCGGGGTGTTACTTCTGTAAAGGATGCAACAAATTTTTTTCGCCCAAAGCTACAGGCGCTACACGATCCTTTCTTAATGAAGGATATGGATCTTGCTGTTGCACGTCTGAATAAAGCAGTGGGTACAAAGGAGCCGATACTGGTTTATGGCGACTATGACGTGGATGGAACCACTGCCGTTGCGCTCGTCTATAAGTTCTTGCGTATTGCAGGGTGTAGCGAAGCACAGTTACACTACTACATACCGGACAGGGGAGACGATGGGTATGGCGTTTCGCATACGGGAATTGATTACGCAGCCCGAAGGGGGGTGAAATTAGTGATCGTACTGGATTGCGGTATCAAGGCCTTGCGAGAGATTGAGTATGCAAAGGAGCAGGGAATAGACTTCATAGTATGCGATCACCATCAGCCGGATGAGGGCCTTCCTCCTGCTGTGGCTGTATTGGATGCCAAAAGAGAAGAAAATACGTATCCCTTTACGGAGCTATCCGGTTGTGGCGTTGGCTTTAAGCTGATGCAAGCTTTCGCAATGACTAATAATATCCGTATTTCGAAGCTCTACGCACTATTGGATTTATGCGCCGTAAGTATTGCGAGCGATCTGGTATCGGTATTGGGGGAGAATAGAATTCTCTTCTATCACGGATTAAAACAGCTTAATAGAGATCCCTCGCCTTCTCTGGCAGGTATTATAGAGAGTTGTGGACTCAAGCCGGGCAGTATAACCGCAGGCGATATTGTGTACAAAATAGGTCCGCTGATTAATGCCTCCGGTCGTATGATGAATGGGCGAAGAACGGTTGATCTGCTGCTTAGTAGCACCATAGAAGAGGCAAAAGAGATTTGCCAAGAGGTGGAGCGGAGTAATAATCAACGCCGTGCTTTAGACAAGGAAATAACGAAAGAAGCCCATGAGCAGATTATCAGTCAGGAACTGCACAAGAAGCATAAGCTGATCGTTGTTTACGGAGCAGAGTGGCATAAGGGCGTGATCGGTATAGTGGCATCTCGATTGGCAGAGCAGTATGCGAGACCCGTAATCGTGCTTTCCGGAATGGGAGAGAATGTATCCGGCTCGGCGCGCAGTGCCAATAACTTCGACATGTACCACGCCATAGATCTGCATAAGGATCTGTTAATCAACTTCGGAGGACATCCCTATGCAGCAGGGCTTACCTTGGCAAAAGAGAATCTGAGCGATTTTGTGCAGCGTATTGTAGCCTATGCTGATGGCGCTATTCCGCCCGGTAAGCCGGAGACCGTCATTGAGTTGGACGAAGAGCTAAAGCTCACACAGATCAATCATACCCTTCTGAGAAATATCAATCGACTCTATCCCTTTGGTCCGGATAATCCTACTCCCGCTTTCTTTACAAGAGGCCTAATGGATACAGGCGAAAGTCGTGCCGTGGGGAGAAAAGAGGAGCACCTTCGCCCAGAAGTGACCGATGCAATGAATCGTCGCTATCCCTTTAGCTCTATTGCTTTCGGACAGGCTAAGAGTCTGGGAGTTGTAAAGAGTGGTAAGACGTTTGCCATGTGCTATCATCTGGAAGAGAATGTCCATAACGGAGTAGCCAATTTGCAACTGCGGGTGACTGATATCAAGCCGGATGAAGAGCTGCCCTTTTGATGGATGAGCAGGAAGATTTCCTCTCCTTAGAGGATTTATATGGCGCACAAGATTCATTCTTTGAGGGAGATTTCCCCGAAGAGGAAGAGTCGTGGAGCGAAGAAGAGGGCGGAAGCCTTCCTCTCATTGAAGAGGAACCAGCCGAAGAAAAGCTACTTACTCCGGAAAAAGTACTCAAGAAGTACTGGGGATATGATAGTTTTCGCGAGAAACAACGTGATATAATTGACTCCATCCTTGAGGGAAAAGATACCTTAGGATTGCTTCCTACAGGTGGCGGGAAGAGTATTACTTTCCAAGTTCCGGGACTTATGATGCGGGGGGTGACTATTGTTTTTACCCCTCTTATAGCCTTGATGATGGATCAAGTTGCCCAGCTTAAGGCAATGCATATACGCGCTGCAGCGATTCACTCCGGACTAAGCCGGCAGCAAATCCAGACCATTCTCAATAATGCCGTATATGGTAAGAGCTGTTTCCTCTATATAGCTCCCGAGCGGCTTGCTTCGCCCTACTTTCAGGCTGCCTTACAGCACATGAATGTCTCTCTGATTGTAGTGGATGAGTGCCATTGTATTTCGCAATGGGGGTATGACTTTCGCCCTGCTTACCTCAGTATAGTATCGCTAAGAAAGTATTTCCCTCAAGTACCTATCCTGGCTCTTACCGCAACGGCTACTCCCGATGTCGTAAGCGATGTAATGGATAAGTTGGCTTTTAGGGAGCCGCTTGTTATACAGAAGAGCTTTTTTCGCTCCAATCTGGGGTATGTAATACGCCGTACCAACTCAAAGATCACAGAGATCATACATATCCTTCAGAGCCTGCCCGGGAGTGCTATTGTGTACTGTCGGGATAGAGAGCGTTGCGCCTTAATAGCTACCGAGCTTAAGGAGGTAGGAATTAGCGCAGTACATTACCATGCGGGGCTTTCCCATGCCATGCGTGCCGATCGACAAGAGCGTTGGATGGAGGGCGATATACGAGTGATGGTGGCTACTAATGCCTTCGGAATGGGAATAAATAAGCCGGATGTGCGGTGTGTGATACACTATGCGATGCCCTCCTCGGTGGAGGATTATTTCCAAGAGGCAGGAAGAGCCGGGCGTGATGGAGAGCGATCCTATTCAGTGGTACTGGTAGGTCCAAAAGAGACCGGTATTTTGCGGAAGCGGATTACCACAGAGTTTCCCCCGAAGAAGTTTATCAGCGACCTATATGATCTAATGATGAGCTACCTGCAAATAGGTTATGGTGAGGGATTGGGGCGAAGGCTTGTCTTTGATGTAGAGCAATTTATTAAACTATTCAAGCTGCCGCCTTTAGCTACTATCAGTGCTATTCGCATCTTAGATATGGCAGGGGCGATCCGCTATGAGGAACGTGAGGATCAAAGCTCCAGAATAGCCTTTCAGCTTGAGCGTGATGCTTTGTACGGCTTACACTTAGATAAGCCGAAGGAGATGATAATCGATACCCTGCTGCGGTATTACCCCGGTATCTTTTCGCACTATGTTCCCTTCGAGGAACAGCGCATCTCTTTTGAGACGAGTCTTCCGATCGAGGAGGTCTATCAGCAACTTAAGACTCTTTCAGGCATGAATGTGATCCGCTACGTGCCTCGTTCCGCTTTACCTAAGGTAACCATTACAACGAGACGGCAGAAGGGATCAGAGCTGATTATACGTCCGGAGGCTTATCAGGAGCGTAAAGAGCGCTTTGAGCGGCGCATAGAATCGGTGATTGATTACTTATACCGAAATGATATTAAGTGTCGAGCCCAATGGTTAGTGGAGTACTTTGGGCAGAAGGATTGTCCGGAGTGTGGCATTTGTGATGTATGTGTGCAGAAGCGGAATCGTAAGAATAGTAAGCCTGTTTCGGATAAAAGTGTACAGACCGCCTGTCGGAGTGCCTTACTCTGCTATCTCCCTGAGTCGGATACTTCTGTTGAGCTTTCCACTCTCATTGCCTATCTCATTCGGCAGAATGGGGAAAATAGGGAGTATTGGCTGAAAGTACTCGCCGCTTATATAGAGCAATCGGATGTGCTTATGATGGATGGTTTCCTCATCCGTCGGCGTAAAAAGGGGGCTTTGTAAGGAGAAAGCGACTCGGCTTAGTGTACGCTTTATGCGCACTTTATGCTGAATCGCTCTCTTTCTTTCCCTATTTAGATCATGTACATTACCATGATCTATAAAGTCCTAAACATTGAAAGGACGTTTAGCTGTAGCTATAATTCTGAATAAGTGCCGTACTAAATCCAGATAGGAGCAGCTTCGCCGATCTCATCTACCTGATAGATGAAGCGGATGTACTCGCGGATAGCTTCCTCCCAGCTGATATTAAAGGTGTGCATTATACTGTGGAGTACTCGGTTGGACATATCGTCTAACGAATCTTCCGGTATAGAGGCAGGATCAGTCTCCTCATCTACTTCCACAAACTCTTCGTTGCTAAAAAGCACGCTTACGGGTATAGTAACATTTACATCCCAAGTACCTTGCTGAATAAGCGCACCTCCCGGCTTATAAAATGGGTCGGGTTTGCCCGTTTGCGGGTTGATTTTGGATTGATAGCCATGATAGAGGCGAATACGCAGGTCAAAGTTTTTGCGGTCTTTAAGGAAGCGTATTACGCCTTTGAACCCGATCGGATTGGTCGCCCCTGTAATGGTTGCCTCACCGCTGTGGAAGGTCTTGTTCCATGGGGTAGTATCTAAGTAGAGATAGTCGATAATGCTTGTCGGGTCGTTATCGGTCGCTTCTGCTACTCCATCGAAAGCGGGTTGCACCTTCTCGGGTCTAAAGAAATGACGGTGGATGTGATCTTGTCCATCTTCTATGAACTGGCCGTTCATTAGGTTGCCTTTGATGTCGTAATAATCAATGAATAATAGATACACAGGTGCCGGTTCCTCAGCTCCATTTGACTGATACATTACATTTTGTCGCACATAGAATTGCTTGTCGCTTTTGGGAGAGAGCACCCATCCCTCTCCTGCTTTCAGTTCGTAGGATACCTCCTGTATTTTCTTCAAGTAAAGACCCTTGGAGGGCGGATTCTGATGTATGCCGCCCAGCTCCTGTACCCTCTTCCAAGGCTTATGGAGATGGCACTCCACTAATCTTACAACCATCTTTGCAGGGTCGTCGTGTAGTTTCTCTTGGGTTTGGTTTTGTGGCTCTTTAGGATTGCAGGCTACAGAGAGACTCAGCGTAGCTGCAAATAGAGCTAATACTTTAAATAAATGGATTTTTTTCATAGGTTAAAATGTGATGATCAATGAGCCTCGCAGCGCTCTTCCCGGTTCATGGATAAAGTAGCGGGCTCGGTTTGTATATTCTTTGTATTCTTTGTTGAGTAGGTTGGTCCCATCGAGGAGAAATCGCAAGTACACATCGCCGATAGGTATAGCCAGTTCAGCGGAGCATCCTAATAGATGGTAGGCAGGTGGCGTATAGGACAAGAAATCAGCATCCACTTCAAAATGGCGTTGCTTGGCGACAAAGCTGTGCCGAAGAGCAATGCGCAGCGAGCTGTGCTTCAGATGTGTTGCATAGCTCAATTCATTACTCAATCGAGGGGCCGGCATGAAGGGCAAGTATCGCTTCTCTCCTGTGTTTCGTGCATAGAGGAGTGAGGCGGAAAAGTGATAGCTAAAGTGCTCTGTAAAGTTCCACCTAATGTCCCCATCCATACCGGCAAAAAAGGCATTTGTCTGTTTGTATCGGAAGAGTGGATAGCAACCTGATATAACTGTAATAGTTTCTCCTGTAGGCGCATCGTAAATAAAACCGTGAATATGCTGCAAGTAGCCTTCTATAGAGGCACTAAAGCAATCGGAGCGGTAGCCGACTGAGGAGATCCACTTAAGGCTTTTCTCGGGCTTCATAGTCTCATCTCCAATCAAATAAATACCGGCAGAGGGGTTACTGCCTCGGATGTAACGTTCGTATACGTTGGGGATGCGTGTGCCACTCCCCAGATGGGTGGTCAGCTGCCAATGGGTATTAAGTTGCCAAGCGGCTCCTACTCCATAGCTAAAAGTTAAGTAGTTGTGTCTTCCGCCGTAGCGTTGGCCGGTTATATCAAATCCATCGGCTCTGATTTGGCTTTGCTCCATACGCAAGCCTGCCGTGAGAGTAAGTCGCTCTGTTGTGTAGCGATAAGCGGTATAAGCGTTGAACGATAAGTCTGTGTAGTTAGGGATTAGAGGCACTACGCCTGTACCGGCTACGCTATGATTCTCGGCAATCGTAATCCCACTTCCGGCTTCTAAGTGGCATGCGTTGCGACTCCACTCCCAATCGAAGCGATGAGTCTGATGGGTCAGCTTTAGATACATTTCCGGTATTGAGGAGCGATTGGAGCGGCGATAAGCCCACTCGCGTCGATTGTTGTGTTGGAGTACACTTTGCCATGAGAAGGTGCCATATTGCTTTGTCGCATAGGCAGCAGTGAGTTGGCCTATGTAATGTATCACACGCTCTTTGGGATAGCCAATGTGACGAGTGAAGGGAGTGACATTAATGGGTCTTCCCAATGCCAGTCGTTCGCGGAATATATCTTCGCTTCCGAGAGCCGTGCCCAACATAATGCCGGAGGAATGGTCAAAGCGACTTATGCGTCCCTCGATGCGTAGCGGTCCCTTGTGCCATCCTATAGAGGCGGCACTATGAAATGCGCGGCTTCCGGTATTATTGAGCAAGTACTTGGCCGTGGTACGATCTCCGGCATTCTCATAATTAGCTTCAATTCGCCATGCCAATTGGGGTAAGCCTTTGAAGTGTCCTTCGTGCTCGGTTACCATGGTATAGGCATGACCATTAGTTGAGTAGCCCAAAGCAACACGTCCCATGTAGTGGCTTATGGCGGAATAGGGCAACGGACGTTGCTCTACAAGAATGGCTCCGCCTAAGGCATCGGATGCATACCGAAGCGCATCAGCACCTTTGACTACGGTTATGGAGTGGCTACTCTCTATATCTACTTCCGGCTCGTGTTCTACGCCCCATAGTTGTCCGGCTATTCGTGTTCCATTTTGCATAATGGGCAATCGGCTTCCGTACATGCCGTGTAACACGGGTATGGACGTGGTAGCGCCACTGCTGAGTGTACTGATGCCGGTTATGCCGCTCAATAGTTCACTGATGGATGAGCCTAAAGCAGCTCTAAGAGCGGCTGTGTTGACTGAGGTGTTGGCTGCCGTAGTTACCGGTACAGTGCGCCGAGTCTGCACGGTTACTTCAGGAAGTGCCTGTATGGAGTCCTTCTTTTCCTCTTGTGCGTGTGTGAAAAGTGTACCGACAAGAGAAAGGACAACTATCGTAAATATGTGTTTTAATACAATGCTTTTCTGCATAGTTATATCCTAATAGTTGAATAAATGTGGATAGTATCTTCCTTGTACGTAGTACTATAGGGAAGAAGAAAATGTTACACGCTCTCCTCAAATTTGCTGAGGTAGGGGTGTACAAATCATTTATGTCAAGCCAATAGGATAGGAGGGGCGCGCAGAGAGACTATCTCCGCTGATAAGGCAGAATGAAATGCTTCCGATGGACAGGTAAGGCGTACCCAAGGAGTCAGTACTACGTGTATTATGGTGGGTGTGGCCTCTACAGCCGATGCATTATGGAAGTGACAGAGTAGACATTGATCCGAATCGCGATCTCCTGCCTTCTGCTCTTTGGCTGCACCTGCGGTGTGTACGTGTACGGCAGATTGATAGAAATAAGGCATCAGCGCTACCAGTAGCGTTGCTGTGATAGCGGATAAAAATGCCTTTCTATATACTTGTCGTCTCATACCAAGCCACAAATATAGTAATTCTTTGGAATGATTATACAAGGTAGTTCCATTAAAAAAAAGATCTGTACCTTTCAATTGAAAGATACAGATCTTTTGAATGAAAAATCAGAACCTTTCGTTTGAAACATCAGAACCTTTTGTAGCAGTCTCGGGATAGGCTCTTAGCGAAAATTCCAATTGTAAGATAGGCACAAATTGCTATATTTGTATTAGCACACAATTAAGAAATAAGACACTGAATAAGTTTCATTTGTAGAAAAATTTTTTTATTCATTATGAGAAAAATCATTTCAATCATTCCCTTACTGGCACTGCTTGTAGTAGCCGGTTGTCAGAAGGACCCCAAAGAGCCGCAGACTCCCAATCCCCAAAAGCCGCAGGGTAGCTATAAAGCTCTGTTTCATGCGGAGCCGGCTACTTTGACCGCTGCCGGTGGTGACGGCACGATCCTCGGCATATTGCAGGAACTTTCCGCAGAAGGCGAAAAAATAAGCAGCAAACCGCTTAAGCCCAGCGAATATACGCTCAAGCTACTTACCGGAGATGCAACGCAAATCACCCTTGATGAGATAGGCAAGACCTTTTCGGTAGTTGCCGGTAGCACCACCACTTTTGAAATAGAAGCTACTGTGACAAGTGGAGCCGCCAAAGGACAGAAGCAGAGCGTTAAGATTGTGCGCGGTGGAAGCGTCAGCTACTCTTTTGAAGCTGCACCATCTCAATTCACCGCTACCGGTGGAAAGGGGGTTGTAACAGGGAAGTGTACCTACACCGACACCGAGGGAAAAGTAATTGACGAAAAGGCTCTCGCTGCAAGCGACTTTACGCTTACGCTGAAGGCAGGAAAAGCTTCTGAGCTAACCATTGACGATGCCCAGAAGAGCTTTACTGTAGCGGAGGGCACCGAAGCGGCCGACTTTACGCTTGAAGCAAAACCACTCGCTGCGAATGCCGATGCCACTGAGCTAACCATACACCGCGAAGCGACACCTCAACCCAAGCTCTTATTACCCCTTGAGCTGGTAGCTGAGTATAATATCGGCATCAAGGAGAATGAATTTGCTGCCACACAGGCCAGTAATGTAAGCAGCTATTTTACTTATGAAGATACTGTAAATAAATTCAGCAAGGTTACCATCAACGGCAAGAAGTATCACCTCCCCTCTCGCCAAGAGTGGGAATCGATTATTCCCTATGATACAAAGGTCAATTTGGGCTTTGCAAAGGATCTGAAAGCTATATTGGAAAAGGTAGTGGTAGCCGGTGAGGAGCTACAATTTACCAGTGACTTCTACTCGGAAGGTGCCGGCTGGTGCGTAGCACTACGCTACAAAGGTACTAAGTATGTATCAGCATGGAAGTACCGCATTTATAGTGATGAGTTTGGTAGTAAGAGTCTGGAAATTACGGCACGTAAGGTAACTGATCAAACTACGATAGAGGATATCAAGGGAGACTCGTTCTGGAGCCAAGCTGACGACTCTAAGGTAGTCCGTATTTTCCCTGCATCCGGTAGACTGCGCGACGGCTCAGTAAGCAATCAGGGTAGTCGCGGTTACTTTTGGTCATCAACGCCACACGAATCAGACGCCACGCTTGCTTACGGATGTTACTTTGACAAGAACGATGCCAGCACCTATTACAACGGTAAGCGTACCAATGGACGTACGGTAAGGCTCTTTATCGACAAGTAAAGACTTTCGAAGATGCACTTAATAAAGGGTGCCGGAGGCAATGCCTTCGACACCCTTTTCGCACAACCGGAATACACGTTCCGTCACCTTTTCTAAAAGTCTCTTTTATTCTTCTTTCAATGGATTACGCGACTCTATCTTTTGTATTACGTTCACAACGGCAGAGCGCTCTATGCTCCACATGTGGGCACTCACGAGCTCACTATTGTTAAAGGCCTGCTCATTGAGCTTAGAGATTGCATCAATAAGTGCGGATGCCTTCTCCTCGTCCGACTCTTGCACCAATACGCTGGCATTGTAGCTGGGCCATATGGCGGTATCCTTACGCGGTATATCGAACTCACTCTCTGCTAATACTTTCGGGATGATCTGATAGTTCTTTATCTTCATCCGTCGTAGCAGCTCTTCGATCTGCTCTAATCCGCTGATATTACAAGTTATATATATAAATTTCATCATAACAGCATCAAGCTTTAGCCTTTCCACTTCTTATTAATCTCAGTTGCTTACGCTCACGATTGAGTCTACCCTGATGTAGGAATGCATAGATAGTGGGTACTACAATCAGGGTTACCAGCATGGATACCAGCAGACCTCCGATAATCGTGATACCTAACGGCACGTATAGCTCACGCCCCATACCGGTACTCAGTGCCATAGGCAGCATACCGAGTATGGTAGTCAAAGAGGTCATTAGCACCGGTCTCAGTCGGGAGTGTCCGGCCTCCAGTACCGCATCGCGTATCGTATAGCCTCGCTTCACAAGCATATTGGTATAGTCAATAAGCACAATACCATTGTTCACCACAATACCCACAAGCATGATCAGTCCGACAAAGGAAACTATACTCAGCGTGGTATTAGTAATCAAAAAGGCCAGTATAACACCTACAATCATAAAAGGCAAGGCGAATAGGATGATGAAGGGATCCAATAGAGACTCAAATTGCGCAGCCATCACCATGAATACGAGTAGAATACCTATAAAGATAATCCCTCTAAGCGAACCGAATGAGTCACTCTGATCCTCAACCTGCCCACCCATGCGAAGCGATACCCCTTCGGGAAGCACAGTTTCATCAATGAGCGTTTGGGCAATCTTAGTAGCCTCTCCCAAGGAGATATCATTAAGCCCGGTAGTAACCTTTACATAGCGCTCTTGCGCCATACGCTCTACCTGCAAGGGTCCATCGGTTTCTACTATTTCAGACACTGCAGAAAGTGGTACCTGCTGTCCGAGTAGATTCGTAATCTGCATCTCCTTGAGCAGCTCTTTTGAGTTACGATATTCCGGAGCATACTGGATAGTAATATCATAGTCGCGACCATTCTCAGTAAATACCCCGGCTTCGGCGCCATAAAGATTTTGACGCACCTGCATACCGATCACCGCTGAGTTAAGAGCCATTTGAGATGCCTTATCCTTATCTATTTCCACATGCAACTCACGGCTACCCACTGAAGCGGTAGTCTCTACATCCGTAAATTCTTTACACTCCTTAGCACGGTTCTGGAGGTCAAAAGCGACATTATTAAGTTGTGTAAGATCTTTTCCGGAGATTACAAATTCAATCGGCTTCATATTTCCAGTAAGTGCCGTTGCCATGGCACTACCACCCGATACAGTTACCTTCTCTATCTGAGGTATTGCCTCTATGAGTGGGCGTATAGCATCCGCTATCTCCTGACTGCTTCGCTTGCGTTCGTCTACAGGCTTAAGGTGACAGAATACGGAACCCACATTTTTTCCCTCCTTGAAGCCAACAGCTGTCAGAGTAGCATCCGTTGTTTGACCTGTAATACTGGCCGCAGTCCCTTCCACCATCTCCGGTATCTCATCTTGCATGATCCGGATGATCTTCTTACCGACCTCCTCGGTATTCTTATGGGAAGAGCCTTGCTCAGTCTCGAAAGAGACTACAACGGTGCCGGCATCAATATCAGGGATATAGTCGGTACCCACAAACTTACCTAAGAAGAGAACCCCCACAAAGAGGCCTATAGATACGAGCAGCGTAATACCTTTATGAAAGACAGCCCAGCCGAGGAAATTACGATAGCCGTTTTCTAAGCGCACAAACATACGCTCACTCCACTGGTATAAGCGTCCATGCTGCTTCGCACTCTTGTCTCTCGGAGCCGCCTTAAGCAAGTAGCCCGACAGCATAGGCGTGAGCGTAAGGGCTGTAAAGAGCGAAGTGATCATACAAACCACCGTAAGAACGGCAAGCTGCTTGAACATAACCCCTACAATACCTCCCATGAAAAGAAGTGGCAGGAAGATCACGATGGTTGTGAGCGTAGAAGCAGCAATGGCAAGCCCCATCTCCGACGCACCAAAGATTGCGGCCAGCTTAGGCTTAGCTCCACGCTCTATATGCTGCGTAATATTCTCCAGCACCACAATGGCATTGTCCACCACCATACCGATGGCTATGATGAGTGATACCAAAGAGAAGATATTAATCGTGAAATCTAATAGGTACATCACGATAAATGCTGAGATAAGCGATACCGGCATCGTCATAAAGACAATGAAGCTCGACTTCCAGTCTCTCAAGAAAAGCAGCACCACAATCGTTACGAAAAGCAATGCAAAGAGGATAGACATAGTAAGGTTGTTCCTAGCAGCTAAGATGAGCTCATCCGAACTAAGCATTTCGAACATTTTCACATCAGGCGGCAGATCCTTACGTATCTGCTCCATTTCTGTCCGTATGGCATTGCTCACTTCTACGGTATTAGCACCAGATTGCTTCTGCACAACAAGGGCCATTCCCTTGCCTAAATAGTCGGTGGTTGCTACGTCCAAATTCTTATAGGTATCCATTACGGTAGCCACATCCTTAAGGCGCACGACCTGTCCGGAAACAGACTTCAATACCGTATTGCTCAGCTCATCCGTACTCTCGTATTTAGCAGGGACCCGGACAGCGAAGTCATAGGCGCTCATCGTTATATTGCCCGCAGGAACACTGATGTTATTTGCTTTCAGCAAAAGAGCTATCTGAGCGCCGGACATACCATAAGCTTGCATACGGACAGGATCCAACTCGATACGTACTTCCCGCTCCGGTTGCCCTAAACAGATTACCGCACCAACCCCCTTTATTTTACGAAGGCGAGCGGCTATCTTATCCTCTACGATATTGTCTAATCCGTTATAGTTCTCATCGGCATTGATTGCATAGCCGATTATAGGCATCATGGATGCGTTGATCTTATAAATAATAGGGGTACAAGCTTGAGACGGGAGCCTTGACTTGACCAACTCAATAAGGTCACGCGCATTATTTGCTGCCGTAGTAACATCTTCCCCCCAATCATAACGCATCTGTATGAAAGATACATTCTCCTTAGAAGTGGACTTTATCTCTACTAAGTTCTCTGCAGCCGAGAGGAATGTCTCTAACGGCTTAGAAACCTGCTCCTCAACCTCAACGGCAGAGGCCCCTGGGTAAACGGTAATTACCGTAATGGAAGGGAACTCGACATTTGGGATGAGGTCAAGAGGCAACTTAGTCATTGAAAAAATACCCATTACCAAGATCGCCACAAATATCATTGCGGTGGCAATAGGCCGCTTGACTCCGAATTCGGGTAGTTTCATAGGGTTATTCCTTTACCACATTGACCGTTGAACCATCGTGAAGCTTATTTTTACCATCTACGATGATTGTATCTCCCTCATTAATTCCATCTACACGAACCATTCCTTCATTCATTTCAGCACGCTGAACCTGGATGCGGGTTACAGTTTGGCCATCCTCATTTAACTTAAATACATATTCATCAGCCGTGCCGGGAAGACGATAGATCGTATTGAGTGGCACAAATACGCCTTCTCTCTCCGGAAGCTCAACGGACACATTACAATACATGCCGGGCTTGAGACGCAACTTAGGATTAGGTATAGATACCTCCACTGATGCGGTGCGTGTAAGCTCAGAAAGTACAGGAGAGATGAAGTTTATCTTTCCTATAATGGAGTCGGTCGGCATTGCATCGAAGCAAATTATTACATTCTGCCCGATGGTAAGGCTATTAATCTCCTTTTCATTTACTTTCAGCACTACCTTAAGCGGATTTACCTGACATATCTCCAAAACACCTTCCTTCACCTTCAAGTTATCCGTAACTGTAGGCACAAAGATGTAGTTCTCTCCTTCGTTGACTAAGATATCTGTTACAATACCACTGAAAGGAGCCACAATAGAAGTGTTTTTCTTAAGTAAAGCGACCTTAGCTACAGAGGCATCATATTTTGCTTTTACATGGTCATACTCCATTTGGCTGATACTCTCCTTATCACGCAAACGCGATATGCGCTCAAAGTCACGTTTAATAGCATCATTCTCTATTTGGGCTTGTAAGAGCATTTCGTCGGACATCTCTACAAGGAGCTTTCCCTTCTGCACAAAGCTACCTTTAGAGCAGTAGACTTTTTCCACTCGTCCGGGTAGCGTAGTTCCCAGCGCTGCCTTCCGCGACTCCTCAGCATTACCGGAGAAGCGTAGGAGGGGAGTATATTTCATTTTTTGTGACTTTATGACAGTAACCGGTATTACCTCCTCTTTTTCTTCCTGCCCATCCGCTGTACTCTTTTTGCCACAAGCGGTAATAAGGCTACTAATCAGTAAAAAACAGGTCAGTAGCAAGGCGTTTTTAGCTCTACGTGTAGTCATTATATTTTCTGCGTTACTTTTGTTTCTGTTGACTGTTATTGTGTTGTTCTATGTACTGGTATAGGGCACCGGTTGATTTTTCCAACTCACTTAGTGCTGTCGCTGCCTCTATGCGGGCATCTATATTGTCGGAAGAGGCTCTTTCCCACATAGCTTGTGCCTCCAAAATATCTTTGGTACTCTTCATACCCTCATCCAAAGTATTCTGCACCACACGAAGATTCTCGGCTGCCTGCTGCACAGAGAGCTTGGTAAGCTCGATCTTTTTCAGTGCCTCGCTGTATTGGAATTGATCCCTCTTAATCTGTAAGGCAATGAGCTCTTGTGCCTCTGCCAGCTCAAGTTTCGCTTGTTGCACCTTTTGTTCGGCCATACGCGTCTGGTATATTCTATCCCCCCAGGTAAATAGCGGGACCCTTACCCCGATGCCGATGGCCCAATCCCCACCGAAGTTATGCTGCGAGCCTTTATAGATATTAGGAGTAGCCCACACATATCCGGCAGTAAGGAATACATTAGGTAGGAACTGAGACTTAACCATCGCTTTTAGAGCTTGGGTAGACTTCAGTTTATCGTTCAACATAGCTATTTCCACCCTTTGATCCCCTTTCTGTTCAGCGAGTAACTCTAAGCGTGGAATCAACTCTTGCTCGCTAATCACAGCACTGCTCAATACAAGATTGGCTTCGTCCATTCCAAGTAGCTGAGCAAGAGCCATACGGGATAGTTGTAAGCCATTCTCTGCCTTAACAAGCGAAAGGGCTACTTCATTCTGCTTTACTTGCACTCTCAGCAATTCATTGCGTGTAATGATACCCTCCTGATATATATTCTCAAGGTCATTTGCTAGTCTGTCCAGTAAGGCCTTATATGCTTTAGCAAGCTGCACCTTTTCCTGTACAGATATTACACGCCAATAAGCCGTATCCACCCTACCGATCACATCAGCCTGCTTTAGTATAACCTCCTCGTGTGCTATATTAGAGAGACTACTTGCTATTTTGTTGGCCTGTACAATCTTAGTGCCTAAAAAGATGGGTTGACGCAGTACAAAGCCTCCGGTAAATATCTGCTCGGGGGCTACGGATAAGAAATCCATAGGCATTGCTAAGCCCTGAGGAAGAAGCCCCGGCACATCAAAATTAAAGGCGAAGGGTTGCAATGCTCTATCTCCGGGATTTACCCAACCGCCTACGAAATCGATTCGCGGCAAATACTTTGTTTTTGCCGATTTTACCAGGTAGTCCGAAGCAACAGCATCCAACTGCGCCATTTGCACCTTTCTATTATGCTCAAGAGCAAGAGTACGACATTGCTCTAAATCAAGCTGTGCTGCCTCCTGTGCCGAGACTCCGCCACAGCAGAGTATCAGTGCCGATAAAAGGACTATTTTCTTTACTCTCATACTCATTTATATAAATGTACGTAACAAATCAAATTAATAGGTTCTCTACTATTTCTTTTGAGCTCGCTGGAACCACTCCTTGAACTCTTTGTTCTTTGCCTTACTAACTACTACTTTATCCGGCGTCGGCATGATGAGGTTGAGCGTCAGCTTGCCTCCGAACCATATCGATACGCTCTCTACGGCATCATGAGCCACTAAGTACTGGCGATTTGCTCGAAAGAAACGATGTGGACTAAGCTGCTTCGCAAAGCGATCAAGTGTATAGTCAATAAAGTTTTCCTTACCATCAGCGGTAACGATCACCGCTCCCTTATTCTCAGCACGTATGTAGATAATCTTATCCACAGAAAGGGGTAATAGCTTATCTCGGTAGGGGATCAGGAGATGGCTCTTGTACTCTTCTTGAGTCTCTTTTAAAGCTTTTATCATATCCTCCAGCATACTGCTTCGATCCTCTTGGGTACTGCCCATGGCACGCTTTGCTTTATCCAAAGCCCGTTTTAGATCACTCTCTACGATCGGCTTTAGAATGTAATCGATGCTATACACCTCAAACGCTTTCAGTGCATATTCTTCATAAGCAGTGGTAAAGATAATGGGGCAAGTAACCGATACACGATCAAAAAGAGTAAATACATCCGTGTCCGCCAAGTGAATATCCATAAAGGCAAGGTCGGGCTGCGAATTGGCGCCAAACCACTCCACGCACTCTTCTACACTCTGCAACACTTGTAGCACCTCTATATTAGGCTCCAGCTTTTGGAGAAGCCCCTGCAATGTGCGTGCTGTGTAATACTCGTCTTCTACAATGATTGCTCTCATATCAAGGCTTTTGCTCGTGGCTCTAACTGTGACAAGGAGGAGACAAGTGGTAATGATACCATAAAATCACACTCAGTTGCTACAATGGAAATGTCCTTATTAAAGATCAATCGGTACTGCTCCATTAGATTCTCTAAGCCAACTCCACTACTCGTATCTATCGTATGAAGTTCACGCCTCTGTAGCTTATTCGCAACTTCTATAGCGTCCTTAGTTGTACGTATATCAATGCTTAGCGGATTCTTCAAAGTAGCCACATTATGCTTGATAGCATTCTCCAGCAAAATCTGCAGCGCAGAGGGAATTATATAGTAATCTAAATACTGCGGATCAATGTCAAAGTTCACATTGATGCAATCAAAGTAACGGATGCACATCAAGTAAAGGTAGGAGTGTGCAAAGTCAAGCTCTTCTGAAAGATGTACCACCATCTTATTGCGCATGGAGTGTCGAAAGACCTGAGCCAACTGCTGTACGTACTCTCTTGCTCGCTGATCATCCTCTCCGATAAGTCCATTGAGTGTATTGAGGGAGTTGAAGAGAAAATGAGGATCTGTCTGGCTTTTCAGAGCAGTATAGCGGTTCTGCAAATTTTCTATCTCCAAGTCTTGTACCTCTACCACTTTATTATGGTTCTGCTTCATTAAGAATATAGTCATGGAGAAGAGGAAAGTAAGAAAAACGATCACTACATCTTTTACGTAAAGCACAGTCATGTTCATCTGTAATGGGAGCCCATTACTAAACCACCGTTGCTGCATCTCGGTAATCTTTACAGAGAGCAACAGCATACCTCCGAGCAAACCCAAAAGGATTAACCACAACTGGTACTGCTGTATGGAATACCGATTGATCGCCCACAACTGCACGCTGAGCAGGATATAGAAATAGAATACACTCACAATAAGCGATACAATGGTACGATAAGAAAGCAGCTCGCCGGTCTTGAGCGTACGCTCCGGTGTCAGCAATCCATAATAGAAGACAGATGAAGTCAGTATGACCGCTGCAAGCAGGAGACTCATGATTAGGGTAGTGATCAGCACACTCTTTCTTGTATTATTCAAGAAAAGGAACCTCTGCTTCCTCCTGCGCCTTAGCTCACGTATATTCATCGAATTGATACTCTTCATGCGAAGCATACTGACTCTATCTTTTGATCGTAAGATTAAAACCGATACCCTATACCTAAAGAAACGGCATGCTGATGCGCTACATAGTTAACATCGCGCAGCTCTATGCCGGTACGGATGAAATGATCCGATAGGGAAGTCCTAAGGTCTCCTGCTTGATCAAGGAAGCCATAGTTATATCCCAAGTTCAAGAGGATACCATTATTAAACTCGTATCCCATCCGGCAAGCTATACCCACGTTCCAGCGATAGAGCGCACTCTTCTCATTATGACGCTCATAGAGCTGTATCGGCTCCAATTTGAAGGGAATCTTCAGCCATTTGGTCGCAAATTCCACTTCATTCGTTTGTGCCGCAAATCCTATTCCCACAAACGGACCGGCACCAATATAGAACCGACCAAAATCGGTAGGTATCATCGCCATGGCGTAGATAGGGATCTGCATTCCCCACTGATTTATTTTATTCTCTATTACATGGGGAACTGCCTCTTCGCCACCGAGCGGAGGCATAACAGAAGCCTTTAGCCCCGTTGCATAATAATAAAAGTTAAGCTCCGGCTGTAGGGCAAAGTGAGGGCATAGGTTAATACGCATAAAGGCACCTAGCTCTCCACCCAGTTGCATTCCTTTGGTCTCTAATTGCTTAAACTCATCGTTTAGTATCAGGTTGGAAAAGTTGGCTCCGGCAGTTACTCCGTATTCAATTTTTTCAGGAGTTTGGTTTTGAGCTTTTCCCACAAAAGACACTACCGCCCATAAGAGCATTGTGACTACGCTGATTCTGCTACTTTTCATGCTGTTTATCTCTTATATATAGTTACTTGGCGTCCGGTACCTTGCACAAACTTTTCTTGTGTGCTACACGACGCCGGTTATTTTCACAAGTACAAAAATAGAACAACACTTCTTGTATCGCAACATATTTTTACCGAGTTGACCAAAATTGCTACTGAAACGGGAATATTTGACACAAATCCTTCTAATAGGCACAAAGAATCACCCTACTCTTCGTTCACCTTTTGGGGTCAATATAGACCTCTTGCTCAGTAGTATCGCATAACCGATGTCCTTTTTTTATACTTCAACATATACGTACAGGCAAAATTTATGCCTAAGTGCATTGTAGCTCTATATAGGCAAATTTGTGTCTGCTCAGTGCTACTTATAATATTTTGATGCCTGCCGGCTGTTGAAAAATATAAAACAAACGTTTAACTTAGCACTCAATATCACTTTACACGGTTTTTGTTTAGAACAAATTGTACAAGCTCGGGATGTTGAAGACCATAATACTCTTCCCTCCTCTCTTCTTTAAGAGTTCCCTACTATACTCATGGAGGTATTAGGGAGCGTAGCGCATTGTACCTACTATCAAGACATACATAACAATCACAATTTAATACCAAAATGAGACAGGATTTACACATCCCAATGCCCCATGAGGCGTCTTATCCGCTGTTTACAGCGAGAGGCCGTAGTTTACATCCACTGATAATGACTATGGCGAGTATTTTTTTACTCATTATTCCCCTTTCCCTTTCTGCCCAAGCACCCTATCCGACGAGTAGCTACACGCTATCGGACGATGGCACTACACTAACGCGTTGGAATGGGTCCGAGAAAGAGGTTGACCTATCCGCAGATCCGGCCTTTGACAAGGTAACAAAGATCGCAGGATGGGCCTTTTCATACAAAAAGAGCCTTGAACGCGTTACGCTGCCCAATAAGCTCGAGATACTGGACAAGGCGGCTTTCTCCGATTGCGCTTCGCTCTCTGAGATCGGATTCAATGCTTCGCTCAAAACAATTAACTACAAAGCTTTCTTCCGCTGTGCCAAACTGACTGAGCTAACCATTCCTATGGGAGTTACCTCCATAGACGAGCTAGCCTTCGGCCAGTGCAGTGGATTAACGAAAATCTCCTTACCCGCCTCTCTGACAACGATTGGCACACAAACTTTTTACAATTGTACTGCGCTACAATCTATCACTTGCTTGGCACAGACTCCTCCCTCAGCAAAGGACAATACCTTCGATAGTAACTGCTGTGCGACAAGCACGCTCTTTGTGCCGGAGGCATCCCTCGCTCTGTATAAGCAGCAAGCTCCGTGGAGCAGCTTTGTACATATTGAGGCACTACAAGGAGCCGGCTATCCCACTAGCAGCTACGAACTTTCTGATGACAAAGAAACGCTAATACGCTGGACAGGTCCTGAGACAGAAATAGACCTCTCGCAAGACAAAGCCTTTAGCGCTCTCAAAACGATAGGAAATGAGGCCTTTAAAGAGCTAACCACCCTTACCTCCATCATCATCCCCGAGGGGGTCAAGAAGATTGAAATAAGTGCCTTTGAAGGCTGTGCAAGCCTCGCACTTGTACAGCTTCCCACTAGTCTTACTCAGTTGGGTACATCTGTCTTCCGCCGCTGTGCTGCACTGCCGAGCATAGCACTTCCTGAGAGCATTAGTTCACTGCCTGCATTTACTTTCGAAGAGTGTACTTCATTAGCTACTATCAGCTTCTCAAGCAGACTCACCGTAATAGGAAGCCATGCCTTGGCTTCTTGCAAGAGTCTCAAGGTACTCACTCTCCCCGGCTCTGTGACCTATATCGATCAGAATGCTTTTGTCAAATGTGATCAATTAAGCACACTCATCTGCTATGCAGTCACACCTCCCACAGCTCATCAAGCTATTTGCTCACAAGAGACTTATGACAACTGTATCCTTTTGGTACCTGCTCCGGCACTTGAGAGCTACCGAACCACAGCACAGTGGAGCAACTTCAAGAGTATTCAAGGCATACAAGCACCTTACCCGACCAGTAGCTACCGACTCTCAGAAGACAAGAAGACACTCATACGCTGGTTGGGAGAGGAGAGCGATATCAATATGTCCACAGATCCTGCCTTTGCCTATGTAACCACTATTGGAGAGAGTGCTTTCTATGAATTAGAGACTTTGGTTTCTGTTACACTCCCTAATGGCGTCACAACTATTGAGCGACAAGCCTTTGTAAACTGCTTGGCACTGACTGATATCAAGATGCCCAACGGAGTATCTCAAATAGGCGAATGGGCTTTCTCGGGCTGTGCTGCCTTAACAAAGATCTCCCTACCCAGCTCATTAACCGAGCTATCAAAATGCCTATTTGCACATAGCAAAGCACTGAAAGAGGTGATTCTTCCAAGTGGCTTGAAGAAAATCGGCACAAAAGCCTTTTTTGAGTGTGAAGGACTAAAAGAGATTGCTCTACCCAATGGAGTAACTACTATTGCAGACTTTGCCTTTAGTCGGTGTCGCGCATTAGAAGCCATTACGATACCCGAATCATTAACTCAAATTGAGCCATCCGCTTTTGCCGAATGCTCCGCACTGAAAAAAGTAAATCTGCCCGAAACATTCACGACTATAAGTCCGTGGACCTTCTCGCAGTGCACAAGCCTTACGACAATTGAGCTGCCGGCTGCTTTGAACAAAATAGGCGATCATGCCTTTGCCAAAACGCCCCTCGAAAAGATCACAGTGAAGGGCAATGTACCACCTACTACTACCAAAGATATGGTGGACGACAATATATACACTACCGCCACACTATACGTACCCGAAGAGGCTGTAGAAACTTACAAGAAAACGGCTCCCTGGTCCGCATTCCTAAAGATTGAAGCCGACGTATCTATTCACTATCCGGAGAGTAGCTACACCCTATCGGACGATAAAACCATCTTGATAAAATGGCTGGGGGATGAGAAAGAGATTGACCTGACGGCCGATCCTGCTTTTGCGGCCCTTACCACCATCGGAAATAAAGCCTTTGAGAAAAAGGAGATTACCTCTATCGTAATACCCAATACGGTGCACTCTATCGAGGCAGAAGCTTTCAGTGAATGTGCTCATCTCGCTCAAGTAACCCTTTCCAATACCTTGGAAGAGATCGGTCAGTTTGCCTTCTATAAGTGCAATGCATTAGAGAGGATCACGCTACCGGCGTCGCTCAAGCGAATAGGTAAATGGGCGTTTTTCACCTGTGCAGTCCTAACCGATGTAGTCCTGCCTGAGAACCTGGAGTTTATCGCCTATAAAGCTTACTCAGAGTGCCCTGCAATCAAAGAGATCACTATCCCCAATAGTGTAACCGACTTGGATATGTATGCATTTGCTCAATGTACCGGCTTGGAGCGTGTAACCTTTGGCGATAAGGTTAAAGACTTAGGCACGTGGACCTTCAACGGATGTAAAGCACTGAAAGAGGTGGTACTGCCGCCCTCCATCGAAATGATAGGGGAAGCTGTTTTCCGCAAGTGTAGCAAGCTTCCTAACCTAACCCTTCCTGCTTCCGTTAAAGAGATTGGCAACTTAGCCTTCTCCGGATGTGAGGCAATGACTGACTTCGTATTGCCTGAGGCGGTAAGTGCCATAGGGAATAGAGCTTTCAGCGACTGCGCCGGACTTAAAAGAATCGTTATTCCTGCCAAAACGAAATGGATCGGTGACGAAGCATTCAAGGGCTGTCTTGCATTAGACTCTGTGATTTGCCATGCTACCACACCGCCTACCTGCAGCAATGCACCATTTGAAGCAAAAACCTATGCTCACGCCGTATTGCGAGTGCCGGATGCTGTCGTTAAGCTCTATGCGAAGACGCAGCCGTGGAGTAACTTCAAACTAATCAATTCAACGGATAGCGAAAGAATCTCAAGCGAAGCTACGCTCTCCATTGCGACCGCTCCCGGCAAGCTATCGGTAACCGGTGCCACTTCTATCGCCCTATACAGCTTGGAAGGGACGCTAATAGTATCTATCCCCTCCGTACAACGAGAGGATACTACCGAAGTTGCACTGCCACAAGGCTCCTATCTGCTCTACACCGATGCAGCAACGAGCCGCATTATCATGGTGCCTTAAGCGAAATGGTGCCGTTTGTGTAGCGTAAAATCAACCACGCTACACACAATCTTTACGGACACGGATCCCCTCGCCGGGTTTCCGTGTCCGTTGCTATTAAGACCCTTGAAAAAGGATTATCCTGAACGAAAAAAAGATCTGTACCTTTCGTTCAAAACATCAGTATCTTTCAAATGAAATATCAGAATCTTTCTATGGAAAGATCCGTATCTTTTTTTGACCCGTTTAGTGCCTTTACAAGGGGGCTATGTACCTAACAGAGCATGAGAAGGAGCAAATTATGCACAATTAGGCATGTATGGCCGAAAAAATAGTTGCCGAGAAGCAGGGCAAGGACACCCCATTTAACTCCTAATACAAAGCACCTTACAAGGTGCCTATTTGGAATTTTAAGCGTATCTTTGCCGAACATGCTTGACAGGACGATGCGTCGCCAAGTTGAGCCTGTGCTGTGTGGTAAAGGAATGCACACTTTGACAATGTGAACCTGAGACAATAACAAACATAATATCATACTATAAGCATACATGAATACCAATAAAAAATGCCGTATTGAAGCCGACCTGATAGGAGAGCGCGAGATACCGTGTGACAAGCTCTACGGAGTACAAACCCTTCGCGGAATAGAGAATTTCCCGATAAGCAAGTTTCATCTGTCCGAATACCCGGCTTTCATACAGGGGTTAGCCTATACAAAGTGGGGAGCAGCCATTGCCAACTTCGGTGAAGGATTGCTTACTAAGGAGCAATATGAAGCTATTGTAACCGCTTGTAAAGAGATCATTGGTGGAAAGCATTACGACCAGTTCCCCATAGATATGATACAGGGAGGGGCCGGTACTACCACTAACATGAATGCCAACGAGGTGATCTGCAACAGAGCACTTCAGCTGATGGGTCATGAAGCCGGTGAGTATAAGTATCTGTCACCCAATGATCATGTAAATTGTAGTCAGTCGACTAATGATGCCTATCCGACTGCTATTCATTTGGGGCTGTACTGGATGCACTTAACTATCCTAAAGCCTCTGAAAGAGCTAATCAGTGCACTTCGCGCCAAGGAAAAGGAGTTCAACCACGTACTGAAGATGGGACGTACACAGCTGCAAGATGCTGTGCCTATGAGCTTGGGACAAACCTTTGGCGGCTTCGCCTCTATACTGGAGGATGAGATAGATAATTTGGAGCATGCCGCTAAGCAGTTCCTTACGATCAACATGGGTGCTACGGCGGTAGGTACCGGTATCTGTAGTGAACCGGGCTATGCAGAGGCCTGCGTAAAGGCTATTGCCGAGATCACACGTTGGGATGTAGTGCTGACTAAGGATTTAGTGGGTGCCACAAGCGATACTTCCGTAATGATCGGCTACTCATCGGCTTTGAGACGTTTGGCCGTGAAGTTGAATAAGATTGCCAACGATATACGTTTGCTCTCTTCCGGTCCACGCTGTGGCCTATCGGAAATATTCATCCCTGCTATGCAGCCGGGTAGCTCTATTATGCCGGGTAAGGTGAATCCCGTGATCCCCGAAGTAATGAGCCAGGTATGCTACAAAGTGATGGGTAATGACCTAACGGTTACCTTAGCCGGTGATGCAGCGCAAATGGAGCTTAATGCTATGGAGCCGGTGATGGCTCAATGCTGCTTCGAGAGTATCGAGCTGCTCATCAATGGAATGAATACCTTCCGCACACGCTGTATCGAAGGAATTAAAGCCAATGAAGAGCGTTGCAAGAGCTATATCCATGATAGCGTAGGTATCGTAACGGCTCTTAATCCGATCATTGGGTACAAGAATTCAACCAAGATCGCTAAGCAGGCTATGGAAACCGGTCGCGGGGTGTATGACTTGGTGCTTGAGAATGGCATTCTCAGCAAGGAAGACCTCGATCAAATTCTTAGTCCGGAGAATATGATTAAGCCGGTTAATTTGCATCACATCAAGCCGCTTAAATAAAAGGCTTCGATTAAGGCATAAAGTAAGTAGAATAGTCCCAAGGAGTGTGATACTCTATTGGGACTTTCTATACTCAGCGAGGTGATACTGATAGACGACTATATAGTAAGCCGGGAGCTATTCCAAGAGCACTTCTTATGCGACTATGCAGTTTGCCGTGGTGCTTGCTGCATAGAAGGCGAGAGCGGTGCGCCTATTACAGCCGAAGAGGAGAAAACCATGTGGCGATTACTCCCTGCCGTTAAGCCTTTGCTCAATAAAGAGGCAAGGGCTGTAATACGTCGTGAAGGCATTGCCTATACGGATATCAGTGGGGAGCGTGTGACCGCTTTAGTAGGGGGTAGGCAATGCGTATTTGCTACTTTTACCGAAGAGGGAGCCTGCCTGTGCTCGTTTGAGAAGAAATACAGAGCCGGAGAGATAGACTTTCCCAAGCCCATCAGTTGCCACCTCTACCCTATTCGCATCCATCGCTATCCGCATGCTATTGCACTCAATTACGATGAGTGGGATATTTGTCGTCCTGCTGTACGCTTGGGGCGGAGCAAGGGAATCCCTGTGTATAGAGCACTTAAAGAGCCTTTGATTAGAGCCTTTGGGGAGGAGTTTTTTAGTCGTCTCGAAGCGGCTGAAGCTCTTCTTAAGGAAGCGGCAGAAAAGGATATTCATTAGCTAACGAATACAAGCGTTGTGAGTGGAATAGGTCAATTCTTTGTCATACTGCTATTTTATGCATTGGGCGAACTGCTCTCCGCAGCGATCGGGCACTTTATACCCGGGAGTGTGTTGGGTATGTTTTTGCTTTTTATCGCCTTGCAGGTGCATGCGGTTAAGTCGGCACATGTAAAGGATGCGTCCAAGCTGCTTACGCGTAATATGGGGATTTTTTTCATTCCGGCAGGGGTAGGACTGATCACTCAAAAGGCGCTACTACAGAAGCATTGGTTGCCGATCATTGTATCGATGGTAGTCTCTTCGCTGCTCGTTATGGCCGTTGTGGCACTATTGCAAGAAACGGCTGAAAAAAGGCTTAGGCGCAAGCAGAGTAAGTAACGGTAAGCGATGATGCAAGAGCTCTTAGGAAATCCAATTTTCTCTTTACCTCTCACCTTAGGGGTTTACTTTTTGGCGCAGTGGCTTTATAACCGCACGCGCCTCACCCTGCTGAATCCGCTCATCATAACGCTGGTGGTGCTTATTGCCATAGTAGAGCTGAGCGGCACGGATTACACCCTCTACCGAGAGAGTACTAAGATGATTGACTTCATGCTAGGCCCCTCGGTAGTGGCTTTGGGCTATATGCTGCACGAAGAGGTGCACTATATCAAAAATCGTATTTTTTCTATTCTTGCATCTACCGTGGTGGGTAGTGCCGTGGGTATAGCCTCTGCAGCCGGCATTATCTTCCTAATGGGAGGCGATCTCCAATTAGCCGTTACGATGCAGCCTAAGTCAGTAACAACTCCTATCGCCATGGCACTAAGTGAGCAGTCGGGCGGTATCCCGTCACTTACTGCCGTGGTAGTCATTATTGCCGGAGTGGTGGGGAGTATGATGGCGCCTACCGTTTTCAGGGTGCTCAAGATAGAGAGCCGAATAGCTAAGGGGCTCGCCTTAGGCACCTCTTCGCATGGCATGGGCACTGTGACGGCCATCCAAATGGGTACTGTGGAAGGAGCAATAAGCGGTATGGCAATTGGGTTAATGGGGGCGGTTACTGCGCTTTTGGTGCCTCTTTTTGACAAGTTATGGGCTTTGCTTTGAAAGGTAAAGAGAAGAAATAGTACCTTTGTGTGTAAGGCCTTATAGAAGTATGCAAAGAAGCAAAAAATCAAATAAGATAATGAAGATCATGCTGATCTTCGCTGCTGCAGTTATTGTGGCACTTATTGTAGGACTCTTTTTCGTGCCCATTGAGATGAGGAAGTACTACCTGATGATCTCGGGACTACTGGTACTGAATCTAATCTTTATGTGCTATTTTATAGGTAAAAACAGTCGACAACGATAATTATTCCGATAAGAACAAATGAAACATTTCTTAGTTATCTCCCTATTTACCGCCTCAGTGCTAGTACTTTGCGCCGGCTGCGGATCGAAAAAGAAATTAATCTGTGGGATGCCTATAGATATAACAACGCCAAACGATGAACCCATGAAACAACCCATTGGCCTTTCGCCTCAGCAAATGGTGGCACCTATAGTAGTGTATCGGACTCGTGCAGATTATTCGCAGTATGTACCGGTCACACTCTCTAATGACAAAACTGAGATCGTCTCCTATCCATCGCGCTTTGATCTGGGCACTGCCCCACACTTTGCTAAACCTATTGATTTGGGAAACGGGTTCTTGTGGGATAGACGAGGGATAACGCAGCAAAGTGCGTTCCTCGATATTACCTACGAGCAGTATGCTGCTCTCTCCGAAGACCCGACACCATCCTACTTGCTAAAGCATATTTTGGACGCTGAGCCATTTATTTTTATCGCTCAATGTAATCGCCACTATCTGCCTGCAGAAATTACGGATGAAGCACTGGCTGCCTACTGTCGGCAAGGACTCCCCGGAGCAACTATTTTGTTGGACAAACAAAAAGAAGCGAGCCGATAAGCAACTTTGTTTCTTAGAAATTGTTGTTTTTTTCAAATAAAGTAGTACCTTTGCATCACCGTTCAAAAAAGACGGCCCAAATGCGGAAGTAGCTCAGTTGGTAGAGCACGACCTTGCCAAGGTCGGGGTCGCGGGTTCGAATCCCGTCTTCCGCTCTCTTGGTTACAAAGCGTCTTGTTGCCTGGCGATAAGGCGTTTTTTTCTACCTCGGTGGATGGTTAAGCATATCTACCGAGAAGGTATCCAAGGTGAGTGAAAAAGGTGCCTTTGTATGCCCAGATGGCGGAATAGGTAGACGCGTTGGTCTCAAACACCAATGGGGTAAAACCCGTACCGGTTCGATTCCGGTTCTGGGCACCATTCAGAGTTTTTATCCCTGCTTATTTTATTTATACGCTTATTTGTACCGCGTTTGGTGCATTAGCTGCTTTTATGCCTTCCGAATACACTATCTTTGTAGTTGAATAGTAGAATAATGCGAAAGTTGAGCCCCTTGAAAGGGAAAGCTCTTGAAATAAATTAAGCGTCCCCTAAGTATATTTCCGGTATACCTTAAGGCAAAGAGATTTCGAAGCATATTTACGTGTAGCCGAGGGGAATACGGCAGACAAGGCAATAGGTAAGGGACTCACGTAGTAGAAGACACAAATGACACGAATAGGTACTATATTTTCTCTGGTGCTAGGTGCGCTGCTATGCCATGGCGCCACATCGCTTGTTCAAGCGCAAAATAATCAGTCGTTATCCCCTTTGGAGGAGAATCCTCGCTTAGCAGTGCTGCGCGATGAGCATATAATAGTTCTCCCCTCCCCATATTATCGCTCTCCTTTGCCACTTTGGCTTCAAATGCCTTTGGTGAATACCTCTATTCCCCCTAAGTCGCATTACCTTGAAGTGGAAAGCGCTAAGTGGCCCTCCCTCAGTTCGTCCCAAAAAGATACTTCTTACCGCATTACAGCGGTGGAGGAATTCAAGAAGGGAGCAGAAATAGACCGCTTAAATATGGAGCGCTTCCAACTTCGCAACCCCTCCCTCTTGGTTGCTTCGGCTGCCGATTTAGCCGCTTCACGCTTTGTGATGGAAACTGTATCGGCAGAGGATCCTTCACTCAAAGTAGCCTCTACCATAGAGAACGGGGCTATACCCACGCCCCCTATGGGGGTCAGCTTGGAGCGACGCTATTGGAAGCCCGGATGGGAGAGCATTGTGCAGTTTTCCGAGAACTATGTGTCGCCAAACTGGCATAAAGGGGGCAATAGCGCACTCAATTTGTACAACAAACAGCTGTTCCGGATGGATTATAACAAGGAGCGTATCTCGTGGCTTAATGAGCTGGATTGGCGGCTGAGCGTGTTCACCAGTGCCGCCGATACGGTAAGTCGCTTCCGCGTGGCCGAGGATTTGCTCAAATTGCGCAGTAACTTCGGGGTAAGAGCAGTGGAAAATCTCTTCTATACATTAGACGTGGAAGCGCGCACGCAGCTGTTTACCATGCGGGAAGAGAATAAAACGGCCCGTCTGTCTGACCTCTTCTCTCCGATTATTGTCAATGTCGGATTAGGTATGAAATACACGTTGGACAAGTCCTTCCAGAATCACTACGGACGCCGCTTGCGGCTTAATGTCAATGTAGCCCCCTTGGCTTATGACTTCCGCTGGAGTATGCGTACAGATATAGACATGCAGCGGCATGGATTTAAGGAGGGCAAGCGCACCTACAGTGCTTTCGGTTCTATGCTTAAGGCAGAGATGATATTTGATGTGACCAGTCAACTATCGTGGAGAAGCTACTTGTACTATAATACCAGCTATCACCGAGTGGAGACGGAATGGGAGAATGGTCTCAACTATGCCTTTTCCCGCTTCTTTTCGGCGCGTATAAATGTGCAGCTTCGTTATGACGATGCAGCACCCCGCACAGAAGAAATGCGCAGTCGATTGCAAATTAATCAGCTCCTCAGCATTGGCTTCAGCATGACGCTGTAGTTGCGCAGCACAGATTTAAAGGAGCGGATAGAGCGATACACTCCCCTCATGTTCCTTTAGTTTAGAGTCCGGCAGCACATAGGGCAGCTAAAGGGTGTGGCTCTTCTCAAAACAGGATCGTAAAAAAGGCTTTGCTACCGAAGAGCAAAGAGTGCACTCAATCGCAGCACGCAGAGCACGCTTTTGCGATTTGAGGCGTTTAGAGTACTGTTTTTGCCGATTAGCACGAAAGAGGATTGGGCGAATAGCTTGCCAAACAAATTCTTTTTGTACCTTTGTCCTCACCAATGAGTTTGCCACAAACAATCTCAAGGGTTTTTCAGCTTTCAAGGAAGTGTGGGTGAGTGGCTGAAACCAACAGTTTGCTAAACTGTCGTACGGGTAACCGTACCGGGGGTTCGAATCCCCCCGCTTCCGCAGTAAAGGGTGTAAATCAACGTGTTACGTGGTTTACACCCTTTTTCGCACCCAAAAATTACTGGTTGGAATATTTGACTCAGCAACTTCGATGGTTTTATGCTTTTCAATGTCTATCTAGAGTCTATCTAGCGGGTGGAATGTACCATCTACTATTTGGATTAAGCTAGATTGGCGGAATCTGAGAATTTCAGTAAGTTTGTAGCTACAAAAGATATAGACACCATTGAAGTATCGTATGGCGAAGAAAATGAAAACCGCAGAGGCGAGTGCACCCAGCCTCGAAGCCATCCTCTTTAACTGCCGAGATTATCTCCGCAGTAATGCTTCTCTCAACGATAAGCGAGACTTGCTCCTGACGCTCGTCTTCCTCCGCTTTATTGGAGAGAAGTTTGAGGACGAGCAGCAGAGACTACGCCAGCAGTGTCTCGATAATGGCATGACAGACGAGGAGGAGATAAAAAACTTCCTCGACCAACCAGGCATGTATAGCGGTATCGCCTTCGTGCCAGCAGCGGCGCGCTGGGGAGAGCTCATACTCCTCCCCCCGACAAGGCTCAACGCCTCCCTCGACGACGCTCTGAATGCGCTAGAAAATAGTGGCGAGACCTTCAAGGGGTGTGTGCGTCAGGGACTCTTCACGAGTATCAATCTAGAGGCGAATGTCATCAAAAAGGTAATGGACGAAGTACACAAGATCTCGCACAAGACCTTTGGCACTGAGCGAGACCTCATCGGACGGGTGTATGAGTACTTTCTCAAGAGCTTTGCCATCAATGCCACCAAGGAGGAGGGCGAGTTCTATACGCCCCACGATATTGTGGAGCTGATTGCCGCCTTTGTCGAGCCGTTCGATGGTACACTCTACGACCCTTGTTGTGGCTCGGGCGGTATGTTTGTGCAGTGCGCCAAGTATGTTGAGGCGAAGCAAGGTGACATCATGCAGGTCAATGTCTATGGGCAGGAGTCTGACCCCGCCACTTATCGCTTGGCGAAAATGAATCTTGCTATGCGTGGTATCTCGCACCACCTCGGTGAGCGCAATGCCTCCACCTTTACGAATGATATGCACCGAGGCTTGACCTTTGACTACATCATGGCCAACCCACCCTTCAATCTCAAGAAGTGGTACGACGTCTCCCTCAGCCATGATGCCCGCTGGGCAGACTATGGCTTGCCACCCGAGGGCAATGCCAACTATGCTTGGATACTCCACATGCTCTCGAAGCTGCGTCCTGAGCGTGGTGTAGCGGGTTTCCTCTTGGCAAATGGAGCTCTCGGCGATGGCGATGCAGCAAGCATTCGTCAGAAGCTCATCGAGGCGGACAAAGTCGAAGCCATCGTCGTACTCCCGCGCGAACTCTTCTATACGACAGATATATCCGTCACGATGTGGATACTCAACCAAAACAAGCGTGGCGGACGCTGGCACGACCGCCAGCTTCGCTCGAGACAGGGCGAAGTACTGTTTATGGATTTGCGTAGCTGGACGGGAAACAGTGTCAAGGGGGAGCAGAAGAAGAAAGTGATATTTACCGAGGAGCAAGTCCAGCGAGCCGTAGCCATCTATCACGGCTGGCAAGCGGAGGGTACAGACGGCGCAACCTATGCCGAGCCCGAACTCTATCGCTCAGTAGGTATAGACGAGCTACGAGCCAATGACTTTACACTCGTTCCCAGTCGCTACATTGAGTTTGTAGACCGTGATAGCCACATCGATTACCAACAAGTGCTGAGCCAAACGGCACAGAGCGTGGGGACACTGCTCCAACGCCAAGAGCAAAACGACAAAAACCTACGCAAAGCACTCCAACAGCTCGGCTATGACTGCAAATAAAACGAAGTGGGTACGCCTCGGAGACTATATCGAGCGAAGTATGGCAAATAACAAGGATTTGACATACGGAGTAGACCTTATTCAAGGCGTAAATAGCGATGGGACATTTAGCTCTTCCAAAGCGAATACGATAGACATCAACCTTAAACCATATAAGATTGTCTTGAATGGAGATTTTGTCTACAACCCATCTCGTTTGAACATCGGCTCTATTGCATATCGTCAAGAGGGGCTTTGTATCGTATCTCATCTATATGTAGTCTTTAGGCTCAATGAACGAGGTCGGCAATGTATTATTCCAGAGTTCCTTTATCTCTATTTTCGGCGCGATGAGTTCTTTCGTCAAATTACATTCTTAAACTTTGGCAGTCAAAGACCTGAGTTTAATTTCTTTGAGATGTCTGACATTCGCATTCCTCTGCCGAGTATGGAGGTGCAGCGGGAGTTGGTGGCTACTTACGAGGGCTTGAAGCGTTTAGCCGAAGACAACGAAGCTTTGATTGCTCCACTGACCGAGGCTTGTCAGGCGTTTATCGTTGACTGCAAACGCCAATACCCCTCTGTCCCCCTCGGCGACTATATCGAGGAGGTGGATGAGCGCAACACAGAGGGAAAATACTCTGTAGAGGACGTAATGGGCATCAGCATAGACAAAGTATTCATTGACACGAAAGCGAATATGGAAGGGGTTGCACTTACTCCGTACAAGCTTGTGAAACCAACAACGTTTTGCTATGTTTCAGTGACATCTCGCAATGGAGGTAAAATCTCTCTTGCCATCAATAGCAGTGAGCAAACCTATCTAGTTTCATCTTCATACGAAGTATTCAAATGTATAGGCGAACTGCTCCCTGAATACCTCTATATGTTACTTAGTCGAGGTGACTTTGACCGCTACGCACGTTTCAATTCTTGGGGCAGTGCCAGAGAAACATTTAGCTGGGAGGAGCTGTGCCGTGTACAAATACCCTTGCCTCCACTTGAGGTACAGCAGTCTATTGTGAACCTCTACCATTGTATTGAGGAGGCGAAGAGCATTGCCCGAGAGGCGCGCGAAAGACTCACAACGCTTTGCCCCGCCTTGGTACAGTATGCCATAAATGCCTGACAAACTCACACGAAGCGTATGCCCCCAAAAGATAAAGATTGACGACTATGAAGTTCTACGAAAGCGACTACGAAGCGGCTCTCATCGCTCTCCTGCAAGAGGTGGGATGGGACTACACGTATGGGGGTGAGCTACATCGCCACAATCAAGAGCTCCTCCTGACGGCGGACTTGTCCAGTTTCCTCCAGAGCCAGCACCCCGAGTTAGAGTCCGACGATGTGACGAATATCATCGACCACCTGCGCCACACGGGTGGGCAGACTCACTTTGACCGACTTCGCGCTACCTATCACCTCCTTGTAGACGGCTACCGCTATACAAGACAGCGTGATGGCGTGGCTTTTGACATTTCTTACATAGACTTCGAAGAGGTGGAGCGTAACCACTTCCGTGCAGTCAACCAGTTTGAGGTAGGCTATGGGCAGGGGGGAGACATCCGCATCCTCGATGTGCTGCTCTTTGTCAACGGCATACCGCTCTGTATCTTCGAGCTGAAGAACCCCACCGATGCCACAGCCTCCATAGCTAGTGCCTACGAGCAAATACATACACGCTATATGCGGGACATCCCCCATCTCCTGAGGTATTGCCCACTCTCCTGTATCAGTGATGCCACACGAAACAACACCAAACTTGGCACTACCTACACGCCCTATGAGCATTACTATGCTTGGAAGAAAGTGCGCAACGAAGAGCCCTCAGCCCAGAGCGGAATAGATCAAGTACGCACCATCGTGTGCGGTGTGTATGAGCCGGTGCGCTTCCTGGAGATATTACGAGACTATATTTACTTCCCCGATGTCAAGAGCGACAAGGTGGAGGAGGTCGTGTGTCGCTATCCGCAGTTCTTTGCTACGAGACAGCTACGAGACCACGTTCTCAAGGCTTACGCTGAGAGGGATCCTCGCGGGGGAACTTACTTCGGAGCTACAGGCTGTGGCAAGACCTATACGATGATGTTTCTCGCTCGGCAGCTCGCACTACGCTGTCCCGAGTTGGGTTCGCCCACCATCGTTATGATTGTGGATCGTGACGACCTTCAGACACAAGCGGGCAAGCTCTTCCTGCGCTCTAAAGAGTTTTTGTCACTCGGAGCAGCCGAGGTAATAAAGAACCGATCCGATCTCAAAGAGGAGATGAGCCTGCGTGAGACAGGAGGCTTTTTTATCTGTACTGTTCAGAAGTTTTGTGAGGAGACGGGATTACTCAACGAGCGACGCAACATCGTTTGCTTTTCGGACGAAGCCCATCGTACACAAGTGCGCCTCAACACACAACTCAAGGTCAAAGACAAAGACAAAGATAGACTAGGTGCATTTGTCACCAAGCCTTATGCCGAGCTGCTACGTATCGCCTTTCCCAACGCTACCTTTGTGGGCTTTACGGGTACGCCTATTGATGATACGATCCAAGTTTTCGGACAGATCGTGGATAGCTACACGATGCAGCAGGCTGTGGCAGACGGCATCACCCGAGACATCAAGTATATACCACGTATTGCCAAAGTAACACTGGAGGCAGAGAAGGTCAGGGAGATAGATGCTTACTATCAGCAGTGTGCCGAAGATGGTGCGACAGAGGAAGATGTCGCTCAGAGCAAGAAGGCTATGAGTGCGATGGAAGTAATACTTGGCGACGACGACCGACTGGAACGCTTGGCAACCGATATCATTGAGCACTACACGCAGGCTTGTGACAACCGCATCGATGTGGTGCAGAAGGCTATGATCGTCTGTAGTAAACGAGAGATCGCTTATAGACTATTACAGAAGTTCAAAAAGCTCCGCCCAGATTGGTTCATAGAGCGGAAGTCGCCCGATGATAGTCACCTGCCCCAAGAGGATCTACAGAAACTCACCCCTATGCCGACCATAGCTATGGTGGCAACACGTGGTAGCAATGATGCGGCAGATATGTATCACTACTTAGGCGACAAGAAGCGTATCAAAGCGATGGACGATGCCTTCAAAATGCCCGAGAGCAACTTCCGCATCGTTATCGTGGTAGATATGTGGATTACGGGCTTTGATGTACCTTGTCTGACCTATCTCTACAACGACAAGCCTCTGCAAAAGCACTCCTTGATACAGACCATCAGCCGTGTCAATCGCAACTACCCTGGCAAGGACTTTGGTTATGTGATTGACTACATCGGCATTCACAAAAACATGATGGAGGCGATGCGTTCTTTCGAAGGTGATGATTTCGGTCCCAGCGAGGATGATGTGGCTCAAGCCCACGAGGCTCTGCGCATTGAACTAGAGATTATCAAGCAGCTATTCTCAGGCTTTGACCTTTCGCCCTTTACCGACAAAGGGGCAACGCCCTTAGCGCGCTTGGAGTGCCTCTCTCAAGCAGCTGAGTACATCCTCACGATGAGTGAGACACTGAATATAGAGAATGGTAAGGGTGCCCCTAAAAAGGTGGGAGCCAAGACCTTCTTCTTAGCTCATGTGAAGCGACTGAGAGCGGCTTACGATGTGTGCCAGCCCTCTGGCGAACTCTCGCACGATGAGCTCTCCCTCTCGCAGTGCTATATGGCCGTAGCTTCGTATGTGCGTAAGACTTCAGGCGAGAAGCACGACGTGGAGAGTATGAATAGAGCGGTCGAACGTATGGTGCAGGAGGCTCTGCGCTGTAACTCCGTGGTCAGTATCTTAGATACCGATGTCGAGGAGCAAATATTCAGTCCAGAGTTTACCGAGCAACTCAAGAATATTAAGCTCCCGGCTACAAGGCTCGAGCTCTTGGTCAAGATGCTGCGCAAGACCATCCGAGAATACAAAAACAGCAATAAGGTAGCAGCTGAGAAGTATGAAGATCTGCTTCGTAAGACGCTAGAAGCTTATCACGAGCGAAAGGAGGCTCTCGCTGCGGAAGAGGCGTCTGCTACTCAGAGCGAAGCTGTCTCTGCCATCATAGATGAAGCCACGAGGCAGGCGATGGAGTTGCTCCATCAGTTGGGTGAGGATAAGGAGAGCTTCAGAGGACTGGGCTTGACTTTTGAGGAGAAAGCTTTCTACGACATCTTGATATACCTCAGAGATAAGTATAACTTCGTATATGGCGAGGACAAGCGTGTAGGCTCACTCATCATCAACGATAAGTGCAAGGCACTGGCTAAGAAGATTAAGGAGCTAATCGATGTACAGTCATCGTTCACTGACTGGCTCAACAATCAAAAAATACGTGCTGATCTCAATCAGAAGATATACTTCTGCCTTCGAGGAGCAGGCTATCCGCCTCAGTATAATCAAGAAGTCTTTGACCAAGTGATGGAGCAGGTGGAGCACTTCAAAACCTATGCAAGGGAGTAAATGCCCGCTTTCAATATGGTAGGACTCAATAAAAAACACTGGATACATTTATTATGGATTATAGAAGTAAACTTTCATCTCTTTCTCATAGATATAATCCAGAAGGATTACAACTCGTTGAGAACAGGCACTATAGCAATAGTGGTTTAACCTTTACAGACGGGGAGGTTGTTCAATATGTAAAAAAAGCGATGTGTGCGGTAGATGAAGAGTACACCAGAAAAACAAAACAAGCAGGAGAGAATGCTAAACTTCATCTAAGTAATGAACTAACCGACGTTTCATTTAAGTATCAGGGGTCTGTTATGACTGATACGCATATCAAGGGGGCTAGTGATATAGACCTTTTAGTGCTCTGTGAAAAGTTTTATGAAACTGAGATTTATAGAGTTCGAGAAGAATTACAGAGACAATATTTATATTCTTTTCAGGAACTTTCCAGGCTGAAAAATTACGACCGTTCCTTTTCTTTATATCAAGGCAATCGGGCAATGGATTTGACCAATCTTAGAGCGGATATTGAAAGGATAATGAGACAAACCTATGATGAGTGTGATATATCACATGCTAAAGCTGTAAAAATAAGAAATAAGAATCTGCATCGTGATGTAGATATCGTAACAGCCACTTGGTTTCAATCCTTCAGCTATGTTTTGCAAGGAATGCCTAAAGAAGGACTAGGAATCAATATATACAACAAAGATAAAGGATATTCGGAAGGTCCAGATTATCCATTTATGAGTATCTCTAGGATTAATGCAAGAAGTGCGGAAACTCAGGGGAGATTGAAAAGGATGATCCGTTTTCTAAAGAATGTTCGAACTGACTCTAATCTCAACATCCCTTTGACTAGTTTCGATATCAACGCAATATGCTATTCAATTCCAGTACATGACTATGTCCATCTCGATTATAAAGGTTTGGTTCATGTTTTGTGGTCTGCGATGTTTCATTTATGGTGCGACCAACAGGAAGGACAGCTCAAATCTGTTGTCGGGGATGAATATATTTTCCAAGGAAAGCCTGAAAAAGTAAAAGCATTAAAGATGCTAGAGAATGAGGTGTACAAAATTAAAACTGATTTGGAGAGAGTATGAAACCAAGAATTTTTATTGGTTCCTCTAGCGAGGGGCTTAAAATTGCTGAGCGAATTAAGAGGTATTTTTCACCAGATTATGAGTGTTTTCTTTGGACGGATGATGTATTCAAAAACAATGAATCCTTTCTAGAAACTCTTGTCAAATCTGCGAGCTTGTTTGATTTTGGCTTTATGGTTTTCTCTGCAGATGACGAGGCTTTTGTGCGAAATGAAAATTTTGAAACTCCACGAGACAATATTCTTTTTGAATATGGTCTTTTCCTTGGAAGAGTGGGATTAGATCGAGCTTTTGTTATTGCTGAAAACACAGTTAAGATTCCAACAGATATGTTGGGTATAACACAAACACGCTACAAAGTTGAAGAAAATAAGTCTGGAGAGAAAGAAGCAACAGACTCCTTGGAAATCGGATTAGAAAAGCTGAAGAAACAAATTGATGAGAATCTGCATTTAGGGCATCTTGGACTTCTGCCTTCGACAGTAGTTGCAATCTCCTATTTTGAGGGATTTGTTAAGCTAGCAGCAGAATGGATTATGAATAGTATCCCTTCCATAGAGTTAGAAGGTAAGAGCTACGAAAAATGCATCCTTTATATCAAAGTACCAGAAACTCTTGATACTGATATAAAGAAAAGTGCAACACTATTCTATAAAAAGCAGGGACTTCATGAAACTGAAATTACAACAGGTCATCGGAATTATCCGATACATTTTGAGGCAAAGGATAATACTAACAATACGTTAGAAATCTATGATATGCCAACAATACTTAGTGGTATCGACAAAGCTATCGATATGTATTTTAAAGTAGGGCATATTGGGAAAACTAATCAACAGCGATTAGCAGAGGACAATGAGATGAACAATTTCAAACGGGTTCTTCAATTATTAATCAACGAAGATGCGTTTTGTCGTGAATGCGTAAAAATAATATGACACCTTACTTGTCTTTTTAAATTAACTATTAAGCTTACCTCCAGCTGTTGCAAGGCGATGAATTCTTTGTATGACGGGTATGTCATACACCTGTGGTGAAAGTCCACGCGGGGCGTAGTTGCCAACGAACCCCATAGCGACTTGCAAGTTTCAAGGGGTGACCCTTGGGAGAGAAGAAGCAATAGCGAATTCGTGGACTGACGAACAGAAACCTAATACCAAGGCGCATCAAGCGGACAAGCTGGCACGAGGCAGTGAAGATCCAAAAGGCAACCGTAACCTTGATGCGTAAATTAGGCAGGTAAACGATGAAAGATGTATGGTTTATCCCGTGAGACCTCGGCAGTCCTCAAGGATAGTAACAACGAATGTTGAGGAGTCAGCAGAGGTCGAAGTAGCCGTTCTCGCGCAGAACAAGGCGAAGGACCGAATAATTCGTAATGTCAATCAAGAATGTATGTTCCGATGTTTTTGCTGACGAGTGGCAATGGTCAAAACGTCAATGCGATCGACCACATAGAGCTAAGCACGCGAGCATCGGAAGCGGAAATTAAGAAAGACGGAAGATGAAACTAATCGAACATGATTAGACACTCTTTGAAAACGAATTAAACCGCCGTATGCCTAACGGCACGTACGGTGGTGTGAGGGGGAAGAAAACGAAAGTAGGTCAGAAAACTTTCGTTTCCCAACCTACTCGATTTTTTCAAGAGGAAGGATTAGTGCTGAAGTTGATGGGAGAGTGAGGTTTGCTCCTCCGTAAGTCGTTGCTGCTGGATGGCGAGTTCTGCCTGTCGCTGAACTGCTTTTTCGTCGTTAATGACACGTTGTTCTAGAGTGGCAATGGCTTCGTTAGAGCGGTGAGTTTCAAAGATGCTATCGAGTTGGGCGAAGGCGGGGGTGCTGACTGAATGCTCCATACGTAGGATGCGATATCGTAGGGCGTAGCTTTCGAGGGCTTGATTGACACTGTGAAGATAGACCGCCCAACCGATAGTGCAGGCGATGAGTACGATAGATATTCCCCAGATGAGCCACTCTATCCAACGTTTGACATCAAAGAGGTAGTAATTCTTGACCTCTGGAGGAGATTGTGTCTCTTGAATTTTCTCGGAGAGAGAGGCTATGCTTTTAGCTTGTCGCTCTTGGTTCTTTGCTATGCTATCTTTGATTTCTCGGATTCGTTTGCCTAGGACGATAGCGACATCTGTCAGTTCACTCTTGAATTTGCCATCTGTCTCAATCTTTTGCCCAATAAGGCGTGCTACATCCATAAGAGAAATAGCGTCATCTTCTGAGGAATTGGTTGCGGGGTTAGGTTGAGATACAAGGTTGGTGATACTTGCTTTGAGCTCTCTGTTCTGTTGCTTGATCTCCTCTAGTACTTCAAGGAGAATATTCATTTGTTCGTTCATAATCTTCTGCGTTTTAGTTTCTTTTTAGCTTGATTTCTTAGTTTACGTTGGAATACGAGTTCAGCAACGTCAACTGCTGGGACATTGCTGTCAAAGAGTTCTTCAATGAAGTTTTCAGATGAACTCACAGACTCTCTTTGTTCGGAAATCTCTGGTGCTTTTTGAGAACTGAGAACCTTTGCATTCTGCTGGAGGAGTATAGATAACTTTGAGTAGCTACAAGAGCGGTCAATGTGTGAGCCACTGAAGCTAACTCCATCCATGCTAAAGACTACGCCCTCAATGATATCTGTTTTGCCCTTGGTCTTGAACTGCACGTCAATACTCTGCTTTTGCAAAGCAGAAACAAGCTGTTCCCAATTCTTGCACTTGGGCAATACCTCTGTAATAGCATCGTAGATGGTGTAGCGAACTTTGTCATTGCCACGCAGTCTATTTCTTTTAACTTCCGTCTTGCCTTCTCCGAGCTTCAGATGATACTTGTCTGTAAGCTCTCTGCATATCTTGGTGGAGCGAAACTTCTCATTACTATCCGAGATGGTATTGCCGTAATTGTCTACCCGATTGATGCAGATGTGGAGATGCGGATGCTCCCTGTCCATGTGTTTAACAATTAGGAACTGAGTATCTGAGTAACCCATCTGCCTCAGGTATTCCCGTGCAATATCAACCATCTTATCGTCATCCAGTCGCTCACTGTCTTCGGAAGAAAAACTGAGGATGGTGTGACAGACTGGCTTCTTGATATTGGGTCGCATAGAGGCTTGCAGGTTGAAGTCTACAGCAATCTCATTTGATGTAGCATCAACTCTTACACCTTCACCATCAAGAATACGAGCCATCCCTTCACGCTTACCCAGCATGTAGGTAATCACTCCAGAGAATGATGTCCCTTTGATGATCTTTGCAATCATAACTTCAGATCCTTGAGATGTTTGTCCACGTATATCCTTAGTAGCTTAAGCTCTGTTGGGGCTGCAGAAATGCCATAGGTATTAAGGCGACGAGCAATCTGATTGATGTTATTCGCAATACCTGAGAGCTGACGAATCTCATTCATCTGTTCAGGGGTAATGCGAGCCTTCACTTGGCTCTCATAAATAAGTGTGCGTAGATACTCACTCTTATTTAAGCCTGCCTCGTTCGCCTTGCTCTTAAGGGTGAAATACTCCTTGGTATTTAGTTTGAGCAATACGGAATAGCTTCGCTTTTCCGATAACTTTTTCTTAGGGCGACCGCCCTTGTTCGTTGTATTATCGTCCATAAATATTCTGTCAATAATAAGACCATCGGGATGATTTTTCGCCTCCCTTTGGTGGGGTGAAAAGTAGGTTTTGGGTACCCCAAAACACAAACTTGCTTCTCTGAAAAATCTGTATGATAGATATGGCTCTGCCAATCTCTGCTTGATTGCTTTTGGAAGAACCGTAATTGTACTGAGGCTTTTCAAGTGACGAAGCAAAATAGATCACGTGAAGAGTGATTAACGATCACGTGACGAAAGATCACCTGAGTTTTATCTTTCGCTTAGACTTCATACTTATCTCTTTAGGAATTCGCTTTTGACATAGAAAGTCATTCAGATCCTTAAAGTCCGAAAACCTTTCTGAGATGTTTTCGACAGGGAGATTCAATCTCAAGAGTCTATTTCGGGCATCCTTTCCCGCAGTATCGTTATCGAGAAAGGAGTTTATCTTCTCGTACTTAGCAAGGAGAGGAATTGCTTTCTCGAGGTTGCTAACAGAGTTAAGGATTAAAGCTGAACTCTCTTGCTCTTTGGGATTCATCGTCAATAAACTTAGGTAATCCATAAACCCTTCAAAGAGATGGATTGACTTGGTGTCATTGTCAAATAGAGAAATCTCCTTTGGTGGAATACAACCTTTGAAGAATGAGTTAAGGGTTTCATATCCACCAGCATTATTCGGAAAGCCAATAGAGAAATAGTTCTTACCATTTACTCTATAATGAACCTCCTTGCAGTACAGCTGAGCGATGAGAAAAGAAATTCGTCTGTTTTTCAACAACTGAATTAACGCTGGGTGCTGTAGCTCTTGAACTCTAATGTCTGATAGCCCTTTATGATAGGGTGTTTGCTGACGAAAAGAAAAAGAGTTGCTATTGTGGAGAGGGCATGCTTGTTCTATGGCAATGAGTGCCTCAGAAACAGTCACAATATGATTGATTTTCATTGCCAAATCAATAATATTCCCTCTTTCCCCACTTCCAAAGTCGTGCCAGCAGTTGATGCTTGTATTGACTTTGAATGAGGGCGTACTCTCTGACCGCAAAGGAGAGTAGTACCAAAGACTATTGTTTAGTACTTTGACAGGCTTTATGCCGAGCGTGAATAGGTAATCCTGTAGCGGAATTAGCTTTGCTTGTTTTGCATTCATCTTCTGATCTCTTTTTCTTTTCGTTAGCAATGGAAGTCTCTATTCAGTTCGGTATGGTACAGGAATATATATCCTGATACCGAACCGAACTGATTTACAATTGGTATGGTATGGGTCAAAACCTTATATGCCCATATCGGACTGAACCGATAATCAATAGTAGAAATTAGGCTCATACGAGTACTTCTTATTCTTGAGTGTGATCATTCTCTTATTCTTCAGGAAAGTGAGTAGCTTTTTTGTTTTCCCTATACCATATGTAGTACCGACAATCTCAGCGTATCCTTTTCGTAAGGCATCCACTAGCTCACCATAACCTAACCCCCCTTCACTTTCAGAGAAAACCACTTCTAAAGCTTGTCGGTGTTGATCCTCTGTAAGCTCTGTATAGTCGAAGGCCGTTTTTGAAGTAATCGCTTCATCTTGAAAGTTTGTATCCAACTCGGGGACATTGATATGGTCTGGCTCATCAGTGATACGAAAAGCAAAATTCTCGAAAGGCTTTGAGCGGATAAATGTGGGTGATACGATGGATCTATCGGGGTCTGTCGGATCTTTGGTTACTTGAAGGACAGTTTCTGCCTTATTGTTGAGTTCAGTCCCAATATGACCTCTACTATTGTCATCACCTTTATTTAGATGAAGCACAGTCTGGATATGGATGCCTCGCTCACTAGTCCACTGCATAAGGTTACCGATAAGAATCGTAGATTGAGTAGGATTGTTGATGTCGAGTATCAAGTCTCTAATTCCATCAATAACGACAAGTCCCACCCCTTCAATCTCATAGATCGCCTTTCGAATCACCTCGCATCGGATTGCAGGGTCAGATATTTCTCTAAGGTGACTGAAGATGAGATTCTCAGGTTGTTGGTTAAGTGGTAGTCCAGCTAACTTCAGTATTCGCTGTAATACCAGTTTGCAGTGAAATGGACTCTGCTCAGTATCGAAGTAGAGGATTTTTCTTTTTTCTGAAGGAAGAGATGCTCTATACTCTAATACCTGTCCGTTGATAAGTGCGGCTGCAACGATGGCAGAAACATTAAAGGTCTTCTTTGCCTTGGCTTTGCCTGTCGAGGCACTAAAGTTTCCCAATGTGCCAATGATGGCATCATCCACTTGGAGGATAACGGGTGGTAAAGAGAACTCATCCGTTACACGGACTAAAGACTTCTTCCAAAGGGAGTCATAGTCTACATTTTGGCTCTGTGGAATCATACTCATCTCCTTCCTCCGGTTTTCTTGCCTGCCAGCTCCAATGCTAGCTCAGCATCCACGATAATCTTTCGACCAATTTGTGTAATGGCTTGGTCAATTTTCCCGCTTTTCTTGATACGATTGGCTGTTGGAATACTGCACCCAAATAGCTTTGCTATACCTGCAATACCATAGACATATTTCTTGTGGGTATTAGCTAAAGGAGAAACTAGTTCAGTTGCCACAGTTCGATTAAGTCCCTCTTTGAGGAACTCCATAAATTCGCCACTCGTCATTTGCCATAGTGGCTTATTTTCATCTGTCATAAACTCTCAGATAAGCTTGTTAAACATTGTGCTTCACTGGCCATGTAAAGCATTGATCTTTTGCAGTCTGCAGTGCAAATCTATGATACTATATTGAGAGTTTAAAGGGTCAGGGATATATCGGGAAGTGTCGAGAAGTTTAAGGGGGTAAGGAGAGAAGATTTCCTCAATAATTTGAGCGTTTGGAAGCGGAACTTGAATACAAAAAAAGCCCCTTGTCGATTTGAACAAGGGGCAGTAATTAGGTTGGGCTTTATGCGTTACAGAATAGTGTCAAGTTCCCATGCCGAAATATGGTCAATACCTTCATTTGTCGGAAGCTTGAAGTCATCCAAACTGACCACATACTTCTTGAAGTTATCTTCTATCGACAAAAGAGAGCGGTACTCTCGCTCTATTGTCTCTTGCTCCGTTAGTTGTAGCGTGACTTGGAAATATAACCTCTTGCTACCTTTGATAGCGACAAAGTCTACCTCAGCCTCTTTATTCGTGCCTACATAGATTTGATATCCAGTCCGTCTAAGGCTTAAATAGACAGCATTCTCCAATAAGTACCCCATTCCATAGCCAAATCCAGAATAGAGGTAATTGTGGTAGCACAAATCATTCAGATAGTACTTGTTATTAGCCGAAATTGTCTCCTTGCCCTTGATATTATATCTCTCTACCTTATGCACGAGGAAAGTACTCTCGAGATGGGAGATATAGTTGGAGAGCGTCTCGTAGTTGGTTTTCCTATTTCGAGACTTAAAGAAGTTGACGATGTTGGCGATGGAGATAATGTTGGAGGCGTTATTGACTAGATACACAAAGAGATCATCTAGGAGCTTCACATCCTTTACTTTATACCTAGCGACAATGTCACGAAGCATAACAGTGTCCTTGATTGAAGAGACGTAGTTTTGCTTCATCTCATCATTGGGGAGGTTGAAAAGCTCTGGTAGGGCTCCAGTTTGAAGGAAGTCTATATAACTCTCTCTATTAGGCTCTTTCTGAGTGATACCACAGAACTCTGAAAAACTAAAGGGGAGTATTTCAAACGCTACATATCTTCCCGATAGTAGCGTTGCAAGTTCACCAGATAGCAGACTAGAGTTGGAGCCACTGATAAATATCTCACAAGGCTCAGCAAAGTCTTGGGAGTGTGAGTTGACAAATCGTTCCCACTCTTCAATGCCCTGTATCTCATCGATGAAAAGGAATACTTTCCCTTGCGGGTTGAGGTCTTTCTTGTATTGCTGAAATAGGTTCTCGAGGTCTTGATAGTCAAGAATGTCTGAAAACTCCAGGTATTCCTTGTTGATGTAAAGAATGTTATTGGGACAAGTGCCGTTGGCAATTAGCTGTGAGGCTATTTGCCTTAGGATGTAGCTCTTTCCAGCACGTCTCTGACCTACCAATACTTTGATCAGTTTGTTGTCAATGTATTGCCCTATCTTATCTGTGTAGAATGTGCGTGGATACCCTAAGTCTATAGGGTTCTCATCCCAAAAGTTGTATTTCCTTATTGGCGTGAGCATTATCAGGTGTATTTGAAATTTCTCTGCAAATATAGGGATTTTCAAGCACAGTTGAAATTTTTGCTGTGGATATCATAGTTTCAAGTCTGCTTGAAATTTCAAGTTCTGTTATAACTGATCGAACTTATTCATTGCGTTAGCCTTTATATCATCAGCAATATCGATGTATGGTTTCATCGCTTTATAGTCGCTATGACCAGTCCACTTCATTACTACATTAGCGGGTATTCCCAAAGAGAGTGCATTACAAATGAAAGTTCGCCTTCCTGCATGAGTACTCAGTAGTGCATACTTTGGAGTCACTTCATCAATTCTTTTGTTGCCTATATAGTAGGTTTCTCTTATTGGTTCATCAATCCCTGCCAGTTCCGCCAGCTCTTTCAAGTAATCATTCATTCGTTGATTGCTGATTACTGGTAAAGCCTTGTCTTTCTCAAAAACCACATTCTCATACTTTTCAAGAATTGATCTGCTGTGTTTGTTCAGTTCTATGATTAGGCTATCAGCTGTTTTGACTGTAGTAATCTCAATATGATCCTCTTTGATGTCGCTCCTTCTGAGATTAAAAACATCAGAATAGCGGAGACCTGTAAAGCAACAAAAAAGGAAAACATCTCGTACTCGCTCTAAGTACTGTTTGCTTTCAGGTATCTCACACTCCCTTAGACGTGTCAGTTCATCCCATGTGAGGAAGATTACTTTCTTCTGGGTGCTTTTTAGTTTTGGCTTAAATGTTTCATAAGCAGTAAGAGTCGTATAGCCTTTGCCAAAACTCCATCTTAAAAACCACTTGAGGAATGAAAGTTGATTCTCTATAGTGCTATTCCTCATCTTTCTCTTATCTCGAAGAAAAAGGACGTACTTATTCAACCCGACTTCGTCAAATAGCTCAAAGGATACAGAGGGATTAAACTCTAGAAGATGGTTCTTCACAGCTGCAAACTTCTCATAGGTAGAGTGCGTCCAGCTATTTTGTACACCTCTTTCACTGACAAACTCATCAAATGCCTGCATAAAGCATATTCCCTCAGGTTGCTCTTCATTTCTCAACCTTGAATTGAATATATCTTTGATTTGTTCAGGGGTTGGAATTAGCTCCTTAATTTCAAACTCCTTGAATATCTTCTGCATTTCAGATCCATATCTCTGCAGGTCTGCATTGATCTCAGTAGCTGATTGCTTGAGCTTATTGGTGCATCCTCTTTTCACCTGCTGAAGATCACTATCCCACTTTGAAGCATCAATTCGGTATCCAGTCGCAATCTCAATGCGCTTACTGTTATAAATCACACGCATTCTGATGGGCACATTCTCTGTAATGAGTACTCCATCTTTCTTGCGTCTCTCCAGTGCGAAAATAATGTTCCTCTTAATATTCATAGTTCATACGCGGATTAAATCTACACCCAAATTTACACCCAATTTTCGACATATGGAAAGAGGTCGTATGATATTCTGTTTAAGTAGCGATTTTATATTCTGCTGAAATACAGCGAATTGATATTGCGTGATATTCTGCGATTTTCAAGGTTTTGGAGCCCCCGCTTCCGCTTTAAGTACTCTGGCAGAGACTAGCCAACCAGTACAACAAAACAGTAAGTGTCTTAATTCTCAGCGAGTTAAGACACTTTTCTTTTGGTGCTAAGCCCTCCCTCAGAGCACCTCCAGAGACGGTCGAAACTCCCAAAATACTCTATTTGGGCTACAATCTGGCTACAGAAAAACGAGCAATATGAAAATTGTAGCCAAGAGTACTTACAGAGTACGTATAGAGTACTCGCATTTTGCTGTTGTTCAGAATATTATGTAGAACTTTGTAGCGTGGCTACAGAGGAAGTAGTTGTCAAAAATATCCATTTGAGTCTGGCTACAATTTGGACTGCAAGAATGGTTTTTGGCTACAATTTTCTTCTAGCCTAGCTACCTTAAACAACAAAATGTATGAAGACAATTTTCAGAACTGCTTTTTACCTCAGAAGCAACTACGTAAACAAAGAGGGTAACACCTCTGTTATGGCTAGGATTTACCTCAATAGTGAGCGTTTATCCATTGGCTCTACTGGCATCTCCGTTAATGCAAAGTTGTGGGATAAGGAGAAAGAACGCCTGAAAGGGCGAAGCACAGAAGCTCTTAGCACCAATCTACAGCTAGACAACATCCAGAATGGTCTACTGAATATCTTTAGACGCTTAGAGTTCTCTGACGAACTTTCGTTAGAGAGAATCAAGTCGGAGTATCTCGGTAAGAAAGAGGACGTTGAGACCTTTATGACTCTCTTTGAAAAGTACAATAATGATGTACGTCAGCAGGTGGGCTACACTAAAACTCCTGCGACTCTTCAAAAGTATGAAGTCTGTCGCAAGCACTTTCAAGCCTTTCTAAAAACCAAGTATAGAAGGTCAGACCTCAAAATCGCTGAATTGACTGTCCTTGTCATCCACGATTTTGAACTTTATCTTAGGACAGCAGGAAAGCAAAAGCAGAATACTGCTAATAAGACACTCAAGACACTGAAAACAATAGTCCTATTTGGCAAGAGCATTGGTGTAATCAATCATGATCCATTCAGGAACCACCAATTTACCTCTACTCCAGTAGATAGAGGATTCCTTTCGGAGGAAGAGGTGATGGATATAGCGACTAAAGACTTAAGTGATATACCACGCTTGGAATTGGTGAGAGATATATTTGTGTTTTCTTGCTTCACTGGACTTGCCTATATTGATGTTGCCAACCTCAAGCCTGAGCACATCGTCACCTTAGACGGTAAGGAGTGGATTATGACACGAAGGCAGAAAACGAAAGTGGAGTCAAATGTCTTGTTATTGGAAGTTCCCAAAAGTATCATTGCCAAATATGAGGGACAAACAGCAAGAGAGGACATGCTCTTCCCTATCCTTAGCAATCAGAAGATGAATTCGTATTTGAAGGAGATTGCTGATATTTCTGGTATCAAGAAGAATTTGACCTTTCACTTAGCTCGACATACCTTTGCTACTCTCTGTCTCAGTAAGGGTGTTCCTATGGAGAGTGTCTCTAAAATGCTAGGGCATACCAATATCCGAACAACGCAAATCTATGCCCGTATCACTAATAAGAAGATTGAACATGACATGGAGCAGTTTGCTGACAAGCTAGGCAAGTTCAATACGGCTATGGGTATCGGGGAGAATAGCTGCCAATAAGTGCAACCATTAAAACCAAATAAGAAGATGAATACAACGAATAAGAAAGAACTATCCTACTTCCGCTTAAAGCTGGAGAGCTACCTTAGTGAGCATTTCCCTGAAAAGGTGGAAGACAACTCCTTTATCAAGGCACGAGCTGATGAAGCTCTTACTACCTACTGTGATGCTGTGGAAGAAGGATTCTCATATCCCGAAGCAGAGAGTATGGCAAGTGAAGTGCTATATCGTGACCTGCATTTCTCCAAATACGACACGCTTGTGTCCGTCTTGGAGAATGAGTTTGAAAAAGAACTCCCCTCCCCACTCCCCGAACGACTCTCTCAGATACTTCTCGGGAACAAGGCGATACAAAACCTATTTGACAAGTATCACCTTACGGATGAATTTGTTGCAACACCTGAGTATGATACGCTCTACACAGAATTGACAGGAACAGTTGTACTTCTTATCGAAGCTAATCAACTTCCCACGGTAGGCGATGTGAGTGCATTAGAGTAGACAATGTAGATTATCCCTATCTCGCGAGCCTTTTGAGCTTCAAGAGCCAAGATAGTCTCTCTGCTCCATACGTCAAGAGTATATTCTATCTCTTGTCTTTATGTCGCATAGTCTCTTGGCTCTGCTCTTGAAAACTCTAAAAGACTCCGAATATGAATAGATCTGTCATGAACAAAGACCTGCACAGTCCAGCCTTCATACGGGCAAGTGTTTCTGCGAATAAAGAGGAACCTTTACAAGTTGCGTCCAAAACAACTTCGAGCAACGGTATCAAATGGTCTCGCATCATCCGACTTACCTTACTTATGGGTATCCTATTGGGTGGAGTGTACTTACTCTCTAAGTTAGTCACAGCACAGGTCGTAACAGCTCTATTGATACTGATTGGTTTTGTGGTACTACGATTCATCGTTCGTACCGTTCTGCAAATCACATTTACGCTTCTACGCTACCTCTTTTGGATTGTTGTACTAGCCGTAATACTGCTTTGCGTGCTATGACATAGCACCTCTATCACTTCTGAGAAACAACTCTTTGGGTGACTGGCTCTCTTGCGAGGCTGGTCACCCTTTTTGCTTCTTGTGTTTAGGCATTGCACTTCTGCTTTTCAGTCATAGCTCCCCAGTTATGCAGGGGTCAAATCGGGCGCTGATTCTTTTTCATCGCAAAGGTAGTACGGGGCTTAAAGACTTTCCCAAGGTCAGGCCATTCGGTTTGTCTGGAAAATCTCCACACCTATGCTGTTTGCTTCGGGTAGTATTTTCCGCCAAAACCTTGTGTAAGTCTCGCCCCGCTACCTTGTTTTTGCTTGAAAAAAGGAATCAGCATACTCCGATCTTTGAACGCATAAAAAAAAGGTCTCTTATGAATAAGCAGAAAGTAAACATGACATCATCAATGAAAGAAAAAGGATATAGCTCCTCCTCTCATTACCGCATAAGTTCTGAGTTTGAACAAAGTGAGCAGGCGTTGGCTACCAAGTTCGTCCATTGGGACGTACCCCCATTGGAAAGCCTTTGTGACAGCTCTGTATATCTCTTGAGAGCAAAGCTTAATCGTGGCGAGCGAATGAGCCGTGAGGATAAGGATTGGCTCTGTGAAGCGGTGAATAACAATACCTACTTCCGCTCTGCCGTACCGCTACAAGGATGGCGATTTGACTTCATCGATGTATTGAAGAAGTACCTCGTCAATCAATATGGACAGTGGACAGAGTATTATGCTCCCGACCGCACCAGCCTACGCAACTACCTCTGTGGACCTATCAACCAAATCGTAGAGATACCCAAGCAGTAACAGCACTAATACCGATAAGACAATGAAAGGAACAGAACAATTTACCCGAACGATAGCCGAATACCTTAATGGACGTGCGATGACAGACCCTTTGTTTGCACCCAATCTACAGAAGCCCCATAAGAACATAGAGGAGTGCATTCTCTACATCTTGGGTGAGGTGCAAAGAAGTGGTTGTAATGGCTTTGCTGATGAGGAGATATACTCAATGGCAGTTCACTACTATGATGAAGATGATATAGAGGTGGACAAAGTATCTGGTTGCAATGTTGTGGTCAATCACGTTGTAGAGCTCTCCGAAGAAGAGAAAAAGCAAGCACGGCAGGAAGCTATCAAGCAATACCAACAAGAGGAACTTGTCAAATTGCAGAAGCGAAATGAGAGACCCAAGAGAACTGAAAGAACCGAGACAACATCTTCTACACAAACCCAACCCACACTATTTGACACCCTTGCCCTATGAAACCTAGAAACAAGTTTGAGAAAGCCGTAATGGCACTGAGTACGAGACTATGCCCAATAACAAAAGCACAGCGTCAATGGGCATTCCGTGAGTGCATAGACCACTTTGCCTTCCGCTTACCTAAAGGTCGTACGACTTGTATGGATTGTGGTCATAGTTGGACTTTAGAGCAGCCTATAGATACTTGCACTTGCCCTCAATGTAGGGCAAGGCTGCAAGTCAAGACAACAAGAATGCGGAAGCTACAACAGAAGCAGTACTTCACGCTACTAACCACTTGTGGCGAGTATCAAGTGTTGCGAATGTTTCTCCTTGTTGTAGGTATGGAGATAGGTTGCAGAGCAAATACCTCGGTCATTGAGATTGGGCATTATTGGTGGAACGATGCAGGGAGACAAGCACTAGTAGCCATACAGCGGACTTTTGGACATTACATTGATAGCTTCTCTTTTTACTCTCCGATGGCTATCCGTAACGATAGCGAAGCTTACCGATATGTAGCCTATTCGCAGATATATCCGCAGCTAAAGGTTACGAATACGCTTTATAGGAATGGCTTCAACGGAGAGTTTCACGGCATAGCACCTACTCAACTCATCCCAGCTCTACTTACTGATAGTCGTGCAGAAACAATGATGAAAGCAGGACGACACAAGGATTTAAGACACCTCCTATCAAGGGGCAAAGGACTTGACAACTATTGGAACTCATACAAGCTGACACTTCGTCACCACTACATAATAAGCGACATTGCCTTATGGTGTGACTATGTAGATATGCTCAAACGATTGGGTAAGGACATCCACAATCCGAAATACATCTGCCCCTCCGACCTCAGAGGAGAGCATAACAAACGAGAAGCGGAGCTGCGCAGACAGCGTGAGCGGGAGGCGATGGAGCGAAAACGGGAAAAGGCAATGGAAGATGAAAAGCGTTTCAAAGAACTTAAATCCAAGTTTTTCGGTATCCATTTCACGGACGGCACAATCCAAGTCCACGTATTGGAGAGCGTGCAGGAACATTTGGAAGAAGGTGTATCAATGCACCATTGCGTATTCTCTAACGAGTACTATCTCAAAGAAGACTCGCTTATCCTATCGGCTACCATTGAAGGCAAGCGAATAGAGACTATTGAAGTATCATTACGAACTTTGGAAGTGGTGCAAAGTCGTGGAAAATGCAACAAGAATACGGAATATCACGAGCAGATAGTAAACCTTGTGAATGCCAATCGAGGTCTTATAAGTCGAAGAATGAAAGCGACAGCATAAAGTATGAACCATTAAATTATTAGAAATATGAAAACTGAGATTGAAAATATTATCTACAACTTGGCAGATGAGATACCGCATATTCTCATTAGGGTTATCAACGCAATAACCCTATCTGACAACAAAGAGGAGTTAGTAAGGACGGGACGGATAACCGCTCAAGACAAACAGATAGAGTAATGCAGCTGGCAGATTTGCCGACTGCTCCTTTCTTTCGTGAGCTCTGGGCAGAAAAAAAAAGGAGCAAAGAAACCCCGATAAAAAGCACCTCGTTACTTTTGACAGTGAGTTGAGACGGCTCAAAAGTAACAAAAAGCCATTACCAAATACTCATATTCCTTTTAATCACTAAAAGGAAGTCTTTGGTAAAATTCCAGCCAGTGTCCGTCAGGGTCTTCAAAAGTCAGCAACTTTCCGTAGGATTCTGTTCTTATTTCTCCAATCGTCTTTACTCCTTTGTTCTTCAATTCCTCATATACAAGTTCTATGTTGTCGGTTTCAAACATAATCCTTGTTTTGCTGGCAATCACATCACCTTTATGTGCTGGTCTTTGAAGAATGGCGAATGAAGTTTCACCTAAATCAAACTCTATCCAATCTCCATCTGTTAGTTTAACCTCAAAGCCCATGTCCTTATAAAATTGCTTTGACTTTTGCAAATCACTTACATAAATCCAACAGGCGTATATCTTCCTCGGTTTCATTCTTTTGATATTATTGATATTTGATTTTGAGCAGACCGAAAAACGGGGTTATTTCTTGAACCTCCACAAGTTTCAAACAAACTTTCTGCAATGTCGTTTTCAAATCTTCGATAGAGTGGAACCAATATTCGGGAGGAGTGTTCTCTTTCATGTCCTGCCAAGTATAGATATGTCCCTCTTGCAGATATGGTTTGATATGATTTTCATACACTTCTTTCGGGGTAGTATGTTCCAACAGATAGCGATAGACTTCATTAAACTTTTCGGGAGATGCGTCTGGATTGAACAAGATGATTTCATCTGCCATTATCATTTCGCCATCTGTTTTCAGCACCTGCTTCACAGCTTCAAACAGTCTTTCCTGCTCATTCCATTCCACTTGATGCAGAACAAGCGAGGAAATGATTAAATCCACACTTTCTGCCGACAGTTCTAAATTTTGAATGCTACCACACTGAAACGAAACATTATCATAGCGTTTATAAGCATCCTTTGCCTGTGCAATATTCTCTTGGCTCGTATCTATTCCGAGAGCGGATAGAAAATGAGGAACGAACAGATCCAGGGATTTTCCCCAACCACACCCCAAATCCAACACTTTATCTCCATTCTTGACACTCGCAAATTCAAACATCCGTTCGCTCAATGCTTGTGTGGACTCAAAAGTATCTCTACCGTCAGGACTAATTGTTCTGTTGATATATACGGATAAGTTCCTCTCCCAATTCTTTTCCATATGAAATGATTTATTATCTCACGAAACCATTTTTGTGGGTTTCCTCACAATTCATAGAATTGTTATTATATAACTCTGCAAAGTTACTCATTTATAGCGGAAAAGGCGAATAAAACGGCAAGCAATCGCCCCACACCCACATTGTAGGCAAGCAAGGTCAGCAGCAGCGCATCCTTGCCAAATCCCTTGAAGTGTTCAAAGCATTTCCAAAGGTCGGTACGGAGCAGGGAGTCCGCCTGTCGTTCTGTCATATCTGCCGTAAAATGCTCTCCCCGCCCCGTTGCAGCTGATGCCCATATCCAACATACGGATAATTCTGCCAGCCGTGCATGCCCTCAAAGTATTTCACAACAACTACCGTACGCTCAAAAGGTGGCAAGTCTGCCAACCGCACCCTGCGCTGAGCAAGGGTCGGCTGACAGAACAGGCAGAATACACAAAGTAAAATGAAAGAATTTATCGTTCGAATTTATTCCGTTCTTAAGGGCGAGAAGATCCCGGCTTATCAATGTCATCTTCCCGCTCATTGTTGAAGTTGAAAGTCCGTTGCTGGACTTGTCCGAAGTTGTCCTCCACGTAGATATCAATCGTTTGGCGGTCAGTAGAGCGTGAAGTGTAATAGAGCCGGAAGGCATCTCTCGTGAGCGGGTAGCGATCATTCGGTTTGAATACAGTGCCATCATCCATCTTCAAGCAGCCCTTGCCATCCGGCTGGAAGTAACGGATCGTGTATTGCGTATTGGCAAAGCGACCACTTCTTTTGAGGCTACAGCGTATTTCAGCCGTTTCCCCCTTAGCTATGGAGGTCTGCACTGGCATCACTTCAAGCGAGAAGTCGTAAGCCTGCTGCACATCCAGCTCACGAGTACAAGCAGATAGACAAAAGAGGACGAGGGCAATCCCTCCCACAGCCCATATCGTATTCACTAGGAACTTTTTCATTGTTGTTGGTAGTTAGATATTGAACTTGAGTCCTGCTGAGATAGCAGGACGAAAACGATGCATGTCAGAGCCGAAGAGCAGTCGCCCTTGAGCTTTGAGGACGAAGAGGATATTGTCCGTAAGGAATAGTTCCACCGAGGTATGCAAGGAACCGCCATAGACGAAGCGTGAGCGGTCGAGAAGTGTAGCCCCATCGGGCAGCAACTTCTTATCCTCGTTCAGCTCTTCATAACCGCAGAGAGCGGATAGCCCCAGGTAGCCAAAGACATTCTTCCCCCGATCCGAGAGTATCGGGTGCATATAGCCGAAATGCAGTAGCACATCACGCAGTGGAACATTGTAAGAGCGATAAGTCAACCCTTGCTGCTCATATTCCGCCAAGAGAAAAGCGTAGTTTGCCCGCTTGAAGTAGTGTGCGAATGCAAGACCTACCCCAAAGCTCTCCTTTGCGAATAGTCTCTCCCCCTTGATAATCGGCATAGAGCCGACCAGCTCAACGCTATTTTGCCTAGGGATTAGTCGCTGTGCGTACGATGGTGTAACAGCAACCATAGCCACCATCACGCACACCATCATAGATAACCATCTCTTCATCACCACTTCAGTTTAAGGTTATCAATCTTCTTAGTGAGCAAAAGGTCTTCAGGCTCCACATAGAAAGTGAGCGTGCGACTACCATTTCGCTCGTAGAGGGTCACTTCCAGCTGCTTATCCTCCGATAGTGTGAACTGCTCCAAAGCAAAGACTATTCTCTCAGAGCGTCCCGCCCCAATCCACATCACTTGATGAAAGGCACGTAGTGGTTGTAGTATTCGCTCTTGTATAGCTGTATGCTTTGCCACCTTCTTGTCCACCACCTTGAACGTGATGAAGTCCACCGCATACGGCATATTAGACTCATTATCCATACGGACGTGGAAGTAAAGCAACCCATTGTGGGCATATAATCCACGAAGTAAGAAGCGCATCCCGAATTGCTTTGCCCCAACATGCTTGATGGTTCGCTTATCATTTTGGTAGATGCTCTTCATAATCAGCTTAACCAATATGGGCGATTCACTTCCCAGCTCTTTGAAGTATATGTCCGCACGATTGCTCGGCAGTCTTCCCTCCGTAGGAGATAGAAAGTCCTTCATCTCTATGCTGAGCTTCTCTGGTTCATCCGCATACTTCACATGTAGGCTCGGCAATGGGCGCCTTGCCACCTTTCGGTGGTAGGTTTCCCATGGCCTGCCCCCGAACCGTACGTGCAAGTCTCCCTGCATACGGCTCTCCACTGGTAATATCAGTTTATTTGTCATGGGCATGAATTTTTGCATTACAATGTTTGCATACAGCCAATGTCTTACGCCACTTCTTAATCATCAGTCGGTGCCATTCAGTATCGGTATTTATACCTCTGAGCTTACGGACTTGATACATTATGGTCTTGACATTAGTTGCTCCACACAATTCACATTTGCGCTCCATAAGTCTCTCCGCAAGAGTAGGGAAAGGAAGTACAAATGTGTTAGGTAGATTATCGCAGGTTGCGTCTTTGTCCGGCTCTTGCCTCGCAAAGCCATCATTATAGAATATTCGGAACTTGGTTTCTCCTTTCTTTGCTTGATAGGGTATCGCCAAGTCATGGTCTCTTCTGTACTTTCGTATAACCTTGGCAGTTGATGAATTTAGTTTCTTTGCCAAAGTTTTGCAGAAACTATATCGCATTATGTAACCGAATTTACTTCCTGCATAAGAGATGTTGTCCGCAATCCTATAATATTGGTACAAACCTCTGATTTCAGTTGTATAGCGTGCGCAGATTGTGGCAGGGTCTTCTTTGGTCAGGTAATTGCGTGGCATGGCATACCAAATTTCCTTTCCATTGATTACCCTAAGTTCCATTGCTTTCAGTTCCAATAATTTCTTTTGGACTGTGGCAATAGGCAGAGTCAGCATTATGCGTCCGCTGAACGGTCTCTTCAACCATCCCAGCTTATTTCGCTTCATGGCCTCGGATTTTCTGATAGAGATTTCATACCCAAGAAACTTTGCAGAATCCTGTGCATTAGTGATTAAGGTCTTTTCTTCGGATAATTCAAGTTTTAGCTTGTCTCTCATGAAGTTTGTAAAGTCCTCTTTCATTCTTGCGCAATCTGCTTTACTACCAATTACACCGATTAGAAAGTCATCGGCATATCTGATATATTTAAGTCTCTTGTAGTTACTATCCATTGCCATAGATGCCGGCACTCTCCGTGTCTTTGCTTCCATCTCTTTCAGTTGTGTCAGCAATTCACGTTTCGTGTCTTCATCAGTGGCGTTTCGGATAGCCTTGCGTAATCTTACAGCCTTTCGACTATAACTTGCGTGGAGTGGGTTTTCCCGCCTTTTCTTACCCTTGTCAAAAGATTCCGCATATTCACGCATGTATTTGTCGAACTTATCAAGGTATATATTAGCCAAGATAGGACTTATTATCCCTCCTTGAGGAGTTCCCGAATACGTCTTGTGAAATGTAAAATCTTCGATATAGCCTGCCTTTAGGAATTTCCATATCAGTCGAAGAAATCTTTCATCTGATATGCGCTCACGAAGAGTTTCAATCAGGATATGGTGGTCAATATTGTCGAAGAATCCTTTGATGTCACCTTCGATAAACCAATTCGCACCAGTGAAAAGAGTTTGGATGGAACGCAAAGCCGTATGACAGCTTCTTCTTGGTCTGAATCCATGCGAGGTGTTCTCAAAATGCCCCTCATAGACAGCTTCAAGAATAAGTCTAACGACCTCTTGCACCATCTTGTCTTCAATTGATGGGATGCCCAATGGTCTTTTCTTCCCATTCTTTTTAGGTATATAGACTCTTCGGGCAGGCGTTGGCATGTAACTTTCATCCTTTAGCGCAGCTATCAGATGTCCTATTCTATCAACACTCATTCCGTCAATGGTTTTGCCGTCTGAACCAGGTGTCATGTTGCCCGGTTTCGCATAAATGCGCTGGTAGGCTACATAAAACATCTGTTCATTGAATAGGATGCGGTACAACCTTTCGTACTTGTAATGCACATCTTTGCTATGTGCAGATAAACTGTTTAATATGGTCTCTGGATTTCTCATACGTCTCACACGTTATCGTTTGACAATATTAAAATTACCGAGCTGTTCCCCTTTGCCATGTACGTGGCTTTCCCACGCTCAGACTACTACGGGAACTCCGTTGCCATGCGGAGTTTTCAGAGCCTATGCTCATAGCCTTTCGGCATCTCCGTGTAGGCAATCCCCATTTAGTGGCCTTGATAACTTGGCTTGACCGACTGTCGGATGCAACGTACATCCTTTTCCGTTCTCTGACGGATATGTCGCAGTAAATTCCTTGCCCATCACTCCATTCAATAAGCGTGGGTACTGCGAGGCAACGTATGTAACTGCTTTCCGTTGCCACCTCTACATTAGTCATAGGACTATTGTTCAACCAATCAGGCTTCATCCTTGTGTCTGTCTTTTCCCATAGCAATTCAGTCGCAGTTTAGCAATTAACTGACTTATCGCGTTACCGACATGCTTCACTCCCCGTTTGGTTTCCCATTCGGATAAGTCGGTATGGGATAGGTTTATAAATTGGAATACTAACCTAATCACTTGCCAAAGTGATAATTATCAAGCCCCTATTATGGGCGCACTGTATGCGTAGAATGAGCCATCCTCACAGATGACACTCATATTGGTCTCAGTCTCAAACTCTCGGACGGCAGCCTTTACACGCAGCACATTCTCCGCATCGTCAGCTTTCCCAGCAATAATGTTTTGCGACCCGAGGTCTACATAGCGTATAGCTGCAGGAAAGATGAGATGCACCGTCTTTTCAAACGTAACCTCCAGCCCGTAGGGCAATACGATCCGTCCATTCGGTATCGATCGGCTCATCCCTTGGTAAAGGTCTCCGCTACTCAGTAGTTGGTTGTTTCCCTCTACTTGTTGTGCCATAGCGGGGAGCGTTATCGTAGCACAAACTACGATCGATAAAATCCATTTCTTCATAAGTATATCAGTTGTTATTGTTAGAGTTCTAAAAGATTACTTCGTCTGTACAAGGAATAGTCTATATCCCCCTTTGAGCGTCACCTTAATCGTGCGGAGCTTCTTCTGTAGTAGTTGTCCAGCTCCCTGCATCACCCCTCTAGTCACCTCGGAGATGATTTGGTCTTTAGCCGATGAGGAAAAGGTGAAAGAGGTTCCCATCGATCCCCCGACATTTGCCCCCATCTCCTTGAGCGCCGACACCTCTTCAGAGCCAGGAATATAGACTCCCATCTGTCCGTCTGTATCATAGGCAGATAGTTTGACCGGCAGAATGCGACCATTGACCTCTATGCTCTTAATCAGTAGTTGCATTCGGTTGCCATCTATCTTAGCTTGTGCCATCAAGATACTATGCTTCGGGATTGAAGTTTGCTGCACGCGAGCCGTCTCCAGCAGACGAAGAGCAACGTAGTCGCCCTCTTTGAGGGTCGTTGTTTTGTCCACCACTACGCAAAGGGTATTGCGCTCGCCAGAGAGTGCGGAGCTATTAGAGAGCGAATGAAAGCTCATGTTCCGCTCCTTGGCTCCGTACATCTCCATAAACTTCTTGTCACTCATTGGCTGGTCCAGTGCTGAGACCAACGGCTTGTGGTCAGCTATTATCTCCATGGGAGCCTCGTCCTTGGTAGCTCCATCGCTAGGCGGAGATACCATCTGAGACTGCTCTCCCATAGGCATAGCACCATGGGCAGGAGAGGCACCAGCTGCGGGCAAGTACTTAGCCGCCATTTGGTAGCTCTTCTCCATAAGAGCTAGTTGCTTAGCTTCCTCATCATCGTCTTGTTGGCTAAGCTCGTGCAGTTCACGTCTGAGGTCATCAATCTCCTGTTGCATAGCTTCTCGCTCCTCCTCATAAGGGTCAGAGCCGTAGAAGTCCGCTAGCAGACGGTTGTTCTCCTCGTAGCGTTGCATCGAAGACTCAATCTTATCGCCAACGACCGCCTCCTGCGGGTCACTCTCAGACGAGGTTCCCTCCTGCTGAAAGTACTCCGCCAGTCTCCCCACCTCCTCACGAGCTTGCTCCTCTTGAGTGGTATGGTCAACTAGTTCATAGGCTTTGAGTTTATTCTCCGTTAGCTTTTCGGTCGTAGCTTGTGGTATGTTGTCATTCAACCCCTCACCAGCGTCCGGTTGTTCCTTTGTGGCGGGTGCAAATATAAACCACATAGCAAGGGCAAAGATAATCCCTAGCCCTGCGAAGACTAACACCTTCTTCAATTGTTCTTTCTGTTTATGCTCCATAGTTACTAATCACTAAATGTTCCATTCTCTTGATGTAGGTTGTATCCCTCTGTATCGGGCTGTCCACCAGCTCTCCCATAGGGATAGGTGGCATCTCCTCACGGTGCGGGAGGAAGAACTGTGCCACCATCCAGATTGAGCAGACTAGGTAGACGAAACTCAGTCCGTAGACAATAATCTGTCGCTGTCTGTTCGTTAGCATATTGCATCGCTCTCTTAGCCGTACCTGCCCTCTTAAATAGCTTCTTCTGAGGGTAGGTCTACTTCTTCGCTTCATAGACTTATCGCTTGTAAGTTTGGATGTCACGATTCTCTCGTACGAGGAAGTGCTCCATCAGAAACCCTTGCGGATTGTTGTCCGAGCGAACCGAGTTTTGCAGCGAGCAACTAGTCACCAAGCTCCGCTCCGTGACATTGCTCTGTCGGATAATAAACTGCCGAGCGAAGGTGGTTACTTCATAGGGGTATGAGTCAAAGTCACACCGTATGGAGTCAATCTCTATACGTTGGTTGACATTGCCCGAGATAGCTCGATTGTAGTACCCCTTCTCCGCTAGGTCCTTGTAGTAGTTAAAGGCGGACTTGTCGCACAGTTGGAAAGCACGCTCCATATTCTTCTCGATAGCATCCTTGTCGGGCGCAATCGTGAAGAAAAGCTCGTGAAAGCGTCTTACATGCTCTCGAGCCTCCACCGGACGGTTCATCGAAGCGTCTTGGCTCAGAGCCAGCATCAGAGACTTCCCTTGATCTAGTACGTACACCTTCTCACGCTGCTTCTTAGCAAAGCTGTACGAAGCGTAGACCGCATAGCTACTGACCGCTATACAGACTATCGCAAAGATGATGGCGTAGAGCCTAATCTGCTTGAAAGAGGTCTCTATGTTTGTGAGTGATTTGAATTCCATATTCCATTATTCTAATTGTCTTATATCTAAAAACTTCTGAGGGGTAGTCTAGTGCCAATGCTCATTGGCACTGTAGTGCCATACGGGTAAAACTCTAGTGCCAACCCCACTTGGCACTGCAGTTTCATACGGAAGAAACTGTAGTTTCATAGGTAAGAAACTCTAGTTTCATGGGCAGGAAATTCTAGTGCCATGGGTAGGAAACTGTAGTGCCACACGGCAGGCACTACGATTACCTCCCCTGCTGCCACATTAACCCACATAGGAGGAGCTAATCCTACCCACCTGACCGTCATACGACCGTCACGTGGTCATCGCATCCTCATCAAGCATGGCATAGCCACCCTTCGGCTGAAGGGGCGCTATTTGCCCTTGATAAGTGCCCCTTTGATACGTCCGCCGACGTTGCCAGCTATAGATCCAATGGCACCAGCTACCGCCTTACCTCCCGTATAGGCACCCTGAGCACCTCGTTGCGCCGTCTGATTGACATTGCGTCCGTATGCCCCGATACCACCACCAGCCTCTATAATCCAGCCCGCTACCGTAGGAACACAGAAGTACCCCACGATACCGATCAAGAAGAAGACAATGTAGTACCAGCTACCCGAATCAGGCAGATAGTTGGGGTCACTCAATGCTGCAATATCCTTCTGCACCATCAACACCTGTATCTTTGTGAGGAGAGCCGAGAGGACAGAGCTCACGGGTAGCCACAGATAGACCGATATGTAGCGGGAGAACCAAGCCGTAAGCGACCCCGACAAGCCATTCCAAACCGCAATACCAAAGACGATTGGTCCCAGTATGCTCAACACGATAAGAAAGAAGGTACGGAGCGTATCAATAATCAGAGCAGCTGCATGGTATAGCAACTCTATGAGGTCATGGAGTTGCTTCATAAGCCACTGCTTTGTTTTGTAAGCAGCACGCTCGGCATACATCCCAGCGATGGTCACCGCATCGCTCGGGCCGATGATCCCCATCTCCTCTATCTTTTGGTCAAAAGCTTCATTGGAAACCAAGTAAGCCGTCTCGGGGTTACGAAGATAGGCAGCCTCTTGTAGTTTGTCTCGTTTAGCAACCAACTTGTCTAGTTGTACCGTCTGCTTATTGACCATTCGCTCTGTACCTTGTACCACAGGAGAGAGAATCGTATTCATCGTACCCAGTACAATCGTTGGGAAGAACATAATACAGAAGCCCAGCACAAAAGGTCGCAGTAAGGGGAAAAGGTCAATAGGCTCGGCACGAGACAACGAAGACCACACCCTTACGGCTACATAGAAGAGAGCTCCTAAACCCGCAATCCCCTTGGCAATGCCCGTCATCTCTCCACAGAGAGGCATCATCTCCTGATAGGTGGAGCGGAGTAATTCATGTAGTGATGCAAAGTCCATAGATCCTAACGGCTATCTTTACGTAGTCAGTCTTACCAATATCGGCTCTCTGGATTTCCATAAAGCGCTTTGACCGATGCCAGGTCATTCTTCTCGTGAGCACGTACATAACTCACGGAGATATTCTTTCGGGTGTAGTAAGAAACAATCGATCGATACTCACGTAGTGTCGTATAGATGCGGTCTATCATCTGCATACGCTCGCTATCATTCATCGAGAACACCTTGCTCTTAGCTACAGACTTCAGCTCCTTAAGACTCTCGCCACTCAGTTCCAAGAGCTTGGCATAGCCAGCAGCCATAGCAGCTAGCTCTGTGGGGCGGAAGTTTGGGTCCGCTAGCATCTTCTTGTAGGAGGTTACATAGATCTCTGATATGTCTCCCACCATTAGGATGCACTCCTTCACCTTGTAGGCATCGCCTATAAGGTTGTTCACCTGCTTGAGTGCATCGTAGTACTTCTTGGTGTCGTTGTACAGTTTCTCCACCTCCTTAAACCCACTTAGCGTGTTTTTGACCGTCTTTGAGGCGGTGGCAATCTCCTTAATGGAGTTGGCTATGTTGCCAGCAAAGTTCCCAGGGTCGGTAACCACCCACTGAGCGTGGGCTTGAGGGATAAATAGGCTCATTGCAAAGAGAGCCATCAGCAGATACTTTTTCATTGTCACTAGGTATTTGATTGTTACTATTATTGCTTATCTCTTTTCTCTATGGCGAGTTGTCGGATGGCTGACTCAATGTCACCTCCCAGCTGCTCCGCACGCTGCATCACCTCCAGCTTCTCTCGCTCCTCTGTCGTATAGGTGAGATACTCCTCCATACTCACCTCTGTAGCATAGACGGCACTCTGCATACCTCCCAGCCCGACCCACACCTCTTTGTAGAGTCGGTGAGGATCGTTGTTCTGATTGATCGAGAGGATTTGGCTTTTCTCCTTTTCGGAGAGACCCAGCATCGACTGGATGCCATCAAACTTGGTCATGTACTTACGCTGGTCTAGTAGGATCTTGCAGTCAGAGTTGTTGATGATACTCTCCTTCACTACGGGTGAAGAGATGATATCGTCTACCTCCTGCGTCACCACAATAGCCTCTCCGAAATACTTTCTGACCGTCTTGTAGAGATACTTAATGTAGTCCGCCATATTCTCCGAAGCAATCGCCTTCCAGGCCTCCTCGATGAGGATCATCTTGCGGATACCCTTCAGTCGGCGCATCTTATTGATAAAGGCTTCCATGATGATAATGGTCACCACGGGGAAGAGGTCTTTATTGTCCTTCACTTGGTCAATCTCGAAGACGATAAACCGCTTTGAGAGCAGGTCTATGTTCTTATCCGAGTTCAGTAGGAAGTCGTAACGCCCACCTTTGTAGTACTGCTTGAGCGTAGTCAGAAGGTTATTGATATTGAAGTCTGAGAGCGTCACCTTGATATCTCGCTGCTCCATATCCTTACGATAGACATCTCTAAGGTATTCGTAGAAGCTATTGAAGTTCGGGACAATACTAGCATCTGAGCAGATGAGTTCGATATAGGTATTGACAGCAGAGCCCAGCTCTCCAGCCTCAGTCTTGGTGACCCGCTCATCGGCACTCTTCCAAAGCGTCATCAGTAGGGTGCAGATACTCTCTCGCTTCTCAACATCAAAGAACTTGTCATCCGTATAAAAAGGGTTGAAGGAGATAGGATGGTCATGGGTGTAGGTGAAGTAGACTCCATCCTCCCCCTTTGTCTTACGATGGATTAGTTCGCACAACCCTTGATACGAGTTACCCGTATCGACCAAGAGGACATGCGCCCCCTGCTCGTAATATTGTCGTACCATATGGTTCGTAAAGAAACTCTTACCACTGCCGGAAGGTCCCAAGATAAACTTGTTGCGGTTGGTAATGATTCCTTGCTTCATCGGCAGATCAGATATGTCGAGATGTATCGGCTTACCTGATAATCTGTCTGCCATCTTAATCCCAAAGGGTGAGAGTGAGTCCTTGTAGTTGGTCTCTGCCGTGAAGAAACAGAGAGCTGGCTCAATGAAGGTGTAGAAAGACTCTTCTGCGGGAAAGTCACCTGCATTACCCGGGATAGCCGCCCAATAGAGGGTCGCTGTATCGATGGTGTTATGTCTAGGACGGCACTCCATCAAGGCAAGGGCAGAGCCCACATCATTCTTGACTTGTCGAAGTTCCTCTTCGTCGTCACTCCATGCCAAAACATTAAAGTGAGCTCTGATGGAGGTGAGTCCCTGAGAGTGTGCTGTGTTGAGATACTCCTGTATCCACTCTTCGTTGATTTGATTACTACGGCTGTAGCGCGCTAGAGAGTGCATATTCCTAGCCTGCTTCTCAAAACGCTGCAAGTTAGCCTCGCTATCTTCTATGAAGAGGTATTGATTGTAGATATGGTTGCAGGGGAGCATCAGCCCCACTGGAGAGGCAAAGGAGAGGCGGCAGTCCGAGCGGTCTGTTGATAATCGCTCATAGCGACCATCGGTACTGACAGTAGCGGGTAGATCATCCGTATCAGAGAGCGTATGCAGGCAAAGCATATTGTCTCCCACACGTACGAGGTCTGCCCCTAGACGTATATCCTCCAATGTGCCGTGTCTGCTATCTGATAGAGAGAAGTAGCGATCTAATAGAGCAGCTTGCTCCCTAGAGCCGACCAGCTCAGCCTCGCTCATTCGAGCCAGCTTTATCAATTCGGAGTCATTGATAATGCGTTCGAACTGATCCACCGACTCCATAAACTTCACCATCTCCTCTTCGTTGGTAATCTCTTTAGGGAGTAGATGACCTCTACAAAGCGTTGAGAAGCTACTCTGCTGTGCCATACGCTGTCGATTGCTTTTCGTGATAAAGAGGTAGACGGTATGGTTTAGATAGGGTCGCTCATTGAAGTGTCTCTCAGAGGCACGAGCGAGAAAGCTCAAAGGCTTTTCTTGACCACACTTGCAAGTCGTATGGTAGCACTCCTTGATGAACCAATCTTGCTTGTGAACGATCGTGAAGTTGGGTAGTACCTTGATGGCTTTATGCCAAGTAGAGTGCATCGTCTCATACTCTGCGGATGTGACTGTAAAAAGCTCGGGTAGCTCCACTCGAAAAGCAACCGTCACATCAGCATCCTTACTGACAATGCACCCATGCTCTACACTCAGCAAGGGAAACTTTGACTCTAAGGTGGTTATCTTACTTCTGTTTCTCATCATCTAGAGCTATTGAGTTGGTGAAAAAGCTGATAGACCGAACGGCGGTTCAAGAGATACCTCGGGTGTCTTCTTATAGCTCCTCGCTTCATCAATCCATATTGACCATACTTGCGATTCATGGCGAACGTTTGCCACACCACAACGGTGGCACCCACTACGCCTATGCCCAAGCAGATAATCTGACTGATGCCACAGAGATAGAGAACCACTACAAGGATGAAGATGCCCAGTAACCCTCCTGCAAATAAGAAGAGGTAGTGAGCCTTCAATCCCTTGAACTCCACCGTCCGACCGACTCCTTTATTTACTTCCCAACTAGCCATTAGAGGAAGAAGCTACGCAGGATGGTAGCAGCTACGATGAGGAAGATACAAGCTCCGAACCAGCTTGCAGCTGTCTTGCTCGTATCGGGGTCTCCTGAGCTAAACTTATTGTACACCTTGACACCGCCTATCAAGCCCACCACTGCCCCAATGGCATAGATGAGCTTGGTGGCTGGGTCAAAATAGGAAGTGACCATCTTGGTCGCTTCGTTGATGCCCGCCATACCATTGCCTTGGGCAAAGGCTGTCGCACCTGTCATCATCAAAGTCAGGGCAAGCATCGCTAGGCGTTCCTTGCTAATCATTCGTCTGTTCATTGTCTGTCGTTATATCAAGTTGTTAAAGAATAATCTTGCTGTTCTATTGTTGGGTTACAAGTAGTAAGAGAGCGGTTTCTCTTCTTCACCCGCTTCTGCCTCTACTTGGGAAGGTGCGGGCTCCTCTTCTAGCTCTTCAGCTTTCCGCAGGGCTGCAAAGAGATTGCGGTGAGCTTCCTCCACTTCTAGCGTGTACTCTTTGAGCCGATCCATAAGCTCCGTCCCTCGCAAGGTGCGGAGCGTCTGGCACACCTTCTCTTCATTTTCATTAGTCAGTGAATCCTCTTGCTTACTCCATTGGCTAATCCGAGATAAATCTCTTGCTAGGATGGCGGTCGGGGAGAGTTCGGGCAGTGCCTCGCTGGCAATCTGTAACTCCTCCCGCAGGATGCTCTCCTCATCTAGATCCTCCATCGTGTAGGCAACTTGTATCTCGTTTTCTGCTTCAGGGATAGTTTCGCTTTCCGCTTCTAAAGGATCTGTAGCGTCATCTCTTGGAGTTGACTTATCACTATCTAACTCTGCAAATGTAGCGGGATTATCATCCGCTTTTTCAGACGAGGAACTCTTAGGAACCGTAGGGAAAGATGAGGAAACAAAAGGCTTACTCTTGCCGACTAGTTCGTCTCTCACAAGCTCCTTACACTCTTGATTGGAGTCTGCTTTTTCCGTCATCTCTTTCTTGGCTCTAGCCTTTCTTGTAGGGTCTTGCTTGGAGCTGTTCAAGAGTCTCCGCCAATAGGTGATGCCAAAGATCACCCACACAATCCCTAATAAGAGCAGTAAGCATCTCAATGTCTCTTCAATCATAGGTCAATAGTCTTATCTCGTCTCCGCTGAGAGGCGATTTGGTTCAATAGCTCCTGGTGCGTTTTCAAGTGATCCAGTATGATGTTCTCAATATAGCTTGTGATGGAGGTCTCTACACGGAGATCACTCACCACATTCCGAAGTAACTGTAGCACTTCGGTATGAATGCTGAAGCCAGACTTGTTGCGTCCGTCTCGTACAGATGTCAGGAAACGCTCTTCGTACGCTGCAAACTCTAGTGTCGATGAGCAACTCCTTGGAGTAGACTTCTTTTTGGAGCTGTGACGCTGGGATGCTTGAGGAGAGGAGGTCGGAATAGAGACTGTTGTCTCCTCAGTTTCTGAGACGGCATTACACTCTTCTTCAAGCGTTGGTTCTTCATCCAAATCTATCGGCTCATCAAAGTCTGGGATATTCTCTGCGGTACGCTTGGTGACCCCTATATTTGCCATCTCTCTCATCTTCGCTTGGAGCAGTCGCTCTCGCTGTTCTTTAAGTGAGCTCATACGCTTCTACCTTTTTGTAGTCCTAGCTTCTGCATCACCTCTTCCACCCATTCATCCACACCTGTTTGAGGGCGTAGCGTGGTAGCTGGAGGTAGGTAAGAGCAACGAAAGACTCCCTTGACACCCCCTTGAGCTAGCTCACGACTGAAGCGAACAGAATGGTAGATACGAGCGTCTAGTATCTTCAAGCCCTGCTCTTGAGCATGCTGACTGAACAGGTCGATCACCATAGTGCTGGCACTGCGATTTACTTTGTTCCAAAGCAAAAAGAGATCTTGGATTTGAGACTCTGCAAAGCCTACACCTAGCTCTTGGATTGTCTTGGCATAAGCAAAGCTTGATGCCAGCGATTGCGGGTCAGCCTCTATGGGGGAGATGATATAGTCCATCATAATGGATAGTTCCATCATAGCACTGGTAGCTACATGACCTGGAAAGTCGAATATGACGAGCTGGGGAGCTGTCGGTGCTTTACTCAAGTATTGCTCTGTATTGCTTATCGCCTGCTCTAGATTGCTTCGGATAATCTGGTAAGACTTCTTCCCATATTGGGCAAGTCGCTCGTGGAGTGCCTTGCCTATATCTGGAGAGGTCCCAATAAGATCTCTGTCACGCTCTCTGAGCTTGAAAAATGACTCCTGCGTACCATCGCAATCCACTACGACAAGAGGGATATCCTTCTCGTAGTATAAAATAGATGCTAGCACTTCGGCTAGCGTACTCTTACCGACTCCTCCCTTTTGTGAAGCGAAGCCTAAGTAAAGCGGGCGGCTGTTTGATCTGTCCATATCGTTCTTTGGTTACTACTTGTGTTATAAGCCTATGGGGCGATTATTTCTCTCTAAATCTGACTCAAGAGTTAGGTCTCAACTTTACTTTTGACTTAACTCAAGAGCTCGGTTTTGACTCAACTCTAAATTGACTTAGTTCAAGAGTTAGGTTTTGACTTAGCTCAAAATTGACTCAACTCAAGAGTTAGGTCTTGACTCAGCTCAAAATTGACTTAGCTCAAGAGTTAGGTTTTGACTTAACTCAAAATTGACTTAGCTCAAGAGTTAGGTTTTAACTCAACTCAAAATTGACTCAGCTCAAGAGTTAGGTTTTGACTCAACTCAAGACTGAGTTTGGTTGCAAAATAACTAGCTCTTAACCTAAGTCTCAACCTCTAGTGAAGAATGAGGAAAAGGAGTGAAATCATAGGAATGTCGTTTATAGTGAATTAGTTACAAGGTCGCTGTAACTTTGCAGGCAGATAGAAATCGTGGAGCTTTTTTCCCCGAAGTAGACCCCCCCGTGGGGTGGATACTTCATCGTATCACTTCTTGATATTGGCAAGGTGTGTCTTTGTCCGACAAACTCCGTTTCTGCCGACAAAGACCCTTGCCCCGAAGGGGAGAGAATTACTCCAAAGTCGTAATTAGATAAGGATAAAAACAATGAATGGAAAGATAGAACGATGGGACAGATGGGATACCCGTCTTCCTGACCCGAAAGACCAGCAACGGGCGATTGACTTGTTCCATAAATCAGGGGCGGAAACGAAGTCTGACTTCGTGCGGGCAAGGATATTGGGAGAGCATTTCAAGGTGATAACGGTGGATAAGTCTGCCGTGGAGTACTATCGTAAGCTCTCCGAATTGACTGCCCAGATACATAAGATAGGTGTGCTGTATAACCAAGCTGTACGAGCCATCAACAGTTATCATAGCGTGAAGACAGCTCAGATACTGCTTGAGAAGCTGGAGCAACTATCAGCTCAGATCATTGCTTTGCAGGAGCAGGCTATCTCTCTGACCATTGATTATCGCAAGCAATGATTGCCAAGATTTCAGCAACGGAGAACCTCGGAGGTGCACTCGGCTACAACTTCAAGAAGGTGAATAAGAAGGAAGCGACACTCCTACTGGCACATGGCTTGTACCAAAACAGAGCGGGCGAATATACGATGTCGGAGGTACTTGCAGATATGCAGGCATTGATACCTGAAAAGTGTAGAACAAAGAAAACGGTCTTCCATTGCTCGCTCAATCCCCATCCAGACGAGAAGCTGTCCGATGAAACGCTTTCGCAGATAGCTAAGGAGTATATGGAGGCTCTGGGCTATGGCAAGCAACCCTACATTGTGTTCAAGCACAATGATATCGCCCGTGAGCATATACACATCGTATCGCTAAGGGTAGATGGTGATGGTCGAAAGATCAATGACAAGTTTGAAGGCAGACGAAGCAAGAAAATTACGGATGCGCTGGAGAAGAAGTACCATCTAATTCCCAGCACAGAGATTACAGATAAATCACTACAAGAGCTCTCAAAGGTGGATATGGCAAAAGGAAATATCAAAGAGCAGGTAGCATCTATAGCTCGTTCTATTCTGAAGCATTACCGCTTCTGTTCGCTGGGAGAACTCAATGCCATTCTTTCCCACTACAATCTTGCCGTTGAAGAAGTCAAAACAGAGTTTCGAGGGAAGAAGTACGATGGACTGGTCTATGTACCGACTGATGATAAGGGCGACAAGGTAAGTACACCCATCCATGCCTCGGAGATCGGTCGTGGTGTGGGCTATACAGCCGTGCAGAATAGGATGCAACAATCCAAGCAAGCTATCAAGCCACTGATACCAGCCATAAGGGAGAAAGTCTTACAAGTAATGCGTACTTCTCCCCAGACGGAGGAAGCACTGCGACATCGATTGGAGGAGCAAGGTTTGCGAACGGTTATCCGAAAGAATGAGAGCGGGCGTATCTATGGTATTACGTTCATAGACGATGCGAATGGCATTGCACTCAATGGCTCCCGACTAGGCAAGGGGTACTCGGCCAATACATTTAATACCTACCTCTCCAATCCGACCTACAATCCATTTATGGATGAAACATTGTATGGCATTTCTTCCTCTCAATTGAAAGAAGAAGTCCCAACTATTCAACCGTTACAGTCAGATGCGGACGATGGAGACAACCTTGTCGATGAGCTGGTAGATGATATTGTCGGTGACCTTCCACTCGGTAGTAGCAATGATGATTGGAAAGAGGCGGCTTGGCAACGGAAACTTCGCAGGCAGAGCAAGGTTCATCTCAGACGAAGGAAGAGGTAAGTCAAGGCAGGGTATGATAAATAAGACGGCATCGCACTCTTCACGGAGAAAATCGGAAATAGAGACGGAGAAAAGAAGAAATCTCCACGGAAGGACAGAGTAATAGTTCGGAAGAATGAAATCAAACTTCGGAAGAATGGAATGAAACTTCCGAGGAAATAGATCGCCCCTCCGTGGAAAATAGAAAATGGTCACGTAAGTATCTACTGTTTTCTCTATGAAGATACAGTTCGGTGAAAAGGGAAAGCAGCGAAGCCTACGCATTTGATTTTGACGAAATAGTGATTAGACAACGATTAAACAACAGATAATTATGGCACAAGAAGATGATTTGAGAGCATTGGGCAAGATTATGGACTTTATGAGAGGGATCTCTGTACTGTTCCTGCTCATCAACTGCTACTGGTTTTGCTATGAAGCATTCCACACCTGGGGATTGACGCTCTCGGTACTAGATAAGATTCTGATGAACTTTCAACGAACAGCAGGGCTCTTCTCTTCGATCCTTTGGACGAAGCTCTTTTGTGTGCTGTTCCTTGCTCTTTCTTGCTTAGGGACTCGTGGTGTAAAGGAAGAGAAGATTACTTGGGCTAAGATTTGGACTGTTTTAGCCATTGGGTTTGTACTTTTCTTCCTCGATTGGTGGCTGCTGGCACTTCCGATTGGAGTCGTTGGTGCAGCTTCGCTCTACATCTTCACAGTCTCTGTGGGGTATATCTGCCTGCTGATGGCTGGCGTATGGATGAGCCGACTGCTCAAAAACAACCTGATGGACGATGTGTTCAATACGGAGAATGAGAGCTTCATGCAGGAGACGAGACTGATGGAGAACGAGTACTCGGTCAATCTGCCGACACGCTTTTACTACAAAAAGAAATGGAACAAGGGTTGGATTAACGTGGTCAATCCATTTCGTGCCTCAATGGTACTCGGTACGCCGGGTTCGGGAAAGTCGTATGCTATCGTAAACAACTACATCAAACAACAGATAGAGAAAGGCTTTGCGATGTACATCTACGACTACAAGTTCCCCGACCTATCGGAGATTGCTTACAATCACTTACGAAATCACCTTGATGCTTATGAGGTGAAGCCCCAATTCTATGTGATTAACTTTGATGACCCACGTAAGAGTCATCGTTGCAATCCGATTAACCCTGCTTTTATGACCGACATCTCCGATGCGTACGAATCGGCACATACAATTATGCTTAATCTCAACCGCTCGTGGATTCAGAAGCAAGGTGATTTCTTCGTGGAGTCTCCGATTATCTTGCTGGCTGCAATTATCTGGTTTCTCAAAATCTATGAGGACGGTAAGTATTGTACCTTCCCACACGCCATAGAGTTCCTTAATCGTCCTTATGCACAGATATTTCCGATACTCACTTCCTACGATGAACTTGCCAACTATCTTTCTCCCTTTATGGACGCTTGGGAGGGAGGAGCACAGGATCAGTTGCAGGGACAGATTGCCAGTGCCAAGATACCGCTATCACGTATGATTTCACCAGCATTGTATTGGGTGATGACGGGCGATGACTTCTCTCTAGACATTAACAATCCTAATGAGCCGAAAGTGCTTGTGGTAGGGAACAACCCCGATCGACAGAATATCTATTCGGCTGCGCTTGGACTCTACAATAGCCGCATTGTGAAGCTTATCAATAAGAAGAAGCAGCTCAAATCGTCTGTGATAATCGACGAGTTGCCAACTATCTATTTCCGTGGCTTGGATAACCTCATAGCCACTGCCCGAAGCAACAAGGTTGCTGTGTGTCTAGGCTTTCAGGACTTCTCGCAGCTGACCCGAGACTATGGGGATAAGGAGAGTAAAGTGATACAGAACACCGTGGGGAATGTTTTTAGCGGGCAAGTTGTAGGAGAAACAGCTAAGACGCTTTCCGAGCGTTTTGGCAAAGTGCTTCAGCAACGGCAGTCAATGACCATCAACCGTAATGACAAGTCCACATCTATATCTACGCAGATGGATAGCTTGATTCCTGCAAGTAAAATTTCAAACCTCACGCAAGGAATGTTTGTAGGAGCAGTGTCCGATAACTTCGATGAACGCATCGACCAGAAGATTTTTCATGCGGAGATAGTCGTGGACTCTACCAAAATTTCCGCTGAAATGAAAACATACCAGCCTATACCTATGATAGTGGACTTCAAAAATAAAGATGGCTCCGATAGTCTCAAAGAGACTATCGAAGCCAACTACAAGCGCGTAAAACGGGAGGTTATGTCATTGATAGAATTAGAAATAGAGCGCATCAAAACAAATCCATCTTTACGTTACCTCATAAAAGAATAGCATACATCTCAAGAATCAATTCTCTCGACTGAGATGTATATACCAACCATTTTTTATAGGACGATATAACTCTATATTTGCAGAATATCTTTGAGCAACTTGATCCAAATCTTCTTCCGTAATTCTTTCTACGATATACATTTCAGTGCTGGGATCTAAGGCAACCTCTTTATCATAGTTCTTTATATTATCCTCAAGATTTGGAGTATAGACATACTCCTTGTACCCTCCGCTGATAGAAATACCCCATGTATGAAAGAGTAAGCATACTTCTGATATCCCATCATACTGTATACTAATAATATCCAGTCTCTTGATTAAAGAGTCCAATTCCTTTTTATCTTTAGATGAAATAACATAGGCTGTACTATCTGTTTCGTCATAAGGGGGATAATGAAATCCATCGTACTTAACAGAAATTTTTCTCAATCTCTCAAATTCAGACTCGTAGAGATTGAAATGCTCTAACATTTGATGATCTGACGGCATATTATTTCTTGTACATCCAAAAAGCAAAAAAATGAATGTAATTAAAAAGTGTCCTCTCCTGAAATAGTACATTTTTGTTAGTCCTGTGAGTGTACTCATTTGTTAGTTTTGCTCATAGTGCTACTGCTGCTTTGGTTGGGTAACTCTACTCCAAAGGTACGCAACCAATTTCGAATGGTGCGTGTGGTAATGCCGTAGCGCTGGCTGGTCGTGGCGATGCTCTCGCCAGTGGTTAGGAGGGTCATCAATGACTCTCCACTTGAAATCTAGGGGATATCCCTTTCGTCCTCGGTTACTTTTTTCTTCTTTCATAGTTGTTGGGATTGGCTTCCCAACTGTGTACTATTTCAGGAGAGGACAGTCTTATTTACAGCCTAATAAATCCCCGTAGTTCAGGATAATCACCAAACCAAAATTTTAGGGCTTCATGATTAACTCCGTCCTTACCCAACCAGAAATCTACAGGGTAATTCCAATCTGAATTATGATTTTTTTTAGGTGCTATCGCAAGGTTTGTATATTTATTCAATAACCCTTTGCACTCATTAGTTTCTAGAATGCCACAATATCCTAGAGTCTCTAATAATGCTTGTCTTTGTTCTTTGTTGGACTTAAATCCTCTAATCCAGCCAATTTTAGACTGGACTATTCCTTTAACAGAATCGGTTTCACCTGCTTCCATAAGAATATTCAGCATCTCTGAAAAAACTCTAAAGTCTGAATCTTTCGGTTTAACAAAATCCATTTTATTGGTCTGTAATAGATAGTAATAATAGGTCAATAAATCATAACCTATTAAACCTCCTACTTCTGAGAAACATTCTTCAATTAATTCTGTTTCTACTTTAATATTAAGTAGCGATGAACAGTATTTACAAGGTACCTGACTTATTACAAATTGCTTGTCTTTTTTGTCCATTTTGCTAAACAACAATTTATCAGGTAAAGTATCTTCATTTACAGTAAATGCGTGCTTAGGAAAGTTTTGCATTATAGCAAATACAGCTAAGCCACTTCTATTGCTTAGCGAATTGCTACTTAAGCTGGACAAAAATAATGAAGTATATTTCTTTTTGTCACTCTTTTTATATTCAAGAAATATTCGCTCGATAAGTTCATCATGCGTTAAATACCTTTTTGTTTTTAAATCTTCCATCATATACGACTGTTCTTAAATTTTAGCTCATCTAAAGTCGGCAACTCACTAACTTTCCTGCCTTTAAGAATTTCATCACTTCTATCTCCCCATTCTCATTGCGACTCTGACTTGATGTCCACTCGTGCAGGGGCACGTTGCCGTTCCACAGCCAGCAGGTGATGCCAATGGCATCCTTGCTCAGGCGCCTTCCGAGGGCATCATAGGTGAACAGGGCATCAAAGGCAAAATCTCCCCCTCCGGGAGGTCTGACCTCCTTCAGCGTTCCGTTCTGATTCCAGATATACCGCCAGCGTTCGGACTTGCTGTCCCACCATTTGCCGGAACCCTTGTATTTCTCTACGAGCTGTCCGTCCCTGTCATAGACAAAGCGCCATTCCCCCGACTGCTCCAGCTTTCCTCCTCGGAGGTACTTGCGCAGCTTTCTGTCAGGGTCGTCAAAGAGGTTGCCTGCCTTGTCCGAAAGACGGTACTCCTCCCTGCCATCGGCATAGACCGCCTTTTGCAGATGCCCGGTGAGGCTGTACTCATAGGTGGTGGTGCCAAAGCGGTTGTCCTCCGTCTTGAGTAGTCGATCGGCTTTACCCCAATGGTATTTGCGTTCTCTTCGCACCTTGGATGACTGGCGGGTCTTGCTGTCGATGAGCCTGCCGATGTCGTCATAGGCAAAGCTCTGCGTTACGCCACCGGGGAGCATGCGCTCCAGCTCAAAGCCAAGGCTGTCATACTCGTGCCTGCTCTCAAAGCGACCCGGGGCTTCCGCCAGTCCTACCGAGAAGCAGGTCAGTTCCCCGAACTCATTGCGCTCGTAGGTAAGGTCGGCGCCAAGGGAGCTCGTAAGCGTGGCTATCTGTCCAGACTTGTCATAGGTACGTTTGATAACGTGTTCATTGCTCCGCTCCTCCACGGGCAACCCCATGTTGTCGTAGCGGAAACTGACTATAGCGTGTTCATTCCTGGCTTCCGCCAGCCGTCCGGAGGCATAGTAGTCGTAAGTCTGCTCTTCCGCCTTGTTGTAATCGTGGGTAACGCGCGTAACCCGTCCGCACTTGTCGTACTCGTACTCCTTGAACTTGCCGCTGGGAAGCGTTTCCTTGATGACACGACCCGCACGATCACGGACATATTTCCTCACGCCACCGTCGAACCCCTCCTCCTGCAGCACGTTTCCCGCGGCGTCCATGGCAAAGGCATAGTGCTCGCCCTTCTCGTTGATAATTTCGAGTAGCCTCTCCTCACGGTCATGCAGGAAACAGATGACGCCACGGGTATCCTTCCGGCGTGTGAGCTTCCACATCCCCTCATAGCCGTATTTCACCTCCTGATGGTCGTTCTTGTAGGTGAGGAGATTGTCGATGCCTTCGTAGGTCAGTACCATCCTTACATAGTAGGAATCAACGGCCTCTTTGATCAAAACGATTCCCCCAAAAACACAACCTTCATTACATAGGGCGTAAATTCGAGTAAAATGTGCAAAAGCAGTCAGAGACAACATGTAAACCTTCTGAGAAATCATACTCTGTTTCAAAGAATAAAATTTTGCCCGAAAATAAATCAACCCAATATTGATTTCCTGCTGCATCATTTCCTATCGGTATATGTCTTGTTGTAAAGTCATCTGGTAGCTCAGGATTTTTCTTTGCAATATCCCAATAACGTTCAAGCCTACCATTGACGTCGTATAAGGTTTCAACTTCCAACTCGACATCTAAATCACTTTTAAGGATTAACCCATCTGGGAAAAATAATCCATTAAATTGTAATAAAAACTCCATGTATTCATCTTTTCCCGGGAATTCCCATTTGCAAAAAAACAGAACAATGTTCTCATACGACATTTTTCTCCCGATTACCTTCTTATTTGCAATTTTATCTATAAATGAATTATTTAGCATAACTATTTCGTTTGTATTTTTTTCAGTTTACTCTTCATGATCTTTAACACCTCCTCTATGTGATAATTTCTGATGGCTTTCGCTTCGAACAAGTTGCATTTCCATTGAATTTGTGTCAGGATCGTAACTAATATGATGTGCAATGTAATCTGGACTAAAAGGTTCTGATAACCCTGCTTTTGCGTACAACGCAACTTTATCATCATGATAATTTCCACTTGCAGGAATTCTATATATTCCTCCTGGATTTTTTGCAGAGATTGTTCCTGGATGAAGTTCCGACGGTAAGAAAGAAGTATTTCCAGCTCGTAAGCCAAATGTATCAGTCCAAGTATTAGAATCCTCAACATAGCTATGTAGAGCCGTTGCTCCGCTGGCGAAGCGTATAGGATCTTCCGAGATATACCTTCCAAGTTCAGGGTCATAGTATCTGAACCTGTTGTACGCCAGTTTGACTTCCCCGTCATAGTACTGTCCTTGGAAAAGGAACGGTATCTTGATGTAATCCTTGTAGGAAGTATAGAGCATGGACCGCTCCTCGATGACCTTCCCGTTCGTGTCAAGCCTGCGGTACCATACTTCCTCGCCCCTTTACAGACATTTCAGTTATTTTATCGTTTATGTAGCCTTTTGCGGGGTATTATATATATTCTTTCTATTTTTTCTCCACCAGTAATAGTAGTGGTTTTATAGAATTTATACATATTGCTCATACCTACCATACCCCATTGTTTATTCAGAACATCATTTTTATCCACATTAAACCGCGTGCCATGTTGCAAAAACTTATAAGTTTTTTTTGTACTAATTAGAATGTTAGGGATACAAAAACCAACATCATCCATTTCCTCTTCTGGATTGACTAATGTAATACCAATGAATATACTAGAACTGACTTTGGCTATATACTCAAAATATAAACTAACATCATAAAGCAAGAATAAGGATACGTGAAGTAAATATTCAAGCACTTTCTCGGGTGGTATATATTTTTTTAAGAAATCGATATCCTTATATCGTGAAAACAATGGAATTTCCTCAAATACTCCATCTTTGATATTTACACGTTCTATTTCCCTAAACAACTCAGGTGTAAGGATTTTTTTGTATACTTTTAATGTTATAAATTCCATCCGTACTTCTTCAGCCATTTCTTTGTTTTTTTTGAAACTTTAGGATCACTATCATGTATACCCCCGACTGCTCCAGCTTTCCTCCTCGGAGGTACTTGCGCAGCTTTCTGTCAGGGTCGTCAAAGAGGTTGCCCGCCTTGTCCGAAAGACGGTACTCCTGTCCAGACTTGTCATAGGTACGTTTGATAACGTGTTCATTACTCCGCTCCTCCACGGGCAACCCCATGTTGTCGTAGCGGAAACTGACAATAGCGTGTTCATTCCTGGCTTCCGCCAGTGCCATGCCCGCCTTCATGCCCATATCCACGGCGCTCACGCCCGCAGAGATGCCCTGTGAGGCGTTGGCGGAGGAATTGCCGGCAACACCCTCAAACGAGGAGCCCACACTCAGGGACAACTGGGTGCTGACGCTTTCAAAGTAACCGTGGGAGGTGGAAGGCGAAGACATAGGCGGATTATTTATAATGGTAGTACAGGTAAACTAAGGTAAGAAGCAGGAGGACGGCGAGGACACCCTTCACGAACCGGATGGCATTCCTGCCAAACAGGTCAATCCACATTTGAGTAAAGTCGCTGTTCCCGCTCGGCAGCAGCGTCCATTTCCAGTCAAAAATCAACCCTATGAGATACAGGATTACAAGGAGGATTGCCACGAGAAGCCCGTATTGCGGATGTTCCCGGAGGTAGGCAAACAACTTGCCGAAAAAATCATTCAATTGTTCCATAATCTGACGGGATTTGTGGAGGGGTTTTCATTTGTTGCTGGTACATTGTCGTTCCCTGGAAATGGTTGACTTATTTTTTTTTGCTGAAACTGATTTCGGTTGACATCGCTTTCGTCGTCATACTAGAATGAGTTGTCTTGACTTTTCAAAGATACTGATTTTAGTTGACTCTGGTAGTTTGAGGTAGTTTGTCGTGGTATACCCCGGGCTTGTTTTTTTCTTTTTCAAATCGGATAAACTCCCCGTCGGCAATGTAACAGACTAAGCCAAACGCCTGTAGCGGAGCGGAGGGCGTTTGGTGTGTCAGGGGTATTGCCGCTCTTTGTGTTCCGATTGAAAATGAAAAATCCAGTCTCTTCTCTCTTGGCTGAAATAAGTTCTATTTAGCTGGTTACTAGCTCCTTTGACTCTTTGTCTTTTCGAGCTTGCCCTTATCATCGCTTAGTACTACTGTAATAATGTTCCTTCTGAGTGCCAAGTTTGACATAAAAAATCAAACTACCAAATCTTGGGCGAATTTTCTTTTTCATCACCACCTTTCCTTATAATTCCCTGAGACTTAGGAGAGGTCATTTTAGCTTATATATTTGCTGTCTGAAAGGTATTATTCAAATCAAACAGAGTGATTTATGGAAGCAAATAGCAATGACAACTACGTGCTGGTCTTAGAGGATCGCACCGAGGTAAAGAGCCCGCAAGAAGCGGGGAAGCTCTCCGTGGTTTCGGGGATCGATGATAAGGGCAAGCTCAAAACAACTGAGCCACTTGAAGCCAACCAAGCGGCATTTCTGAAGTTCAACAGCAAGGATGGACTACTGAAGAACTTTATGACCAACTTTCTCAAGCAGTTCAATAACCCCTCCCATTTCGGGCTATACAAAGTGTTGGCAAACAATGTGGAGCAAGGCGTAGATAACCTACGTACTCTACTCCAAAACCGAGAGACTCCTGAAAGCAGACAGCAGTTGGCAGAGGTTGGTGTACCCTTTGAAGACTATCTGCCACAGCAGAAAAAGAGCACAGCCATTGATGCAGAAAAGGTAGACTGGAAGATGCTCGACAGTCTCGGACTCTCCCGTGAGCGGTTAGAGCAGAGTGGTGAGCTAGAGAAGATGCTCAATTGGCAGAAGAGCAACCTCGTGACCATAGCCATCCCCATAGGAGATACAACTATCTACACAGAGGCTCGCCTTGCCTTCCGCACAGATAATGAGGGCAATATCGGGTTGGCCATCCACGCTATGCGCAAAGAGCCACAGCTCGACTATCCCTATATGGGCTACAAGTTTTCCCCCGAAGAGAAGGAGCAACTACTCGCAACCGGCAATCTCGGCAAAACCATCGAGGTAACACCCAAGAGCGGAGAGCCTTTTGCAGCCTATGTCTCCATCGACCCACAGACCAATGAGATTATCGCCTTGCGTGCCGACCGTGTAAGCATTCCTCAAGAGATCAAAGGCGTCACGCTCTCTGATCAGCAATACAAAGATCTAGTGGAGGGCAAAGCGGTGAAAGTAGAAGGTATGACCGCTAAGAGTGGCAAGTCCTTCGATGCTACACTTCAGGTCAATGCAGAGAAGAAAGGCATTGAGTTCATCTTCGGAGAGAACAAGAGTCTCAAAGAGCGTCAGGAACAGCGACAAGATCGTCAACAAGGCAAGGCACCTCGCAAGCTTTGTGGTCTAGAGCTGTCAGAGAAGCAACGAGAAGCCTTAGACAACGGTCGCACACTTTATCTCAAAAACATGATCGATAAAGAGGGGCAACCCTTCAATGCCTATGTCCGTATGGACAAAGAGCAAAACCGCCCACGCTTCTACAAGTGGAACCCTGACAAGAAGCAAGGAACGGAAAAGGTCGAAGCCGTAGCGGAAGAACACAAGACGCAGGTAGCCGTGAATAATCACGGCAAAACCAACGAAGCTACAAAGCAGGTGAAAGAGCCTCTGAAAAAGGGGCAAACAGCACCCACTGCTGAACAAAAGCAGAAGCAGGACGAGAACAAGCAGAAGAAGTCTCGAGGACGTAAGATGTAACCCATAATCCTTTCAAAGACTATGACAACATGTATTATTGCTGAGAAACCCTCGGTAGCACGAGATATAGCCCGAATCGTTGGAGCAACAACAAAGCAAGATGGTTATTTAGCGGGAAACGGTTACCTCGTCACGTGGGCTATGGGACACCTCATTACACTTGCCATGCCCGAAGCCTACGGCTATTCTAACTACAAAGCAGAAGAGTTGCCCATTTGCCCCAATCCCTTCCAGCTCATTGTCCGACAAGTTCGTAAGGACAAAGAGTACCACGAAGACCCTGCAGCACTCAAGCAACTCAAGGCAATAAGCTCCTGCTTTAATCAGGCAGATCGTATTATTGTGGCAACAGATGCTGGAAGAGAGGGCGAACTCATCTTTCGCTGGATTTACCGACACTTAAATAGTCACAAGCCATTTGATCGCCTATGGATCTCCTCTCTTACTGACAAAGCTATCCGAGAGGGACTAGCGAATATCAAGCCAGGGAGTCATTATGACCATCTCTATTACGCAGCTCAAGCACGAGCAGAAGCTGACTGGTTGATGGGAATCAATGCCAGCCGAGCTCTCTCCATTGCTTACCGTGGAGGCTACTCTCTAGGACGAGTGCAGACCCCGACTTTGGCCATGGTGTGTCATCGCTATATGGAGCATAGAGACTTTACCTCTGTCCCTTATTGGAAGCTCATTGCGTTGATAGAGGACGAGGACTTATCCATCAAAGCCGTGAGCCTACAGAACTTTGATAATGAAGCTACTGCCCAGACTGCGCTCACTTCGTTGCGCAGTATCGGCTCGCTTACGGTCACAGAGGTCACAAGAAAGGTGACGCATACAGCTCCACCCCTCTTGTATGACCTGACCGCTCTGCAAAAGGAGGCTAATGTACGTCACGGCTTTTCTGCGGATAAGACCCTCACCCTCGCACAGTCGCTTTATGAGAAGAAGTTCACCACCTATCCCCGTACGGGTAGCCGATATATCAGTGAAGATGTTTTTGAGGAAGTTCCCGACCTCCTTCGCAAGATTGGCACACCATTACCCCAAGAGCTGAATCGCCACTCCGTAGATGACAGCAAAGTTACCGACCACCATGCCATTATCCCCACAGGAGAAACCGCATCGGTATTGTCAGTAGATGAAACCACGCTCTATCAAATGATTGTTACCCGCTTCGCAGAAGCCTTCTCGGCAAACTCAGAAGAGGAGCGTATTCAGGTAGTACTCAAGGACGAGACCAACAGCTATGTCTGGAAAGCGTGCCGTCAAGTCTCTTTGGGTTGGAAGTCTGTGCAGAGTGCCACTCCTCAAGAGCATAAAGAGAGCGAGGAGGACGAGCCGATTTTGTCCTCATTGCCCAACTTGACTGAGGGGCAAACGCTAGCCCTGCAACAAGCAGACATAATCGAGCAAAAGAGCAAGCCTAAGCCACTCTATACAGAAGCGACTCTGCTCTCTGCTATGGAGCATGCTGGCAAGGAGGTAGAGGATGTTGCAAGTAAAAAGGCTTTGGCAGAGTGTGGCATAGGCACACCTGCCACACGAGCCAACATCATTGAGACACTCATCCTACGTGACTATATCCGTAGGGAGAAGAAGAGCATAGTTCCAACGGAGAAAGGGTTAGCCGTCTATGAAATCGTTAAGGACAAACGCATTGCCAATGCGGAGATGACCGGAGCATGGGAGGTGGCGCTAGCAGCAATCGAGGCAGGAAGTATGGATGCTGGTAAGTTTGCACAAGGCATCAACTCCTACGTCTCCACCATATGCGAGGAGTTGCTCTCACTCGCACCTGCACCTGGACAGCAAAGGTACCTTACATATCACTGCCCTAAGTGTGGTCGTGAGAGTGTGGGGATCTATGCCAAGGTGGCGAGATGCAAGAATGATGATTGTGATTTCCACATATTCCGTGAAGTATGCGGTACGTATCTCTCCGAAGAGAATATCCGAGACCTCCTAATCAAGGGACGTACCCCTATCTTGAAAGGTTTGACGAGCAAGGCTGGTAAGAAGTTCAATGCCCGATTGGTCCTACAAGAGGATAGTTCTACCAAATTTGAATTCGAGCAAAAGAGAAAGAAGTAATAGCCCGCACAAGCGACTTAGCTCAGTGACACAACTATCTCTCACGACACTCCTTACTTGTTTATCGTAGTTAATAGGAAGCCGATTGGGGAGCCTTTGTGGTTTCTTAGCGGGGAGATGCAGTGCCAATACGCTTTGGCACTGTAGTTCCATAGGGGAGAAACTCGAGTGCCAATAAGGGGTGGCACTACAGTTTCATACGGAGGAAACTCTAGTTTCATCTAGGAGAAACTACAGTTTCATAGGGAAGAAACTCCAGTGCCAAGCCTATGGGAAACTTTTCCCATACGGATGAAACTGTGGAGTGACAGGGGGGGACAACATTTCCACTCAGACGAGACTCCACCAATTCACGTGAAGAGCAAAGACATCAAGTAATCGTATTTCCATTCTTGTGGAAGGTATACTCAATCCATTTCGTGGGATTGACTTCCTCCCTCCATGGCTAACAACTATCATCAACAAACAGAGTACCTCTATGGCATACAACAAGAAAGCAGTTTTGGCGGCAAATGCAGAAGCAATCCGCGTGGTGCTACGATTAGAAAAAGAGCATCGTCCAGCTACCGAAGCAGAGAAACGCATCTTGCGTGGCTACCAAGGCTTCGGAGGTCTGAAGTGCGTATTGAACCGCACAGACACACCAGCGGACATCCGCTATTGGAGCAAATCGGAGCAAGAACTCTTCGCTCCGACACAACAACTCAAGCAGATGATCTATCGGGAAGCGGTCGATGCTCACACCGCCAAGCGGTACTGGGAGAGCATCAAGGCGAGTGTCCTCACCTCATTCTATACAGATAGACGTATCGTCTCTGCTATTTCAGATGCTCTAGCAACAAGTGGTGTGACGCTCAAACGGTGCCTCGACCCCTCCTCGGGGATGGGTGCTTTTGCCGAAACATTTGCCAAGCAGGTGGGCATTGTTGATGCCTTGGAGAAAGATCTGCTCACGGCTCGCATCAGTCAAGCGCTGCACCCTTATGGCGAGGGCAACATCTTCGTGCGAAATGAACCCTTTGAAGCGATAGCACCCCTAGAAGAGGCGGAGAAGTATGACCTCGTAACCAGCAACATCCCCTTTGGAGACTTTATGGTCTATGACCGTGAGTATAGTAGGGGGAATGATCTCTTCAAAAAGGAGTCAACACGAGCCATTCATAATTACTTCTTCGTAAAGGGCTTGGACTGCACTAGAGAGGGTGGTCTCATTGCATTTATCACTTCACAAGGCGTACTCGATGCTGCACTACATGAGCCAATCAGACGCTATCTGATGCAAAACAGCCGACTCATCTCTGCTATCCGTCTGCCATCAGGTATGTTTAGCGAGCAAGCAGGAACTGAAGTAGGAAGCGACTTGATTGTCCTGCAGAAGCAGTCGGGCAAGGAGATTGGCGAGGAGCTGGAGAAGCAGTTTGTTCAGACAGTCGCCGTACCCAAGGGGGATGGTTTTACTATGGCATTCAACCACAACTCACTTTTCGAGGGCTCGTGGGATGATGTGGCACCTCGCACCATAGCCACCAGTCGTGAGCTGGGTAGAGACCCTTACGGCAAGCCAACTTGGAAGTATCGCTTTGAGGGAACTACAGAGGATATGGCTGAAAGCCTCCGAATACAGCTCACGCAAGATGTGAGAGCACGTTTTGACCGCAAGCTCTATGAGACGAGAATAGCGATGAGCGAAGAAGAGCGACAGAATGAAGCCGAGAAGCAATTGCGTAAACTGGGCGTAACGGTCGGATTGCCTGGGGTGGAGCCTAAAGTAGACGAGGAGCAAGAAACAGACAACGCTTATGATCTAATGCCTGATAGCATCAAGAGTCAACTACCCAAGCTATATGACTCCGAGAAGCAACTCATTGGTGACCGCACAGCTTATGTACGATACTTCTTCCCGCTGGGAGCCTATACAGCCTACCTCTTAGAGTACAACCCAGAGGAACGTCTTGGGTTTGGAGCAGTTACAATGGGTTACGGTTGGGAGCTCGGCTACATCTCCTTGGACGAAATGAAAGAGGTCAAGATACATGGCTTGGGGATTGAGCGTGACCTTCACTTTTCTCCTACTGCACTGCATGAGATAGCCGAGCTGGAAGAGCTTGTCCAAGGACGGTATAGCAAAGAGGTGGTTGCAGAAGCTCCCACTGTTGTAGTTAACGAGGTGGTACAAACAGAAACCCAAGCGGAAGAGGTCGTTGAGGAGTCCTTTTCAGAGGGAACTTCCATCAACTCCATTGAAAAGAATGAAGTGGTAGAACCCATCCAGCAGGATCAAGCCTCTTCAATGTTAGAACCAGCACCCGAAGGTGTGCCAGCTCTAACGCTACAGCATCAGTATGAAGCGGATATACGTACGGACCTAGAAGCCCCACGAGAGATGGGCGGACAGATGGTCTACTTTGATGACGACCATCATCCCGTGATGGATATAACTGATGTCGGGCTGGAACAGGAGGGCTATTTGTTTGCTCCCGAAGAGTACGAACTCTGGACGCAGGAGGTAGCTCGTGTTAACAAGGAGATCAAAGAGGTCAATAAGCAACAGACAGTTTCTAAACCCAAGCAAAGCTCAGTAAAGCGTCCAAGAGCAAGAAGAAGTACCAAGCTCTCCTCAATCGAGCAGCCATCTCTATTTGACTTTGCAGAAGGGGAGAGAGAAGTACAGCCAGTTACAGAGGTTAAGAAGTCATTTGATGCTTCACCTCGTCCATTCCTCTCTTTGCCTGACTCGCATCTACGAGATGGGTCGATTGTGTTGCAAAATGGACAAGTGGGGTATCTCTCCAATCTGAAGCGACAGCCCACCTTTCATCCGATGGACTTACCCTATGAGCGCCTGACCAAGCTCAAAGCGTACATCGAGATACGCGAGAATTATCATCGGCTATACGACTACGAAGCGAACAATAGATGTGAGGATAGCGAGGAGCGTATAAAGCTCAATCGGCTCTATGACGACTTCGTCAGTCGCTGGGGGTATCTCAATCAGAAGAGCAATACAGACCTCATCAAGATGGACGCAACTGGGGTCGAAATACTCTTCTTAGAGCGATCCGATCAGGGGAAATACATCAAGGCAGACATCTTTGACCATCCTACCGCCTTTGCCACTACAGAGGTGACAGTAGCTGCCGACCCCACGGAAGCTCTCGTCTCTTCTCTGAATAAGTATGGCTCTGTGGAGCTAGACTATATGAGTTCGCTCCTCTCAGAGATGGAGGAGAGTGACATCGTCTCAGCTTTAGAGGGGCGTATCTACTACAATCCAGAAGTAGATGGTTACGAGGTGGCAGACAAGTTTATCTCAGGCAATGTGATAGAGAAGAGCGAGCAGATTGAGTCGTGGCTACTAGAGCATCCCGATCATGAAGAAGCACAGCAAAGCTTAGCTGCCCTACGGGCTGCCACACCTACTGCGATACCCTTTGCTGAGCTTGACTTCAACCTTGGGGAGCGGTGGATACCGGCTAAAGTCTATAGCGCCTTTGCCTCAGAGTTCTTTGAGACAGAGATCACCGTCACCTATCAGAGTACGATGGATGAATATGTTTTGCAATGTGATAGACGCAATGGGAACATTTGGCATAAGTATGCTGTGCAGGGAGAGTTCAGACGCTATGATGGACTTAATCTCTTAAAGCATGCGCTACACAATACCATCCCCGATATCAATAAGAATAAAGAGGTACGAGATCTAGAGACAGGCGAGACGAAAACGATCAAAGTACGTGATGGACATGCGATACAGATGGCTAATGCTAAGATAGAGGAGATACGTCAGGGCTTTGTAGATTGGCTAGGCAGAACGCCAGAGAGCTTTAAGCAACAACTATCCGACAGATATAATAAGCTATTTAACTGCTTCGTGCGCCCCAACTTTGACGGTGCGCATCAATCCTTTCCCGACCTAAATCTGAAAGGACTAGGTATCTCTGACCTCTATAAGAGTCAGAAGGATGCCGTATGGATGCTCAAAACCAATGGCGGGGGGATTTGTGACCATGAAGTAGGGGCTGGTAAGACCCTCATCATGTGTGCAGCAGCCTATGAGATGAAGCGCTTGGGCTTAGCAAACAAGCCGATGATTATCGGACTAAAAGCAAATGTTTTCGACATTGCCGACACTTTTAGAAAGGCTTATCCCAATGCTAGAGTGCTTTATCCTGGTAAGAACGATTTCAATAAGCAAAACCGCCAACGCATCTTTAACGACATCAAGAACAACGATTGGGATTGCATCATATTGACCCATGAGCAGTTTGGAATGATACCTCAAGCTCTAGAGATACAGGAGGCAATCTTGCAAAAGGAGAAAGACTCTATAGAGGAAAACCTAGAAGTCCTTCGTCAGCAAGGTGCGGACATTTCCCGAGCGATGCTCAAGGGCTTGGAGAAGCGAAAGCAGACCCTCGAAGCCAAACTACAAGGCATTCAAGATAGTATTGCTGAGCGTAAGGATGATGCTGTGGACTTCAAAATGATGGGCATCGATCACCTCTTTGTGGACGAGAGTCATCAGTTTAAGAACTTGATGTTCAACACTCGTCACGACCGAGTCTCTGGCTTAGGTAATCCAGAAGGGTCACAACGTGCACTCAATATGCTCTTTGCCATACGTACCATTCAGGAGCGGTCGGGTAAAGACTTAGGAGCTACTTTTCTCAGTGGCACAACCATCAGCAACTCACTCACAGAGCTCTATCTGCTCTTCAAGTACCTACGTCCTCAAGCACTCGAAAAGCAAGGCATCAATAGCTTTGATGCTTGGGCTGCGGTCTTTGCGAAGAAGTCTACCGACTACGAGTTCTCCATCACCAATGACATCATACAGAAGGAACGCTTCAGGACCTTTATCAAAGTGCCAGAGCTGGCAGCGTTCTATGCGGAGATTTGTGACTATCGTACCGCTAAGGATATCGGCATCGACCGCCCGGAGAAGAACGAGATATTGCATAACATACCGCCCACACCCGAGCAGGAAGAGTTTATCGGCAAGTTGATGGAGTTTGCCAAGACAGGGGATGCAACCCTTTTAGGACGAGAGGAGCTATCGGAAAAGGAGGAGAAAGCCAAGATGCTAATCGCAACGGACTATGCCCGCAAGATGAGCTTGGATATGAGAATGATAGATCTAGAAAAGTATTCGGACCATATAGACAACAAAGCCAGCCACTGTGCCAAGCTCCTCAACAACTACTATCAGAAGTATAACGAGCAGAAGGGAACACAGTTTGTCTTCAGCGACTTAGGTACTTACAAGTCAGGCGAGTGGAACGTTTACTCGGAGATTAAGCGTAAGTTGGTAGAGGAGTATCACATCCCATCTCACGAGATACGGTTCATCCAGGAGTGCAAGAATGAGAAAGCGAAGAAAGCGATGGTAGAAGCGATGAATAGGGGCGATATACGTATCATCTTCGGCTCTACATCTATGTTGGGCACAGGTGTCAATGCCCAGCAACGAGCTGTGGCTATACATCATCTTGATACTCCGTGGAGACCGTCAGACTTGGAGCAGCGCAACGGACGAGCTATCCGAAAGGGCAATTTGGTTGCCAAAGAGTTTGCCGACAACAAGGTCGATGTGATTATATATGCAGTGGAGCGTTCATTGGACAGCTATAAGTTCAACCTACTACACAACAAGCAGCTTTTCATCAATCAATTGAAGAGCAATCAGCTCGGTATGCGTACCATCGATGAAGGCTCAATGGACGAGGATAGTGGTATGAACTTCTCTGAGTATGTAGCTGTGCTATCGGGCAATACAGACCTTTTGGAAAAGGCAAAGCTAGATAAGAAGATTACCGCATTAGAGTCAGAACGCAAGAACTTCCTACGTGAGCGAAATGGGGCTGTAGGTAAGTTGGCTGAGATTGACCATTCACTTTCTTACCACACGGGAAAGATACAAGAGGCGAAGAAAGACCTCGCTTGCTTTGAGCAACGAGTGGAACGAGATGCGGAAGGCAACCCAGTCAATCGACTTTCAATTAAAGGCGTAGAGGGTTGTTCTGACATCAAAGTGATTGCTCATCGTCTTCAAGAGATAGAGGAAAAGGCTCGTACCAATGGTGAGTACAACAAGATTGGAGAGCTTTATGGCTTCTCTGTTATGGTCAAGACGGAAAGTTCCTCGCAGAACTTATTTGACCTATCGGTAAACCGCTTCTTCGTAAAGGGCGAGGGTAGTATTTACTACACCTACAATAACGGCAAGCTAGCAAATGATCCTAAGCTGGCTTGTCTGAACTTCTTCAATGCTTTAGAGCGCATTCCCAAGGTGATCGAATCTCACGAGAAGGAGATAGCAAAGGTTTCAGCAAATAAGGAGGTCTACACCGCCATTGCCAATAGCTCGTGGAAGAAGGAGGAAGAACTACGTGCGCTCAAAGGGGAGGCAGCCGAGCTGGACAGAAAGATTGCCCTTACGCTTTCTCCTCCAGAGGAAGAAAACGAGAATCTTGAAAAAGAGGTAGAAGAAAGCAGAGACCACCAAGAGGCTATCCAAAGCACAAAAGACTCTCTTGATAATTTGAAGCCCTCACGGAGTAATTCCCCCAAATCAATGAAACATTTCTAGGTCTAATGAAAGACTTCAGCTGTTTATCTAAATAGAAGTCTCAATCCAATTCTCAGCACTTTAATGTGCTTTTATGGTGCTTGAAAGTCGTGAAATCGTAGAAATAATTCGTTTTCTCTGACTTGAGCATCTGTTTGTGGAAATAAAAAGGTAACTTTGCACCAGATAAAAAAGAGAATGAAGTTATGATCGCATCGTTTACAGTTGAAAATTATCTCTCGATACTTACTCCTGTTACCTTCAGTTTTGAACCGACTGGAGACAAGTCTTTTATAGACGAGTATACTCATAAGGTAAAGGAAGGAGTGAGTTTGCTGAAGGTTGGAATTATCTATGGCGCAAACGCTTCTGGCAAAACAAACTTGTTGCAGGCATTAAATACCTTACGCAATATATTGTGCTTGCCAACGGAGGATAAGACACGAACATTGGATATCATTCCTTTTTTATTGGACGAAGAATCGCGTACACGGCCAACTCGCTTTGAGTTATCGTTCTATATCAAAGCTGAGAAATACTTGTTGCAACTAGAGGCAGACAGCAAGAGGATATATTGGGAAAAACTACAATACTATCCATCAAGCAAGGCAGCTCTACTCTATGAACGCAGACACAACGAGCAACTTGATATTGAAACCATTAATTGGGGAAGCTACTTAGGTTTGGGTAAAAAGAGTTGCCAAGCAATAGAAGGCAATACAATTGGAAATATGTCCGTCTTGGCAGCATGGAGCAAAAGTAATGTAGAACCCTCTCGATTGGATGCTGTTTATCAATATTTTTCTGAGCAATTTTTCCCTCCTTTGTCTGGAGCCTCTTCAGTGGCATCCTATACAAAAGATGTCTTGAGCAACGATAATGGAGGAGCAATTACCACATTTGTCCGAAAATTTTTGAAAGCTTCTGATTTCAACATTTCGGACATAGAGATAGAAGACGAAGAGATACATTTGGATGAAACTCTTAGTTCCTTCATTACGGCTCTTCCGATTTCTGAGAATGTAAAAATGGAATGGCTCAAGGATGGTGTGATTCGGAAAGAACAATTTGTGTTCAGCCATACGACCCCGAAGGGAGCTTATAAGCTCCCAGAACAGTTGGAGTCTGCGGGTACGCTTCAAATGCTTGCATTGTCTGTCTTACTATACAAAGTGTTACATCAGGAAAGTATCATTGTCATAGATGAGATTGAATCTAGCCTGCACTATGAGCTCTTATCTTATTTCCTTCGAGCTTTTTTGGCCAGCAGTGAAGTCGCATCCCAAATGTTACTTACAACACATGACTTAAATCTTCTAAATGAGGATTTTGTGCGCAGAGATACAGTGTGGTTCACTCAAAAAGATGAGAACGCTGCAACAAAGCTTACTCGTCTCTCTGATTACGGATTGCACAAGAATATTTCTCCCTACAATGCCTACAAGCAGAACAAATTGGCTCCGTTGCCATTCTTGGGATCTCAATATCTAGACATAAATGAAGATTGAGTTATGACAAAGAAAAGTGTTGCGATTATAGGTGAAGGCGAAACTGAGTGGTTCTATTTTGAATCAATGCGCATACTCAAACGATATTCGTACCAACTAAAACCCACATTTCCCAAACACTCAGATTGGAGGTACATATTCAAGCAAGCAAGACAATGTATTAAAGAAGGGTATGACAAGGTTTTTTGTCTGATCGATATGGATGTGATGTACACTAAACCCAACGAGATGGTTTCATATAAAGCAGAAAAAGAGAAGCTTCTAAAAGAAGGAGCCATTGTCCTTGAGACCAACCCTTGTACCGAATTTTGGTTCCTCATACATTTTCTTCCGACATTATCTACTAAGAACTATAGGAACTGTGACGAAGTGGTGAAGGATCTGCGAAAGTATTTGCCTGGATACGAGAAGAGTAAAGCGTATTTCAAGAAAACGAATCTGTATCAGTACCTTACTTCCAATGGCAATCTTCAAAAAGCCATTCAATATGCGGATCAGCTATACGAAATCGCACAAAAGACCCCAGAGGACTACCATTCATATACCCAGATTCATAAAGTTCTAATCCAGCTGGATAGTTTAGAGCAGGACGAAAAACAATAGTTTCATACTTCACGTATTAATGGGCTAAATGAACTTAGGGGTATTTCACCAACTATTTTGACCTTTATGCCAACATCTAAAAGGCTTCCATTAGAACCTCTCACTCAAACTCATCAAGACAATTGAGAAGTAATGAGCCGAGTGGTTATATCCAAGCCGAAATTGCGATAGAATCAGTTTAGATGATTTTCGGTAATAGATAACCTTACCCGCTACTTTTTGTGAGGTTAATCGTTCTCAGTGAGTCTAAGATTTTCAAGAATGATACCTTCACCCTTTCTGAAGATGGAATTTCCCTATAAGCTATTGCAGATAAATTCTCTTCGTACCTAGGAGTTAGAGCTTCCCATAACTTTTCAAAATCCAATACCAATGGCGATTGGGTTAGGTCTTTTAGACCTTTCCATCCAAAAGGCTCGTCAAATGCTGCTTGGTCATGCTTGACCAAAGTTTCTACATCACGCACAAACTCTACACCACAAACATACTCCTCCAAATCCTTGATAGTCATAAGAGCATTCAAATCATAGAAATGGCGGATTTTAGACGAAAGAGATGCCAATGGATCCTGGCTCATAGAGAAGCGAATGAGAGAAACGGTTTTCTCGCATAAGGTTTGCTTCAGCGACAACACATTCAACTCAAAAGGTTCAAGGTGATATTGAGATGCGACATCCTCCAAGTGTTGCTTCTTCAGATAAGTAGTCACAAATGGTTCTATCGTCCTTTTTTCATAAGGAAAAGGATTGGCAAACGCACTAATCTCTACGATAATTCTCGAAGGAATAGGATTGACTGAAACATCCAACCCCACTAGAGCATCATAGGAGAATGCTTGCTTCCTATACTTTGACCCTTTGGATATATCTGCAAAGGATTTATCTTCTGTAAAATCCACCGTAACCTCTTTCATCAGCTTAGATAATAGCATCTTGACTTGATTACCACTCATATCACCGCTGATGACGGCAAAGTCCACATCTTCAGAAAACCGGTCAATCAATTGATAAGCTTTGGACAATGAAGTCCCTCCCTTAAATACAATCTGCCGACTGTAGGTGCTTTTAGATAAGGATCGGAGTATTGCTGAGATATAATAATCTTTCTCGATCAACTGGACTGGAATTTTCAAATCCTCAGAAGACGCTTGTAGCAAGTCTCTGAATGACTCGCTGTCTAAATGTAAAGGCTCTCTTATTGTATGTTCCATTGGCTTGACACTAAAGTGGAGGAAAGTCCGATTCTAAATCGTGTAAGAGGGTTTAATGTCTGATGTAAAGTCGCCACAAGTGATTCATCTGTTAGCATAGAACCCAACAAAGCTCTTGTGAGTGGAGTGTAATTTAGGGAAAGTCCCACTAGTTGCTTATGATCTTCCTTTTCATATTCACTGACTTTCTTCTTTAGGAGAGTATACGACTTGTCAACAGTAGTATCTGGAATTTTCTTGATCCATTTCAAACAGTCCAAAAGACGTAGCATATCAATGTTGTCTTGACAGATCTGGTTCTTCTGTAATACAAAACGGATGGCATAAATCCCCCGCTTTGTATTTCGTTTCGGGAAATTAGTTCCTATTTCAAGAATGGATGAGTGTTGGGTCGTTAGTCCAAATAGGTTGAAAGCATAGAGACCTGTCAAATAGCCAATAGGAGTGTTCCCGTCATAGAGTAAGTCTCGGAATCTTTCTTCCATCGATGGTCCGACAACCCCAAATCGTGTTTGCTTGGGCTTATAATAAACTCCTGGGCTAAGTCGTTCGATCTCTCCCTCCTGAGCCAATCGTCCTAAAGCTACCACAGCTGCATCGTACTCCGAACGAGAAAGCTCTAAGTCTTCCAGTCGGAAAACTTTCCCCATCTCAAAGTCCAAAATCTTTTTTTTAATACTCTTGCTTGTCATGCTACTTGTCCTTTTCGCAAAGGTAGTCATTTTGTTGTGTAAGTGCAAGTACTTACACAACAAAATAGTCCGATTGAAAGAAAAAAGATTACCAGTCATCTCGTTTTTGTAGCATCTCATCGATTTCCTCACGAAGGAACAGTAGGCGACCATTAGCTTTAAGGTAGGGGATCTTACCCGCCCATACCCAATTGTAGATGGTCTTTTGCTCAACCTTTAGCAATCTAGACACATCGATGATGTCAAGATACTCAGGCTTGAGAGGTGGCTTAACAACAGCTTCTACGGCTTGCTCTCGTAATACCAACAAGTGGTCTAGTTTTTCTTCCACGCTCGCTAGCTTATCGAACAGACGCTTTTGCCAAGGATCTTCTGTAAGATAGTCTAAGTATGACATAGTTTGCCTTTTACATAGTTACCCATACTATCTTGAGATAAGATATTTTGTTCTCTCATATAGGCAATATATTTTTTTGCCGTCCTATCCTTGACATCCATCTCCTCCATTACTGAGACCACCAAGTCACTATAAGCTATCGGTTTTTGCTCTTTCAAGATTTCTTTAGCCACTGAAATCAAGTCCACTGTCTTTCGCTTTTCTTTTTCTGCTTTGGACTTTTCACCTCTATAAGTAAACATATCAAGCTTTTTATCCCACCCAAAGAGCATGATTGGCACATCTAGAGGACTTCCGTCTCTCACCTTGAGAGCTTTAACCACAGAAAGCTCAGGATTGTCATCATTCTCAATCGAAAGGATACCAGCTGCTTTTCGTTGAAGTTCAGAGCCAATGTGTCCACGTAGCTTCACTCCGTTTGGCACGAAGTGAAGCACGCAGATGATACAAGTATTATAAATACCCGCGAGACGATACAATTCGTCTACTACAGCTATACTCTCACTCTCATCATTGGCAGAGCGGATTAAATCTGCAATCCCATCTATAACTACAAGTTGAATACCTCCGTATTTGTGATAAAGCATATCCATACTATCCCGAATAAGCTTTAGGCGTTCTTGGCGAGAAAGAGAAGCCAAGTAAAATGAGTGAAAGAATAAAGGAACTCGATTTAACCCTGCACGTTTGAGCGTCCTACCTAGATTCTTATGCAATTGAGCCTCAGATTGCTCCGTGTCATAGTGTAGAACAGCTAACTGCCTAGGATTGGCTGCAATCCGTAGCCCTAAGGTTGTCTCTGGGTCTAATGCTTCTTCGTTTATAACTCCAGAAAGAATAGCAGAGATGTAATTGCTCTTTCCTGTGCCCTCACCGCCAGTAATACAGAAAAGGTTATCTTGAGTTCCTAATGGAACACCGTTAACGGACACAATGGGGTGGGAAGCTTCAGGTGGGTTATCATAATCAATCTCACAGGATTTCATCATCATTAGCGTGTTTGCATATAGTTTGTTCAGTTCCTTGGCTAATAGCTCCTTGAGATCTTTTGCTATTCGCCCCATTGAGAAAAAGTCTGATATATCTTTCTGCGCTTTTCCTCCGTCTAGTGGAAGTTCTAGCCTAAGGATAGGCAGTTCTGAAAAGGTTTGTAACACCTTAAATGAAGCCCGAATACCCGTTTCATCTACATCATAAAGGATGACGATATGCCTAAATCGTCGACTCAAGAGTTCCATCAGAGACTTTGGAATATCGGCTGTTTCACTATTCAAGCAAATAGCATTGAAGCCATGAGCAGAAAGACTCATCACATCCTTTTCACCACCTGTTATATAGACTACATCACCTTTACTAGATAGTTGTTCCAATCCAAAAACGTAATCTTCGACTTTCTCCCCACCATAGAGAAAGCGGATACTACTGTGAGGCCGATAAACCTTGATGAAGCCTTGCATTACATAGCCAAACATTGGTTCCTCATCATTAGAATATATTGAGTAGGGTTTCCCCTCACGATTGATTGACTTAAAGCAAGTCAATGCTTTCACATGAAAACGATGAAGCACCTCTTCTGTAATCCCATAACGGAACCAAAAGAGGAGTTCTCGTTGTCCGAAAGTTTTTGGTGTGAACTCAAATCGTTTAGGAGGTGCAACCGTGGCTTTAGACATCGTTTTGTCGTTGTAGCTTTTGGAGGGCATATTTGATATCGAAGAATCTTGACCAACTCTAAGGTTTAGCCCCAAGTCTCTATTTATCATCTGTAGGATATTGCGAAAATCTCGCTTGGCATCAAGCCCAGCAACCATTGCTACAAACCAAAAGCAGTCTCCAGAATAAAGCTCGTTCCCAAAGTCCTTCATACGGTAACAGTCATTCTTGCTATCAAAGTAAATGTTACACGAAGCTCTTTTATCCTCATAAAAAGGATTGCGAAAATTCCGCTTAGGCACAAAGTCCATAGGCATATAGTAGGTGAATACATCCAAGCCTCTATTCGTGCGACCAAGTATTTCTTCTTTGATATTCATAGCTCCTCAAACAACATCTCAGGCTTATTTTCACCTAGATACCCCTTTATGATGCCATCTTTGTACGCATTTAGTCTTTGTATTGCCTCAATCCTTCTGAAGCCTTTGAATGTTGCTCGACCAGTCTTCACTGCGATGTAAAGGCCTTTGAAAGGATAGACCACATGATTAGCTGATACGTAACGAAAAGGAACTGCATTCGCCTCTCGCCAGCGAGCTAATGAAGCTCTTGAAACACCAAGGATTCTCATTACATCAGAAGAGTTAAGCTCTATTTTCTCTTCAAGGACTTCATAGTCACTTTTGAGTTCCGCAATAAAGCCCGACACCTTATCTATTGCAGATCTAAGAGACTGAATCTCTTGAAGTATTTCCAATTGCGTCTGATTGTAATCCATATGATTCGTCTTGTAATCCTGCTTTAAGACACTTAAGGTAGTCTTCAACTTGAGAGATAAACTTGGAGAGATCAAGGTTGGGTCCCATCATGTAGTTCACGACTTCTCTCACTAGAGCATTAAGAATGGATTGTCTTTCGCGTCCATAGATGCTGTCCAACACTTTGAAGAACTGTTCTTGAGTCAGCGTATAGTGTACATTGTTTTGCAAGCTCAAAGGTCCTGTTATGGGCTCTACAACATCTGCATCAATCATCAGAAAAATGACATCTTTCTTAGCTGCTTGAGCGATTTTGAGGAAGGTCCTTAATTGCTGACCGCCACTAAGAGTCATTGATTTTCTAAAGTTGGAGACATCCATCTCAGCTATGAAAGCTTGAGACTTGAGGTTATTCGAACTACGAATGATATCCTCAAGAGACGGATTGACTATGTATAGCTTAGCTGTTTCTTTCATTAGGCTACTTTTTATGGTTTACCACAGCAACTTGCTGCGCTGCAAAGTTCCCAATGTTTAGACGTTTAGACGAATATCATATTACTATTGTTGGGTAAAGTATTACCATTATAGGCATCTGTTCGTGAGAGGAGGTAAGGGACTGCAAGTGCACGGTGCAAGATCCCTCTATATATAGGGGACTTGCACCGTGCACTTGCAGTGTAGCCATACTACTCTCCGAAGGGTGATGAAACCAAGAATTTGGTGATTGTTCAGAAAAATGGTACTTTTGAACTCGGATAACACAAAGTAAGTGTACTCTGTACGGACTCTCAAAAATATCCGTCTTGGCTACAATTTGGCTACAGGGATTTTAGAGAGTATATAAAGAGAGTGAGACATAGGAAGTTATGGGCGTAAGTTCATTTCCCCCCGCTTCCGCAAGAGGTCTTATTTAGAGTTTCAACAAGGTATTCAAATAAGGCTTCAAATCAAGGGAAAGTCGTTGTAGAACAAGCTTCTACAGCGACTTTTCTCGTTTACACTGACTACCGATGAATACCTATAGGTGGTGTTAGGTATTCGCCAAAAGGTCATTTTCTGCTACACTAATTTTTACAACCGTAAAACATCTTCTACACAACTGCAACCCACACTATTTGACACCCTTGCCTTATGAAACCTAGGAACAAGTTTGAGAAAACCGTAATGGCACTGAGTACGAAACTATGCCCAATAACAAAAGCACAGCGTCAGTGGGCATTCCAAGAGTGCATAGACCACTTTGCCTTCCGCTTACCTAAAGGTCGTACGACTTGTATGGATTGTGGTTATAGTTGGACTTTAGAGCAGCCTATAGATACTTGCACTTGCCCTCAATGTAGGGCAAGGTTGCAAGTCAAGACAACAAGAGCGCGTAAGTTACAACAGAAGCAGTACTTCACGCTACTAACCACTTGTGGTGCGTATCAAGTGTTGCGGATGTTCCTCCTCGTGGCTGAAATGGAGAAAGGTTGCAGAGCACAGAGCTCTGTCATTGAGATTGGGCATTATTGGTGGAACGATGCAGTGAGACAAGCATTAGTAGCCATACAGCGAACTTTTGGACACTATATTGATAGCTTTTCTTTTTGCTCTCCGATGGCTATCCGTAACGATAGCGAAGCTTACCGATATGTAGCCTATTCGCAGATATATCCGAAGCTAAAGGTCACGAATACGCTTTATAGGAATGGCTTCAACGGAGAGTTTCACGGCATAGCACCTACTCAACTCATCCCAGCTCTACTTACTGATAGTCGTGCAGAAACAATGATGAAAGCAGGACGATATAAAGATTTAAGACACCTCCTATCAAGGGGCAAAGGACTTGACAACTATTGGAACTCATACAAGCTGACACTTCGTCACCACTACATAATAAGCGACATTGCCTTATGGTGTGACTATGTAGATATGCTCAAACGATTGGGTAAGGACATCCACAATCCGAAATACATCTGCCCCTCCGACCTCAGAGGAGAGCATAACAAACGAGAAGCGGAGCTGCGCAGACAGCGTGAGCGGGAGGCGATGGAGCGAAAGCGGGAAAAGGCAATGGCGGACGAAGCGCGTTTTCGTGAACTCAAGTCAAAGTTCTTCGGCATCTGTTTCACGGACGGCACAATCCAAGTACACGTGTTAGAGAGCGTGCAGGAGTATATAGAGGAAGGAGCTGAATTGCATCACTGCCTATTTTCAAATGAGTACTATCTCAAAGAGAACTCACTAATCCTGTCGGCTACCATTGAGGGCAAACGAATAGAGACGATAGAAGTCTCTCTGGACACACTCCAAGTGATACAGAGCCGTGGTGTGTGCAACCAAAACACCCCATACCACGAGCAAATTGAGAGCCTTGTCAATGCCCATAGCCAACTGATACGGGAAGTTGTACGATGAAGATCGGTAAAGGAGCTGTCGGCTCTTTTCCACTAAGTTTATTTCAAGTATTTGATATGCTTCTTTATCTTCTTCATCGCCCAATCGTAGTGACTTGCCGTTACCGAGACACAATATGCTCCGAGTGTAGATGTCCCAGTCCAAGGCAATGAGCCTTTGGAGAAAAGTTCATCATTGGAATAATTTCCTATCAAAGCCATTACAGCATTATGAGACGCTTTCAAGTTTTCCTTTGCTTCCGCCAACAATGTGCTTTGGTGCTTCTTCCAAAACTCGACATTCAGTGCTGGGTAGGTTCTCCAATTGTAAGGTTCGGGAAGAAAAGGCTTAGGCACCCCATTGCTATTGGCTTGAACCCAATTCAATAACAGATTATGCCACTCGTACAAGTGTACAAGTACATCCCTTAGGTTCTTGTCTCTTCTCCAATGTGTCTCCTTACCGCTTGTAGTCATTTCAACTGCAAAAGGGGTCGCTTGTTGCTCCTCACTCATACTGTCGATGAGCTTCCACATCTTCACAAATTGTTGATTCGCAGATGTCATCAAATCCGCCTTTGTTGTAGCTCTTGCCATATCCTCTTTATTCTTTGTTTGTCTCAAAGGTAAGTAAAAGGACGAAGATTCGGAACCTTGTTCGTAGATTCAATAACAAAAGCCCCCAAAAGGTAGCCGACAGACGGCAACACTTTCGGGGGCTTCTTTTCTTTGTCTTTGAGTACGAGCAGGCGACCAAAGCAAAGAAGCAAAAGAAAGTCGCAATCAAAGAAGATTACACTTCTTCCTAAGTTGGCTGTATTTCTATTGATGATTTTGGTTTATCCTCTCTTTCATTGTTGAAGTTGAAAGTCCGTTGCTGGACTTGTCCGAAGTTGTCCTCCACGTAGATGTCAATCGTTTGGCGGTCAGTGGAGAGTGAGGTGTAATAGAGACGGAAGGTATCTCTTGTGAGCGGATAGCGGTCATTCGGTTTGAATACAGTGCCATCATCCATCTTCAAGCAACCCTTGCCATCTGGCTGGAAGTAACGGATCGTGTATTGCGTATTGGCAAAGCGACCACTTCTTTTGAGACTACAGCGTATTTCAGCCGTTTCCCCCTTAGCTATGGAGTTCTGCACCGGCATCACTTCAAGCGAGAAGTCGTAAGCCTGCTGCACATCCAGCTCACGAGTACAAGCAGATAGACAAAAGAGGGCGAGGGCAATCCCCCCAACAGCCCATATCGTATTCACTAGGAACTTTTTCATTGTTGTTGGTAGTTAGATATTGAACTTGAGTCCTGCTGAGATAGCAGGACGAAAACGATGCAGGTCAGAGCCGAAGAGCAGTCGCCCTTGAGCCTTGAGGACGAAGAGCAGATTGTCTGTAAGGAACAGTTCCACCGAGCTATGTATCGCCCCACCATAAGTAAAGCGAGACCGATCCAGGAGTGTAGCCCCATCGGGTAGCAACCGTTTATCCTCGTTCAGCTCTTCATTACCGCAGAGAGCGGATAGTCCCAAGTAGCCAAAGACATTCTTCCCCCTATCTGAGAGTATCGGGTGCATATAGCCGAAATGCAGGAGCGCATCATGTAGTGGAACATTGTAAGAGCGATAAGTCAACCCTTGCTGCTCATATTCCGCCAAGAGAAAAGCGTAGTTCGCCCGCTTGAAGTAGTGTGCGAACGCAAGACCTACCCCAAAACTCTCCTTTGCGAATAGTTTCTCCCCCTTGATAATCGGAATAGAGCCGACCAGCTCAGATTATTGCTTTGCAGGAGCAGGCTGTCTCTCTGACCATTGATTACCGCAAGTAATGATTGCCAAGATTTCAGCAACGGAGAACCTCGGGGGTGCACTCGGCTACAACTTCAAGAAGGTGAATAAGAAGGGAGCAACACTCCTACTGGCACATGGCTTGTACCAAAATAGTGCGGGCGAATATACGATGTCGGAAGTGCTTGCAGATATGCAGGCATTGATACCCGAAAAGTGTCGAACAAAGAAAACGGTCTTCCATTGCTCGCTCAATCCGCATCCAGACGAGAAGCTGTCCGATGAAATGCTCTCGCAGATAGCTAAGGAGTATATGGAGGCTCTAGGTTATGGTAAGCAACCCTACATTGTGTTCAAGCACAATGATATCGCCCGTGAGCATATACACATCGTATCGCTTCGGGTAGATGGCGATGGTCGAAAGATCAATGACAAGTTTGAAAGCAGACGAAGCAAGAAAATTACGGATGCGCTGGAGAAGAAGTACCATCTAATTTCCAGCACAGAGATTACAGATAAATCGCTACAAGAGCTCTCAAAGGTGGATATGGCAAAAGGAAATATCAAAGAGCAGGTAGCATCTATAGCTCGTTCTGTTCTGAAGCATTACCGTTTCTGTTCGTTGGGAGAACTCAATGCCATTCTTTCCCACTACAATCTTGCCGTGGAAGAAGTCAAAACAGAGTTTCGAGGGAAGAAGTACGATGGACTGGTCTATGTACCGACTGATGATAAGGGCGATAAGGTAAGTACACCCATCCATGCCTCGGAGATCGGTCGTGGTGTGGGCTATACAGCCGTGCAGAATAGGATGCAACAATCTAAGCAAGCTATCAAGCCACTGATACCAGCCGTAAGGGAGAAAGTCCTACAAGTAATGCGTACTTCTCCCCAGACAGAGGAAGCACTGCGACATCGATTGGAAGAACAAGGCTTGCGAACGGTTATCCGAAAGAATGAGAGCGGGCGTATCTATGGTATTACGTTCATAGACGATGCGAATGGCATTGCACTCAATGGCTCCCGACTAGGCAAGGGGTACTCGGCCAATACATTTAATGCCTACCTCTCCAATCCGACCTACAATCCATTTATGGATGAAACATTGTATGGCATTTCTTCCTCTCAATTGAAAGAAGAAGTTCCAACTATTCAACCGTTACAGTCAGATGCGGACGAGGGAGACAACCTTGTCGATGAGTTGGTAGATGATATTGTCGGTGACCTTCCACTCGGTAGTAGCAACGATGATTGGAAAGAGGCGGCTTGGCGACGGAAACTTCGCAGGCAAAATCGCCCATATATTAGAGGACTAAAGAGATGAGTGACGTTGTCAAATTGAAATAGTAATTTTATAGTAATTTTGTGCAGAGCATACGTTGAACATTATGACACGATAGAATAATTATGAATGAACAAACCAATAAGGATAGACTTGATCTTGTCCCCTTTTCATCAATCAATCTAAACGACCCTTTTTTCGACAGTCTCAAAGAAGACTATAAAGGTTTTTCTGACTGGTTTAATCGGAAAGCTGAAAAATCGGAGACCGCTTTTATTTTAATGGATGAGGAAGGCTATATTCAGGCATTTCTCTACACTAAGATTGAAGAAGGCATTGTAGAAGACGTTTCTCCTATACTTTCTCCTGCTAAACGTCTCAAGGTGGGGACATTCAAAGTTGATGCACATAATACTAAGCTTGGGGAACGATTTATTAAAAGGATTACCGATGTCGCTATTACAGAGCGAGTAGAGGAAATCTATCTTACAATATTCCAAAAGCATGAAGCTCTCATTAAGATGCTTAAGAAATACGGGTTTATTCAAAAAGGACAGAAAGGAGACGAATTAGTATTCGTAAAAAGATTGGTTGACACTACTGGTGATCTATTGAAAGACTATCCATTGATTCCGATACGTGGCAACAAAAAATACTCTCTATCAATATATCCAGAATTTCATACACGTATGTTCCCTGACTCAATCCTGCACAACGAGAGAAAAGAAAGGTACGAGTTAATTAAAGATGTTTCTCATACAAATAGCATACATAAAATCTATGTATCCAATATGATGGGTCTTGACAAACTGAAGCCCGGGGATTTATTAGTTATATATCGGACATCAGACGGAAAGAGTAATGCAGGGTATCGAAGTGTAGTGACATCTATATGCCGTGTAGAAGAGGTAAAAACACGCAATGACTTTTCCTCTGTAGAGGAATATATTGGCTATGCAAATGCTTATAGCATCTTTGATGAAAAGGATCTTGCTAAACGATTCAAAAAGCAGAACCTCGTAGTAATAAAAATGACCTACAATGCGGCTTTGACAACAAGGGTCATTCGAAAAGATCTTATCGAGAAAGTCGGAATTAGTCGGGATGCTTATGCTGGCTTCATAGAGCTTACAGATAACCAATTTGAGGAAATACTTAAATTAGGAGGTGTCGATGAATATATTATTATCAATCAAGCCTGAGTTTGTTAAGGTCATTTTTGAAGGGGAGAAGCTCTTTGAATATAGGAGGTCTATTTTTAAAATGGCTGATATTTCTAAAGTCGTAGTCTACGCTACGATGCCCATTGGAAAAATTGTCGGCGAGTTTCGGATTGAACAGATTATTGAAGACTCTCCTCAAGAGATTTGGCGTAAAACCTCTAAAGTTTCTGGTCTTTCAAAAAAACGCTTTGATCAGTATTTTGAAGGTAAGAAAACTGGCTTTGCCCTGCGAATTACAGAACCACGCTTGTACGAAAAACCAATTGATCCTAGGATTCATAATGAAACATTTGTCGCTCCTCAGTCTTTTCGATATATAGAGGAGTGCAGTTTTGAATTGTTAAAACTCAAGTGAACTCATCCTATATGCCAACATTCTTTTATCGAGAACAGTAGTTCAGAATAAGCTTATGAATAGAATAATTTTTGTCGGAGGAATCCATGGAGTTGGGAAAAGTGCTGTCTGCAAATCCATTACAGATAAACGAGATGATTTGCATTACTATTCATCCAGTGAGTTAATAAACTGGGAAAACAGTAAGGATAAAGAAGTGGTTGATGTTCAGGGGAATCAAGATATTTTAATTCAGGCGTTAGAGTCATTAGATGAGATAGGAACCAACTCCATATTGCTTGATGGTCATTTTTGCCTTTTAACTTGTAGTGGATGTATTCAAAAAGTTCCATTATCCACTTTTATCAATATGAATCCATCTCTTATTATTGTCATTTCAGCCGATGAAGAAGTAGTTCAAAATAGGCTCATGACAAGAGACAACAAGGATTATAATATTGATTTGTTACGTGAATTTCAAAGCTGCGCAAAAGAATACGCAAAACAAGTTGCATCTGTACTAAAAGTCCCATGCTTTATTTTGACAGCAGATGAATCGGATTTACTTCTTGATATTATAAAGCCATATATTTGAGCGAGCATTTTTTAGTTAAATCTTCCAATTCCACTTTTCTGCCTTTGAATTATTGTGCCTTATTCTTCCCCTAAATTCACTCTCGGCTCCTAATTATAAGTGCCCGTCACTTTGAACTCTTATATTTGCAAAGATATTAAGATAAAGGACATTATGGCACAAGAAGATGATTTGAGAGCATTGGGCAAGATTATGGACTTTATAAGAGGGATCTCTGTGCTATTCCTCCTCATCAACTGCTACTGGTTTTGCTATGAAGCATTCCATACTTGGGGCTTGACACTCTCGGTACTCGATAAGATTCTGATGAACTTTCAACGGACAGCAGGGCTCTTCTCCTCGATTCTCTGGACGAAGCTCTTTTGTGTGCTGTTCCTTGCTCTTTCTTGCTTAGGAACTCGTGGTGTAAAGGAAGAGAAGATTACTTGGGCTAAGATTTGGACGGTCTTAGCCATTGAGTTTGTACTTTTCTTCCTCAATTGGTGGCTGCTGGCACTCCCGATTGGAGTCGTTGGTGCAGCTTCGCTCTACATCTTCACACTCTCTGTGGGGTATATCTGCCTGCTAATGGCTGGCGTATGGATGAGTCGCCTGCTGAAAAATAACCTTATGGACGATGTATTCAATACGGAGAATGAGAGTTTCATGCAAGAGACGAGACTGATGGAGAACGAGTACTCGGTCAATCTGCCGACACGCTTTTACTACAAGAAGAAATGGAACAATGGCTGGATCAATGTGGTCAATCCGTTTCGAGCTTCAATGGTCTTGGGTACGCCTGGCTCGGGCAAGTCTTTCGCTGTCGTGAATAACTACATCAAGCAGTAGATTGAGAAAGGTTTTGCGATGTACATCTACGACTACAAGTTCCCCGACCTATCGGAGATTGCCTGTAACCATTTACGCCCCCATTTGGATGCTTATAAGGTACAACCACAGTTCTTTGTGATTAACTTTGATGACCCTCGTAAGTCGCACCGCTGTAATCCCATCAATCCAGCCTTTATGACGGATATATCAGATGCTTACGAGAGTGCTTACACTATTATGCTCAATCTGAACCGCTCCTGGATTCAGAAGCAAGGTGATTTCTTTGTGGAGTCTCTAATTATCTTGCTTGCAGCTATCATCTGGTTTTTGAAGATATACGAGGAGGGGAAGTATTGCACCTTTCCACATGCCATAGAATTCTTGAATCGACCGTATGCCCAGATATTCCCGATACTCACCTCTTACGATGAACTGGCGAACTACCTTTCGCCTTTCATGGACGCTTGGGAGGGTGGAGCGCAAGACCAGTTACAGGGGCAAATAGCCAGTGCCAAAATACCACTGTCACGAATGATTTCTCCCGCTCTATACTGGGTGATGACGGGCGATGACTTCTCTCTAGACATCAACAATCCTAATGAGCCGAAAGTGCTTGTGGTAGGGAACAACCCCGACCGACAGAACATCTATTCGGCTGCTCTTGGGCTCTACAATAGTCGCATTGTGAAGCTCATCAATAAGAAGCATCAACTTAAAAGCTCGGTGATTATAGATGAGCTACCGACTATCTACTTTCGTGGTCTGGATAACCTGATCGCTACAGCCAGAAGTAACAAGGTCGCTGTGTGCTTAGGCTTTCAGGACTTCTCGCAGCTGACCCGAGATTATGGGGATAAGGAGAGTAAGGTGATACAGAACACGGTGGGTAATGTTTTTAGCGGGCAAGTTGTAGGTGAAACGGCTAAGACGCTTTCAGAGCGTTTCGGCAAAGTTCTTCAACAGCGCCAGTCCATGACCATCAACCGTAACGACAAGTCCACATCTATATCTACGCAGATGGATAGCTTGATTCCTGCAAGTAAGATTAGTAACCTTACACAAGGTATGTTCGTTGGGGCTGTCTCTGACAATTTCGATGAACGCATCGATCAGAAAATCTTCCACGCAGAAATCGTTGTGGATGTTGCCAAGGTCTCTGCTGAAACGAAAGCTTACCAGCCTATTCCTATGATAGCGGACTTCACAAACGAAAATGGCTCCGATAGTCTCAAAGAGACTATCGAAGCCAACTACAAGCGCGTAAAACGGGAGGTTATGTCATTGATAGAATTAGAAATAGAGCGCATCAAAACAAATCCATCTTTACGTTACCTCATAAAAGAATAGCATACATCTCAAGAATCAATTCTCTCGACTGAGATGTATATACCAACCATTTTTTATAGGACGATATAACTCTATATTTGCAGAATATCTTTGGGCAACTTGATCCAAATCTTCTTCCGTAATTCTTTCTACGATATACATTTCAGTGCTGGGATCTAAGGCAACCTCTTTATCGTAGTTCTTTATATGATCCTCAAGATTTGGAGTATAGACATACTCCTTGTACCCTCCGCTGATAGAAACACCCCATGTATGAAAGAGCAAGCATACTTCTGATATCCCATCATACTGTATACTAATAATATCCAGTCTCTTGATTAAAGAGTCCAATTCCTTTTTATCTTTAGATGAAATAACATAGGCTGTACTATCTGTTTCGTCATAAGGGGGATAATGAAATCCATCGTACTTAACAGAAATTTTTCTCAATCTCTCAAATTCAGACTCGTAGAGATTGAAATGCTCTAACATTTGATGATCTGACGGCATATTATTTCTTGTACATCCAAAAAGCAAAAAAATGAATGTGATTAAAAAGAATATTGATGATTTAGGCATTTCTTAATATTTATAGGTTTATTATCTTGTCCTCTTCCTGAAAAAAGTACACAGTTGGGAAGGTATTACTGAGATGGTACTCGGGTCATTTTTGTTAGTCCTGTGAGTGTACTCATTTGTTAGTTTTGCTCATAGTGCTACTGCTGCTTTGGTTGGGTAACTCTACTCCAAAGGTACGCAACCAATTTCGAATGGTGCGTGTGGTAATGCCGTAGCGCTGGCTGGTCGTGGCGATGCTCTCGCCAGTGGCTAGGAGGTCATCAATGACTCTCCATTTGAAATCTAGGGGATATCCCTTTCGTCCTCGGTTACTTTTTTCTTCTTTCATAGTTGTTGGGGTTGGCGTCCCAACTGTGTACTATTTCAGGAGAGGACACTTTGCATACTTGCCCGAAAAAGTCATTTTTTAGTGGCGAAGCCACAAAAAAGCACCTGCCGATGTTCCGCCAAAGGCGGAAGAAAAGAAAGCAGAAACAACCCTCCACAATCAAGGCAGGTTTAAGTTTATTCTAATTCAAAAAACCACTCCAAGAAAGAATTAAAATCTTTCCATTGAGGTCGTAGTTGCCCATTCTGAAAATCAATTAACTTTTGTCCAAGTTCAAGTTCTAAAACTTCCCCTGTCTTTCGATTATAGAAAAAACCTCCTTCTCCCTCAAAACTATCTAATGGGATATATTCGTCGGGTAATTTTAGAACTTTATGGGCTGATTCTATACCATAATCCAAATCATCGGAATATATTTTAAACCAACAGACATTATATAGTTCATAACTACGACCTTTAAATGTTACAGCATTTGTATAAAGATTAAATTGGGCGAAGGTCGTATCCAATTTAATCCCTAAATCTAACATTACTTTTCGATAATTTGTATCTTCAGTTTCGTCGTACAATCCTGTTTCTATCAAATAATTTTTAACTTTTTCTGACAACATAAATATCAATTTTATTGTTTGCAAATTCCTTTATTTTTTCGTGCATTTATTTCTACTTCTGCTCTCTGTTTCCAATAGGCTTCTCTATCTATTTTAAACAAATCTCTATTTACAGGATTATCAGGATGTCGTTCCCTGAAAATGGTTGACTTATTTTTTGCTCATCAATGCCGTACACCTCCAAGCAGGTCTTGAAGACGTCTCGCTCTAAGCAGGCTTGGTGAAGAGCTTTTTCGAGCTCCATAATACGTGCTTTCAGGGCAACATAGTCGTCCTTGCGGAGCTCCTCTGAGGAGGTCCATTGTGGGGGTATTCTCTTTTTGTTCATAGCTTTAGCCACTTCAGGGTTTTCTTGCTCAAAGATACGAATCCAATTGCGAATCGTACATGAGGTTACCTGATACTGGTTTGCTAGAAGCTGGATCGAGTAGCCATTTACGTAATAGCGCTTTAGTGCTTCAATCCGTTCGGCCGTTGTCGCATGTCCCTTGGTCGGGAGTCTTTTTGATCCCTGTGAGGGGTTAGACTTCGTGTCTTTTCTCTGTTTCATTGTGCTCATAATTATGTTAGTTACGAGTCAACTTTTTCAGGGTAAGACACATGGCAGTTCTTTGAATAAAATTATATTACCCTTCTAAATCTATGATTTTTCCTACAGCCTGTCCAATAATGTCAATATAAGATTTTGCATCTACTACTTGCAGGTTTTTATTGGATGCTTTTCCTCCTAAAGCTAATGCCGGTACATAACCATAGCATTGTCCGTATTGTAAAGCAGGTAACTTTCCTTTAACATCTAAGTAGGGTTTAGCTTTGTATGTATCTATTAAATCATCTTTGTCATTTATTAAAATGTTTAAAAACACATTGACTTTACGACCTAGCATACTTTTTTGAAAGTTTCTAATATTGAGGAAGGCTGCACGGTTTCCTTCATCAGGAGCGATAGTCCAATTATCATTACCCTCCCACAACAGCAAATCACCTAATGCTGTAATTCCCCAAATAATACATGGTTCCAATAGTTTATCAATATAATCAAATGCAAAATCATATTCTTCAGGATCTACAATTTGCAAATACCCATCTTCGAATACTCCAGCCCCCATATTTCTCCAAATCCATATAAGTTCTTCTGGAAATCTACCCTTAAAAAGGCTTATATATTTTGAGATCGTATTCTCCGAAATATTCTTATACTTATTATAAGTACCGTTGTTTCTTTCAATAAAGTTCTTTATATTATCCATATTTATTGTTAATTTACAATAAAATTACATTCATCATAGCGTCATCTGGAATATCTGCTATGGTTTTAGGTGGTATTCCGTAACTTTGTCTTATTTGATTCTCTGTTGATGCAGCCCTACTGTCGTTCCCTGAAAATGGTTGACTTATTTTTTTGCTGAAACTGATTTCGGTTGACATCGTTTTCGTCGTCATACTAGAATGAGTTGTCTTGACTTTTCAAAGATACTGATTTTAGTCAATAGTGTCCTAAACGTTTTGCAGGGTAAAGAGAAAAGGGTAGGTTTGTAATTGAAACAAAGCACAGCTAGTAAAAGCTGTCACAAACCACCCTTTTCAATGGCAAATATAACACTATTCGCACAAGTAATCCGACTCATACCTCGAGAAATCATCCAACGATTAGTCAAGAAGCATGACACGGACAAGCATGCAAAGGGCTTTAACTCGTGGAGCCATTTGGTGACTATGATCTTCAGCCAATTCTCGGGTAGCGTGTCGCTACGTCAAATCTCAGAGGGGCTACAATCTGCCACAGGCAATCTCAATCACTTAGGACTCTCACGAGCCCCATCCAAATCCAATATCAGTTACCAAAACGCCAATAGGACTTCTCAGTTCTTCGAAGATGTCTTTTATGCCCTCTTCCAATATTTGGGACAGCACGGAGGTCTCAAGCAGATGAAGAAACGGCTGAAGGCAAAGGGTTGTCTTCTAGACTCAACCCTAATGTTCCTCTGTCTAAGTATGTATGACTGGGCTCTTTATACTTATACTAAAGGAGCTGTCAAGATACATACAGTGCTTGATTTTGAGACACTTCTGCCTGAATTCGTCTGTATAAGCAATGGCAAGGGAGCCGACAATACGATTGTCAAAAAGCTCCACTTTGCCCGAGGAACCATCGTTGTCGCTGATCGAATCTACAGTGATGCTGAGCTTCTGAATCATTGGGACAGCACAGGGGTTGTTTTCATCGTCAGAGGAAGAGACAACATCCAATTTGAATCAATCAGAGAGAGAGACTTGCCTGATACGACATCTCAAGAGATACTGAAAGATGAAGAGGTAAGACTGACAGGCGTAGAGACAGCGAGCAAGTACCCTAAGAAGATTCGTAGGATAGGCCTCTACAAAGTTAAGGAGGTTACACGATTGATTTGTATACCAATGACTTTAAGCATGTAGCCAGTACTATTGCAGCACTATATCGCTCACGTTGGAAGATTGAGATCTTCTTTAGAAACCTCAAGCAAAACCTGCATATCAAGAGTTTTCTGGGGACCTCTCAAAACGCTGTCGAGATTCAGACTTGGACGGCTCTGATTACGATTCTCCTACTTCAATATCTTAAGCGAATTGCAAAACACCCATGGTGTCTCTCCAATTTAACAGCATCTTTGAGGCTCAATACTTTCACCAAAATCGACCTTTTCAATGGATAAAAGAGCCGTTTTCACCGCTTCCGGACGAGTCCGAAATAGCATAGGGGGGATACCCCCGTTTTTACAGCAAATGTCAAAGGGCGATTGACCCGCTTGACAGCTCTCTTACACCCATCACTCGAAAAAAAACGTTTAGGACACTATTGGGAATTAGCCCTTTTTCCCTCGGATGTCTCCTAAAAAAAGACGCACAGACACCTATTTACATGTCTGTGCGTCCTATTATTGTGATGTTAGCAGAGAGCTTTGAGGTGAGCTCTCCCTATAATCTTATTACTTGACCAAAACCTTTGCAGTGGTCGTGCCGATAGAGAGTAGGTACATGCCAGCCTGTGGTGCGGTGAGCGTGCAGAGCTTGTCGGCCACGACACGCTGCTCAATGAGACGACCTGAGTAGTCATAGAGGGCGACGGAGCCGAGAGCACTACCCGTATTGCTGGTCAGGGTAATCTTCTGCCCCTCTAGGGCAATAGCTACATCGGCCGTGCCCGCTGTTGGCGCATCGATGGCATTGTTCTTTTCCTCCTTGGCATAATAGGCTACGATGCGTAGATCCTTCGTTGCCTTGGTCGTGTACTCTAACGAGCCATCGACAGGGTTGATGCGCTCCCTATTGACCATCCAGTAGTCTAGACGGTAGCCCTCGTCTGGCTCGACGTAGACGCGGATGTCCATGTTCTCAGGCACTTTGCTCTTGAGCGCACTACGTACGCCACCTACCTCTAAGTAGATGGGACCACCGTTGCCTACCTGTGATACATTGACCATATAGTAGACCTTGTCACGCTCGAAGATGACCTCAACGACGTAGTCCTTGCCCGAGATGACCTGCCACTGATTGTTTTCAGCAGGCTTGGGGCCCTCGAGACCATTGACGACCCACTTCTTGACGTGGTAGTGTTCCTCTGGGTGGGCGGTGAAGATGATCGTCGCAGACTCTCCAGCAGGTGTCGTAGCTCCTGAGGCGAGTGGCTGTCCCTTGTAGGTAGCTGTGATCGTGCCTCCCACACCGTCTCGTACAGAGTAAGTGACCGTATAGGGACGATGGACGAACTCGACCGTCACCTCTGTGGCCGCTTCAATGTTGTATGTATACGTCTGGACATTTTGCTTGCCGGCGGTCATGGGGGTCTCTGTACCATTGATCTTAAAGCTCTTGACGACGTAGTCAAGCTTAGGATCTGCGGTAAAGGTGATAGCCGTATGCTCCTCGACCTCCGTCTGCGAGTCTATTACGGTGCCGGTAGCCGTTGTGGCTTTGAGGGTACCATGCTCGCCAATGACACGATAGGTGAGTAGGTACTTCTTAATTTGTGGCTCTGTGCCTGGAATGGGCAAGATGTGGAAGCCCTTCCACACTTTAGCCGCCTTGTAGGCCTCTTGCGCATTATTAGGTACGAAGAGATTGATGTTCGCAGGCTTAAGCCCATTGAAGGCCTTGATGTGAGACTTAGGAGGTTGGACCGCCTCAACTGTAATATCTGTCAGCGCCTTACAATAAGCAAATGCGCCAAACATAACCTCTGTCGTCTTGGCTCCGAGATACACTTTTGTAAGAGCCTTACAGCTGGAGAAGCAGGTGCTGGGGACGACAGCAACATTGGGTAGGCGCACCTCGGTGAGTCCAGAGCCAGAGAAGCTCTCTGTGTCTAGCGTCGTCAATGTCTCAGGCCAAGGGAATGCGGTGAGTGCGGTACACTCATTAAAGGCGTATTTGCCAATAGTGATGAGCGCAGGCATCGGGCTAAGCTTGGTGAGACTGCGATTCTGCGCAAAGGCGCTATCGCATATCTTAGTCACCTGACTGCCGAGGACGACTTCCTCCAGCTGATACATCTGAGCTAGAGCCCTCTCGCCAACCACCTTGAGGGTGCGGGGAAGTGTCACCTTGCGAACGAGAGGCATATTATAAAAAGCAGCCTCGGGGAGCTGATCCTCAGTAAAGGTCGCATCTGCGATGTTGATCTCAGTCAGATTGCCCATGTTGTCACGGATTGTCTTGCAGTCCTCAGCATTCATCGGACCAGAGACCGTGATGGACTGGCACTTGAGGAGATCCATCCCCTGCATCAGCTTAGCTAGAGATCCAGCCTCGGTGAGCTGTACGACAGGGTGTATCGGGTCGTAGCTAGGCTGAGGCGTGCTGGCGTCACGGAAGGTGATGCGCATCACGGCACGATCCTTCTGCCCACGATCAGCCGCCTCACCGAGTACACCGACGAAGCCTTCGTTGATAGCTTTGTCTGTTGCTTTATTGATTGTACGGACGGGCATCTCTTTGACATTCTTAGGATAGCTACAGAACTCTATATTGGATCTGCCTGGACCATTGACAGCGGACTTACTAGCCTTAGAGCGTACGGAGAGAAGGATAGACTGCCCTGTGTAGACAAAAGGCTTATCGAGCTCTAGCTCTAGCGTGTGATAGGCTATGCCAGCCTTTGAGGTCTCGTGATTGCCATTGATTGTTAAGTCCAGTAGGTCGAGTGTGATCGTCTTCTTCATATAGAGATCCTGCTCGGCATTGATAGGTAGCCAGTGATACTTGCCAGCTACTGACTCAAAGAGGTCGTTGGATACGTTGGTGAGGTAGATCTGGAGGTCGTTGGTGTACTCCGTGTTGTAGGACTCGCCTTCAGACAGATAGATCTGGAAGGCTAGCTTGGTGATCTCCTTGCCCTCTATTCCTTGTAGCTCTGTAGCGGTGTAGATCTGCTGGGTGACGCTACTGAGGTAATCAAAGTCAAAGGGCGCCGTCTGCCCGATGCTTTGGTTGAAGTGTGACGAGGGATTGGCAAAGTCTCCCAAGTCTATGGTCTGCGCCTGCAGCTGCCCGATGAGCGGGAGCAAGAGGCATAGGAGTAATGTGCTAAAACGTAGTCGTTTCTGTTGCATAGATAGATGTTTATTTGAATTACAAGTGATCGGGGAGCGTCGCAACTCATGGTTCCCCTTTATTTATGCAAAGTTACGGGCTATTCTCCCTGCTGGAAATACCTAACAATGCTGATTTGCTACGTGGTGAATACCCAGACGTAACTAACTGGGTCGGCTAAGGTCTAATCTCTTTTTCCGTACCTTTGTAGCGATAGGAAGAGGCTCGGTAGCTTAGCTGAATAGAGCGTCAGATTCCGGTTCTAAAGGTCGTGGGTTTGAATCCCACCCGAGTCACTTAACACGACTGCTATACAAATGAGAAGGGAGACACTCCACGTGGAGTGTCTCCCTTCTTTTAGAGTGACCATAGGTCTGAGCCTCCTCTACCTTGCAACTAGGACGGAGGTAGGCTGGTCGCCTACGACTAGGATGTACAGTCCGCTGGGGATGGAGCCGAGTGCTAGCGTGGCGGTGCCTTGGCTGTCGGTCTGACCCGTCAGGACGAGTGCTCCCGCAGTATCGTATAGGTGTAGTGTAGCTTCGCCAGCTCCACCTCGTACGATTAGATAGTCTGTGACAGGGTTAGGGTAAATCTCTAAAGCTGGAGTTGTGACGCTCTCGATGCGATCTACCTTCTGGAAAGTCACCTGGACTATCGTTGGTTTCTTGACGACAAAGCTCTTGCTCTCGGTGCAGTCTACCTCATTGACAAGTATCTGCGCGAGCTTGTATCCCTCATCTGGGGATGCAACGACTGTAAGCGTGGTCCCCACGGGGACTGCCTTGAGGTCTGAGTAGCCTGTGATAGAGGCTGTACCGCCAGTGCCGACCTTGAGGTCTACCGTATAGGTTGATGCGCTGGGATCAGCTCCAGGGTAGTCCTCGTTGGTCTCTGAGAAGACGACTCGCCACCCCCGTTGCGTCGCAATGGCTACGTCGCTCTTGAGGCAGACGTTGCCATCTTCGGCTATCTTATCTAGAGACTTGTGCACCTGCCAGATCCCGGAATCTGTGTTGCTCCTATCAGGGAGACTCTCAGCGAGAGCTTTCATGGCATCGCCTTTGATTTGATTCCTAGCACAGGCTAGGAGAAAGAGCTTGGGGCAGTGCGAGAGGTCTAGGGCAGTCAATTTATTAGATGAGCAGGCTAGTACTATCAGATCCTGGCAGTTCTCTAGTGAGATAGCTGTGAGATCATTACCCCAGCAAGCGAGCTGAGTGATGCGACCACGTATGGTAATGGTCTGGCTAGTGAGGGTGTACTTGATATAGGATCCCTTAAAAGGTACTCCATCGACCCCCTCGATGGTGAAGTCGTCCTCAGCCTTGATCATTAGAGAGATCTTCTGACCTATGGGGCGACTGGTGGTGAGGGTGATGGTGGCTTGCTGGGCTTGGGGCGATACCTTGCCTTCGTACTCATCTTTGGACATAGTGAAGCCCACCTTCCAGTTCTTAGCCTTAGCAATAGCTACGTCCGTATCGTAGCACACATTGCCATCAAAGTCTATCTCGTCTCTAGAGAAGTAGAGGGTCATCTCACCCTGCTTGAGTCCCGTGCGGTCGGGTAGGCTCTTCATGAGCTGAGTCATAGCCTCGCCTTTGATTTGATTGCTAGAGCAGTCGAGTGAGCTGAGGCTGGAACACTCTACGAGCTCTAGTCTCTCTATCTTGTTGGTGTGACAGCTCAGTGAGGTGAGTTTAGGGCACTTGTAGAGGGAGAGGTATACGAGGTTGTTGCTATAGCAGGAGAGCTGCGTCAGATTAGGGCAGCTGATGAGGTCCAACTCTTGTAGCTTGGAACTACTACATCCGAGAGAGGTGATGTCACCTCGTATGGTGACAACTTTGTTTAGGAGCGTGTAGGTCGCTTTCTCCCCGATAGTGGGCTCCTCTATGACACCTTCTATGGTGACATCGCCGACAGCCCGGATGGTCAGCGATATCTCCTCAACGCCCTCACTGGGGGTAATCATGATGACACCCGTAGCTAGTCCAGCGTAGTCTGTCTGAGAGGATACAGCGCGCACAAGCCAGTTCTTGCCCCGAGCTATGGCTACATCACTGGGAAGGCATATATTGCCATCTTCGTCCATCTTGGTCTCATCAAAGTGCACTCCAAACATGCCCGCAGGCTCCATACCTGTACGATCTGGGAGAGCCTGCACGAGCTGAGTCATGGCCTGCTTGCGTATCTGATTCTTGTAGCAAGAGAGTGTCTGCAGTCCCGTACATGCAGAGACGTCTAGTGAGGATAGCTGGTTGCCTCCACAGTTGATCCAAGTAAGGGTGGCCGTCTGTGGTAGCTCGAGCTGCGTAAGCTGATTGTCAAAGCAGTCTAGACGTTCTAGAGCCTTGGCGGTGGTAAGGTTGAGAGTCTTGAGTTTGTTCTTAGCGCAGTTGATCTTCTTGAGCTTTTGGAGCGGCGCTAAGTCTATGGAGGCAAGTTTATTTTGCTGTATATCTATGAGTTGCAGATGTGGAGAGTGAGAGAAGTCTAGCGACTCAATCTTATTGATGTAGCAGATCAAAGAGTCAAGGCTAGGAGCATGCGAGAGGTCGAGAGCTGTGACTTCATTATTGAAACAGACAAGCGTCCGTAGCGTGGGGCAGTCTGTCAGCTGGAGTGCCGAGAGGTTGTTACTACTACACTGTAGCTTGGTGATCTCTCCTTGTATAGTGACCTGCTGGCTGGTGATGGTGTAGTTCTGATACTTACCTAGCACAGGTGTCTCTTTGACTCCCGCTATCTGGACGGCACCCGGAGCCTCGATGACTAGTCCTATCTTGCTCCCGATCTGGCGACTCGTGGTGAGCGTGATGGAACCATTGAGTGGAGCCTCTTCGCCTTCGTAGGCTGGGTCTTTTAACTCTTGATCAGCATAGGATACGACCCAGTGCTTGCTGGTCGCAAGAGCGACATCACTCTTAAGGCATACATTGCCATCTTGAAGTCGCTGGGTGGGGTTAAAGTGTACCTTAAACTTGCCCTTGGTACTCTTCTGCGAGCGGTCAGCGAGACTCTTGATAAGCTGGGTCATCGCTTTGCCACGTATCTTATTGTTGTAGCAGACGAGATTGTCCAGTGCAGGACTCTGTGAGAGGTCTAAATTGGTGAGTAGGTTGTCACTGCAATTGAGACTTCTGAGCTTGGTGCAGTGAGACATGTCTAGCTCAGCGAGCTGATTCTTAGAGCAATCGATAGCAGAGAGGAGAGAGCCCTGAGGGATAACTATCTCGGAGAGCTGGTTGTCTTGACAGCGTATGGCTGTGACTCCAGGACAGGAGGTTAAGTCTAGCTTGGTGAGCTTATTGCCGTAGCAGTTGAACCATTTGAGCTTCTTGAGGGGAGTGAGATCTAACTTGGTAAGCTGATTGTTGTAGCAATTGAAGTTCGTCAGCTTGACACAGGCGGTGAAGTCCAGCTCGGAAATTTGGTTATCTCCGAGGAAGAAGCTCTCGAGCGTAGGACACTGGATTAACTCGACTTTAGTAATCTGACTCTTGCCACAGTCAAAGCTCTTGATAGATCCCCTCAGTACGATAGTCTGACTAGTGAGTGTGTACTTCACTTTCTTATTACCGATTTGGGGAGCCTCCTTGACACCCTCGATGGTTATGTTATTGAACCTAGGATTTTCAGCTATGAGCTTCATATCAATGGTTTCGCCGACAGCGCGTGCCGTGGTGAGCTTGATGTAGCCATTGAGTGGATCCTCTTTGCCTTCGTAGGCTGGATTTCTCAACTCTTGATCAGCATAGGATACGACCCAGAGCTTGCTGGTCGCAAGAGCGACGTCACTCTTAAGGCATACATTGCCATCTTGAGGTCGCTGGGTGGGGTTAAAGAGTTCCTTAAGCTTGCCCTCTGATCCTTGTAGCTCCACAGCGGTGTAGCTCTGCTGGGTGACGCTGCTGAGGTAATCAAAGTCAAAGGGCGCCGTCTGCCCGACGCTCTGGTCGAAGTGTGACGAGGGATTGGCAAAGTCTCCCAAGTCTATGGCCTGCGCTTGCAGCTGCCCGATGAGCGGGAGCAAGAGGCACAAGAGCAATGTTCTAAAACGTAGTCGTTTCTGTTGCATAGATAGATGTTTATTTGAATTACAAGTGATCGGGGAGCGTCGCAACTCGTTCCCCTTTATCTATGCAAAGTTACGGGCTATTCCCCCTGCTGGAAATACCTAACAGTACTGATTTGCTTCGTATTGAATGCCAAAAAGTGATTAACTGGGCTCGGCAAAGGTCGTAAGGGAGTGGTGTGCTTAAGCGGGAGTGTTGCGGATAAACCGATTGAGATGGCCGATGTCGTAGGCTATTTAATTGAATGGCTTAATATTGTATGGCTGCTCGTGGTGCCTTTTCTCGGCTAAGTATGACATAGTTTGCCTTTTATATAGTTACCCATACTATCTTGAGATAGGATATTTTGTTCTCTCATATAGGCAATATATTTTTTTGCCGTCCTATCTTTGACATCCATCTCCTCCATTACTGAGACCACCAAGTCACTATAAGCTATCGGTTTTTGCTCTTTCAAGATTTCTTTAGCCACTGAAATCAAGTCCACTGTCTTTTGCTTCTTGTGTTAAGGCATTGCACTTCTGCTTCCCAGTCATAGCTCCTCCTCTCATTACCGCATAAGTTCTGAATTTGAACAAACTGAGCAGGCGTTGGCTACCAAGTTCGTCCATTGGGACGTACCCTGTTGAAAACCTTTGCAGCAGCAAAGTATACATTCTGAGTGCGAAACTCAATTCTGGCGAAACGAAGAACCGAGAGGAGAAGACTTGGCTCTGCAAAGCCATAAACTCAAGCCCACGTTTCCGTATAGCTGTACCATTTGGGCTACCGCTTTGACATCCCTGATGCACTAAAGAAATACCTCGTCAATCAATATGGACAGAGTACTATGCTCCCAACCGCAATAGCCTAAAAGCTTACCTATACAGCTACACCAATCAGCTTGTGAAATTGTATAGCAAAGGGGTCTAAAAGAAGTAGCAATCTTCTCTACATTATGTTACGATGAACTCTCATGTTTTTTTTAAAACTTACGAGAGGCCATTGTCGCAAGGCAAGCATATAAGAATAGCCTATACTCTTAAATGTCATATTCTTATTTACAACTATAATTACGTTGTCAGGTTGTGATGAATCAGGTTGTAATGAAATTAAGCACAAAGAACTGTTTAAGATAACGGACAAAGTGGTTGAAAGCTTATATACAGAATACGAGAGCTACGGTTTAATGGGAGGTACAGAAGAATATACTCCAGATAGAGAGTACAAGGTATTTCCTATAGGAAGACTCATTAATGTTCGCATAGAGAAAGTAGCGAGTGACGAGGAATACGAGTCCTTGATGGAAGATCTAAAAAATCATTATGAAGGGAATCCTCACGTTCGAGATGTGTATCGTTGTCAAGCAGGGACAATAATGATAGACTGTAGAAACTGACAATTAAGATCCACATTAACATTATAACATTTTAAGGTACTATACCACACTGTACGCTCATAAGGCGGCAACTCTACCAACCGCACCTTGCGTTGGGCAAAGGGCAATATAAGTGAAGGTATTCGTCAATCAATTTCGAGCAACTAGAATAGAAAGCGTCTTTGCCTTTAATTTCATCAAGCAATGACTCAGCATCCCTCAGACGCCCCTCTCTCAGAGCCGTGTCGAACGCCATCATAGCGGACATCACAAACGAAAATGGCTCCGATAGTCTGCGTGAGACTATCGAAGCCAATTACCGCCAAATCAAGCAAGAGGTGCTATCCCTCGTAGACTCTGAGACTACCCGCATCAATACCGCCCCTGCACTTGCTCACCTCATCAAAGAATGGGATGCCAATGCCTTCGAGGTTGCTATTGGAGGGATTAGTAGAGGAATGCACTACTTGGAAGTATGAATAATCATTCATATCGTAGTTCTATCGTGTCATAAACAACAAGAAGGCTGGTCGGAAAATCCCCCTTTTTAGGTATTGTGCGTTCTGAAAAACTTTGCGAATTTTGCTCGCAGAAGATAGGATTAAGTTGTTATTATGCAGACGACAAAGGAACATACACGCAGACTATTGCAAGATACAGCTCGAGAAGCGTTTCTAAGGAAAGGCTTCAAGGCGGTATCTATGCGTGAGATTTCCAAGCTGTCTGGTGTTGGGCTAAGCAACATATACAATTATTATCCCTGCAAGGATGATTTGCTGGCAATCGTCTTGCGTCCACTTTTGGAGGCGATGACTAATATGCTGGAAAAACATAATTGTGATAAGACCCTTTCACTTGAGATCTTTACCTCAGAAGAGTATCACCGTGAATCCATGCAAGAGGTAATGGGTGTGATTACTCGTTATCGCAAAGAGTTTAGGTTGCTATTTCTCGATGCTCGAGATACACGATTTGAAGACTATTGGGAGCGATGGATTGATAAAAGCACGACAACTGGAATCGACTATCTAGAAAGGATGAAAGAATTATATCCAAAGCTACATACTAGTGTTTCCCCTTTTTTCATACACTTCATCAGCTCTTGGTGGATTAGTATGATGAGAGAGATTGTATTGCACGAGGAGCTCTCCTCCGAGGATATCGAATGCTTTATCGGTGAATACATTCACTTCAGTACAGGTGGGTGGAAGCAACTTATGAAGGTAGATCATCAGAGAGGATTGTGAGCATTACATATGTCACTAGCAATGGAAGAATTACTCTTTGAAGAGGGCATTGATGGGCTTTCTCACTTTGATGCTGATAAGTGTGGGCAAAGCCATGGCAATGTCTATTGCACTAAAGCTTGGGACGAGTGGTCAATGACAATAAAGAATGAAATCAATGATACAGACTATCCAAATACAAAGTAGCGGGGGAATTTATTCTGGAGTCCTGCAGTATAAGAGATTTCATTTTAGGAAATCATCCTATCGAGCGAGTCGCCTACAGAGGCGGCTCGCTTTGTTTTTGAACAAAACGTTCTCCTGTTCTCTTTTGGACTATTGCCACTTAGGAGTAAAGACACTTCAAGATCAATATAACATGAAACGATATGAAAATAGAAAGAATTAACAATTGGTTTGCCTTACGTGGCAAAAGAATGATGCGTAATCGCTGGGTAGTGCTGGGAGGGTTTATCCTGATCCTTGCCATCGGCGTATCGGGACTTAGGTACTTCAAGGTAAGTGCCTCATGGGAAGACTACTTCCTCGAAGACGACCCGATGCTTGTCAAGACCGAAGAATTCAAGGAGATATTCGGGAATGACAACTTCGCAGCCGTGCTGACTAGGTGTGACAATTCGTTTACGAAAGACAATCTGGAGCTGATCCGTGAACTAACGAACGAGATGGTGGACAGCCTTTCGTACGCCGACAAAATCACCTCTCTTACTGACATCGAGTTTATGATGGGAGGCGAAGATGGTATCGCCATTGAGCAGATAGTCCCCGACACGATCCCTACGGATCCCAAGCAATTGGAAGAGATTCGTCGCAAGGCTTATATGAAACCTCACGTAGCAGAGCGATTAATTTCCAAAGATGGGACGCTTTCGTGGATTATACTCAAGCTACGTACTTTTCCCGAAGACTCTGTTTGGAATAAGGGGAAGAATCCTGTTTCTCCCGAGGTCCTTACGGGAAATGAACTAGATCATATTATCACCAAGGACAAGTACAAGGCACTTCATCCCAAAGGAACTGGGCTACCCTATGTGACAGCGATGAAAATGAAATGGATAGGGACGGAAATGCCACGTGTAATGGGTATCGCAACCCTCGTCTCCATTCTTATTCTCCTATTGGTGACACGTTCATTTAGAGGGGTCATCGTCCCTCTTCTCACCGCTATCAGCTCCATCATCGTGGTGTATGGGGTGCTGGGATATGTTGGTATGACCATAGACAGTGGTATGGTAATGATCCCTATGTTGTTGGTCTTTGCCGTTTCCATTGCATACAATATTCACGTATACTCCTATTTCAAGCGTAGGTTCCTCATTCATGGAATAAGGAAACAAGCCGTAGAGGAAACGGTAGGGGAAATGGGGTGGCCAGTGCTTTTCAGTGCACTCACCACTTTCGCTTCCTTGCTTTCATTCCTCGCCATTCCTATGCAGCCGATGCGTTTTATCGGAATAGCCTCCTCTTCGTGTGTGATGCTGTCATTCCTTTTCACCATTACCTTGATGCCCATTCTCCTCAGTTTTGGCAAGGACGGAAAGCCTCACCCCAAGGTGCAGGAGACTGGTGGAAGGTGGATGAATCAGAAGCTAGAAAGCTTAGGTAAGAGTGTACTCAGGCATGGCACTTTGATACTATGGCTCACTGGGATTATCTCTGTGGTTCTTATCTACCAACTCACCAAAATAGAGACGGCTTTTGATGTGGAGCGAACGATGGGACGAAAGATTGATTATGTCAACAACCTATTGGAGGTGGGGGAAAGCGAACTTGGGTCTGTTTATACCTACGATGTAATGATCGACTTCCCGGAAGATGGATTGGCAAAGTCTCCAACAATGCTACTGCAATTGGACTCCCTTGCACAGCATGCCGGTGGGTATAAGTTGACCAAACGAACGACCTCGGTATTGAATATACTCAAAGACCTAAATCAAACGCTCCATGACGGTAATCCTTCTTATTATACCATCCCCCATAACCCTGATGAGGTTGCACAGCTGTTGCTCCTTTACGAAAATGCGGGAGGTAGTGAAGCGGAGTATTGGATAGATTACGACTACCGCCGTCTTCGCCTGATGGTGGAGATGAATTCATACGATTCAGGGGAAACGGAGCGAGAGTTGAACGATATAATTGCTTACGCACAGAAGCTCTTTCCCAATGCAGCGGTCACGACCGTTGGAAGTATCCCACAGTTTACCGTAATGATGCAGTATATTGCACGCGGGCAAATGGTTTCGTTCGCCATTTCTCTCCTCATTATAGGTATACTGATGATGATCGTTTTCGGCAGTGTACGCATAGGACTTGTCGGTTTAATCCCTAATATCACCCCGGCACTGGTCGTTGGCGGACTAATGGGGTGGCTGGGCTATCCATTGGATATGATGACGGGCACTATTATGCCGATGATCCTCGGCTTGGCTGTGGACGATACCATACACTTCATCAATCATAGTCATCTTGAGTTTGACCGTAAGGGCAATTATAGGAATGCGATCCTTCGTTCATTCCACACCATTGGTACTCCAATCGTCTTGACAAGCGTAGTAATCTGTGCCAATTTCGCTGTATACACCACATCAGAGGGTCTCTCCTTTGTACATATGGGCATACTATCTGTGGCAGGGATCTTGTCGGCACTGCTTGCCGACCTCTTTGTGACGCCTATACTCATCCAGAAGTTCCGTCTGTTTGGCAAGGAGACGAACACTATCAAAAGACCAAATAAACAAACAAACATAATTGAATCATAATGAGTAATACAAACAAACAGAAGAAGCCGTCGGTATTGAAGCGATCACTCCACTACGCAGGTAAGAAAAGGTATATGCTTCCGCTGGCGATGGTTTTCTCGGCCCTCTCGGGTATTTTGGTGCTGATGCCTATGGTCTATATCCATAAGATTGTCAGCGGGATTATCTTGAGTGGTAGTGTCGATGGGGAAGCCATACGATACTACGCCATTCTGGCAGCAAGTTTTGCTGCAGCAGGAATGCTACTCTATTTCTGTGCATTAATGGTATCCCACCTCTTCGCTTTTGAGGTAGAGGCCAACATCATCAAACTCAGCGTGAAGAAGATGATGGCGAAACCTTTGGGCTTCTTTGCCAATCGTGAAAGTGGCAATCTCCGCAAGACGATTGTCGATGGGGCTGGAGAGACCCACACGATGCTGGCACATCAGTTGCCCGACCTCGCCATGACGATTGTTTCGCCCATAGTGCTATTGATCTTCTTCTTCCTTTTCGACTGGCGGCTTGGTCTAGTGAGCCTTGTTCCGATGGTCATAACCATGCTATTGATGGCGACTATGGCGACCCCAAAGAGCAAGAAGTTGCGGGAAGAGTATTACGAGGGACTTGCCAATCTTTCTGCCGAATCGGTAGAATACGTGCGTGGCATCCCAGTAGTAAAGACCTTTGCCCAGAGCGTGGAGAGCTTCGATCGTTTCTACTCACTCATCGTAAAGCTGAAAGATTTCGTAGTGCGGTGGAGCATGGGGTTCAAGAATAAGATGTCGCTGTACGAAGCCATTTCAAGCTCTACGGCATTCTTCTTGGTGCCTGTTGCCATTATGATGATCACCTCGGGGGGTGATATGCGAGAGGTGCTGGGTAATTCCGTTATCTATCTATTAATAGGGCCTGTGTTCGGGGTCTTTATGATGCGAAGTGCCACCATGCAAAACTTCATCTACTTCGCAGAGTTGGCGTTGGATAAGATTGACACAGCTTTGGATTATGAAGACCTCACTTACGGCGAAGCAACAGCTGTTGGAGAGGGCTTGGAGTTCAGAAACGTCTCCTTTTCATACGGAAAAGACAAAGTGCTGGACAATGTATCGTTTAAGGTGAACAAAGGTGAGACTGTTGCCCTGGTGGGAGCTTCAGGAGGAGGTAAGACCACCGTGGCGCGTTTGGCAGCTCGCTTCTACGATGCCGATGAGGGCGACATCTTCATTGGAGGCACCAGTATCAAGGAGTATAAGAAAGAGGCCTTGAGCCAAAAAGTAGCTTTTGTATTCCAAATGTCTAAGCTCTTTAAGATGAGCCTAAGGGAGAACTTATTGCTAGGTAACCCCAACGCCAGCGATGAGGAGATAGAGCAAGCTCTCGTCAGAGCTGGAGCCAAAGAGATTGTCGATAATCTAGAAAAGGGCTTGGATACCGTATACGGCACTAAGGGCACCTATTTTTCAGGTGGCGAAATCCAACGCCTTTCCATCGCAAGGGCTTTCCTGAAGAATGCCGACTTCGTGATACTTGACGAGGCAACCGCTTTTGCAGATCCCGAGAACGAGCATATCATTCAAGCCTCGTTCAAGGAGCTATCAAAGGACAAAACCACGCTGATGATTGCGCATAGGCTCTCCACGGTGATCAATGCCGATAGAATCCTAGTAATGGAGAATGGCAAAATCGTGGAAAGTGGTACGCATAACGAATTATTAACCCTAGGCGGTGTCTACAAAAAGCTGTGGAGCGAGTATCAAAAAGCCGCCAATTGGAGAATAGGAGGTGACTATGAAAATGAATAAGTTCTTTAAGCAAAAATACGCCATGTCGGAGCAGGGTGCGAAGAACCTGCAGAAGTCTATCTTCTCGCATACCATCCTAAATCTGACCAAGATGTTTCCGCCCACTATCGGATTTGTCTTTTTATTCCAATATTTGGGCAGTTTGGAGGGTATTCCTGCACCAGTAGAGCTGACCCTTGTAGACTATATCGTCATCATCTTAGTGATGCTGTTGGTGATGTTTTTTGTGGCAAGGTGGGATTACGTACGCCTTTACGACAATGTTTATAATGAGAGTGCCAACTCACGCATTGATATAGCCAACCGTCTGAAGAAACTGCCTCTCTCATATTTCGGCAAGCGTGATGTATCCGACCTCTCGGCGACGATGATGAGCGACCTGAATCTCTATGAGCAGATATTCTCACACTCCGTGCCGCATATCTATGCCACATCCATTTCCACGGTGATTATATCTGTAATGATACTTGCTTATAATTGGCAGCTCGGATTGGCGGCATTGTGGGTCATCCCCGTCTCGCTACTACTCTTTTCACTTTCCAAGAAGAAACAACGGAATGATGTGAATGCCTATGTGAAGACCAGTCGTGACGTGCTTGACGACTTACAAGAGCAGATTGACCAGATACAGGAGATTAAGTCCTATAATCTAGAAGAGCGGACACTGAACGAGTTCTACCACAAGATGGATGGTAATACTAGGAATAAGGTAAAGATGGAACTCTCCGCTGGTATTGCCACCGCACTGGCTGGTATGCTGATGAAGCTCGGAATCGTCTCGGTGGCGATTGTCGGTGCCAACATGCTGATTGCCGGACAAATCAATATTCTGGTCTATATCGCCTACCTCATCCTCACGGCAAGCATCTACGTGCCTATAGAGGGCATTCTGTCCTTTATGGCTATGATCGTGACACTCGATGGTGTGGTGGCACGTATCAAGGAGATCAAGACTATGCCTATTCAGGAGGGCAAACAAGAGATGAACCCTAGGGATTATAGTATAGATTTCAAAGATGTAGTATTCGGCTACGAGGATTATACCGTCATCAACGGCGTGAGCTTCACTGCGAAACAAGGCGAGGTGACAGCATTGATTGGGGCTTCTGGAAGTGGCAAGACCACGCTGACCAAGTTGGCCGCTCGCTTTTGGGACATACAGCAGGGCAAAATCCTGCTCGGTGGCGAGGATATTAGTCAGATAGATCCCGAAACACTGCTCAAGAACTACGCCATTGTCTTTCAGGATGTAGTGCTATTCAATGCCAGTATCAAAGACAACATTCGTATCGGCAAGAAAGGAGCAACGGACGAGGAAGTGACTCGTGTCGCCAAAATTGCCCGCTGTGATGAGTTTATCGATCGTATGCCTGATGGTATTGATACCGTCATCGGGGAAAACGGCGAGCGACTTTCTGGTGGAGAACGCCAGCGGATCTCCATTGCCAGAGCCCTCCTAAAAGATGCACCCATCATCTTGATGGACGAAGCCACGGCCTCGCTAGATGTGGAAAATGAAAGCCTAATACAAGAGGCTTTGTCGGAGCTGATCAAGGAGAAGACTGTCATTGTTATCGCTCACCGCATGCGTACCATTCGTGGAGCCAATAAGATCGTGTTGCTCCATCAAGGTAAGATTGAAGCAATGGGTACGGATGCAGAGTTGCGGGTGCAATCGGCTACCTACAGGAAGATGCTTGAAAAGTCAATGGGATAAAATCAACAACAAAATATCAATCATGATGAAAAGAATTATTTTAGCAAGTTTGGTGGTTTTGGCTTTTGCCGCCACTGCAATGGCTCAGACAGGCAGAGAGATTGCCCAAAAAGTAAAAGACCGTCCCGATGGCGATACCCGTCAATCGGAATTGGTCATGAAACTGGTCAATAAGCGTGGGGCAATACGCGAGCGGAAGCTTATCTCTTACTCCATAGACGTGGGAGCGGGGAAAAAAGACCGTAAGAGTATCATGTTCTTCCTATATCCCGGAGATGTAAAAGGAACGGGCTTTCTCACCTGGGACTACGACAATCCAGATAAAGACGATGACAGATGGCTCTACTTGCCCGCGATGAAGAAAACCCGCCGCATCAGTGGCTCTTCTGCCAAGCAAGATTACTTTATGGGCAGTGACTTCACCTATGATGATATGGGTAGTCGCAATGTAGACGAAGACTCCCACCAGTTGCTGGGCGAAGAGACTATTGGCGGACACAAGTGCTGGAAGCTGGAATACACGCCTAAAGACAAACGTGAGATCTACTCTAGAAAGGTGGCGTGGATTCGTCAAGACTGCCTTATCGCCGTTAAGGTGGAGTACTACGACAAGATGGGGAAGCTACACCGTCGCCTTGAATTGTCGGACATTGTGAAGGTTTCTGGTTTTTGGATTGCAAAAAAACTGCATATGACCAATGTTCAGACTAATCATCAGACGATTCTTGAGGTTAAGGATCCTAAGTTCAATACCCCTATGAACGAGGCTCAATTCAGTGTAAGCACCTTGGAAAAAGGCCGATTCTAATGACAGATACAACTAGTCATTCAGCAAAATTCTTGTTGCTGTTTATTCTCTTCTTGCCCCTGCATATCGCATGGGGTCAAGAAGAGGTGGCTTCATCGTGGCAAGTCAAAGGATTTGTGGATACCTATCATGCCGTCCGATCCGAAAAACCGAACAACTTTATGTCTTCGCGCACGAGAATAAGGGGAGAGATAGGTAAAAGTTTTGAAGGCTCTTCGCTTTTTGTCTCATTCAACGCAACTTACAATGCATTATTAAAAGAGCGTACAGGTTTTGAACTGCGGGAAGCGTATCTTGACCATAGAGATGACCATTGGGGCTTTCGCCTTGGGCGACAATTGGTCATTTGGGGGGCGGCAGACGGTGTGCGTATTACCGACTTGGTCTCTCCTATGGATATGACAGAGTTCTTGGCACAAGACTATGATGACATTCGGATGCCAGTCAATGCCCTACGCCTTTTCGTTTTTAACGATAAAATGAAATTGGAACTGCTTGCCGTGCCAACCTTTGAAGGGTATAAACTACCTACCGATGCAATAAATCCATGGTGCATTTTACCCAAAGATAGCCCACTGCCTATTGCCTGGGAAGAAAATGGGAGCCACCCCAGTCTTCATTTTGCCAATATCGAGTATGGCGGAAAGCTCTCTTTTACCTTGCCTGGAGTGGACTTTTCGCTCTCCGCATTGCATACGTGGAACAAGATGCCCGTGTTTACGTATCGCCCTACAGATACCCACATTGTCGTTTCTCCGCAATACTACCGAATGGGATTTTTCGGAGGAGACATATCCAAGCCTCTAGGGCAACTGGTATTACGAGGAGAAGCAGCCTTCAATGTGGGGAAGCATTTCAGCTATAGACCTGATGCGTCTGATCAGGAACAAAAGGGATTCAACACTGTGAATTATCTCGTGGGTATCGATTGGTATGCCCCCAAAGATTGGGTGGTGATGGCACAGTTTTCCTCTGAAAGCATCCTAAAGTACGAAGACCAGATTGCACAGCCGCGTCACAATTCACTCCTTACGCTCAATGTGTCTAAAAAGCTGTTGGATAACACTCTACAACTCTCCAACTTCACCTATTTCGACCTCAACCATAAAGGTTGGTTTAGTCGGTTTACTGCCGCCTATTCTCTGAATGACTTCATTCAGCTCTCTCTCGGGTATGATTGGTTTGGAGGCAATGAGGGCGTGTTCAGCACGTACAAAAACAATTCAGAAGTATGGGCGAAGGCAAAATATAGCTTTTAATCGAATGTGATGAGCAAAGCAAACGACACCTACTGAATAGCACAACAATAGAAACGCAACCCCACTCAGGGTATGTTCGTTGGAGCTGTCTCAGACAATTTTGACGAACGCATCGATCAGAAAATCTTCCACGCTGAGATCGTTGTGGATGTTGCCAAGGTCTCTGCTGAAACGAAAGCTTACCAGCCTATCCCCGTCATAGCGGACTTCACAAACGAAAATGGCTCCGACAGTCTGCGAAGCCAATTATCGCCAAGTTAAGCAAGAGGTGCTATCCCTCGTAGACTCTGAGACTGCTCGTATCAAAGCTGACCAAACACTCTCTCATCTGATTAAGGAGTAAATTGAGATGCTAGATGCCAATATCCCCAAGTAGCTTTTGAAGCATATTGCCCGAGGTTTGCACCAATCTAAAGTCAACTGTTTGATTCTCTAGGGACTTGATATCTGTCGTCTTGAAGTGACATAAAGCCTCTTGACGTGCTAAGATATCACGAACAGCGGATAGTATTTCTCCCTCTATTTGGTATTGCCCCGCCTCTACTGATAGGTATTTACCGCATCTACATAGTAGAGAAAGAAGACGTTGCATATCCCTGGAGAGTTAAAAGGAGGTCAATAGAGGTCTTTCAAACATAGTCTTAGACGGCTATACAAACTACATCGAATTACAGACCTTTCCACCTATGGGCAAGGAAACCTTACTCTACCTCAAGCGTTGTCTATAGAAGATAAAACAAGAGACAATGAGCGATAGTACAACGTATCAACCATATTATTGTATTGTATGTCATAAAATAATTATCCGCTATTGAAACAAAAGCGGATAAAACTGGTATGGCCTTCATGATTTCTTTTAGAACAGAGCCACTTACGGATGAAGGCAATTCATTTTTTAAGATCTGTTGCATTCATAAGTGCTTTATGATTTGTCAAAATTAAATACCACAACTTCCAGTTTAACTTCTCTGTGGCCATCTTGGGGCAAACCGAAGATGTAACTTAAAGATGTTTCATTATGCTTTCCGCAGGTGCGTTTGTAATATTGATGCTGTGTGACAGAATCCTCTATTACACTGATGACAGTAGTAAGGTCCGTTCCTTGGACAAAAACCATAAGTGCTGCATTGGTATCTCTCCAAGTAAGATATCTGTCAAACAGTTGGTTAATGGATTCCATGAAATGCTTTTTACCACGCCATATTTTACATTCGCCAATAAACAGATTGGAGCTATCTGTCGCATCTTTAAGTAGGATGTCCGTTTTCCCTATGTGATTGAAAGTTTCGGCTGTGGCGGTTACTGACTGAAATCGTCTTTCTAACATAGCGATAAAAACATCTCGAAGGGCTTCTTCATCCTTACCTTGATACAAGGATGGCTTCTGCTCCATGCTTTTTCCTATGAGATTAATTTCATTGATTATCTTCTCGTAAAGTTCTGCATCACCCAATTTTGGTTCAAGACTTGCACTTTTGGCGATGATTGATCGTGATGATGGGTCATATACATAACCAGCTATGGTTCTGTGGATGATTTTGTCAACGGCCTCTCCAATGACATTGATATTTACACAAAACCATTCACGCGGTGAGATAACAACGCCCCTGTCATCTGGGATGTTGATATTAAGTCGAACTTGGTCGAAGAAGGTATGCAACCTATCCTCTAGCTCACGGGGTTTGATATTATAGCACCTATAAACCTGCACGACTTCAACACCTGCATAAAGGTAGGTTGGTTCATTGACGGCATTTTTAATGCGGTCTGTTACAGATGTTGTTGTGCTCCCAATCTTATATACATCAGGAACGTTCCGCAATTTGGCGTGTTTGCTTTTAAGGACATAAACAAAGCCTCTTGCCTGATCGTTTTCTTCAATTCGTTCAGCAACAAGCTGTTCTTCGTCAAAGTCGGTTATAGCATAGCCTTCTTTTTGGAGAGCCTTGTCTAGTGAACGATATAACATATCGGACGTTGTCCCATTATCAAAAATGCAACACGTGCGACCATCAAAGCGTTGCCTATCACCACTTTTGAAGCGGTATAGGTTCGACTCGCCATCCACCGATTTTAAGTATACTATGACACCTCCCAAAACATAAAATTTGTCGGGGACCAAATCTTGTGGATGATAAACAGCCAATTTCCTTTTGCCTTCTTCCAAATCCTTATGCAGCGATTCGAACATTGGTCTGTAGGTGTCAAAGTCCTGACAGAACTTGCGCCGCGATATATACTCTGGCTGTATGCGGTCAGACTTTTGCACATGACTCATCTCAAAGATAGAACTATCGTAATCACCGGACAACAGATTTAAAGGATCGTCTCCCAAGATGTCTTCCAGAGTGATATTGGATATGCTTACCCCTTCCAAAAGTCCATACATATCAAACTCTTTTAGCTCTTTTACCATCTTAGAGTTATTCCGTATGGCTTCAAGACGGCAGAACAATTGAAATTCGTATATATCAGATGCCGACTTTTTAGGTTCACGCTCATGCTCTTCGAAGAAATTTACAATTTCCTCGAAGTTCTGTAATAGAACGGTTTGATTTGATCTTTGTTTAGCTTTAGGTTGCTTTTTCAACAAACCTAAAGGGTCGTTCTGAAACAAAAAGTCTATAAAATCAGAATTCTTTTCAGCCATGACTTTCCATTATTCTTCTCTTCGCGTAAAGTAGCACTTCTGCCAATCTACGCTCATATGGGTCGTTACTATCCAAATTGGGTTCTCTCTGCATCTTTTTGGCAAACTCAGTAACTTTTGGCCAAAAAGCCTTGGCCTCATCATCGGTTACATCAATTCGCATCGATTTGATGTATGCCTGAATAGAGCGGAAGACTCGGGCATCTAGAGATTTGGATAATACCTCGTATGCATCATGGAATGGGGTTACCGAATATATCAGGTCTATGTTTATGTCATTTACGTTAATTAGCCGGTTAGCAAATTCCAAAAACTTCTGACCATTAATATCCTTCACGTCCTTGTATGACAGAACGGAGTCTATCACAATGTACGTGCCCAATTCCTTAGATTCTTCTTCGTTTAAGTCGGGAAGTACCTCGCGAATAACCTTGGGAATTAGACCATTGTTAATTGTCTCAGCAGGTACATTCTGTCCGATTGCGTGTTGTACATCAGGATTCTGAAGAATTCTTGCCTTTAAATCCACAAGGTCATTCTCGATGATATCTTTTACCCTATCCGATTTAATTCCACGGAACCCTTCAATGAAAATGGTATGCCCGCTTCCATCATCGTTTTTGGAAGCTCCATCAGTTTCCCCTTCTGTAGAAGTTGAAGTCTCTTTTGGTTTGAAGTTATATTTGGGGGCTATAACTTCTTCCATTAACAATGATGCAGATATCGCTTTCAGTATATTGTTGACACTTTCAACGATTTCTTCACGATTAGCACTTGGCTCTGCTACGAGGTTGGTGAACTGTGCATGGGTCTTGTTCTTGCTGTCACGTGTGCATCTACCGATAATCTGAACGATTTCAGTCAAAGAACCTCGATAACCAATTGTTAATGTTGTCTCGCAGAAAGGCCAATCGAAACCCTCTTTAGCCATACCCAAAGCAATAATAATATCCATATCTTCGGGCTTTTTGATAGCCCTTAGATAAGACATGATTTTTTCACGCTGCTCATAGTCTGTATCGTTCACCAAGTCAGCAACACGCAATTCCCGTCCATCACTAGAACATATGTGATAGACACCGAAGTCATCAGTATATTGGTAAGTTCCAATACAGCCAAGTATTTGGTCAACCTCCATTATTTTTTCACCCGTTGATTCTGACGAATTTACATTAGGGATGTAGATAATTGTCTTTTTCGACAAGTCCAAGACCTCAGAATCTTTCAGGGCTTCAAAATACACTCCATTGTAGAAATGGAAACCAATCCCGAGGGATTTCAGATATTGATAACCATTCAGTTGCTCGTAATAGTTGTATGTGACTTTCTCAAACCTCCGTTCATCACTAGGACTCAAGACGGCAACGCAATCACCACGGAAATATGACCCTGTCATTGCCAGGACGTGAGCATTAGTATCGGCCATTATAGCCCTGATAAGTTCGCCTAGTTTACTATCTGCCTCTGCTGACACATGATGAAACTCATCGATGGCCAAAAGGCAATCGTTGAATTTCTGGCAACCTATTTTTTCATAGGCGAACCTCAGTGTCGAATGGGTGCATAGAAGTACTGACGCATTTTCATCCTCCATAAAGGCAGCAAACGCTTTTGTCTTCATTGGCTCAACGCCCGGCGAACATAGGTCGTATTTCTGAGATATCACCCAGTCCGAGTGGAAACCATTTGCTTTGAGTTTGGTGCTGCAAAATGACTTCCCGATTGAACGCTCAGGAACTGCTACAATGACCTTTTTTACCAGACCCTGTTTGAGCTTCTCTATGGCTACAAACATAAGAGCCCTTGATTTGCCTGATGCAGGGGGAGCTTTCAGCAAAAGATACTGAGAAGCATATTTCTCATATATTCTCTGCTGCATTTCGCGCATTCCCATAGCGTTTGTTGTTACGCTACTACCATTCCTGTCGTATGTCGTATTGAAGATATTATTCATTGTCTATAAGCGTATTATACATGTTTTTTAACCACATCAACCTTTCTCCGTTTGAAGAAAAAGGTTGGTTCCTGTAGTATGAATCCACGGTATCATCTATCAATTTATGAACCCGAACTAATTCAGGCGGCATATTCAAGTACATGTCGGCTAATGATTTGTCGCAATACTTTTCCCTCACCTCAAGTAGCGTTCTTGATAGATTTCTTAACGTAGATATTTGTTTGGATGTCAAGTCTGGAACAGGAAAAGTATTATAGCATAGTGCGCTTGAATACCTTGGACGTGTTTCATGCCCTCCACAGGCATTCTTAGCCCAGACTTCATGCATCCGAGATTCCAAAAGTGCTAATAGCCATATATCGCAGTCAAAAACAACGCTAACATTATTATTAACGATAGCATTGGTCCCAAGAATGCCCATCTGAAAATATTGGCGGTTTTCAGATGTAACACAAGGCACAATTAACGAGACCTTTCCTTTACTTGTAGTTCGGTCCTCCCTAAACTTATGTGGATTCGCTTTGCTCTTATCTGAAGAGGTTGAACTTGGCTTATGGCGTTGTTGGCGTACTTGCTCTATTCTGTCAGCGATTCCTTGTATCTGTTTGGCTTCTTCTAATTCATTGTCTGTTATCCACAAAACCCATTTCGGTTTTCCTTTAACGAACTCCTCGCCTCCATACAGAGGTTTAATGAATTTGGTTGCTTCCGGATATGCGTCCAGGAGAGCATCTAATTCGGTTGACGTGAATGTCAAGAAAGTAGCCCCATCTGGCATATTGCCCTTGCACATATGTGGCAATAATGGTGACAGTGGTGTTGTCCGGCGCTTCACACGTATATCAATATCGGGCAAAAGACTCGCGCCGATTTCTTGACAGCGGAACTCTTTGCCTCCTTCAAATAGATACTTCCTTGACAACCGCCCCTTTGTGCCAATTCCAATAATAACAACAGTTACGCCACTATTGTCATTGGATGTCTTCCATTTAAAAGACCTATGTGCAAAGATGTATTCACAACCAGCTTCATTTATTTTGTCTAGAATGAAAGTTGATTGTGTACCCTGTGACACCGAATTCGTAAGAACAAACGCAGCCTTTGCAGAAGTGCCAGAAATAAACCTGGCAGCTTTCATAAGCCATGCTGAACAATAATCGGCACTATTTAGTTGTTCGCTTTTGAAGATACGCAACATAGCCTGTTTTGCAGACGCTGGAATCCTATTGTTGCCCTTAAAATCAGGGCTTCCAACAACATACATGAAATCTGCATCTGCAGGGCGGACATAATTTTCCCATGGAGTATTTAGTTCATCTCCAACGTGAATAGCCAACTGATGGTATGTGTCCTGTATCGAATCTGTGCTTAGAAGTCCGAGACGTTTCAGCTCAGAACTATGCACAAATGTAAGTGCTAGACGGGAAAGTTCTCGCGTCAGTTCATTGGACACTAGTCCTATAAACTGGTCAATATGCAAGGGGTCTCCACATGTGATATCGAATTTGGTCTCAATGTCGCGCAATTGTTGAAGCAAACCGTTGTAGGAAGCGACCAAATAGCAACCAGGGCCATTGGTCGGGTCCAAGACTCTTGTATCGTATATTTCTGTTACAACTTGGGACACATTTTCTGTGGTAGATTCATTCGCCTTCCGTTGCATCTCATTTAGGAATAATGGTTGCAACAGCTTTTCTACATTTATAAATGAGGTTTGATGCCCATACAATCCAGCCTCATTCTTACCTGTCATCTTATAGATTAACGAGGTAAGGAATTCGGCATCAATCAAATTCGTGTCAAATTGTAGTATCGCAAAGATATACTTATATACATCGTTGCTCAATAGTAAGCCCCGTGTATTATCCGTAACAAAGGGACACTTCCATTCAAAGAACAAATCAAAGACCTTGGATAGCTTTTCTTTATCACTGTTATTATAACCCTTGATACTTTCTTGTACCTGTGACATCTCTAGCAAAGTGCTAAAATGTGCCATATAGAGAAGAGAGAAAATGAAGCAACGTGTGTTTTCCTCATCGTTGCCATTCAATATTAATTCTCGGTACAATGATTCCACGAGGCTGTCAAGTTCTAAGGTACTATAGTGATCATTGCGATTTATATCCCAACTTTGCAAAGGAGCCAGATAGTTGATATATGTAGCAACATCCACATAGTCGCATATAACCCTACCAATATATTCATTGGTAATGATAATCTGACGTGTGGTGAACACAATTAGTAAAGGCATAGTCCGTTTGGCAGAGATATACTCTTCCGCCGACACCATGTCTTCAGTACAATACACAACAGCACGTCGATATACGTAAAATGGCCCGCTTTCACCTTGGTCTATTTTAGAGGTAATTTTAGCGATGGTTGTTTCAAGTATACCGAATGCAGAAAGCAGTTTAGAAACTGCTTTCGCATAACCTTGAAATTCAAAGTTTTCCAAGCGTTGTCTTATGGCGTTCTCGTCAATCATAATCCATCATGTATCTTATGATTCGCTTTGCAATATATTCAGCCATCTTGACAGGCACAGCATTGCCAATAGCTTGCTCTATATCTGTTTTAGCTCCTACAAATATAAACTCTGCAGGGAATGTCTGCAAATAACTCCGCTCTTTTGATGTAAGAGAGCGAACAAGATTGATGTCTCTTGTTTTATCTGCGGGATGGAATTGATAGCTAGAAGGAATCGGTCTATTTACGCCTCTAATAGTTGCACTTGACTCATCAATAGAGAATATGGCTCTTCGTGCATAACTACGTGGGTGCATATAGTAATATTCTGTATCCAAAGGAGAATCCTTTAGATATTGTCTCACTGTCATGCGTTTCTCCGTAAGTCCCCTTAACAAACTGGGCATGAGGAAATCATCGGGGGCGCCAAGCTTTCCGATTACAAAATATCGTTTCCTCTTTTGAGGAACCCCCATATAACTGGCGTCCCATATTCGTTTTGTTATGCCATATCCAGCTTTTCGGAAGTTTGATACGGCTTGAGCAAACACGGGAGATTTCTCTATATTATACACATTCTCCATGACGAACCAACGAGGCTTAACCGCTGAAATAATATTACTATATATCAGGGTTAGATTGGCACGTTTACCTTCAAATTCGCGTTTGCCCGCTATGGAGAAGTCTTGGCATGGTGGCCCTCCTATGATTATGTCCGGGTTTGCAGCCACAAGTTCTTCGCTTATATTCTTTTGAGACAAATCAACCTTGTAAATAGGGTGCTGGAAATTCTCCTTATATATATCTATGGCTGCTTGCCAAAAATCATACGCTGCAATAACCTCAAATCCTGCATTTTGGAATCCGAGACTCATTCCACCGCACCCGGCGAAGAGGTCTATTAGTCGATAGTTATTTTTTGCCATTGATATACTGTTTTAGGCATCGTGCAATATACTCTGCCAATTTTACAGGCACAGCATTCCCTATTGCAAGATTTAAGTTTGTCTTGCAGCCTTCGCCCCAATCAAAATCGCGTGGAAATGTTTGTATCCAGCTACGTTCTTGAGGCGTAAGTGTTCGAATAGATGGATTTAATGGAATTGGATCATTAGGGTGTCCAGAATATCCAGATGGGACAGGCCTATCTACGCCTCTAATAGTCATAGATGGCTCGTCAATACTGAATATGCCACGTCGTGAATAGGAACGTGGAACTCTGAAATAATATTCAAATCCCAACGAATCTCCAAAATAATCCCTCAATGTCATACTCTTTTTGCTCTGTCCTTCTAATAGGAGGCTGTCTAAGAAACCATCATTCTCGTTCAGACCACCTATGACGATGTATCGCTTTCTTTTTTGAGGTACACCGCATTTACTCGCATCCATTACCATGCGAGTTATTCCGTAGCCAGCTTCTTTGAACATGGATAAGACAATTCCCAATTTCTCACTCTTTTGTATATTGGGAACATTCTCCATTAGAAAGAATTGCGGTCGAATCCGTGTTATAATTTCGGCATACTTAATAGTGAGTTGAGCGCGGCCAAGATTCTCGTTCCTATGTCCGGCACTTGAATAGTCTTGGCAAGGAGGCCCACCGATAATCACATTGGATCTAAATGCCTCCATATCACTCAGATCATCAATATCATTTAAGTCACGCTTGTAAATAGGGTGATCAAAGTTGCGTTTATATATGGCTATTGCTTCATCCCAAAAATCATAAGCGGCAGCTATCTCAAAGCCTGCATTTTGAAAGCCGAGAGATAAACCTCCGCATCCAGCGAATAGGTCAATAACACGTATCGTTTTTTTTGCCATTGCTATTAGTCTTATTTATCCACAATCAAATCTTTCATTTCCATAGATAGGATAGAGGCTATCTTCTTTAGAACTTCAAGCGTTGGCTGTTGCCTGTTTGAATTGTCGTTCCCTGAAAATGGTTAACTTATTTTTTTGGCTGAAACGGATATCGGTTGACATCGTTTTTGTCATCAAACTAGAATGAATTGCTTGACTTTTCAAAGATACTGATTTTAGTTGACTCAGGCAATTTGGGGTAGATTTTCTCTCTCTGCTTCTCTGAATAATATGTTGGATTGTGCTTAGGGTGCGATCCATTTTTTATAGGTATGAGTTGCATTTCTTAATTGAATATTCGTACTGGCTCGCTAGAAGCTTGACAGAGTAGCCATTTATGTAATAGCGCTTGAGTGCCTCAAGCCGTTCGACCATTGTGGTATGTCCTTTGCTTGGGCGATTTGTTGATCCCTGTGCGGGCTTAGACTTTGTGTCTTTTGTCTGTTTCATTGTACTCATAATTAGGTTAGTTACGAGTCAACTTTTTTCAGGGTAAGACAGTTCAAAGACGAATTTGTCAATGACCGCTCTGTATAGCCCTTCTTTGTTCTTTACCTTATAGTATATAGCTCCTCTAGACAATCCGATTATTTCTTCCAAATCCGCCGTAGTGACATCCGCATACTCCTTCACCAAAAAGAGTTTGAATGCCCCAACGAGTATTTGATTCCTACGTTCTTCACTCTTACTTATCATCGCTTAGTACTACTGTAATAATGTTCCTTCTGAGTGCCAAGTTTGACATAAAAAATCAAACTACCCAAACTACCAAATCTTGGGCGAATTTTCTTTTTCATCACTTCCTTTCCTTATAATTCTCTGGAACTTAGAAGAGGTGATTTTAGCCTATATATTTGCTGTCTGAAAGGTATTATTCAAATCAAACAGAGTGATTTATGGAAGCAAATAGCAATGACAACTACGTGTTGGTTTTAGAGGATCGCACCGAAGTAAAGAACCAGTAAGAAGCGGGGAAGCTCACCATCGTTTCGGGGATTGATGATAAGGGCAAGCTCAAAACAACTGAGCCACTTGAAGCTAATCAGGCAACTTTTCTGAAGTTCAACAGCAAAGATGGACTGCTGAAGAACTTTATGACCAACTTTCTCAAGCAGTTCAACAATACCTACTTCCGCTCTGCCGTACCGCTACAAGGATGGCGATTTGACTTCATCGATGTATTGAAGAAGTACCTCGTCAATCAATATGGACAGTGGGCAGAGTACTATGCTCCCGACCGCACCAGCCTACGCAACTACCTCTATGGACCTATCAACCAAATCGTAGAGATACCCAAGCATTAACAGCACTAATACCGATAAGACAATGAAAGGAACAGAACAATTTACCCGAACGATAGCCGAATACCTTAATGGACGTGCGATGACAGACCCTTTGTTTGCACCCAATCTACAGAAGCCCCATAAGAACATAGAGGAGTGCATTCTCTACATCTTGAGTGAGGTGCAAAGAAGTGGTTGTAATGGCTTTGCTGATGAGGAGATATAGAGGTTGACAAAGTAGCTGGTTGCAATGTTGTGGTCAATCACGTTGTAGAACTCTCCGAAGAAGAGAAAAAGCAAGCACGGCAGGAAGCTATCAAGCAATACCAACAAGAGGAACTTGTCAAATTGCAGAAGCGAAGCGAGCGACCCAAGAGAACTGAAAGAACCGAGACAACATCTTCTACACAATCCCAGCCCACACTATTTGACACCCTTGCCCTATGAAACCTAGGAACAAGTTTGAGAAAGCCGTAATGGCACTGAGTACGAGACTATGCCCGATAACAAAAGCACAGCATCAGTGGGCATTCCGAGAGTGCATCGACCTCTTTGCCTTCCGCTTACCTAAAGGTCGTACGACTTGTATGGATTGTGGTTATAGTGGATGTTGGAGCAGCCTATAGATACTTGCACTTGCCCTCAATGTAGGGCAAGTCTGCAAGTCAAGACAACAAGAGCGCGGAAGTTACAACAGAAGCAGTACTTCACGCTCCTAACCACTTGTGGGGCGTATCAAGTGTTGCGAATGTTTCTCCTTGTTGTAGGTATGGAGAAAGGTTGCAGAGCAAAGACCTCGGTCATTGAGATTGGTCATTATTGGTGGAACGATGCGGGAAGACAAGCTCTAGTAGCCATACTGCGAACTTTTGGACATTATATTGGTTCATCCGAGATTTTGTGTGATGACCTGATCGTGGAGAGCATAAAGTCTTAGTTGAAAGTAGTCCACATCTCTGTATCCGTAGGCAATCCTTTTGAGGACTTTGATCTTGTTATTGATCCCTTCGACCACCCCATTGGAAATGGGGTGATCATACCAATTTAGAATGCCCCATTGATAGAACCGGATGGTTTTAGCGATTTGTTTGACATGTCTAACACCCGAATCGTCTGCTTGTTCGAGCCACTTCTAGCGATGTAGGATAAAAATATTGGGTGAAAGTTTGTTTATCTACGAAATTGTCGTAACTTTGCTACGAATAAATCGTAGCAAGGATATTGATCGTAGATAACAACAATATGAGTGAGCTAAACTTTCTAAACGGACTATCCCCTCTCGAGGAGGATTTTATGCGTGCACTATGGCATATTGGAGAGGGAGAGATAAGCGATGCTATCCCCCTGATGGAGCATTCGGATACTCCCTACACCACGGTGGCTTCGGTGGTCAATAAACTGGAGAGCAAAGGGTATGTTACTCGTACGGGGAAGCGACGTGGACACCTCTATGCCCCTTTGGTAAGCCTAGAGGAGTACACCGACAAGACCATCAAATACATTGTTGCCAACTTCTTCAAAGGCTCGTACAAAAGTCTGGTACAGCACTTTGCACAGGAGGAGAAGGTAAGCAAGGAGGAGATCTCAGAGATTTTGAAACTAATTGAAGAGGAGTAAGTGGTATGATGATTTGGTTGAAATATCTAGGGCTGTCGGGGATAGGGATTGCTCTCTTTTATCTCCTCGGAGTGGTATTGCTCCGCAAAAGCACTCTACTCCGAGCCAAGCGGTGGTATTACCTTCTCGCCATCGTTTTTAGCCTTTTGCTCCCTCTGTTCTCTTTAGCAGTACCAGAAAGGGAGGTAGAGGAGGCACAAGACAAGCTACTCCCCAGTTTCACCATTGTGATAGAGGAGGAACCAACCATCACTGCACCTGCTACAAAGAGAAACACTATTGACTGGACCAGAGTGCTGATGGCAACTTGGGCTATTGGTGCAGCAAGTACGCTGATCTGGCTCACCTCTGGCGGGTACAAACTCTATAGATTATGCCGTACTTCCACGAAGCGCGAGCTCAGTCACAACGCCACACTTTATGAGGTAGATGAAGAGCTAGCCCCCTTCACGATTGGCAGGGCGATCTTTATCCCCAAGTCATTATCACAAAGCGATATCACACCCACTATTCTGTCGCATGAGCTGGAGCACATCAGGCAGAAGCACTATTGGGATATCATCATTAGTACGGTGCTGCAGCCCTTACAGTGGTGGAATCCATGTGCGTGGGGATTGCTCCAACAACTGCGCACTAACCTTGAGTACCTAGCAGACCAAGGGGTGTTGCGAGAGGGAAGAGATCGAAAGACCTACCAGTACCAGTTACTGGAGTGTACACTAGGCCGAAAGGTAGAGCTACCCTCGCTCTCATTTTCTATGCAAAACCTAAAGAAACGAATCATAATGATGAACAGCAAGAACAGAACCAACAAGAAACTAGCCATAGTTTACGCACTTTCGGCCCTTCCAGTACTTGCCTTTTTGGCACTCGGTACTCAGATGGTCACCATCAAGCAAGCCCAAGCAAGCACCATCACAGAAGTGGCTCCGCCACCAACCGAAGACAAAGTCTTTGAAAAGCAAGATGTACTACCTGAATTTCCAGGAGGTGGAAAGGCAATGATGCAGTGGATCAGTCAAAATATGCAATACCCAAAGAATGCTGTAGACGGCAATATCGAGGGACGTGTAATCGTCTCATTTATTGTCGAAAAGGATGGCTCTATCTCCAATGTCGAGGTAAAGAAAAGTGTCCACGAGTTACTAGACAAAGAGGCACTAAGAGTGATCAATGCCATGCCTAAGTGGAAACCAGGCATGCAAGATGGACAACCGGCAAGAGCCCGCTTCTTTGTTCCAATCAGCTTCAAAACCCAACAATCTGCAGAGGTTAAGGAAAAGGTCTTTGAGTACCTAGATGATATGCCTGAGTTTCCAGGCGGACAAAAGGCAATGATGGAGTGGCTCGGCCAAAATATCCAATACCCAAAGGAGGCTGTTGACGGCAATATCGAAGGGCGTGTGATCGTCACATTCATCATCGAGCAGGATGGCTCCGTCTCCAATGCCAAAGTCATTAGGGGCATAGATGAGTCACTAGACAACGAGGCGCTAAGAGTGGTCAATGCGATGCCCAATTGGAAGCCAGGTATGCAGGATGGCCAGCCAGCAAGAGCCCGCTTTACCATCCCTGTCAGTTTCAAGCTCCCTAGGTCTACCCCAGCACCAACCAAATAACTTTAAGAGACTATTGCACAAAGTCGATCTGCTTCGTTGCTTTCGGAATTCGGGCTCGGTCACGTACGCTATACGCTCCCATCACCCTTATCCTTTTGTGTGTGCCTGGTGCCCTACGTGCACCTTGCCCTCAGCGCGTGGCATCTCATCCTTCGGGCAAAGTCTTAGCACATTTGATGAATCATATGTGCGAGAATAGCACTTCGCGCAACATTCTCTAAATGGACGAAGGAGTTGAATTGCATCACTGCCTATTTTCAAATGAGTACTATCTCAAAGAAAACTCGCTCATTCTGTCGGCTACCATTGAGGGCAAGCGGATAGAAACGATAGAGGTCTCTCTTGACACACTCCAAGTAATCCAAAACCGTGGTGTGTGCAACCAAAATAGCCCATACCACGACCAAATTGTGAGCCTTGTCAATGCCAATCACCAGCTGATAAGGCAAAGAATGAAAGCCACGGCTTAAACATCTTCATATCCTAATAACAAAAGCCCCCAAAAGGAAACCGACAGACGGCAACACTTTCGGGGGCTTCTTTTCTTTGTCTTTGAGTACGAGCAGGCGACCAAAGCAAAGAAGCAAAAGAAAGTCGTAGGAAAAGGGGTTAATTACAAATACATTAGAAGTGCCAAATCTGTCATTAAATTGTTTTGCCCCTTGAATTTGGCACGATAATTGCTTGAGATAAAGTATGTCTAACATTAAGACCCCAGCTAAAGGACTGGTGTTACATTTTATGAGTATAAAACCTGGACCAAAAAGAATCGCGATAAGCACTGGTAAGCCAGACAGGAGACAGAGAGATAACAAAGAGACTCCTGGGAATACACCTTCTTTGAAGCCACATATTCACAGAAAAGGCGATTGACTTTCGGATTAGAGATTAAGAAACGTCCCTCGTGAACTTACGGGGGACGTTCTGTATTTCTTATCATAGTAAGAGTCCTATTCATTCTTTTCGTTGCTAAAGTCAAAGGAGAGATGCTGAAGCTGGCCAAAGTTGTCCCCCACGTAGATGTCAATCGTTTGGCGGTCGGTGGAGAGGGAGGATTCTTCCTCGCTGATACGTTATGCTGGAGCCAGAGTTCCGCTTGGCGTTTGACTGCAAGATCACGGTATACGACATGCTCCTTTAATTAATTGCTTGATTTGGGCTTCTGAGCGGTGAGTCTCAAAGATGCTATTGCGTTGGGCAAATGAAGAAAAAAGTTGTTATTACTTTTGTGCGTGAGTTTCTTTTCATAAAGGCAAAAGTGAAACGACAAATTGAGCCGCAGCTATACGATCATAGACACAGACAAATGAAATTAAAATTGCTTTATTTCTTAGTTCCTCCGTTTTATCTAAGCCATTGATATGAGAATACTCCTCGCAGTCGCTGTGAATGTAATAATTAGCATCATCTATTTATTAAGCATGAGCCTGATAAGTAGATTAGCTCCTGTAGCCCATCCTAATGTGGCTTATGGAGTGGCTATAATCGCTTGGGCAAGCATACTATTTACTATCCAATTCCTATTATTGCTATTGTTATTTTGGCGTAAAAGCAAATTTATTTTCTTTATTCCGCTTATTATTCCCTGCATATATGCACTAAGTATATTAGATGTATATCCCAAGCGTTCCCTTGCTTGGCTGTTCATACTGCTCGCATTGTATAGTTGCTACTATTTGTTTCTAATAAAATATGTCTTATCAGATAAAAGCCATTCTTAGCCGTAAAAATAGTTTGCGCAGTGTATCCTATATAAATCAAGCTGGGTGCAGGCAGCATTCAGGCAAAAGCTTCAGGGTATCATTCTTCTATCCGGCCATTTACCGGTGGTAAAACGGTATGCCAATGGCTAAGTACTCAAAGTTATGATGCATATAAATTTGGAATTGAAACATTAAAGAAATTTGGATGGAATCCTTAAAAAGAATAGAAACGGCTTGTAGGAGGTTTGAAGAAGCTGCAATAAAGCATGCCGAAGCAACAGAAGCTGGTAATTACACACAAGCAAACAAAAGCTATCAGGTAATAGCTAAAAGTGCTCGTTATTTAAAAGAGACAAATAACCTAAAGCAATTGTCTAAGTTTCTATATAGCGAATCTGTTGGTGTGCGTATGTGGGCAGCAACATATCTTTTGCCTATTTTTGAACGCAATGCCAGGCAAATTTTGCAAACTATTGCGAGTGACAACAATATTCATTCGCTAACAGCTAAAATAACTTTAGATGAATGGGAAAAAGGGAATCTTATATTATAGCCCTAAAGGTAACTACCGCCTCCAAGGATGAGACCATGTAGAGCGAGCAACTCAGTAGAAACGTACCACAACAACGATCATTCAAAGCGAACGGATATGAAGAGCTATTATTCCTTAATGCCGTTGGGGATTGATGCTTATGCTTTTCCCAAAGAGCAGGCACTTAACATCATTTCTAGATTAAGGAAGAATCACATCCCTATTCTGGGAGGTGATGTGTACTGCTTTAATAACGAACTTATAACGGATAGTTGTGACAGTTGGTATTGCAACTTAGAAACAGGCGAAACTCAGCAACAATTTGTGCAAAGAAGCTGTCTTGTAGCTGAAAAGTATATTGAAAGTTACCCTGAGAATAACATCGTCAAAAATCTGTTTTCAATAGTGACAGAAACAGACATCCTTGAATATCTGGAATAATAGGGAAAGCGAACTATTGCTGTCCGATATAGTTTTTTACGCTAAAAATATACCTTTGTAAAAATCTTATTTTCATTAGTACCCATGGAGTCTATACATCAGCAAGAAGAACGCATCTTCAAAGAATTTCAGAAGCTTTTAGATAATGGCAAAGGAGTATCCGGAGATGGATTGCATTACCTGGGGGAGTTTTACTACGCCAATGGTTACTGGGGGAGACTGCCCGGTAACGAAGAGACCGAATGGAAATCCTATTGCAATAAGAAACGGGGATTAGTAATCCTCACCAAAGACCTTAATGACGACATAGCGTGGGATATAAGAGAAGAGCATGGGCGCAAGAATAATTCTGAAGAGCCAACTGCGTCCATACAGTATACCTTTTATCGCAATCTTCGCTGTTGGATATATGGGTTGCTAAATATTGATCGCGATGGCCTAATGCCCGAATATCCCGCTACCGATGTAGCTCAAGAGTGCTTCGAGACGTGTCCTTGGGTAAGGATCAATCTTAAAAAAGTACCTGGAGAGAGTTCTATCAAGAAACAGGTATTGGCTGACTACGTACAAACCTCTCGCACTTTGCTATTGAGGCAATTAGAGATATATAAGGGAGCTTCAATTTACTTAGATTGCACTCGTCTGCACGGAACAGAGCTTTTGAGAGCGTTATATCCGGACGTAAAGGCTTTTGGAGAGGGAAATGATGAATGGATCTATTTCTCGGAAAAGCAGCACTTTATTATCGTAAACTCTTATCATCCGTCGTACTCTATTCCCGGTGGAGAAGCGGCTTACTACAATAGGATGAGAGAGGCTGTACACGCTTTCTTGCGGGAGCATCCAAACTTCTTATGAGGAGAACAAACTACTTACGGAAGAAAAAGCAAAGCAAGCTCTCCGCCTTGATGCATCTAAATAGCCATCCCCTTTGTGGTAGCGATGAGATCTCTTTATCTACTCTTTACAAGTGCTGCGATAAGCTAAAAGATAAAGTTATAACTTTGCCAAGTCTCAATCAAATAACCCATTATCATTACAAAGATTATGGTACATACGCACAAAGCAATACTACTTCTAATATCCATCACGCTCCTGCTTTCAAGCTGCAAAAAGCAATCCGATAAACAGGATATTGCAGAGACTGAAAGCAGTGAAGGAGAATCAGTCCAATCGAATGATGTAGTTCTTCAAAAGCTTTACGAGGCGGGAAAATTTCAGAGTGCTGACAATAACTACGAGCTCTTTGAACTGCAAGGACCGGTTAAATCTGTTTCATATTCCGGTGAGAATATGGGGCTTCCTTTTAGAAATCTCACTTTTGACAAAGATGGGAAACTTACCGAAGTAGAATACTCCGATTTGGGCGATAGGCCTTATAATATGGAGTTTGACGATATGAATAGATTGACTGCTCTAAAAGGGGGAACGTTCTACGCTAAATTTACTTATCGTGCCCAAAGCCGTAGCCTTGCTAACCTCGAATTATTAGATCAAGAAGGCGGAGTTAATAGCTATCACTTTCTCTATGATAAAGACAATAAGTTCACCACCGTAGAACGCCATACGGAATGGTGGTATGACTACGAAGCCCAAGACCGACGGAAGGAAACTATCCGCTATAACATAAAGGATCTTACGAAAGACCGTTATGGCAACTGGACCGAAAGAAAGATCCGGTCGGATAAGGGGGAACCAACTACCGTTACCCGAAAAATCAACTATATGGATCCACCCCGGCTCATATCTATTGAAAGCAAAAGCGACTTTTTCTGCTACACCACTAACGAATCCGGCTCTATTTTTCTGTATAGAATAGATAAACAAACCCATTCTATAGCCGCATTTACTCCTCCGGAAAGCAGTTACTCCTATGGTTATAAGGACATAAAGGTGGTGGGTGATCGGCTTTATGCCATTATCTACACAGGAGCTTGCGGAGCACCCGGAAATGATTGTGAAGTACACTATTACGATACTTCAAATGAGTCGTGGCACTATATCATTACCTGTGGTGTGGATTGCGAGTTTGTAGGTGGCCGAATCAAAGCTCCCATTTACATACTGACCAAAGAAGGTGCTTGCACGGCGGATAATGAATATGAGACAACCATTAAATGGATAGATATAGAGTGATGAGGCTTCGATATTCTTTACTATCTGTATATATGAAAGAACAAGAATCGAAGTATCAACCACCCAATCCAAATACACGAGGTAAGTCAACGAGTGGGGAAATAATTTTTCGGAAGAACGGGACTATACAGACGAAGTGTATAGTCCCTATTTTTCTGCCTTTTATAGTACCAATAGCAAGACTAAGACATCTAGCTGTCCATAATTTCAATGATATTTCTACTAAACATACAGAATAAATATAATATCTTTGCAAAACGAAATTTGATGCAGAAATGCCCTAATGCGACCCGGTGTGCATGATCCACAAATTCATCGCAATGGATTCTTTGGGACACTCTGCGGGAACCTAGGAAAAACGATATTATGTCGCAAAGGATGACAAAGTATTTATTTCGGTATCTGATGCTATGGATACTGAGTATGCCCCTGATACTAAGAGGGCAACAATATGTACCGTCACAAACAAAGCTTTCCGACTTGAAACTTTATGGGAGCATTATCGGTACATTTTACGAACATGGTGCGTATTATGAGGGCGATGGAATATACACCTTCTCCCCGAGTGCCCCCGGAGCAATAAAGCTCGTTAAAAAGGGGATTCGCACCTACGGAGGTGGCACTTTTGCTCAAGGGCTTTATTATAGTATCAATTATACCGAGAAAGGGAGTAAGGTTACCTTCCCCATTACGTTATATGTTTATGATACGAAGGACTGGTCGCTTAAGCAAAAATATACAAGTGTTTCTTTTTCTTCTATCGCTTCCGATTTGACTTTTGATCCGGAGACCCGGCAGATTTTCGGCTGTTTCTCCAATTCGGATTATTCCAAAGTTCAAACGCTCGGACGACTTGTCATGTCCGAGGCAAACGGCACCTCATCCTTTAGATCCGAGCCGATTGGAGAGCTTGCAGAGAGAATGGTAGGCTTAACGGCTAATCTCTCGGGCAAACTCTATGGTATCGGAGCAAGCGGTAAATTTTACAAGATAGACAAGTATACCGCCAAATGTACCCTTGTGGGAAGTACGAAGGTAGAAACCAACGCTATGTGGCAGAGTGCAACCTGTGATTACGACAGTGGAAAGATATACTGGTTCTCTACTTACAATGAATATTGGGATACCGGTGTATTCGAGATAAATCCGGAGGATGCGACGACTAAATTGGTTGCAGACTTCGGAGCCGATAAGGGAACCTCTACCTGCGAGCAGTTTACGGGTGTATTTCTGTGGCAAGCTCCTGATCTTATGGCACTTCCCAAAGAAGTAACGGATCTGAAGGTTACGCTAACCTCATTGAATACTGCCGATGTATCCTTTGTCTTACCCTCCAAGGGGGAGGACGGCGGAGATTTGCCTTCGCAATTGCAGTGGTGCGTACGCATAAATGGAGCATTGATGAAGAGTAGTACCGGAGCACCGGGAGAGAAAGTTTCGTTACCCATATCCGTCAGTACGGAAGGAAGCGCCGTTATCGGTGTTACAACCACAATAAAAGCGACTGCAGGCAAACCCGATGCAACTAGTCGAATGACTTGCGACACAGCATGGTTCGGATACGGTATTCCTCTTGCTCCATCAGATTGTATGCTTGAAGCACAGGGGCAAGATATAACGCTTTCGTGGAAAGCTCCGTCGGGCTGTGCAAAAGGGGGTTTTCTGGATGACAAAAACCTGAGCTACAAAATCGTAAGATTTATCAAAGGTAGCGAACAAGACTCCGTTATTTTGGCGGAAAATCTGGCGACTTGCTCTATTTCTGACAAGATAACTTCTCTGCAAAAGCATGTATATTACTACAAGATATTTGCAAAGAACGGACAATTTATCAGCCTACCTTTGATCTCGAAAGAAATACAAATAGGCAATGCTCTGGTGCTTCCCTATCTCAATGAGTTTGATCGAAAAGAGGATATCGATGGATTTGTCATTCTTGACAGCAATAATGACACTAATACATGGACCTATTCCGATATAGGGCAAAAAGTAGGTTACAGTGCAAATGCAAATGTTGCCGATGACTGGCTTATCACTCCGCCTGTTCAGATGAATAAAGGCGCTATATACAAAGTGACATTTAACGCAAACAACACTTATCCGGTAGAACGCATTGAAGTAGCTCTCGGCACACAACCTTCGGCAGAAGGTATGACCATTCGTCTTATAGATCCGATGGAGATTACAGTGCAAAACAGAAACATCCCCGTGAGCACCTTCTTCCGGGCGACCTCCGACGGCATCGCATACATAGGCATCCATGCCATAAGTGAGGCCAACCGAGGCTCTATTTATATCGATAATCTGAGCATAATCGAGATTCCCGTGACAGCGCCGGAATCTGTTTCCGATTTCAAGGTCATTCCCGGAGAAAAGGGAGCAAATGAGGCTCATATTACCTTTAATGCGCCCACCACGCTCCTTTCAGGCGAAAAAATAGAGGGCAAGCTTAGCATCCGGATTAATCGAGACGGCAAAACAATTAACACAATAACGGAAGCGGTACCGGGGACAGAATATTCTTATAAAGATACCTATGTTCCTACCGGGCTGCATACCTATTCAGTATTAGTCGTTTCAGCGGATGGCGTAGAGAGTATCGATAAGTCTCAACGAATATATGTGGGCATGGACGTTCCCGGAGGGGTAGTAAACCTTCGTGCCGTAGAAGACTTGAAGCAAAGCGGACGTATACATATTTCCTGGGATGCCCCCGAGAAAGGAATGAACGGAGGTTATATCGATCCCGAAAATCTGACCTATTATATTTCAATCGGATATGAAACTTCGGATCGAAATCTTGGAAAGAATACATATTACGATGACCAGCTTCCGGTCAAAGACAAGCAACTCTTTCAGGCCTATAGCGTTTATGCCGTGAATGATGCCGGATCCGGTCGAAAAGCATGGCAGACCTGTACGGCTATTGCCGGGCCTGCTGTTAAGGCTCCTATGGTAGAGTCTTTCCCCAAAGCTACAATGAAAAGCGGTCCTTGGCTTACGAAAATGACAAACGGGAAGATAGGCGAAGCGTACTGCTACTGTATGAGCGACTTCAAAGGCGTACTACCACAAGACAACGACGGAGGTATGCAATCCTTCTCTGCCACATCTCTTGGTAAATCAGCCCGAAGCGAATCCCCCAAAATAGATATAAGAGGACTGCAAAAACCCGTATTAAACTTTTGGGTACGCTTCAACGGAGTCGGTGATTCCCTGACGGTCAGCATTTCTCCCGAATACAAAGGATTTGTTCCCTTGCTGCGTTTGGAAGGAAAGGATGGCGATACGGGGTGGAACCGCTACAGTGTAGAGCTGTCTGAGGAGTATAAGACCGCATCTTTTATACAAATAGGATTTGAGGGGAAAGCAATGCATACTTTGGAGAATTTTGCCGATTATGACAATGTATCCATTGTAGAGAAAAGTGATTATGACCTTATGGCCTGGAGCTTTTCGGGTCCCGAACGAATAACTACCAACGAATACGGAAAGTTTGACTTTACGTTTCGGAATAACACCTCCCAAGAAGTATACGGAGTGGATTATGAGGTAGTTCTTTTTAAGAATGGGAAAGAAGTAAACCGTATACAGGGAGTATATGCGGATGCCGATGGTATCGCATCTGTCTCTTTCAAGGAAAAAGCGTCTGTCTTGGATCCTGAAGTAAATACTTATACGGCAGCCCTCTCTTTCTCCGAAGATCAGGTGCAGAGCAACGATACTTCAAATGAAGTAAAAGCAACCGTTATCTATCCGGACTATCCGACACCAACCGAGCTTAAGGCAATTTCAGAAAAGGGAGACGTCCGTCTTTCCTGGACCGCTCCGGATCTGATTCATCGGGCAAATAAGCGAACCCTCGATACCTTTGAGGATTATGAAGCTTTTTTGATATCTAATTTCGGAGATTGGACTACGATAGACCGTGATAAGCAGAGAACAATCCGAATTACATTACACCCCGATATGGGACCAATAGATTATCCTCATGCAGGCGAACCTATGGCGTTTCAGGTGTTCAATGTAGATAATGCGGGTATTCCTTATGCCAGTTGGGATCCTTATTCAGGAAATCAAGTATTGGCAAGCTTTGCCTGTGCTGCAGAAGGACTGATAAAGCAACAGAATGACGACTGGCTGATATCTCCGGAGCTCGATGGCTCGGCTCAAACCATCAAGTTTTTTGCGAAAGCCGGTATGGGTGCGCCTTATCTGCCGGAGCAAATAGAGCTTCTTTACTCTCTTTCCGATAAAGATCCGAACCACTTTGTCAAGGTTGGTGAGACGATTAATGTCGAAAATGTAAAGGGATGGAAAGAATATACTTTTGATGTGCCGAAAGGAAGCAAATATTTTGCGATCAGAAATGTATCAGATAAGAAATTTGCACTCCTATTAGACGATATTTCTTATATAAAAGCAGGTGCTCAACCGGAAGAATTACAGCTAAAAGGATATAATGTCTATCGTGACGGACAGAAACGGAATACCGAATACGTAACTGCCCGGGAATTTAGAGATACCGATGTGGAACCGGGTAAAGAGTATACCTATTTGGTAACCGCTGTCTATGACAAAGGCGAGTCGTTGCCTACCAATAAGGCTGCTCTCCAGATTCCCAATGGCATTTCCAATATATATTCCGGGATTGAGGTCATCGGGCTTGCAGGAGGCATTCAGATAAAAGGTGCAGACGGACAAAATGCCAAGATCTATCAAAGCAACGGTGAGCTTATTGTGGAACAAAGATTGGATAATGTCTCATTTGTATTCCTTGCGCAAGGAGCCTATATAATAGTAATTGGTGATAATGCGTATAAAACGATTGTGAAATAGTCGATAATCGTATAACGAAGAAAGTGGGTTCCCAAAAGACTTTCCGCAAAAAGAAGCTTTTGGGAACCTCTTTTTCTAAGGACAAACGAATCTCCAAAGTATAAAGATCGGAACATAGCTATGACCCAAAGTGGGCCAACCCTTAGTGGCTTCTTTTCCGATATAGCCCTTTCTCTTTTTGATAAATTAGTTTTCTTGGGCAGATAAATGTTTAAGAGTAAATAAATTGAATACATCTGCGGAGGGACTACTTTTTACGCCAGGGCAAGCATCGAATTATCTTACTTACGAGTCATCTTTTTTCAGGGTAAGACAGTGTTATCCATATCATATAGATCTAGATTTTGAGCTTTTTATTGAAATACTTTTTCTTACCTTTGGCGACAGTAAAATGAATATCAACTATAATTAAGACTTCTATTTTAAATGCTTATGGATCGAAAGTTTAATATACTTGATGTGACCCATATCCTTTCGTTATGCGCTGGGGCGCTGGTAGCGTGTCTGCTCTTTTTGGTTCCCGTGAGTACTCTCTCCGCGCAGCAGACTAATGCGCTGATTGAATTAACGACAAACAGATCCGATGCCGTGTCAATTAAGATAGCTGCAACCCAAGCAGAAACCCGGATCACCCTACAGCGAGGCTCGTGGACTCAGACAGAAACTGTGGGGACGGCAGTTAAAGAGTTGCTCATAGAGGGCTCAGGATCTAAGATAGAGATCATCGGGTCTGTCAGTGCACTAACCTGCACTGCCGGAAGAATTACAAGTTGTGTGGCTAATCAGGAGCAAACGAGGCATCCGCTAAAGAAACTCATTCTCTCCCAAAACGAGATAGCCTCCTTTAGTGTAGGTTCTTTTCCTGAGTTAACTGCTTTATCTCTCCAAGCGTGTGGACTAGAGCATATAGATCTCTCAGCAGGCTCTAAGCTTACAAATATCAATCTCAATGACAACAAGCTCCAGGAGCTAGACCTCTCCGGATGCCCTCTGCTTACACGAGTACAATTTGCAAACAATAAGCTCGACGCCTGTACCCTAGATCAGATTTATGCGACTTTGCCTACACTATCAGCCCCTGCAAGTAAGGCAAATCTAATTAATGCGAAGAGTGATGATACTAATGAAGCTAAGACGAGCAATACTTCGATAGCCGTCGATAAGAATTGGCGACCACAAATTCCGGGCGATGGCTCCGGTTGCTTGCCTGCTCAGATTACGCTTGAGACCCGACAACGCACAGAGCAGATATACTACTTGCGCTTGGCCGAGAGTGGTCCCGTCTCTTTTGAAATAGACTGGGGGGATGGACATTTGCAGCACTATGCAATGACTCAAGAGACGTCAGGTGCTAGGCTAGAGGTGAAAGGAACTCCTCTCGGAGATAAGCTAACATTCTTCGGAGACTGGACACACTTCGAGGCAAATGGAGCCGGAGCTACGGCGATCAATACTTCTCATGCACCTAATCTTATGGCGCTCTACCTACGTCGTAATAATCTTACCGAGCTAGACCTATCTAACAACCCAAAACTGCTCAAGCTCTACCTACGAGGCAACCAACTATCTTCAATCAATTTGGAGTCAACGCCTCTGCTAGAGGAGCTCTACATACGAGAGAATAATCTCAAGAGTATAGACCTCTCTCGCGTTCCCGCTCTGCAAGAGCTAGCTCTATCTCACAATCCCCTGAAGGCTCCGATAGACTTAAGTCATACCCCAAGGCTTGTTAAACTATACCTTGGGGGATTAGAACTAAATCAGCTAGACCTCTCTAATTGCCCTGAGCTATACCAACTTGAGGCTGAGAGAAATCGCTTAGAGCGTATTGACATAAGCCACTGCCGTAAGATCGGTATCATAAAGATTGCGCACAATAACTTTGACGCCTCCTCACTGACAGAGCTTTATCAAAGCCTTCCAAAGCCAGAAAGAAAGGTAGACTGGACTAATCTGACTATCGAGGGAAATCCCGGAGCGAGTACCAGCTATACAGACATCGCTATAGCTCATGGATGGCGAGTAGATGTAGCGGGTGATGGGTCTGGTGCTCTTGCACTGCCACCACATCTCCTATTGGAGACCAAGAGAGGTTATTATGACAAAATTAACCTTAAGATGCAAAGCCAACGACCGCTACAGGTGTGGGGTGCTACACTTACGGAAAATGGAGAGTATCAACTATACGCATCCAAGGTCTTAATCGTTGGAGAGATAGAGGAATTGGACGTAGCAAAGTCCGACCTCGTCAAGCTCACTACGCTACACGCTCCAAGCTTAGAGAAGTTAGACTGCTCCGAAAATCATCTTGAGTCACTAGATGTAAATCCATTTAAAGCGCTCAAAACCCTGCTCTGCTTTAGAAACAAGATGACTCGCTTGACACTGACGGACTGTCGCAATCTAGAGTGGCTAAACTGTACGGACAACGTACTTACCGAACTAAACCTGACAGGACTGTCACGTCTCAAGATTCTCTTTTGCACCTTTAATAAGCTTACCATCCTATCTACTGAGGGACTCATAGGGCTTACGCTGTTAGACTGTGGCTCTAATCGCATCAAAAGCTTAGATCTCTCCAAGGCACCGGCTATACGCGAGCTCGATTGCTCAAACAATAAAGTACTTGACGACCTATCTCTCCAGGGGTGCCAATCTTTAGCATCTTTAGATTGTAGTGGTAATGCACTGACGCATCTCTCCCTAGAGGGTCTGACTAAACTAGAGCAACTAAGATGCTACAGAAATAGGCTTACCGAACTGGACTTCTCATCCTCTCCTCGACTAGAGGCTGTCGCACTGGATTGTAATAAGATCGGAGAGCAAGCTATGGACAGACTACTTCAGACGTTGCCTCAAAAGAGTCCTACTCAACGTCCGGCAGCAGAGATACGTGTTTTAGACCTTAAAAATCCATCTGAGGCAAATGTATGCTCGCAAAGCTCTGCGGATAAGGCTCGAAAGAAGAACTGGCTCGTTATGGCTTTTAATGGAGAGCGAGACATACCTTATGAGGGTACACCATCGGGAATAGAAAAAATTTCCTCAAAGTGTGCGGAGAATCTACTCTTTTACCCTACGATCACTGATGGTATAGTCTATCTATCCGATAGAGCTCGGCAAATGATGGCTTTAACGCCTCTCGATATCTATAGCCTAAGTGGAGCGCATGTCTTACGAATTGCTTCTACTAGCGGATGTCAAGAGATAGATCTCTCCACCCTTCCCCTTGGAACATATCTCCTGGCTCTAGGGGGCTACACAGCAATAATTACATTACAATAATCATAATACGTAAAGCTATGAAACGGTTTCGTGTACTACTCATCTTAACTGTACTCCTTACTAGCCTAGGAGTCTTATCTGCACAAGAGGTCTATACCTTTGTAAATGAATCGCCCGGACAGCTAGCGGCTGACCTTGGAAGTCGCTCTGACCTTATCCACATGAAGGTCAGTGGAGCACTCAATGATGCCGATATGAAGGCGATACAAAACCAATATAGTCTCAAGATCCTTGACCTGCGGGATGCAAGCATCCTTAAGGGGAAAGTAGGCTTTAAGGAGTACGAAGCTGATGAGCTATCGAGTATTTTTGGTTATCTTCCTCTTGAGGAACTAACCCTCCCGACCTCCCTGAAAAAGCTTCAAGCGAAGGCCCTCTATAGTAATTCATTTTATCTCAAAAAGCTCATTGTCCCTTGTACAACGCCTCCCACTTGTGGAGAAGATGCCATCAAGGCTTATAGCTTTGAGAATTGCACGCTTTACGTGCCAAGCCGAGCTATCGATTCCTACAGAGCTACGGAGCCTTGGAGCGGTTTTTCAAAAATCCAGATAGATGAGGCAGGCACTCCGGGAACTCCTACCTACACGATAGAGGGGGATACCATTACGCTCCATAGAGGAGAGGGGTATAAGCTGACGTTCAATAAGGAACTTCCACAAGAAGCTAAGCTAGCTGTGAAGGATCCAAACGTGGCCATCCTCAAAGGGGACTCTATATTTGGTGCGCTCGTGGGCGTTACTCAGATTGAGCTCACGGTAGGTGAGGAGACGGATGTAGCCCACATAAAGGTTCCGGCTCAGCATAACGAGTATATAGACCCTTACATCAATTGGGCTATGACAAAAGAGCAAATCCTTGCCGAGATCGGACAGTATCCTCACAAGGATGCTGAGACCCCTCCAGCCGGCTACGAAGCCATTGAGTTTGACTTCGGCAACAAAGGTCAGAAATACGTGCTGTACTCCTTCAGCAAATCCACCGGGCTTCTAGAGTCTGTCATCATCAGGTTTATAACACCGATGGATTATAAAGACAGAAAAATGGATGCATACTTTAGCGAGAGATTTAACCTCCAGATGAATGTGGATGGTCTATCTAAACGCTTTGTAAGAGGTGATATAACGCTTGATACGAAGGTTACGAACAATCTGGCGATGGCCTCTTTCAAACCTACTGTTACCCGTTCCATCGAGCCCACAGCCTCTCGCTTGACGCTCAACTCATCTAAGACAATCGGATCACGGCTGAGTGTCTTTATCAATTCAAACACCCCCTTTGCTATAGATAGAGGTGATGGACTGACTTTGACTTACAGCGGTGGTGAGTATGGATTTGGAGATCTGAAATCCCTCCCTGTTGTGGTGGCTGGTGACTCAATACGTATCATCGGAGGAACTATTACCAAGTTTGGAATACAAAATGGAGACTTGAAAGCCGTCGTCCTTCCGAAAGACAACTCCATTAAGTATCTCAACCTAGCAAAGAATCACCTCTCCTCTCTGGACCTCTCTTCATCTACTCAGCTAGAGCACCTAGTCGTTGCAGACAATGCACTTGGGACACTAGACGCGACTCATTGTCCCGAGTTACGCTATCTCTCTGCATACTTTAACTTCCTAGACGAGCTCCATGTTACTGGATTGAAGAAGCTCGAGGTGCTCTACATCAATCACGCTAAGATTAAGCAAGTAGATCTTACGGGTTGTACCTCTCTGGTGCAATTGTGGATGTGCGATAATGCTATCAACAAGCTTGTCATGCCTGAGACGTATGATAATCTCCGAGCACTCTTCATGCGTAATACACGCTTATCCATTCCCGAGATAGAGACAATCCTTAGTAAGCTCCCTGATGTAAATCATGAGAAGATAACAGATGACAATGCTGTTTGGATGAGACAGCTCAAGCTTGAGCGTACTCCAGGCATTGATCAGGTACATCTCGCCGGTGTGATTGCTAAAGGATGGATCCCTGATATTAAGGGTATCGATACCGGCGTTGAGCGTCTGACGACTGCACACGGATGTAAAGTTTATCCGACTATATCGTCAGGTCTACTCTATGTAGATCGTCATGGCAAGACATCTCCTTGTAGCTATCAAATTGTGTCAGTGCAAGGCGAAGTCATTGCTACCGGGCTCTTGCAGCATGCAACGGAAGTCTTGACTATTGATGATCTGCCTCAAGGTTCCTATTACCTTGTGCTCAAAGAGACTGGTGAGAGCTATCCATTCTTCAGAGAGTAAGCTTCACCAGTGCCATACTAAACAAACCAAAGTGATTCCATCCGAGATCCTGTGTGAGCGCTTTCCTATCACATAATTGATCCGAGTTTCACTACAAGTATTGTATAATGCTTGCCGGAGGGGGTTGAGTCGTTTGGGTTTTGGGTCCTACTATAGGGTTTCGCCCATAGGATCAGTTGAGAGGGTTGTCACCGAGAGTGGCACCCCCTAACTGATTTGTTGTCTGGCTCTTCTCTAGACGCATTTATGCAAAGAGCTCATCTACATCTCTAAGAAAGGATTCGAAGTATTCAATATTAGAGATTAGAGGTAACGACACGATACCATGAGAAGAGCTCCGCAGGGATGTCCTACGGAGCTCTTTCTAATTACATATAGTCTGTCAGATCGAGTATAGTCTGTCAGATCAAAAGCATTAGTGCTGGACGACGAGTCGCTGTGTAGCACCCTCAGTAACTACGAGGTAGGTACCATCGCTCAGTGCGCTGAGGTTTATCTGTAGGCGTCCCAAGCGGTCAGCAGTTAGTCGCGTGATCAGCTGTCCATCCAGCGTGTAGAGTGCTACGACTGACTCAGGAGCTAAACCCGTAACAGTAGCTGACTCTCTTGCAGGGTTAGGATAGATAGAGAACGCTTGCGTAGCGACTGCATCAAGTCCTGTGTGATCCACAAACACAGCAACGACCTCCGTGTCCTTAGTGACTGTAAAGGTCTTATCCTTGAGGATGTCCTCACCATTTGCTGTGAGCGACTTGAGCTCACACTTATCGTTGGCCCCCTTAGCCACGACCGTCAGCTTCGTTCCCTCGGGAACAGCATTGAGGTCAACCTGCTCTTTGATAGATATGGTGCCGAGGTCGTTGTACTTCAATGTTACCTTGTAGGTCGTGGGCAGAGCCTTCTTGGTAAAGACAGCCTTAACCTCCGTATCACCCTTCATCTCAAAGGACTTGGCAGCTAAGATGTCCTTATCGTTTGCCGTAAGTGCGGTGAGCTCGTAGCCATCATTAGGCATAGCCTCAATGGAGACCTTGGCACCTAAAGCAACGTCAGAGGGGTTGGGCACCTCTGTACCGTCCACCTTAGCCTCTATTTTACCGCCTTCAGCAGTAGCGAGTGTCAGCTTTGGCTTTCTGAAAGTTACCTTCACCTCGCTGGACTCGTTAAAGGTCGCATTGTAGGAGTTCGCCTCTTTACTATGCACCTCCTTACCATTGACGAACCACTTGTCTACCATGTAGCCCTTGTCAGGCGCTACGCTGAAGACAATGTGAGCACCTTTCTCTACCTTGTCACCTGAGTTGATAAGCACATCATCCTCACCCTCTTTCTGTACCTTTACTGCCTCGAACTTGCCGTGCTCCCCGGCCGTGTAGGTAATCGTAATCTTCGGGATGACACTCTTGAAGTGTGCTACGATATTCGTCTCGCCAGAGATCTTCTGAGAGAGCTTATTCGGATTAGCAGAGTCCGGTGTTACGTCAGCTCCATTGATTGTAAACTTCTCGAACTCATAGCCTTCGTTTGCCACAGCCTCAAAGTCTATAAAAGAACCATCCGGTACGGTCTCACCCGTTTTGAAGATCTTATATTGACCACCTATATAACCGGTTGCCTTGACCTTACCGCCCTCAGCCGGATCAGCTGAGAAGGTGACAGCGTACTCTGCTACTGGAGCAATCTTCTTGAAGTAGACCTGAACGTCAGTATTTTCCTTAACCACAATCGTCAGCCCATTCTTCTTACCGGCATAGGTAGCTTCTTCATTATTGACTACCCACTTCTCCACTTCGTAGCCGGGTTTAATATCTGTTTCAAAGAATATATTTGAATCATAATCAACCTCATCTCCACTTTCTATGGGAGAGAAAATACCAGATGCCGGATATAGCAAGGCCGAAACCTCCCCTCCTTCAGTGGCTGCACCGTAGGTAACTTTTACCTTATTTGGCGTAGGCACATCCTGTTTGAAGTGTGCCGTGATATCGTTGGTTCCCTCTACAACCGTGTACTCGATGGATGTCTGGTTGGGATAGAGTTCCTTGCCATTGATCGTCCAGCCGGAGAGAGAGTAGCCTGTAGCAGGTGTAGCAACGAATTTGAGTATCTTGCCGATGGGGATAGAGTGACCACTGGTAACTGGAGAGTTGTCCAGTTTGTCGGTACAAGCGAGCTCTCCCTTGCCATCGTATGTAAAGGTGACGACAGCCTTAGGCGCTGCGGTGGAGGTGAAGTTAGCGACGATCGTGTTGGGCTTGTCCTTTTGAACCACGTAGGAGATCTGTGTTTTCCCCGTAAGCGTATCTACTCCATTGATAGTCCAGTTATTTAGCTTGGCCTCAGCATTGGCTGTTGCTGTAAAGTATAGGGTAGTACCCTCCTCGAAGATATCGTTAGAGTTTATCTTGTCACCCCAATATCCTAACTTTCCCTCTACGGAGCCATCTCCATTTGCGGAGAAGGTGACGGGTAGCTTTACGATCTTCCGAAAATAAGCCTTGAACTTGAGATTATCCCACACCGGGTAATCGGAGATCTTACTTACTGTATAGTGGTCACTACGTCGACCATTTATCTCCCAGTAGTCAAATGTATAGTCAAGGTTAGGACGAGCAGATACCGAAATCTTGCTACCCTCAGGTACGGGATATCCGGACTTAACCTCTTCATAGTTGAAGTCTCTAACCTCTACGCTACCTCCCTCTGCCGGAGATGCTTCATACGTTATAATGCTAGGTGTAAATCGCTCAAACTCGACATGCACCCTATCCTCTGTTTTAAAGTTGTGTGAAAACTCTTTCTTGCCTTTGTAGTAATCTTGGTTTTTATCATTGACACTCCAACTCTTCACCAAATAGAGTGAGTCTGGAATTGCTGTAAAGGTAACTCTTGTGTCTACCTTTACCGGGAAGCCCTCCTTTACCGGAAATTGCACATAGGAAGGACTAAATATACTCGCTTGGCCTGTCAGCCTGCCCCCCTCACCGGCGGAAAAGTGCACCGGGACACTCTCTGTATCGGCCCCTGTGGCAAAGTGTGCAACGATGGTGTTATCTCCATTTGTCACCTTATAGGAGAGGACGTTTCCCTTACCGATGGTATCGCCTGCTAACGTCCAGCCGACGAGATGATACCCTTCGTTAGGCTTAGCCAAAAGCACCAATTGACTCTCCTCTGCAATTACCTCACCGGTAGTTATCTCTGAAAACGAAATGTTGTAATTCTTGTCCTTTACTCGGAAGAAAGCAGCCACCTCTCCGTTTGCCTCTGCAGAGAAGTTCACGGGGAATTTGTCCTTCTGTCGTGCGACTAGCTTGACATGGGTGTCTTCCATCACTTTGTACTTTATAGAGTTGCTATTATAGCGGCTTCCATTGACCTCCCAGTAGTCTAGCTTGTAGTCCGGGTTAAACTCAGCATCAAAAGTAACCTCGGTACCACGTAGGATATCGTCTCCGGAGTTAATAGAACGCCAGTTAGCTGATGCTGCAATCGTTGCCCCTTCGGTAGCCTCAAATGTTACTTTGTTGTAGACAGGATCAACAATTTCCACAGACATTGTAGTCTCTGCAATGACAGTATAGACAACCTCCTTTTTGCCGTAGTTCTCATTATCCTTTTTCCCATTAATGGTCCAGTATCCGATTGTTTTGCCACTCTTTGGCGTAACTTCAAAAGCGACACGACTTCCTGCAGGGACATACTCGCCATCCTTGACTGATGTCCCACCCCAATAGGATGAGGAGCCGATGTGGGCTGTCATCTCGCCCTCCCCTATGACGGACATATGGATTTTATAGCCGTCAGTGGGAGCTGTCTTAAAGTGCGCTACCACGTTAAGAGGAGCTTGCAGATTGTATAGCGAAATGGCGTAATCGGTGAGATCGCTTCGCTCACCATTGATCTCCCAATACTCTAGCTGGTAGCCTTTATTGGCTGATGCAGTAAAGTTAAGATTTGTACCCGCAACGAGTTGGTCACCAGACTGGAAGTTCACCCACGGATTGAGCGCTTGCGCCGTAAGTGTACCTCCTTCCGTAGCGCTGAAAGTCACGGGATAGGTCTTCTGACCATAGAGCCGTGGCGCTGCGAATGCTAAAAAGCATAGCAGAATAGGTAGTAGTCTTTTCATAAGCTTGTAACTATATTTTGTGTATAAAAAAAGCCTCTTTGGTGATACAGGGAGCAAGCTCTCTTAGGGGCCACACTCTCCTTCCACCTCTTACTGCGCTATGGCTGGTCGCAACGTAGTAAAATGTGGAAGAAAACGTGAGGAGTTGCTGAGAACTTTCCTCGTGACAGCGAATTTAAGCATTCTTTCTATAAAAAGCTAAACTACACTCCAAACTTTATGCGTTTGGGTAGTTTTTGCTAGTTTCATCCGCTTGGCACTAGAGTTTCATCCTAATGGAACCGGAGTGCCAAACGGATGGGAAACTTTTCCCAAGCGGATGAAACTGAAGAATCATTCGGATGAAACTATTTTTTCTCTCCTACGAAATATCCCTAACCTGCGTGAGGAATGAAATCATCAAGAGAATCAAACTTCCATTCTTGGGGAGGTAGCTCTATCCATTGCATAGGATTGGCTTTCTCATCCCCTATCGAGTAATTTATAGTTACCAAACAGCGTGCCTCTGTGGCATACCGCAAGAAGCCGTTTTGACAGCGAATAGGGAATCAATCCACATGATGCTACGATTAGAGAGGAGGCATTGCCCGGTTAGCAAGAGCGAAGGAATGCATCGCGGAATTCGGAGGGTGATGTCCGTATAGCACTGCATTGATACAGCGGTGGAGATCCGCTATAGGCGCAAGTCGGGGTTAAAAGGCAAACTGGAGAGCCAGTGAGAGTAAATCGTCACGATCCTGCATGATGGGCTTATAAGCTGCATTCGCAGCGGTCTGACGGAATATAAGCTCGTAGTATAACGACACGCGGACTCGGTTGTCGTTGAAATACCCATTGAGTGCAAAAGTTGTATTATGGGAAACGCCTTCCGCAAGAAACTGAGACGGCTCCGGAGCAAATCCCTTTTCCAGTTCTCGCTTGAGGTTATAGTTGCGGGCATAGTAGCTATACTTTACCACCCCTTCAAGCGGTACACTCGTGCCACGTACAGCAATCATGGCCATGCCACCCATAAAGTCCCGCTCCTTAATAGCCCCGCCTTCGGGATTCTGCTCGGGTGCATTCTTGCCAATAGCATAGTTTTGCGTAGCTAATCCGGGTTGCCGTCCCATAATTCCCTCTAAATAGAGCTTAGCACAATAGGATTGCCGTAAAAGTGCGTAGCCCAGATGGCATCCTGCATAAGCTCGTGTATAGTGGTTGCCCTTGCTATCCGTTACATATCCGTAGAAGCCGCTTACGCCATATTTGCGCACCATTTGTTCATCCTTATGCCCTGCTTCCAAGCGAAGCACAGCATCCGGTATTGACTTACGCATGCCATGTTTGTCATTGCCCCCTATTAGAGCGGCATCAACGGTAAGGTGATTCACATAGTAGGGTTTCTGGTGGGGTAATTTATAATGTGCTGCCAGTCCAAAGTCCACATCACTGGGAAAGAGATCTTTGAAGTAAAGAGCCCGCTCAATTGTTTCCCTATCGCGACTACTTGTGGTAAGCTCCATACCGAAGGGCACCGTATTCAAGCCTGCATCAAAGCTCCACGACTTATTTTGGGGCAGCGTATAACCGATGTAGGCTTTGTAAAAATCGAGTTTATGGTCTAATATGATGATTTCGCCCTTTGCTTTCCAGCCTTTGTAGGTGCTTTCTACGCCCCAATAGCTTCTCCGTAGTCCGGCGCGTAGGAAGTATTTGCCCTGCTCATGGTGCGTACTCCCGACCGAAGGGATTCCGTTGGGTTGTGCCATTTGTACAACGGCCTGCATGTATCCGCCCGGCTTAAAGGTAGGTTTGTCTTGTGCTTGGGCAGAGGACATAGTACAGAGGAATAGAATGGCTGCAGACGTGGCGTGGAGGAGTTGGGACCTTAAATTCATACCGGTAAGCTTCGTATTTTACTGCCACAAAGGTAACACTTTGCTATGTAACATTCGGCAAATGCGTGGAGCGTATATGGGTCATTTACCATAATAAAAGGTGCCGATCCGGCACCCTTGAGAAAGTCTATTTGGAGCAGTGGGAAGTAGAGTTTGTGCCGAATTTGTTAACTTTGTGTGCGGCTAAAGTATCGTATCGCCATATGCATCCGCAGTAATGTGTATCAAGGCGTACCGAGAGCTATCCGATAGATGAAATATTCTAAAGGATTTCACTAAGGAGAGATGCCAGAGTGACCGATTGGGCCGGACTCGAAATCCGGTGAACGGCTTGTCCGTTCCGGGGGTTTGAATCCCTCTCTCTCCGCTTTAAGTACTCTGGCGGCATCGCCAGAGAGTATTACTGAAAAAGTATAAGTATCGTAATTCCAACGAGTTACGATACTTTTGTTTTATAGACCTCTACCTCTTCAGAGTAGTTACAGAGATAGCCGAAACGCCCAAAATACTCTCCAATGGCTACAATCTGGCTACACTTTTTTCTCGCAAAAAATAATTGTAGCCAAGAGTACGTAGAGAGTCTGTTTAGAGTACTTGTACATTGCTGTAGTTCAAACAATTATGTGCAACTTTGTAGGCGAGTTGTAGAGAGTTATAGCACCATAAATGTGTAGCTTTTCTGGTCGCAAACTTTCTATGCTTGGCTACAATAAAAACAGACAATGTATGCAATCAATTTTCAGAACAGCATTCTACCTTCGTAGCAACTATGTGAACAAGGAAGGAAAAACGCCAGTCATGCTACGCATCTATCTCAACAATGAGCGGATGTCACTAGGCTCCACTGGCATCACCATCGTGCAGTCCCAATGGGATCGCGAAAAAGAGCGAGTAAAAGGGCGTCACACCGAAGCTCTGAATACGAACTTGCAATTGGATAACATCCAAAGTGGTTTACAAGCCATCTTTCGCAAGTTAGAAATGACTGATGAGCTCTCGTTAGAGCGTATCAAGTCAGAACATCTTGGCAAAAAACAAGATATAGATACCATCATGCAACTCTTCGACAAACACAATGAAGATGTTGCAGCTCGAGTTGGCATCTCAGTCTCTGCGCCCACTCTTCAAAAGTATAAGGTCTGCAAAAGACGCTTTTCTGAGTTCCTAAAAGATAAACTCAGACGTAGAGACCTCAAGCTCACGGAGCTAACCTATATGATTATACATGATTTTGACCTATACCTACGCACAGTGGTGGGGCAAAATCCTAATACAGCCACTAAGACGATGAAGACCTTCAAGACTGTAGTCATTTTGGGGCAAAAGTTAGGCGTACTACATCACGACCCTTTTGTCAACTTCCGATTTCACTTAGAGCCAGTGAATAGAGGGTTCTTGACTGATGAAGAGGTCTTACAGATTGTCAACAAGGAGTTGAATATCCAGAGATTGGAGCTGGTACGAGACATCTTCATCTTTTCCTGCTTTACAGGTTTAGCCTACATTGATGTGGCTAATCTTACACCCGACAATATCGTGATGCTTGGTGGCAAAGAGTGGATTATGACTAAGCGACAGAAGACAAGCGTGGAGACCAATGTGCTGCTCCTTGATATCCCTAAGCGCATCATCAGTAAATATAGCCACCAAACTTATCGTGATGGCAAGCTCTTCCCTATCCTCAGCAATCAGAAGACCAATTCATACCTCAAAGAGATTGCAGATATATGTGGTATCAAGAAGAACTTGACTTTCCACCTAGCTCGACATACCTTTGCGACAATGTCACTGAGCAAGGGAGTTCCGATAGAGAGTGTCTCTAAAATGCTGGGTCATACCAATATCCGAACAACGCAAATCTATGCCCGTATCACCAATAAGAAGATTGAACATGACATGGAGCAGTTTGCTGACAAGCTAGGCAAGTTCAATACGGCAATGGGTATCGGGGAGAATAGCTGGCAATAAGTGCAACCATTAAAACCAAATAAGAAGATGAAGACAACGAATAAGAAAGAACTATCCTACTTCCGCTTAAAGCTAGAGAGCTACCTTAGTGAGCATTTCCCTGAAAAGGTGGAAGACAAGCCATTTATCAAGGCACGAGCTGATGAAGCTCTTACTACCTACTGTGATGCTGTGGAAGAAGGATTCTCGTATCCCGAAGCAGAGAGTATGGCGAGTGAAGTACTATATCGTGACCTGCATTTCTCCAAATACGACACGCTTGTGTCCGTCTTGGAGAATGAGTTTGAAAAGGAGCTCCCCTCCCCACTCCCCGAACGACTCTCTCGGATACTTCTCGGGAACAAGGCGATACAGAACCTATTTGACAAGTATAACCTTACGGATGAATTTGTTGCAACACCTGAGTATGATACGCTCTACACAGAACTGACAGGAACAGTTGTACTTCTTATCGAAGCTAATCAACTTCCCGCGGTAGGCAATGTGAGTGCATTAGAGTCGACAATGTAGATTATCCCTATCTCGTGCGCCTTTTGAGCTTCAAGAGCCAAGATAGTCTCTCTGCGCCATACGTCAAGAGCATATTCTATCTCTTGTCTTTATGTCGCATAGTCTCTTGGCTCTGCTCTTGAAAACTCTAAAAGACTCCGAATATGAATAGATCTCTCGTGAACAAAGACCTGCACAGTCCAGCCTTCATACGGGCAAGTGTTCCTGCAGATAAAGAGGAACCATTACAAGTTGCGTCCAAAACAACTCCAAGCAACGAGATCAAATGGTCTCGCATCATCCGACTTACCTTACTTATAGGTATCCTATCGGGTGGAGTGTACTTACTCTCTAAGTTAGTCACAGCACAGATCGTAACAGCTCTATTGATACTGATTGGTTTTGTGGTACTACGATTCATCGTTCGTACCGTTCTGCAAATCACATTTACGCTTTTACGCTACCTCTTTTGGATTGTTGTACTAGCCGTAATACTACTTTGCGTGCTATGATATAGCACCTCTCTCTCTTCAGAGAAACAACTCTTTGGGTGACTGGCTCTCTTTCGAGTCTAGTCACCCTTTTTGCTTCTTGTGTTTAGGCATTGCACTTCTGCTTCTCAGTCATAGTTCCCCAGTTATGCAGTGGTCAAATCGGAAGCTGATTCTTTTTCATCGCAAAGGTAGTACGGGGCTTAAAGACTTTCCCAAGGTCAGGCCATTCGGTTTGTCTGGAAAATCTCCACACCTATGCTGTTCGCTTCGGGTAGTATTTTCCGCCAAAACCTTGTGTAAGTCTTGCCCCGCTACCTTGTTTTTGCTTGAAAAAAGGAATCAGCATACTCCGATCTTTGAACGCATAAAAAAAAGGTCTCTTATGAATAAGCAGAAAGTAAATATGACATCATCAACGAAAGAAAAAGGATATAGCTCCTCCTCTCATTACCGCATAAGTTCTGAGTTTGAACAAAGTGAGCAGGCGTTGGCTACCAAGTTCGTCCATTGGAACGTACCCCCATTGAAAAGCCTTTGTGACAGCTCTGTATATCTCCTGAGAGCAAAGCTTAATCGTGGCGAGCGAATGAGCCGTGAGGATAAGGATTGGCTCTGTGAAGCGGTGAATAACAATACCTACTTCCGCTCTGCCGTACCGCTACAAGGATGGCGATTTGACTTCATTGATGTATTGAAGAAGTACCTCGTCAATCAATATGGACAGTGGGCAGAGTACTATGCTCCCGACCGCACCAGCCTACGCAACTACCTCTATGGACCTATCAACCAAATCGTAGAGATACCCAAGCAGTAACAGCACTAATACCGATAAGACAATGAAAGGAACAGAACAATTTACCCGAACGATAGCCGAGTATCTTAATGAACGTGCGATGACAGACCCTTTGTTTGCGCCCAATCTACAGAAGCCCCATAAGAACATAGAGGAGTGCATTCTCTATATCTTGAGTGAGGTGCAAAGAAGTGGTTGTAATGGCTTTGCCGATGAGGAGATATACTCAATGGCAGTTCACTACTATGATGAAGATGATATAGAGGTGGATAAAGTCTCTGGTTGCAATGTTGTGGTCAATCACGTTGTAGAGCTCTCCGAAGAAGAGAAAAAGCAAGCACGGCAGGAAGCTATCAAGCAATACCAACAAGAGGAACTTGTCAAATTGCAGAAGCGAAATGAGCGACCCAAGAGAACTGAAAGAACAGAGACAACATCTTCTATACAACCGCAACCCACACTATTTGACACCCTTGCCTTATGAAACCTAGAAACAAGTTTGAGAAAGCCGTCTTGGCACGGAGTACGAGACTATGCCCGATAACAAAAGCACAGCATCAGTGGGCATTCCGAGAGTGCATAGACCACTTTGCCTTCCGCTTACCTAAAGGTCGTACGACTTGTATGGATTGTGGTTATAGTTGGACTTTAGAGCAGCCTATAGATACTTGCACTTGCCCTCAATGTAGGGCAAGGTTGCAAGTCAAGACAACAAGAGCGCGTAAGTTACAACAGAAGCAGTACTTCACGCTACTAACCACTTGTGGTGAGTATCAAGTGTTGCGGATGTTCCTCCTCGTGGCTGAAATGGAGAAAGGTTGCAGAGCACAGAGCTCTGTCATTGAGATTGGGCATTATTGGTGGAACGATGCAGGGAGACAAGCATTAGTAGCCATACAGCGAACTTTTGGACACTATATTGATAGCTTTTCTTTTTGCTCTCCGATGGCTATCCGTAACGATAGCGAAGCTTACCGATATGTAGCCTATTCGCAGATATATCCGAAGCTAAAGGTCACGAATACGCTTTATAGGAATGGCTTCAACGGAGAGTTTCACGGCATAGCACCTACTCAACTCATCCCAGCTCTACTTACTGATAGTCGTGCAGAAACAATGATGAAAGCAGGACGATACAAGGATTTAAGACACTTCCTATCAAGGGGCAAAGGGCTTGACATCTATTGGAACTCATACAAGTTGACACTGCGTCACCACTACATAATAAGCGACATTGTCTTATGGTGTGACTATGTAGATATGCTCAAACGATTGGGTAAGGACATCCACAGTCCGAAATATATCTGCCCCTCCGACCTCAGAGGGGAGCATGACAAACGAGAAGCGGAGCTCCGCAGACAGCGTGAGCGGGAGGCGATGGAGCGAAAGCGGGAAAAGGCAATGGCGGACGAGGAGCGTTTTCGTGAACTCAAGTCAAAGTTCTTCGGCATCCGTTTCACGGACGGCACAATCCAAGTACACGTCCTGGAGAGCGTGCAGGAGTATATAGACGAAGGAGCTGAATTGCATCACTGCCTATTTTCAAATGAGTACTATCTCAAAGAGAACTCGCTCATTCTGTCGGCTACCATTGAGGGCAAACGAATAGAGACGATAGAGGTCTCTCTGGACACACTCCAAGTGACACAGAGCCGTGGTGTGTGCAACCAAAACACCCCATACCACGACCAAATTGTGAGCCTTGTCAATGCCCATAGCCAACTGATACGGGAAGTTGTACGATGAAGTTCGGTAAAGGAGCTGTCGGCTCTTTTCCACTAAGTTTATTTCAAGAGTTTGATATGCTTCTTTATTTTCTTCATCGCCCAATCGTAGTGACTTGCCGTTACCGAGACACAATATGCTCCCAGTATAGATGTCCCAGTCCAAGGCAATGAGCCGTTGGCAAAAAGTTCATCATTGGAATAATTTTCTATCAAAACCATTACAGCATTATGAGACGCTTTCAAGTTTTCCTTTGCTTCCTCCAACGATGTGCTTTGGTGCTTCTTCCAAAACTCAACATTCAGTGCAGGGTAGGTTCTCCAATTGTAAGGTTCGGGAAGAAAAGGCTTAGGCACCCCATTGCTATTGGCTTGGACCCAATTCAATAGCAGATTATGCCACTCGTACAGATGTACAAGTACATCCCTCAAGTTCTTGTCTCTTCTCCAATGTGTTTCCTTACCGCTTGTAGTCATTTCCACAGCAAAAGGTGTCGCTTGTTGCTCCTCACTCATACTGTCGATGAGCTCCCACATCTTCACAAATTGTTGATTAGCAGATGTCATCAAATCCGCCTTTGTTGTAGCTCTTGCCATATCTCTTTATTCTCTGTTTGTCTCAAAGGTAAGTAAAAGGATGAAGATTCGGAACCTTGTTCGTAGATTCAATAACAAAAGCCCCCAAAAGGGTGCCGACAGACGGCAACACTTTCGGGGGCTTCTTTTCTTTGTCTTTGAGTACGAGCAGGCGACCAAAGCAAAGAAGCAAAAGAAAGTCGCAATCAAAGAAGATTACACTTCTTCCTAAGTTGGCTGTATTTCTATTGATGATTTTGGTTTATCCTCCCTTTCATTGTTGAAGTTGAAAGTCCGTTGCTGAAGCTGTCCGAAGTTATCCTCCACGTAGATGTCAATTGTTTGGCGGTCGGTAGAGCGTGAAGTGTAATAGAGCCGGAAGGCGTCTCTCGTGAGCGGATATCGGTCATTCGGTTTGAATACAGTGCCATCATCCATCTTCAAGCAGCCCTTGCCATCCGGCTGGAAGTAACGGATCGTGTATTGCGTATTGGCAAAGCGACCACTTCTTTTGAGGCTACAGCGTATTTCAGCCGTTTCCCCCTTAGCTATGGAGTTCTGCACAGGCATCACTTCGAGCGAGAAGTCATAAGCCTGCTGCACATCCAGCTCACGAGTACAAGCAGATAGACAAAAGAGGGCGAGGGCAATCGCTCCCACAGCCCATATCGTATTCACTAGGAACTTTTTCATTGTTGTTGGTAGTTAGATATTGAACTTGAGTCCTGCTGAGATAGCAGGACGAAAACGATGCAGGTCAGAGCCGAAGAGCAGTCGCCCTTGAGCTTCGAGGACGAAGAGCAGATTGTCTGTTAGGAACAGTTCCACCAAGCTATGTATCGCTCCACCATAAATAAAGCGAGACCGATCCAGGAGTGTAGCCCCATCGGGAAGCAACCGTTTATCCTCGTTCAGCTCTTCATAACCGCAGAGAGCGGATAGTCCCAAATAGCCAAAGACATTCTTCCCCCAATCCGAGAGTATCGGGTGCATATAGCCGAAATGCAGTAGCACATCACGCAGTGGAACATTGTAAGAGCGATAAGTCAACCCTTGCTGCTCATACTCCGCCAAGAGAAAAGCGTAGTTTGCCCGCTTGAAGTAGTGTGCGAATGCAAGACCTACCCCAAAGCTCTCCTTTGCGAATAGTTTCTCCCCCTTGATAATCGGCATAGAGCCGACCAGCTCAACGCTATTTTGCCTAGGGATTAGTCGCTGTGCGTACGATGGCATAGCAGCAACCATAGCCACCATCACGCAGACCATCATGGATAACCATCTCTTCATCACCACTTCAGTTTAAGGTTATCAATCTTCTTAGTGAGCAAAAGGTCTTCAGGCTCCACATAGAAAGTGAGCGTGCGACTGCCGTTTCGCTCGTAGAGCGTCACTTCAAGTTGCTTATCCTCCGATAGTGTGAACTGCTCCAAGGCAAAGACTATTCTCTCAGAGCGTCCCGCCCCAATCCACATCACCTGATGAAAGGCACGTAGTGGTTGTAGTATTCGCTCCTGTATAGCTGTATGCTTCGCCACCTTCTTGTCCACCACCTTGAACGTAATGAAGTCCACCGCATACGGCATATTAGACTCATTATCCATACGGACGTGGAAGTAAAGCAACCCATTGTGGGCATATAATCCACGAAGTAAGAAGCGCATCCCGAATTGCTTTGCTCCAACATGCTTGATGGTTCGCTTATCATTTTGGTAGATGCTCTTCATAATCAGCTTAACCAATATGGGCGACTCACTTCCCAGCTCTTTGAAGTAGATGTCCGCACGATTGCTCGGCAGTCTTCCCTCCGTAGGAGATAGAAAGTCCTTCATCTCGATGCTGAGCTTCTCTGGTTCATCCGCATACTTCACATGTAGGCTCGGCAATGGGCGCCTTGCCACCTTTCGGTGGTAGGTTTCCCATGGCCTGCCCCCGAACCGTACGTGCAAGTCTCCCTGCATACGGCTCTCCACTGGTAATATCAGTTTATTTGTCATGGGCATGAATTTTTGCATTACAATGTTTGCATACAGCCAATGTCTTACGCCACTTCTTAATCATCAGTCGGTGCCATTCAGTATCGGTATTTATACCTCTGAGCTTACGGACTTGATACATTATGGTCTTGACATTAGTTGCTCCACACAATTCACATTTGCGCTCCATAAGTCTCTCCGCAAGAGTAGGGAAAGGAAGTACAAATGTGTTAGGTAGATTATCGCAGGTTGCGTCTTTGTCCGGCTCTTGCCTCGCAAAGCCATCATTATAGAATATTCGGAACTTGGTTTCTCCTTTCTTTGCTTGATAGGGTATCGCCAAGTCATGGTCTCTTCTGTACTTTCGTATAACCTTGGCAGTTGATGAATTTAGTTTCTTTGCCAAAGTTTTGCAGAAACTATATCGCATTATGTAACCGAATTTACTTCCTGCATAAGAGATGTTGTCCGCAATCCTATAATATTGGTACAAACCTCTGATTTCAGTTGTATAGCGTGCGCAGATTGTGGCAGGGTCTTCTTTGGTCAGGTAATTGCGTGGCATGGCATACCAAATTTCCTTTCCATTGATTACCCTAAGTTCCATTGCTTTCAGTTCCAATAATTTCTTTTGGACTGTGGCAATAGGCAGAGTCAGCATTATGCGTCCGCTGAACGGTCTCTTCAACCATCCCAGCTTATTTCGCTTCATGGCCTCGGATTTTCTGATAGAGATTTCATACCCAAGAAACTTTGCAGAATCCTGTGCATTAGTGATTAAGGTCTTTTCTTCGGATAATTCAAGTTTTAGCTTGTCTCTCATGAAGTTTGTAAAGTCCTCTTTCATTCTTGCGCAATCTGCTTTACTACCAATTACACCGATTAGAAAGTCATCGGCATATCTGATATATTTAAGTCTCTTGTAGTTACTATCCATTGCCATAGATGCCGGCACTCTCCGTGTCTTTGCTTCCATCTCTTTCAGTTGTGTCAGCAATTCACGTTTCGTGTCTTCATCAGTGGCGTTTCGGATAGCCTTGCGTAATCTTACAGCCTTTCGACTATAACTTGCGTGGAGTGGGTTTTCCCGCCTTTTCTTACCCTTGTCAAAAGATTCCGCATATTCACGCATGTATTTGTCGAACTTATCAAGGTATATATTAGCCAAGATAGGACTTATTATCCCTCCTTGAGGAGTTCCCGAATACGTCTTGTGAAATGTAAAATCTTCGATATAGCCTGCCTTTAGGAATTTCCATATCAGTCGAAGAAATCTTTCATCTGATATGCGCTCACGAAGAGTTTCAATCAGGATATGGTGGTCAATATTGTCGAAGAATCCTTTGATGTCACCTTCGATAAACCAATTCGCACCAGTGAAAAGAGTTTGGATGGAACGCAAAGCCGTATGACAGCTTCTTCTTGGTCTGAATCCATGCGAGGTGTTCTCAAAATGCCCCTCATAGACAGCTTCAAGAATAAGTCTAACGACCTCTTGCACCATCTTGTCTTCAATTGATGGGATGCCCAATGGTCTTTTCTTCCCATTCTTTTTAGGTATATAGACTCTTCGGGCAGGCGTTGGCATGTAACTTTCATCCTTTAGCGCAGCTATCAGATGTCCTATTCTATCAACACTCATTCCGTCAATGGTTTTGCCGTCTGAACCAGGTGTCATGTTGCCCGGTTTCGCATAAATGCGCTGGTAGGCTACATAAAACATCTGTTCATTGAATAGGATGCGGTACAACCTTTCGTACTTGTAATGCACATCTTTGCTATGTGCAGATAAACTGTTTAATATGGTCTCTGGATTTCTCATACGTCTCACACGTTATCGTTTGACAATATTAAAATTACCGAGCTGTTCCCCTTTGCCATGTACGTGGCTTTCCCACGCTCAGACTACTACGGGAACTCCGTTGCCATGCGGAGTTTTCAGAGCCTATGCTCATAGCCTTTCGGCATCTCCGTGTAGGCAATCCCCATTTAGTGGCCTTGATAACTTGGCTTGACAGACTGTCGGATGCAACGTACATCCTTTTCCGTTCTCTGACGGATATGTCGCAGTAAATTCCTTGCCCATCACTCCATTCAATAAGCGTGGGTACTGCGAGGCAACGTATGTAACTGCTTTCCGTTGCCACCTCTACATTAGTCATAGGACTATTGTTCAACCAATCAGGCTTCATCCTTGTGTCTGTCTTTTCCCATAGCAATTCAGTCGCAGTTTAGCAATTAACTGACTTATCGCGTTACCGACATGCTTCACTCCCCGTTTGGTTTCCCATTCGGATAAGTCGGTATGGGATAGGTTTATAAATTGGAATACTAACCTAATCACTTGCCAAAGTGATAATTATCAAGCCCCTATTATGGGCGCACTGTATGCGTAGAATGAGCCATCCTCGCAGATGACGCTCATATTGGTCTCCGTCTCAAACTCACGGACGGCAGCCTTTACACGCAGCACATTCTCCGCATCGTCAGCTTTTCCAGCAATAATGTTTTGCGACCCGAGATCTACATAGCGTATAGCTGCAGGAAAGATGAGATGCACCGTCTTTTCAAACGTAACCTCCAGCCCGTAGGGCAATACGACCCGTCCATTCGGTATCGATCGGCTCATCCCTTGGTAAAGGTCTCCGCTACTCAGTAATTGATTGTTTCCCTCCACTTGTTGTGCCATAGCAGGGAGCGTTATCGTAGCACAAACTACGATAGATAAAATCCATTTCTTCATAAGTATATCAGTTGTTATTGTTAGAGTTCTAAAAGCTTACTTCGTCTGTACAAGGAATAGTCTATATCCTCCTTTGAGCGTCACCTTAATCGTGCGGAGCTTCTTCTGTAGTAGTTGTCCAGCTCCCTGCATCACCCCTCTAGTCACCTCGGAGATGATTTGGTCTTTAGCCGATGAGGAAAAGGTGAAAGAGGTACCCATCGATCCCCCGACATTTGCCCCCATCTCCTTGAGTGCTGACACCTCTTCAGAGCCAGGGATATAGACTCCCATCTGTCCGTCTGTATCATAGGCAGATAGTTTGACCGGCAGAATGCGACCATTCACCTCTATGCTCTTAATCAGCAACTGCATTCGGTTGCCATCGATCTTAGCTTGAGCCATTAAGATACTATGCTTTGGGATTGAAGTTTGCTGTACACGAGCGGTCTCCACCAGGCGAAGAGCAACGTAATCACCCTCTTTGAGGGTCGTTGTTTTGTCCACCACTACGCAAAGGGTATTGCGCTCGCCAGAGATTGCGGAGCTATTAGAGAGCGAATGAAAGCTCATGTTCCGCTCCTTGGCTCCGTACATCTCCATAAACTCCTTGTCGCTCATTGGCTGGTCCAGTGCTGAGACCAACGGCTTGCGGTCAGCTATTATCTCCATTGGAGCCTCGTCCTTGGCAGCTCCACCGCTAGGCGGAGATACCATCTGAGCCTGCTCACTCATAGGCATAGCTCCATGGGCGGGAGAGGCTCCAGCTGCGGGCAAGTACTTAGCCGCCATTTGGTAGCTCTTCTCCATAAGAGCTAGTTGCTTAGCTTCCTCGTCATCGGCTTGTTGGCTAAGCTCGTGCAGTTCACGTCTGAGGTCATCAATCTCCTGTTGCATAGCTTCTCGCTCCTCCTCATAAGGGTCAGAGCCGTAGAAGTCCGCTAGCAGACGGTTGTTCTCCTCGTATCGTTGCATCGAAGACTCAATCTTATTACCAACGACCGCCTCCTGCGGGTCGCTCTCAGACGAGGTTCCCTCCTGCTGAAAGTACTCCGCCAGTCTCCCCACCTCCTCACGAGCTTGCTCCTCTTGAGTTGTATGGTCAACTAGTTCGTAGGCTTTGAGTTTATTCTCCGTTAGCTTTTCGGTCGTAGCTTGTGGTATGTTGTCATTCAACCCCTCACCAGCGTCCGGTTGCTCCTTAGTGGCGGGTGCAAATATAAACCACATAGCAAGGGCAAAGATAATCCCTAGCCCTGCGAAGACTAACACCTTCTTCAATTGTTCTTTCTGTTTATGCTCCATAGTTACTAATCGCTAAATGTTCCATTCTCTTGATGTAGGTTGTATCCCTCTGTATCGGGCTGTCCACCAGCTCCCCCATAGGGATAGGTGGCATCTCCTCACGGTGCGGGAGGAAGAACTGTGCCACCATCCAGATTGAGCAGACTAGGTAGACGAGACTCAGTCCGTAGACAATAATCTGTCGCTGTCTGTTCGTTAGCATATTGCATCGCTCTCTTAGCCGTACCTGCCCCCTCAAATAGCTTCTTCTGAGGGTAGGTCTACTTTTCCGCTTCATAGTCTTATCGCTTGTAAGTTTGGATGTCACGATTCTCTCGTACGAGGAAGTGCTCCATCAAAAAACCTTGCGGATTGTTGTCCGAGCGAACCGAGTTTTGTAGCGAGCAACTAGTCACCAAGCTTCGCTCCGTGACATTGCTCTGTCGGATAATAAACTGCCGAGCAAAGGTGGTTACTTCATAGGGGTATGAGTCAAAGTCACACCGTATGGAGTCAATCTCTATACGTTGGTTGACATTGCCCGAGATAGCTCGATTGTAGTACCCCTTCTCCGCTAGATCCTTGTAGTAGTTAAAAGCGGACTTGTCGCACAGTTGGAAAGCACGCTCCATATTCTTCTCGATGGCATCCTTGTCGGGCGCAATCGTGAAGAAAAGCTCGTGAAAGCGTCTTACATGCTCTCGAGCCTCCACCGGGCGGTTCATCGAAGCGTCTTGGCTCAGAGCCAGCATCAGAGACTTCCCTTGGTCCAGTACGTACACCTTTTCACGCTGCTTCTTAGCAAAGCTGTACGAAGCATAGACCCGCATAGCTACTGACCGCTATGCAGACTATCGCAAAGATGATGGCGTAGAGCCTAATCTGCTTGAAAGAGGTCTCTATGTTTGTGAGTGATTTGAATTCCATATTCCATTATTCTAATTGTCTTATATCTAAAAACTTCTGAGGGGTAGTCTAGTGTCAAGGCGCCTTGGCACTCCAGTGCCATACGGGTGAAACTCTAGTGCCAACCCCACTTGGCACTGCAATTTGTCGGAATATGACGTCTCATTTGTCGGAATATGACGTCTCATTTTTCAGTCTTTCGTTTCATACGAAGGAAACTGCAGTTTCATAGGTAAGAAACTCTAGTTTCATAGGCAGGAAACTCCAGTGCCATGGGTAGGAAACTGTAGTGCCACACGGCAGGCACTACGCTTACCTCCCCCAGCTGCTATATTGACGCACATAGGAGGAGCTAATCCTACCCACCTGACCGTCATACGACCGTCACGTGGTCATCGCATCCTCATCAAGCGTGTCATAGCCACCCTTCGGCTGAAGGGGCGCTATTTGCCCTTGATAAGTGCCCCTTTGATACGTCCGCCTACGTTGCCAGCTATAGACCCCGTGGCACCAGCTACCGCCTTACCTCCCGTATAGGCACCCTGAGCTCCTCGTTGCGCCGTCTGATTGACATTGCGTCCGTACGCCCCGATACCACCACCAGCCTCTATAATCCAGCCCGCTACCGTAGGAACACAGAAGTACCCCACGATACCAATCAGAAAGAAGACAATGTAGTACCAGCTACCCGAATCGGGCAGATAGTTAGGGTCACTCAATGCTGCAATATCCTTCTGCACCATCAACACCTGTATCTTTGTGAGGAGCGCCGAGAGGACAGAGCTCACGGGTAACCACAGATAGACCGATATGTAGCGTGAGAACCAAGCCGTAAGCGACCCCGACAAGCCATCCCAAACGGCAATACCAAAGACGATTGGTCCCAGTATGCTCAGCACGATAAGAAAGAAGGTGCGGAGCGTATCAATAATCAGAGCAGCCGCATGGTATAGCAACTCTATGAGGTCATGGAGTTGCTTCATAAGCCACTGCTTTGTTTGGTAAGCAGCACGCTCGGCATACATCCCAGCGATGGTCACCGCATCGCTCGGCCCGATGATCCCCATCTCCTCTATCTTTTGGTCAAAAGCTTCATTGGAAACCAAGTAAGCCGTCTCGGGGTTACGGAGATAGGCAGCCTCTTGTAGTTTGTCTCGTTTAGCAACCAACTTGTCTAGTTGTACCGTCTGCTTATTGACCATTCGCTCTGTACCTTGTACCACAGGAGAGAGAATCGTATTCATCGTACCCAGTACAATCGTTGGGAAGAACATAATACAGAAGCCCAGCACAAAAGGTCGCAGTAAGGGGAAAAGGTCAATCGGCTCGGCACGAGACAACGAAGACCACACCCTTACGGCTACATAGAAGAGCGCTCCTAAACCCGCAATCCCCTTGGCAATGCCCGTCATCTCTCCACAGAGAGGCATCATCTCCTGATAGGTGGAGCGGAGTAATTCATGTAGTGATGCAAAGTCCATAGATCCTAACGGCTATCTTTACGTAGTCAGTCTTACCAATATCGGCTCTCTGGATTTCCATAAAGCGCTTTGGACCGATGCTAGATCATTCTTCTCGTGAGCACGTACATAACTCACGGAGATATTCTTTCGGGTGTAGTAAGAAACAATCGATCGATACTCACGTAGTGTCGTATAGATGCGGTCTATCATCTGCATACGCTCGCTATCATTCATTGAGAACACCTTGCTCTTAGCTACAGACTTCAGCTCCTTGAGACTCTCGCCACTCAGTTCCAAGAGTTTGGCATAGCCAGCAGCCATAGCGGCTAGCTCTGTGGGGCGGAAGTTTGGGTCCGCTAGCATCTTCTTGTAGGAGGTCACATAGATCTCTGATATGTCTCCCACCATTAGGATGCACTCCTTCACCTTGTAGGCATCGCCTATAAGGTTGTTCACCTGCTTGAGTGCATCGTAGTACTTCTTGGTGTCGTTGTACAGTTTCTCCACCTCCTTAAAACCACTTAGCGTGTTTTTGACCGTCTTCGAGGCGGTAGCAATCTCCTTAATGGAGTTAGCTATGTTGCCCCGCAAAGTTCCCAGGATCGGTAACCACCCACTGAGCGTGAGCTTGAGGGATAAATAGGCTCATTGCAAAGAGAGCCATCAGCAGATACTTTTTCATTGTCACTAGGTATTTGATTGTTACTATTATTGCTTATCTCTTTTCTCTATGGCGAGTTGTCGGATGGCCGACTCAATGTCTCCTCCCAGCTGCTCCGCACGTTGCATGACCTCCAGCTTCTCTCGCTCCTCTGTCGTATAGGTGAGATACTCCTCCATACTCACCTCTGTAGCATAGACGGCACTCTGCATACCTCCCAGCCCGACCCACACCTCTTTGTAGAGTCGGTGAGGATCGTTGTTCTGATTGATTGAGAGGATTTGGCTCTTCTCCTTTTCGGAGAGGACCCAGCATCGACTGGATACCATCAAACTTGGTCATGTACTTACGCTGGTCTAATAGGATCTTGCAGTCAGAGTTGTTGATGATACTCTCCTTCACTACGGGTGAAGAGATGATGTCGTCTACCTCCTGCGTCACCACAATAGCCTCTCCGAAATACTTTCTGACCGTCTTGTAGAGATACTTAATGTAGTCCGCCATATTCTCCGAAGCAATCGCCTTCCAGGCCTCCTCGATGAGGATCATCTTGCGGATACCCTTCAGTCGGCGCATCTTATTGATAAAGGCTTCCATGATGATAATGGTCACCACGGGGAAGAGGTCTTTATTGTCCTTCACTTGGTCAATCTCGAAGACGATAAACCGCTTTGAGAGCAGGTCTATGTTCTTATCCGAGTTCAGTAGGAAGTCGTAACGCCCACCTTTGTAGTACTGCTTGAGCGTAGTCAGAAGGTTATTGATATTGAAGTCTGAGAGCGTCACCTTGATATCTCGCTGCTCCATATCCTTACGATAGACATCTCTAAGGTATTCGTAGAAGCTATTGAAGTTCGGACAATACTAGCATCTGAGCAGATGAGTTCGATATAGGTATTGACAGCAGAGCCCAGCTCTCCAGCTCAGTCTTGGTGACCCGCTCATCGGCACTCTTCCAAAGCGTCATCAGTAGGGTGCAGATACTCTCTCGCTTCTCAACATCAAAGAACTTGTCATCCGTATAAAAAGGGTTGAAGGAGATAGGATGGTCATGGGTGTAGGTGAAGTAGAC